>CAWKFY010000001.1:0-30649 GCA_963848815.1 uncultured Chloroflexia bacterium
GTAACCGATATTTAACCCTTCACGTTTATTTTTGTCAAGCTCTATCCTGCAGCCAGGTTATCCTTTCTGCTACGAGAACGGCAGCCCCTTTCTGGTCCAGCGCCTTTGCTAAATCTTTGGCCAGCTTGTCGTCACCCAGAACTTCCTTTACCCAGCGGGCAAAGTCATTTTTATGCTCGTTCACGTGATGGCTATAGGTTTCAGCTCCTATAGTATCCAGGGCAGCCTTCAATTCATAGAGATTATTCAGAATTTTGCCGTCATGGCAATAGAAACGCTTTTCGTCCGGCACATGCTTTAGCACTCTCTGGGCATCCTCTTTAGTCCTGATGGTCATGCTGCCCTCCTTTTTCATCTTGGTAGCCATACTTACACCTCCTTTCACCCACAACGTTTGCTTACCTTTATGATACATTCAGAAAAAAACGCGGAGCAAGCTACATTGGAAATCAAGGCCGCAGCCTGCGTTTGCCGGGTAAATCGAGTCCGGCGTCTATTTGCCGGGGGGTTCGATTATGGTCGTCCTCTCCTCGGCTACATTCCCGATGGTTCTCTGAGTTTTGATGTAGTCGATCAGCGAGTCGACATCCCTGATGCCAAGCGGTTTATATTGCATATAGCTGCTGATCCAGGATTTGACGCTATCCGACAGCGGCCCGAGCCAGCTCAATTTATTAATCAGCGGCGCGATGGCCTTGTCCGCCAGATAGTCGGTGGTCACCATAGTATAGTCGGCGCCGCTGTCCAGGTCGGAATAGCTGCCGTCGGCATTCTTTACCTGGAGGCTGGTAATGCGCTCACCGCTCTTGCGGGTCATGTCGACTGTCATTTTAAAGCCTGAGATTTCAAAACAGGGTGGGGGCATATTGATCTTAATATGGGAATCGATGCCCATTTCCAGCAGCGTTTTCAGGGTACTGCCCTTGAGGGTTACGGTGACCAGGTTCTGGCGCAGGGGCAAGACCATGTATGCGTCATTGGCCAGGATAACACCCTTAAAGATATCGGCCCGCACATCGTAAGTATCGTACAAAGCCAGCTTTACGTCAGGATTTACCTTTTGTGCGCTTGCAAGAAAAGCATCGGCTACGATTGGGCCCGGGCCCGGTATTCGGGCCTCGAATAAGGTCGTCTGTGGCGGTTCCCACCACTGCATTGATATCGGCTGCCACCTCGTTCACGTAAGGTTGAAGCACCTTATCCATGTCAGGGCTGTTCCAGTAGATTTTGATCTCCGGGTTTTTGGCTATGGCCGACATGATATCTCCATACTGTGCCATACAGGGGCATAGATGGTTCCAGCCGTTGGAATCCTCCAGTTTAAAACCGCTGGTGGAATAGATGAAGGGCGAGGCGCTGTAGCTTGCGATTTTCCCTTTCTCGTCGAAGTTAAGCTTAATCTCACCCAACAGCTGGTTATATTCCCAGGCATGGACGATGAGCACCTTGTCCCCGGTCGGCCCTGTCAATTCGGTGGGGTAAGGCATCTCGGGCTGGAGCCCGATCTGCTGAAATTCAGGCCCGCCCATAAAAGTATGAGTATGGCCGCCGACTATTACATCTATGCCCGGAACGGCTTTGGCCAGGTCGACATCCGCATCGTAGCCCAGGTGAGAAAGGACGATAATCTTATTAATCCCCTGGTCGTTAAGCTCGGATATATATTTGCGGGCGGTGTCTTCCACCGGCAGAAAAACTATGTTTTTACCCGGATAGTCGATGAATTCGGTGTCCGGGGTGATCAACCCTATGATGCCTATTTTCTGCCCTTCAAACTGGACAATGGTATATGGTTTGATCTTACCCGCCAGGGCAGGTTCACGGGATACATCGAGGTTGGCGGCCAGCACCGGGAACTTGATCCTGTTTACCAGGTTGGCAGCTTCATCGGGGCCTTTGGAAAACTCATGGTTGCCCAATACCATGGCATCGAACTGCAGGGTGTTCATGGCGTCGCAGTCGGCCAGGCCGCCGAATTTGGTGGTCCAGATGGTTCCCTCGATGATATCGCCCGAGTGCAGTAACAGAACGTTCTTATCCCTGAAGCGGATATCCGTCACAGCCGCCATCAGTGTGGTCCAGCCGCCCACGGTTGCCAGTGTATTAACGCCGTTGATTTTCAACATGATATCGTGCGGTATAACGTAGGAATGCGTATCGCCCACGTGCAGGAGGGTTATGGTAAGCGGCGCGCTGGTTATCTCCTTTAATGGCTTTTGGACCTGAATTGCCTGGGAACAGGCGGTGGTTATGAGCAGCAGGACGAGCAAGCATGAAGAGAGGGCATGCCACAATTTCAGGCTTTTAAACGGTGTCATGTTAATACTCCTGAAGAACAGTTTGAAAGTATTATATATGTAATCTAGAGCGCCTTCCAAAAGGTGATCTTATTGTCGCCGGGGGAGTAAAAGTCCGGGATGGTGCTGACCTCGATATAGCCGTGTGAGTGGTACAGGTTCCTGGCGGCTTCGTAGTTGGGGTTGGAAGAGGTCTCGATCAGGATTAAGCGTCCGCCCATCTGTCAGATGTCCTGCTCCGCAAGCTTCAAAAGCGATCCGCCGATGCCCTGGCCCCTTAAGCCCGGAGCAGTAGCCAGCCAGTAGAAATCCCAGGTCCCTTTGGTGAGAGGCGTCTGGCCGTAGCAGATATATCCCGCTGCCTGACCCTCGTGCTCGGCCACGAAAAAATGATAACCGCAACCGGAGGGGTCTTCAAAATAACACTCGATAAGCTCGCCCGCCGTTTCAACTTCTTCCGGGAGGAAGGCCGGAGTATTCCGCAGTATCTCCATGATTGCGGGCTGGTCCGACCTTGTTATACGCCTGATTTTAAAGGGCATGGATTACTCCAGTGCAAGGTCAACGATTTTCTGTATAAGGTCGCTGTATGTCATGCCTCTCGATGCCGCCTGCCGCGCTATACCCAGCTCGGGCGTCAGATCGGGGTTGGCGTTAACCTCCAGCACCTTGATCGAACCGTCCTTATCCTGCCGCATGTCAACCCTGGCATAGCCGCGGCAGCCTGCGGCGTGGCATGAATTCAGGACTGCATTCACTATATCTTCCCTCAATTTCCCGCTCACCTGGGCCGGGCATGTGACCCCCGTCCCCTTATAATACTCAGTTTCCTCAAACCATTTTGACTCGAAGGTCAATATGCGGGGCAATTCGGGCGGCAGTGAATAAGTTATCTCGGAAATCTCGACCAGTTCAAGGTCGTGATTGCCCAGCACGGAGGCGTTGAACTCCCTGCCGTCGATGAACTCCTCGACCAGGGCCTGGCCGCGGAAGTCTTTGCTTGTGCGATTGACCTGTTCAAATAGCTGCTCAAGGTTATTCACTATGCTCGCCGGCGTCAGCCCGTGGCTGGCGTCTTCATCTTTGGGCTTGACGATACAGGGGAAATTAAGAGCAAATGTCAGGATATTATGCGGCGTCAGCACCTGGGCAGCCGGTGAGGCCACATTGGCCTTTTGCAGCACTCTCTTCATTTTGAATTTATCCAGTGTAAGCGCGAGGACGGCTGATGAATTGCCGGTGAAGGGGATGCCCATTTCCTCCATCATATAGGCTACCTGCGGCTCGGTATTGGGATCATCATCGAATCCCTCGAACAGGTTGAATATGACGTCGGCCTTAATTTCTAGAATGGTCTGTTTAACTGTGTCCAATGGCTTGCGGAGAGCTAACTGCTGCACTTCATGCCCCAGTTCGATAAGCGCTTTTTTAACCGCCACCACCTCTTCCAGCACGCCTACAATGGCTTCGCCCTCACCGCTCTCATCGGGCGAGTCTGCGAACGGGTCGTTGTAGATAATTGCTACTTTTAATGGCATGAAGTATATCTTGCCAGAGCAGCTTCAAACACGGCCTTGATGAGGTTATTATACACCCATCCCATTTTATACGACATTATAGGAAGATCGCCTGATGACGGGTTGAGTCCCGGCAGCGGATTTAACTCCAGCAAGTAAGGGGTCCCATCCTTCGCCACGCGAAAATCGATCCTGGAAAAATCACGGCAGCCCAGCAAGCGGTAGGCGGCCAGGCTGGCCTGTGAAATGCGTTTAATGACCGGCTTGTTGAGGTTAGCCGGACATTCATATTCGACCAGGTTGCGCCAGTCACGCTTTACCTCAATCGAGTAAATGAATGTTTTGAACTTCTTTTTAGGCAGGACGCGCATGATGCCGACGATGGACGGCGGTGAATTCCCCACGATGCCAACCGTAACCTCGTCTCCTTCGATGTACTTTTCGATGAGGACCGGCTGGCAATAATCTTTCAGCAGCCGCCGGGTAATTGCCCTGACCCTGGCTGCAGTGTCGGCCCTGGATGTTAAACGAATGCCTTTGCTGGAGCCCTCCCAAGCGGGTTTAATAAACGCGGGCAGGGGCAGTTTTCTGTCTGGCAGGGCTTTCAGATCCTGGAGGGAGTAGATGACCTGAAAAGGCGGCGTCGGCACGCCAGCGGCCTGTAAGAGCTGTTTTGTAAGGGGTTTATCGAGGGTGATGGACAACGTCTGGGGGTCCGAGCCGGAGTAAGGAATGCCCAGCATCTCCAGCACAGCCGGAACCTGGGACTCGCGGCTGCGCAGGGAGCCTCTGCCTTCGGCGATGTTGAAGACGAAATCCACCCTGGTTTTAAGCAGATTTTCCAGGAATTTCCGCCCGCCGCCCAGCCGGACGGTGGAATGGCCCAGAGAGCGCAAAGCGCCCGCAATAGCGTTTATAACTTCCAGGGAATCATATTCTTCGAGGGCGTCTGAAGTGGTTTCCCGGCCTGTTTCAATGTCATCTTTCAAGTCATAGGCCAGGCCGATTCTCATGATGTCCTTTACGCCGCTACCAGGTCCGGCAGCGCCATCTGTAGGTCATTGACCTTGCGGCGTCCGTTGCGCCCGCCGGAGGATGCCGAAGATTTGGGATTATGATAATTGTAGATTTTGCCCAGATAGTTCCTGAAAGTAAGCTGGCCTTCGCTGCTTGATAACAGGTAGTTGGACTGCAAGGGGACCTTGCCCCCGCCTCCCGGAAGGTCGACCACATAGGTCGGCACAGCCAGTCCGGAGGTGTGGCCCCGCATGCCTTCGATGATCTTTATCCCTTTTTCTACCGTGGTGCGCAAATGTTCGGTGCCCTCCACCTCATCCGCCTGGAAGAGGTAATACGGCCTGATCCTGGCTTTAAGCAGGCCGTGGCACAGGTCAAGCTGTGTTTCCACGGAATCGTTTATACCCGCCAGCAGCACCGACTGGTTATTGACCGGGATGCCGCGGCGCAATATACGGTCGCAGGCGGCCAGCGCTTCGTCGGTCAGCTCGTGCGCATGGTTAAAGTGCGTGTTCAGCCAGACGGCGCCGTACCTGGCAAGCATTTCGCAGAGCTCTTCATCTACACGCTGAGGCATTACAACGGGAACGCGGCTTCCGATGCGGATGATATCTACGTGGCTTATCTCACGTATTTTGCGCAGGATATTCTCCAGATGTTTGGTGGACAGCGTCAGCGGGTCTCCGCCTGATATGATCACATCCCTGATCGCCGGGTTGCTTCGGATATAGTCCATCATGCGGTCGATCTGCTCGGGAGGCCTGACCCAGCGGCCATGCCGCCACTCGCGTTTGCGCGTGCAGTGACGGCAGAACATGGGGCAGATGTCGGTTACGACCATGAGGACGCGGTCGGGATAGCGGTGAACCATGCCGGGCAAGACTGAATCCCTTTCTTCCTCCAGCGGGTCTTCGGATAAGATGCCAGCCAGAGCAATCTCATTGAAGTCCGGCATGGCTTGCCTGCGGATGGGGTCGCAGGGGTCATCATGGTTGATCAAACAGAAATAATAAGGGGTAATCGAAATGGGGAATTTTTCGGTGACCAGGCTCATGTTGATCTGGTCGCGTATGGATAGAGGTGTTAATTTACAGAGTTGTTCAACACTGGTTATGCGGTTGCGGAACTGCCATTTCCAGTCGTTCCACTGTTCGTCTTTTACACTGCTGAAAAACCTTTGCCTGTTCTTCAGCAGGCGCAAGCTTGGAGGCTCTTCTACTTCAATTGCAGGATGGCCTGGAGGTTCCTCTTCTGCAGAGAGATCAAATAAGTCCTTTTGTTTTGTCGAAGTCGTTTGCGCCACCTTGGGCTGTGCCTCCTTAAACGCTTAAATTTTTTCCTATTTAGTGCAATCGTATTTTTTTATTCTTTCGTTTTTTATAGCATTAATAAAAAAGCATGTCAAGTATTTTTGGTAAAAATTTTAAAAATTTTTTCATATTGAAGCTACGATGGAATTTTGGGGACGGTTTCCGGCGGCGGTTTGAGCCTTAGTGCATATGCGAACATATGTCAATTTCCCCTGGTCAGTGCGTCGTAGAAAGCGCGCCAGAAAGGGTCTACCACAGGATGCGCCAGTTGACCGGGTTTGCCCTCTCTAATCAGTATCATCCCGTTAGAAGGTTCGGTTAATTCGCCTGCGATTGAAGCTTTGATATTCTTTTGCTTCAGGGCCTTTACAATATCCTGCGCTTTATGAGGGCGGCAGGCGATGATCAGTGTGCCTTCGCTGATCGAAGCATAAGGGTCGATGCCGAAATAAGCGCATATCTCTTTGACGCAATCTTCCACGACGATATTTTCTTTCTCTACAGTAACGCCCAATCCCGCCGCCTGCGCAATCTCGAAAAGTCCGCCCCAGATGCCGCACTCGGTGGCATCGTGCATGGCGGTCACGCCGTTATCCCGGACGCCCACACCGACGGCTGTCATGGCATCTTCCACCACGGACATCTTAAAGAAGATTTCCTGAGCTTTCCGGCTGAACGTCGCGCCGAATTCTTTTTCGAGGAGTTGGGGGAACATGGTGGCGAATATGCCCGAAGCCTCGATGGCCGGCCCCTTGGTGATGATGATCTTATCGCCGGGGCGAGCAAGCCGGGGCGTAACATAGCAGTCGATCTCACCCATGCCGACCATGGTCGCTCCCCCCACCATGGGGTAATGGCAGTTTTCATATCTGCCCGTGTGGCCGGTAATTACAGCGATGCCCAGTTTTCGGCACTCTTTATGCATGGTCTGCCAGACCGTCTCCAGTTGCGCTCCGGTCATTTCCATCGGCAAGTTAAGGTCTATGGAGAGATAGCGGGGCTGCAGCCCGCTGGTGGCCGAATCCGAGGCGATGATATGGATGGCGAACCAGGCCGCCCGCTCCCAGCCGTATTCCGGCACTATAAAAACCGGGTCGGTGGTGAAGGATACGGCTTTGCCGCCGATCTCGATTATCCCGACATCCACCCCGTTCTGCGGCCCTACCAGGACGCTTTTGTCCTCAGCGCCCAGGAAGGGCAGGATCATCTTCTCGAAAACATCAGGCGATATTTTTCCGATTTCAGGCATCTCAGTCATGCTAATTTCCTCCCTCTATATTCCGTAAAAAAATAACCAGAAGCTGGAAAAACTTCTGGTTCGTAACTTCCCTACGCTCGCATTACCGAGATCAGGTTATAAGGGTCGCCCCGATTGCATCGGGGCTCTCAGCTTTCCAGCTCCCCTAGTGGATATTCAATTAGCACCAAATTTATCAAGAAATAGTGAAGGAGTCAAGCGTAAAATATATTTTATAAGAGGGGCACGATGGCGGACGGTGTGAAACATTTTAACTAAATGACGGTTTAAACATATAATATAGTGCTGATTAAGCATAACCTATAAAAGGTCCCTCGGCCCTGCCGTTGCGGAAAAAGAGATGAAATTAAATAATTACCGGATCGATAATCTGTTCAACCGCTCTTTTAGTAGTTGCATGTTCGCTGGTGGCCTGTTCCGCCATTCCCGGACAGCCGGCGAGCACTGCCGGGCAGGCCTCGCCGGGCCCGTCTACTTCCAACTCTACCCAGGGTCAGGATTCCACGGCCAGTGCTACAACGCAGCCCAACCAGACCGCCGGTAATTACTCTTCGGTTTTGAATTCGGAAACTTACGACCAGGCTATAACCATTGGGCGCGCCGCTATGGCTGCTTCGCCCACTGAGGAAAATAAAGAAAAACTAGCCGATGTCTATATAGCCCGCGCCTGGTTCTACTGGGCCAGGCGGTTGAACCCCTATGCCCTTACCGACCTTTTCAGCGCCGTTCAAACAGCGCCGTCTTATTACAAGGCTTATTATGAACGGGGGCGTTTCTATAACGACCAGTGGCAGTTCAGCATGGCCATACTCGACCTCAACAAATCGATCTCACTGATGATCAACTATTCCCCGGCCTATAGCGAGCGGGCTTACTCTTACTATAAGAACCAGAAATACGACCAGTCGCTGGCCGACGCCAACACGGCTATTAAGATCGATGCTACACAGGCCTCTTTTTACTACAACCGCAGCCTGGCTTACCGCGGCCTGAAGAAGAACGATCTGGCAATCTCCGATTTACAGACAGTGCTCAAGCTGTCAAGCGATGATGCACTCATTCAGAAGGCCAACGCGGACCTGAAGACGCTGAATCAAACCGCAAAACCCTGAACCCTTTCGGCGAAATTCCAAAAGCCAAATTCCAAACAAATTCCAATTCCCAAAATTCAAAATTATTTATAATTTGGTATTGTTTGGAGCTTGGAGCTTGGAGCTTAATTTAACTTTTACTCGTGTCTCAACGACTCTATGGGGTCGAGCTGTGCGGCGCGGAAGGCGGGGTAGGTGCCCGAAAGCAGTCCGGTGCCGATCGAAACGCCCAGGGCTATGATAACGATGCCTGCGGATATCTGAGGAACAAAGCTGGCCTGACCCAGCGTAACGTGGCCCATGGCCGACGCTCCGACTACGGCCAGAGCCAGGCCTATCAGTCCGCCGGCCAGGCTCAAGGCTGACGCCTCAATCAGGAACTGCAACAAAATATCGCGGCGCTTGGCGCCGATAGCCTTGCGTATGCCGATCTCGCGTGTGCGCTCGGTCACCGAAACCAGCATGATATTCATGATGCCGATGCCGCCCACTACCAGTGATATGGCGCCGACGGCGCCCATGAAGAGCGAGAAACCCGCCAGTGTGGACATCATGCTTTGAAGTGTCTGGCGCATGTCTCTTATGGTGAAATCGGAAGATGCGCCCGGCCTGATATAATGCCGGGCGTTCAGGATGGAGGTTACTTCGTCGATGGCATTATCCACCTGGTCGGGGCTGGTAGCCAGTACGGCGATACTCTGAACATTGGTGCCGCCCACCAGCTTGGATTGCATGGTGCTCAACGGCATAAGGATGTAGCCGTCTCCCGAAAAGCCGCCCAGCTTCTGAATGGTACCGATTACCTGGTATTTCTGGCCGGAGACGCGCACGCTCTGTCCTACTGCATTCTGGCCTGCGAACAGGTCCTGCTCGGTCTGCCAGCCCAGTACGACTACGTTGTCCCTGTTGGCCACATCCTGGTCGTTGATGAACCGCCCCTGGTCCTGTGTATAACTCTTTATCTGGGTTATAACGGGATAAATGCCGGTAGCGGGCACATTCACATTGTTATTCCCGTACTGCACGGTGACATTTTTGTTGAGTGTGGGGGATACGATGGCTATGGCTGGGGCCAGAGCTTTGTCCGTCAGCGCATTGACATCGTCCAGGGTGAGGGGGCGGACGCTGGTCAATGTCTTGTCCGGAGAGCTCGATACGTAAAGAGCGTTGGCTCCCATACTGTTGAAGGTGTTGGTTATGCTGGTCTGGAAACCCTGTCCCAGGGATACCAGCAGCACGACCGCACAGACGCCGATAACTATGCCAAGCATAGTCAGCGCCGAGCGCATCTTGTTGGCAAAGATGGACTGTGCGGCCGTTTTAATGCTTTCCCAGACGCTCACCTTTTCTTGTCCTCTATGATCTTGCCATCCCTCACATGGATGGTCCTCTGGGTATAGGCCGCTATGTCTTCCTCGTGTGTTACCACTATCACAGTAATGCCCTTTTTATTAAGGTCGGTAAAAAGGGTCATGATGCTGTGGCTGGTGGTTGTATCCAGGTTGCCCGTCGGCTCATCGGCCAGGATGACCACCGGATTATTTATCAATGCGCGTGCTATGGCCACGCGCTGCTTCTCGCCGCCGGACATCTCGGGAGGGAGGTGATGTGCCCTGTGGGTTACGCCCACCGCTTCCAGGGCCTTTTTGGCGCGCTCATGCCTGTGGTCCTGGCCCGAATAGATCAGCGGCAGCTCGACATTGGCCAGGGCTGTGGACTTGGGCAGCAGGTTATAGGACTGGAAGACGAAGCCCAGCTTCTTGTTCCTGATCTTGGCAAGCTGATCGTCCGATAGCTTGGCCACATCCTGGCCATCCAGCAGGTATATCCCGGAGGTCGGCCTGTCCAGGCAGCCCAGGATATTCATCATGGTGGATTTGCCGGAGCCTGAGGCTCCCATGATGGAAACCATCTCGCCGGCCTCGATGTTGAAGTTAATGTCATCAAGTCCCGTGACCTTGACTTCACCCAGGTCGTATATCTTACTAAGGTGTTGAAGTTCAATCATATTCATAGCTAATATATTTTAGTTCATCCGATTTATTTTTCTAAATATGTCAGGCGCTATCTACCGCCGCCTCCGCCTCCACCCCGGCCGCCACCGCCGCCCGGGACTCGAATGCCTCCTCCCAGGCCTGGCACGCCCAGGCCGCCTGCCGGCCTGTTGGGGTTGGGAGGTGTAACCGCATTGGCGCTGGCCGGCAGCACCTTGTCGCCCACCTGCAGGCCGGAAAGCACTTCGGCATACTGGAAATTCTCCTGTCCCAGATTGACCTCCCTGTAAACAGGTTTTCCGGTTGTATTGTCTACCAGAGCCACGTAGGGCTGGGTGTTATTATAGGAAATGGCCGGCACGGGCAGCAGCAGCGCAGAGGGATTGCTGTAATAGAGGATATCAGCGGTGGCGCTCATGCCTCCCTTGAGTTCGGGAGCGGGCGCGTCAAGCAGGATTTTCACATCGAATTTAACTACCGTTGTGGATGAGGTGTCGCTGTAAGGCGAGATAAACGTAATCGTGCCCACAAAAGTCTTGCCGGGAACGGCATCCACCGTGATATTGGCCTTCTGGCCTTTCTGGACTTTCATAATATCTATCTCATCGATCAGGCCGTCGAACTCAATATCGCTGGTATCTACGAGTTGCAGGGCCGGCCGGGATGAGAAGTCTATGGCCGAAAGTACTGCGTCTATCTTCAGGTTGACGGAGGTTATGACGCCGTTGGCAGGCGCCAGGATGACCGTATTCATTATTTGCTGCTTGGTCTGTTGCAGTGCGATCTCGTTGGCCTGCAACTGAAGGTTATAGGTCTGCAATGTCTTCCAGTTAAAGCCGTCCCAGCTAAAAAACAGCTTCTGGTTATCCAGCATGTCACTGCCGACCGACAGGCTCTGCCGGGCGATGAACAGCTTCTTGGTTATCTCCACAGGGTCGGTGCCGTTATCGGCCACGTATTTGTCCATCTCTTCCAGCCGGCGCTGCGCCAGCAGCAGGAAGTCGCGGCTGGTCGGCGTATCGGTGTAGGTGAAAGCAGCCTTGTCGTGCAGATATACTGTGCTCTTGACTAAATCGTAGCCGGTCAACATCTCCTGCCGTGCGGCAGGAAGCTCGGTGTTCAATTGGTCATAGTTACCGTGCATGAAGAGCGCAGACACGTTCAACAGGCGATTTTGATATTGTTTCAGGTAATCGAAGACCATCTTGTCGTTGGCAGCGGTGTTTACCGTGGGCGCCAGATTATTATCTCCGAAATAAGGTGAGGTGGTCAGCATTCCTGCATACTGCTGGCTGTTTATACGGGAGTTTATCAAGTCGGCGCAGACGTCTACATCGAAATAGGTCTGAGCGAGCTGGTAGCCAGCGTCCTTGTAGTCGGCCTCATCATAGTAAGCAAGGCAACTGTCCATGTCCTTCTGCGCTTCCTCGAAGATGATCTGAGCGCTCATATCGGGGTAGCTATAAGGCACCACCACGTTGCAGTTGACGGTGCCGCTGGGCGCATTCTGTGTATTAATAGTGTTTTGCAGGTTATACAAGGCCGTCTCGACGGAATTAATCTCACTTGTATCATCCAGGAAAGCCAGCATGGCGCCCTGGTGCACCACGTCGCCCTCGTTGACCAGTATTTGCTTAATGATGCCGTTGGTGCCGAAGGCCAGGTTATAGGTGTTGGGCGTGTTAAGATTGCCGTCCGACGAAACGATTATCTGGAAATTGCCCTTCTTTATCTCATAAGTTGTGCTCGTGGTATTCTCGGAGCTTTTAGTGCAGCCTGTGAAAAACATGGTGGCCAGGGCCATGCATGCGAGAACGATGCCGATTATTTTTATCTTCATATCATATTTTCCATATAGTGGTTAGCGGCCTCCCCCGCCTCCACTGCTCGACTGCTGAGTGCTCTGCTGGCCCGGGCTGGGGAAGCCGGTTACGACTGCACTGCTGGTCTTGACGGTGGTCGAGAGTTGATCCCCTTCGCTGAGGCCCGAGGTTATCTGGGCATACTGCAGGTTTTGTTGGCCGACTGTGACCTTCCTCTCTTCGGCTACGCCGGTCTTGGGGTTGACCCACATGACGCTTGAGCCTGAGGACGTGGTGATAACGGTGCTGATCGGCACGAGCAGCACATTCTTCAATGAATCTACAACTATATCTGCTGTGGCGGAGAGCCCGCCTTTGAGCGCAACATCGGTTGGATCGAGCAGGACGGTAACATTGTATTTCACCACGTTGCCCTGGGTGGTGCCGTAGGGTGAAATAAAGCTGACGACGCCTGTGAAGGTCCTGTTAGGCACGGCGTCGACCGATATATTGACCTTCTGCCCTGTCTTGACCTTGGTGATATCGATCTCGTCCACGAGTCCCTTGAACTCGATATCGCTGGTATCGACCAGCATTACCGCCGTCCTGGACGAGTAGTCCTGGTTGGACAGCACATCGTTGGCCTTGATGCCCACGTTAACGACGATGCCGTCGACCGGGGCGATGATGATGCTGTTGAGCAGAGCTATGTTGGCATTTTCGAGCGAAACCGCGCTCTTGGAGAGGTTCACCTTGAAGTTCTGCTCGTTAGGCTGGCTCAGGCCGTGCTGCAGGTCTATCTCGTTGCTGCCCAGGAAAGAGTTGGTGAGCTGGATATAATGCCGGGCCATAGTCAGGTTTTCATAGAATGGTATCGTATTGAATTGACCCGTCTGTGCGGTATTAAGAACGTTCGTCAGGCTATCCTGCGCCTTGCCGTAAAAATAGTGGCTTATATCCTGGTAGGGGAAGGGATAGGTATAGTAGACCTTGATGAAATTGACATCGCTGTAAACCGCAGAGGAAGTAGACTGAAAATTGTTGAAAAGGTCCTGGAAAAGGGGGACGGCCGCTGCCGTGTTATTGTCGGAGATGGAGCTCTGTATTTGCTGGATATCGGCCTCCCTCTGCCTGAGCAAATCGATCGTCCTGCGCACGTCCAGTATGTTGGAAGTCGCCCCGTTCTGTGGGTTCTGCAGCAGGAAGGACCAGGTGTTGTTATCGCTGAGGAATTGCGCCGTGTTGCCCATGCCGGACTGAGTGTTATTCACCGCATCCTGTAATATCTGTGCGCACGACTCCAGGTCGGCGCCTGCCATATTGAGCTGGGAATTGGCTACGGTTATGTTGTCGGCGCCGGCGAAAATATAGGAGCTGTATATCTCGTTTTGTGCCCAGCTTAAAGCCTGCGCCGCGCTCTGATAGGCAAAATAGGTGGGTGGGTTGGGAGTCGTTGGCACGGCGGCCTGTGTTTGAGTGAGCGTGGGATCTGATTCCAAATTATAGCCGCTTACAACGTTGCCACTACCATCAACATATATAGGAGGTGGGGCATACCGACTATTTACGGATGAAGGCGGCTGAAGAGCGTAGCTGCCTCCAGAAGTATTGGGAAAAGGATAGTATTCAGGTGGCTGCAGGATATAAGGAGAATTGCCTGGCAATGCTCCATTAGTAATGGGAGCATAAACATATCCCGAGACCTGCGGCGTGAGCGGAATGGTCTCGTAGAGGCTGCTCAGGGTCTGCTGCAGGTTGTTGCTGGCGGTCTCGAGGCCCTGGCGCTCGGTCTTGTCATCCAGCGTTGCCAGTATCTCGCCCGCCTTTACGGTATCGCCGTCCTGAACATAGATATCCCTTACCTGGCCGGGTGCGCCGAAGCGCAGATCGTACTCATTGGGCATATTCAGGTTGCCGTCTACGCTGACGTTGATGGCGAGGTCGCCGCGTGTCACTGTAACAGTGCGGCTTTTGGCGGCAGCGGTAGACTGCTTGGCGGCGGAGCAGCTAATAATGGAAAGGACCGATATCAACGAGATCAGGATGGCGAGAGAAGTTTTAAGAAAGTTAAGCATATTTTAAGGTTTCTTCTTTTTAACGTTGAATATTAAGACTTTGTTGCATGAAAAGACAAATATTAAGAATTTTTATCACGGCATTGAAAAAGCCGCTGGCGGCTAATCCGGCAGTCCGTCTTCGCAAACGCTAACATTATAGCAATTATTTGGCTGCGGGCAATGTCCCTCGAAAATTGCCGGTCAAGCATAGCTTTCATATGTCTCGGCGCAGGTAGAAAACAATTTTGAGATGCCGGATTAACCGGATTAGGGGGAAGGTGCTTACCTGGGCAAGTAAGCACCTTCAGAATTGAGAAGGAGGCGTCCTATAATCAGACTATCACCGGATTGTTAGGAAATTATTAAGATGAGAGCGTTATTCGTGCCTGAGCGATTCAATAGGATCCAGGCGGGCAGCGTTGAAGGCGGGGTAAGTGCCTGATAGCAGCCCGACAGCTACGGATACGCCCACGGCAACAAGTACGGTAGTACCCGAAATCTCGGGCTTAAGGCTCAGGCTTCCCAGCGTCATATGGCCCATCAGGGAGGCGCCCCCTATAGCAAAGAGCAGGCCTATCAGCCCGCCGGTGAGGCTAAGTGCTCCCGCTTCGATCAAGAACTGCAACAGTATATCTCGGCGCTTGGCGCCGATGGCTTTGCGTATACCGATCTCGCGTGTACGTTCTGTCACCGAGACAAGCATGATATTCATAATGCCGATGCCGCCGACCACCAGTGAGATGCCGCCGACGGCGCCCATGACCAGGGAGAACGTCGACAGAGTCGACTGCATGCTTTGCAAAGTCTCGCGCATATCGGTGATCTGGAAATCATCGCTGGCCCCGTTGGTTATGTAGTGGCGGGCCCTTAGTAGAGCGGTTATCTCGGTAATGGCCGTGTCCACGAGCTTGTCGGTGGAGGCTTTGACGGCGATCTGCTGGAGGTCGGTCCCTCCGGTTATCCTGGCCTGCATGGTAGCCAGAGGCATCAGAATATAGCTGTCACCACCCATGCCCCCCGATTCTTTCAGGGTGCCTATCACTTTGAATTTGCTGCCGGCCACGCGCACGTATTTATCGATGGGCGATTCGGTGCCGAACAGGTCCTGAGCCGTCTGGTATCCAAGCACTATTACGCTCAACTTGTTAGTGCCGTCCTGGTCGGTTATAAAGCGGCCTTGGTCTATCAGATAACTTTTGATTTGAGTTATCACGGGGGTGATGCCGCTGGCCTGCACGGTAGCCGAATTGTTGCCATACTGCACTGTCACGTTGCTCTGTATGGAGGGAGATACAACGCTGATAGAGGGGCAAAGGCTCTTATTTTCCAGCGCTGTGGCGTCGTCCATGGTCAGGGGGCGCATGACCGTAACCGTCTTGGCCCTGGAGCTGGATACATAGAGGGCGCTGGCGCCCATATTATTGAAAGTCGTGGTCATACTGGTCGAAAACCCTTGCCCTATAGCGACCAGCAGGACGACAGCGCAGACGCCGATTACGATGCCCAGCATAGTTAGCGACGAACGCATTTTGTTCGCGAATATGGAGGTTGCTGCGGTTTTCATAGTTTGCCAAAGGCTCATCGTCGTTTCTCCTCGATGATTTTACCGTCCCTTAGATAAATGGTCCTCTCAGTATAAGTTGCTATATCCTCTTCATGGGTCACTACTATAACGGTTATACCCTTCTTGCACTGTTCGGTAAGCAGGGTCATGATGGTATGGCTCATGGCCGTGTCCAGATTGCCTGTCGGCTCATCAGCCAGTATAACCAGGGGGTCATTGATGAGGGCGCGGGCAATGGCCACGCGCTGCTGCTCACCGCCCGACATCTCGCTGGGGCGGTGATAGGCCCTCTTGCCGATCCCAACCGATTCCAGCGCGTCTACACACAATTGAGGTTTATGTTTCTTGCGAGAGTACCAAAGAGGTAATTCCACATTGTCCACGGCGGTCAATTTAGGCAGCAGGTTATATGACTGGAAGACGAAGCCCAGCTTCAAATTGCGCATCTCCGCAAGCTGATCGTCGTTAAGTTTGGCCACGTCCTGACCGTCGATGATGTAGGAGCCCGAAGTCGGACGGTCAAGGCAGCCGAGTATATTCATCATGGTCGATTTACCCGAACCGGAATGCCCCATGATGGAGACGAATTCGCCTTTCTGGCAGGAGAACGAAACGTTGTCAAGCGCTTTGACTGTTACCTCGCCTATTGTGTAGGCCTTGGTTATGTTTTGTAGTTCAATCATCTTCTTTAAACCGAACCAAAATTCGTTAACATGCTGTGCCGACCTTTAAAGGCCGGGGATGAGCCCGGGACCACGGCGTTGGCTGCTATTTGACGTGCTGGATGTGGTCGAAGTCGAAGCTGTCTGTGTGTAGGCGGTTATCTTATCGCCTTCTTCCAGTCCCGACAGGACCTCTGCATCTTCGGTGTTCTGAACGCCCAGGGTGATTGACCTGACCTCGGCCAGACCTGTCTTTTCATTCAGTACCATGACGATAGGTCCGGTGTTAGTTTTGGTTACCAGGGTTAAAGGAACCAGAAGGGCGTTTTTTGCGCTGGCTGTAGTAATAGTGGCCGTGGCGCTCAACCCTCCCTTCAAGCTGACATCAGTAGGATCGAGCTCTATCAGCACATTGAACTTGACGATATTGCTGCTTTCAGTCCCGTAGGGAGAGATGAACTGCACTGTACCGGTAAGTGTCTTATCGGATATAGCATCGACCGTGATGTCGGCCTTTTGCCCCGCTTTCACCTGCATGATATCTACTTCGTCCACATTCCCGGTGAACCTGACGTCGCTGGTGTCTATCAGCACTATGGCCGTGGAGGAAGAGTAATTCTGTGAAGAGGTAACGTTGGATACCTTCAGGTCAACCTCCACGATAGCGCCGTCGGCCGGGGCTATGATTGCGGTATTCATAATGTCCAGCTTGGCCTGGTACAGCCCGATCTCTGCGGCCTGCAGGCTGAGGTTATATGTTTCATCATCCTTGTAGCTCTGTCCTTCGTATATGCGAGTCTGAGTCAACAGCACATCTTTGGCTACCTGAAGGTTCAGTGAGCTGGTATATAGCTGCTTGGCGGTCTCGACGGCGGAGCAATTTTCACCGGCCAGATAAGTTTGAAGGTCCTGTATCGACCGCAGAGAGGATTGAAGAAATGATAGGCTGGAGGTGGTATCGGCGTACTCGTAAGTTGCCCTGCTGTGTACTTCCATGGCGCTTTTAGCCTGCGAAGAGGCGGTCAGCACTTCCTTGGCTACCGAATCCATCTCGGTGGAAAGACGATCATAGTCACCGGTTTTAAAATCGGCGCTGACGTCCAGCAGCTTCTGCATGTATTGCTCCAGGTAATCAACGACCTGTTGGTACTGAGGAGCCAGGGGAGCGCTGCTTCCGGCATCCGGGTCGGGTGAGTAAATCGAATTGTCTTTGGCGCCCGCTAATTCGGAGGCATCGGGCCTGGTCTTAATCAGGTCCTCGCACACTGCGATATCGAAATAGGTCATAATCAGCCAGTAGCCGGCGTCCTTGTAGTCCGCTTCTTTAAAATAGGAGTTAGCCGTCCCTATATCGGTCTCGGCTTCCTGCGCCATTCGGGCTATGCTCATGTCGGCATAATACAGGGGAAGGTGGTCGGTCCCGCAGGTGGCGCTCAAGTTGCTCTGTGCGCTCTGAATGGAAAAAAGCGCCTGCTTTACACTGTTTATCTGTGATGACGGGTCCAGCATGGCCAGCAGGGCGCCGCGCTTGACGAAATCACCTTCGCTTACCAGCACTTGTTGCACCTGTCCTGCTGTGCCGAATTTCAGGTCATATTCCATGGGCATCTCGAGGTTCCCATCGGTCGATATGGTCAGGTTAATATCGCCGCGCTTCACAGTTTCGTACTTCTGTGATGCCGTAGATTTGCTGCTGCAGGAGGTCAGAAGTGATATCAGCGCCAATGCTATCAACGAAATATTTACAATTTTTACTTTCATATCATTCATATCCATAATATTCCGCCAATATTATCCGCCCCCGGGTCCGCCGCCTGATGGCGGGCTGCCGCCTGAAGACCCTCCACCCGACGGAGGAGTCCCTCCGCCCATCCCGCCCATTTCCGTCGTAACAGGTGCGCCGGTTACGGTTTGCTCGATGACGACCTTGTCGCCATCTTTAAGGCCGCTGAGCACCTCGTAATATTCCTGGTTCTGTCCGCCAACGGTGATCTTCGTTTTAACCGTTTTGTTCGTTGAAGGGTCCAGCAGATTCACTGAGTAGGTACCGTCGGAGTTGGTGGTTACGGTGGACACCGGTGCGAGAACCGCGTCTTCGACGGCGGTAACATTTATATCTGCCGTAGCGGTCAGGCCTCCTTTCAGGGCGACATCTGTCGGGTCGAGCTTAATGGTAATATTGAATTTCACTATGTTACTTGAAGCGGTGCCATACGGGGAGATGAAGGTTACCGTCCCTGTAAACGTCCGGTCGGTTACGGCATCGACTGAGATGGTTGCCTTCTGTCCGGTTTTTATTTTGGTAATGTCGATCTCGTCGACGGTTCCTTTAAATGCTATCTGGCTGGTATCGACTATCTCGATATCGTCCTTGGAGGCGAAGTCCTGGGAACTCAGTACATCGTCGGCCTTAGCGTTGACGCTAACAATCACTCCGTCGAAGGGCGCCATGATGACCGTTTTGAGGAAGTCGTCTTTACTATTTTTTAAATTGGCCATGGCGCTGGCAAGGCTGAGCTTGGTAGACTGCAGTTCCTTGAGAGAGAGGCCGTTCTGAAGGACAAAATCATTGACTCCCAGTATAGAATTGCAAAGTTTCATGTCATGTTCGGCCAGGATGAGGTTGCAGGAAATATCCGTCGAAGGCACACCGTCTTTCTCTAGAGCTCGCATGGCCGAATCCAGTTTATCCTTGGCGTCATCGAAGAAGTAAACGCTGATATCCCGCCCGTAAATATCGGAATTTCCATTGGTCTTGATGAAGCTGACGTTGCTGGCTACCGATGAACCTAAATCATCTATTTGGCTCAACAGTGCCTCGAAGCGCGGCCCGGCCTCATCATATTTTCCCTGCGTTGTGAGGTCGCTGACAGCTTGAGCTTCGGTCTTTCCCTGCTCAATGAGGTCGGATGCCTGGCGTAGCTCCACGATCAACGGGACTGCCGCAGACTGTCCTGATTTGACTTCAAAGCCGATAATACCGTTTAGGTCCGTAGGCACGAAAGGGGATACGTTTCCCAACCCGGAATCGGTGCTATTGACCGTATCGAGCAATATCTGCGAACATGACTCCAGGTCGGAGAGGGCCAGATAAAGGCTTGAGGCAGCGGCCGTATAGTTTTCTGTAAGATAATAGTTATGTGCGTCTGCTATTTCATCCTTAGCCCAGTTGTAAGCTGTCATGGCGGCCGGGCTGGGATAGTAGGTTGGATAGCCTACGTGTGAATCACTGTCCTGGTAATAATTGATGACTTCCCGCTGTGTGAGAGTTGGTATGGTCTCATACAGGTCCTCCAGTACACTTTGCACATTATTGTTGGCCTTTTTAATATCCAGTGCTTCCGATGTATCGTCCAGGGTCGCCAGGATAGTGCCGGCTTTTACCACATCACCTTCTTTAACCCTGACCTCCTTCACATTGCCTACTGCGCCAAAATGGAGGTCCGACATCTCAGACATATCGAGGTTGCCATCAACCGACACGGTTACGTCCAGGTTGCCGCGCTCGATGGTAACAGTACTCTGACTCAGTGAGCTTGAAACCTGGGCGCGGCTGCAGCCCGTCTGCGAAAGAATTAAAATGCAGATTAAAATGATGATAGGCAACATTTTTGAAGTGCCAGGCATGCTTTGCCCTTCCTTTATTAAATTTATCGGTGGGGTTTGAGCCTTTGCTGAGTTCAGGGTATCAGCATAATGTTAGGATTTTATTAAGAAGTCTTAAAAAATGAGGAAGTTTATAAAGGCGGGATAAAAGAGTAGACAATATGATCTCCGGATAGGATAATATAATCCAGTTCATTGCGAGGAAGGCAGGGTGAAGAAGAAACGGCTGCCTTTGCCGGGCACGCTTTCTACCCCGATTGTGCCTTTGTGCGCTTCCACCAGATATTTAGCGATGGTAAGGCCGAGCCCTGTACCGCCCGTTTGACGGGACCTGGACTTATCTACGCGGTGAAAACGCTCGAAAATATTTTGCAGCTCTTCGGCGGGTATGCCCTCTCCGGTATCGGTAACACTGATCTCAACCATGCCGTCTTTCTCTACAGCGCCGATGGTAATAGTGCCTCCGGCAGGCGTGTGGGCGATAGCATTTTCCAACAGGTTAAGCAGGACCTGCTTGATGCGCAGGAAGTCGATATTTACGGTCGGCAGGCCGGTATTGGGTTGGCTGACAAGGGAAAGGCCTTTATCCACCGCCCGGGCATGTATTGCGGTCGTGGCCTGATCGATCAATACGCTGATGGCTTCGATCTGGCAATAGAGCTTCAGCTCCCCGGCTTCAGCCAGGCTGAGCTCCTGAAGGTCGTCTATAAGCCTCGACAGCAGCATTGTCTCATCGTAGATGGAGTTTACGGTGCCGGCATCGGCCTTCAGGACGTTGTCCCTGACGGCCTCGATGTATCCTCTTACGTTGGTGAGCGGGCTCCTCAGCTCGTGGGCGATATCGGCTACCATATCTTTTCTCAGTTGTTCGTCCCTCTGCAGGTCATGGGCCATTGAATTGAAGGTTGTGGCCAGCGTCCCGATCTCGCTCTCATCCTTAATATTTACACGTTGAGAAAAATCGCCCTTACCAAGCTTTTGAGCGGCCATCGTAAGGGCCTTGATGGGTGCGAGGATAGGCCGCGAGATGACAATGGTGAGTATTATGGCTACTATGACTGCCAGCAAGGCTCCAAAGATGAAATAGCGGCCGATTTCGTTATACATTAATTGCAGGGCCGTCAGGCTCATTTCAGATTGTTCCGTGGGCGCTAAATAAAGGTAGCCCACCACGGTGGAGCTCGATATGGTTGAAGGAGATAGCTGGGTTTGGGTAAAGGGTTCCGGCTCCGACCCTTGCGGCGGCTGCCCCAGCGAGAACAGCGGCCCGCCGATGGGTGATTCAGTTTGCGATGACTGCGATGGCATGGGTCCCGGCCCGGGTGATTGAGGTGGATAAAGGACAGCCCGTTGGATAAATTTTTCAGTGGTCAACTGCACTGCGGAGGAGTCCGGCGAGGAATCCGCAATAATCTTGCCGTCGGCGTCGGTCAACACTATCCTGTGCCGGAACTCGCTGCTTAAATCGGTTACCAGCGATTGAATGCCATCCCAGCTCTGATTCTCCGAATAGTAACGGCTGATTTCGTCGTGAATGCGCCCGCCTATCTCGAAGTCGATGCGGTGGCTGAACTGGTGCACCTGGTTCATAGTGGCCTGCCACATCATCAGAAACACAGCCCCCACGGTCAGCAGGATTACCAGCGTGAAGGCGATTATCAAGCGGAACTGCAGGCTGTGCTTCATATAACTACTCGGAAAACTTGTAACCTGCGCCGTACACCGTTTTTATATACCTGGGATGCTTGGGGTCGGGCTCTATCTTATGCCGCAGGTTGAAAATGTGCACATCGATGGCGCGGTCGAAGCTTTCGAAATCGTAGCCGAAGGCTTTATCGATAAGTTCAACCCTGTCGAATACCCGGCCCGGCTCTTTTAAAAAGGCGGCCAGTATTTTAAATTCCACGGCGGTCAACTTGAGCTGTTGATTTTTTAAATAGACGTCGCGCTTGGGGAAATTCATTATAAAATCGCCATGCTTGAGCTCTGTGGGGCCGCGCTCGAAAGGCAGACGTCTGAAGAGCGCCCTCACCCTGGCCGCCAGCTCGCCGGGGCTGAAGGGCTTGGTAACATAGTCGTCAGCACCGGTATCCAGCCCGTTCATTTTATCCCGGTCCTGTGTCCTGGCTGTAAGCATGATAATGGGGACGTCGGACTCCGACCTTATTATGCGGCATATCTCCACGCCGTCCATGCCGGGCAGCATAAGGTCCAGGATTACCAGATGGGGCTGTTCATCTCTGAACACCCGGAGAGCGGATAATCCATCGTAGGCGATGACAACTGCGTATCCATCCCTCTCAAGATAGAGTTTGACCAGTTCTACTGTTTTGGGGTCATCATCAACTACCAGTATTTTCTTTCCAGTCATGTTTAACACCCCATGATAAAACTATAGACTAAATTACAATTACCTTCCAATACCAGAACCGGCGGCCTCACCTTGTTTTTATGGGAAGGCGTCTCCAGCAACCGGAGATCACCTTCCTGTTTTAAAGAGGCGCCGCGACTGGATATTAAGGTAACAGTACATTATTAAGTAATTATTAAAGAAATGAATTAAGAAATATTTATAATAAGAATTAAGGAATGTTAATAATAAATTAATAATTCCGAGTTAATATGAGCGGGAAATATAATATTCGGAGGGCCAACATCATGGCGCAAAACCTTAAACTTTTTTCACTAATATCTATCATTATTGTTCTCCTGGCCGTCCTCGGACTCGCAGGCTGCAGCGAGGAGGCCACCACTTCTACCTCAACTCCGGCAGTTGAGCAGCCATCATCTTCGTCCACAACATCCTCAACAAGCAGCAGCCAACCATCCGCCACTACAACACAGCAGAGCGGCACGTCTTCCACTCAGCAGGGGTCCCCCGGGCAGGGTGAACAAAATATGAGCAAGGTGCTCAATAGGGCGGCCGATATACTGGGTATTTCGGAGAGCACGTTTACCAGCGCTTATGAAGCTGCACAGAAGAGCATAATGGGCAGTGCCCCGACTGAAAACAGGACAGGTGGCCAGCCTCCTTCCGGTGGGCAGCCTCCTTCCGGCGGTTCAGCACCATCGGGTCAGCCACCTTCTGATAATGGAACAAGGGGCGGCCAGACCGGTGGATCGGATATGATGACCAAAGTCTACGCTCAGATGGCAACCACCTTAAATATCTCAGCCGACAAGATCTCCGCCGCTATGCAGCAGGCTATGCAGGAATTAGGCAATCAATCAAGCACGACCAGCCAGTAATATAGCAGCATTGGACACTGATTGAATGGAAGGCGCCCGGCCGATTATCGGCCGGGCGCCTTCCTGATTATTCGAGAGGCGTCAGGGTAAGCAGCCTCTTGGCGATCTCGGGATACTTGGCAATAAAGAGAAGCTCGTCTTCCGTCAGCGGAGTCTGGGCTTCCACGTTGGCATACCTGACCAGCTCAAGTATTTTCCTGGCCTGGCTGGCATTAGTGAAGGATATCTCCATCTTGCCCATGATATGGCTGAATCCGGATATGCCCGAATACTCGCCGGAACAGATCATGCGGCCGGTCTCCACCAGCTCGGGCTCGCCCCTGCCAAGCTCTTCAAAGTTATATAGTTCATAGTTCTCAGGGTCTTTGAGTACGCCGTCGGCATGGATGCCGGAAGCGTGAGCGAAGGCATTTTCACCTACACCCGGCTGATTGATGGGTATGGGAACTCCGAAGGCGAAACTGGTGTATTTGGCAAGTTTATATGCTTTGCTGAGCTCCAGAGGTAGCCCCAGTTCATATTTGCCGGCGAAACCCTTGGACTTGACCAGGGCCAGCACGCAGGAGAGCAGGTCGGCATTGCCGGCGCGTTCTCCGATGCCGTTGATGGTGGTGTTGATATAAGCATCGGTACCGGCGTCCACTGCCGCCCTGGCGCCCGCAATCGAATTGGCCACAGCCATGCCGAGGTCGCCATGACAATGTATTTCGACCGGTATTGATGTCTCTTCTACTATTTTAGTGATGGTCTCGTATATGCTGAAGGGGTCGTCGTATCCCAGCGTGTCGCAGTAGCGGAACCTGTCCGCCCCCGCGTCTTTCGCCTCGCGGACGTAATCCAATAGGTAGGCCAGTTCGGTCCTGGAGGCATCTTCAGCATTAACACCGACGGCTTTGATGCCCAGGCTTTTGGCTTTTCTTACCGATTCGGCCATCTGTTCCAGCAGGTCGACACGCGATTTCCTGCCCTTGAATTTGCCCTGTATCATTTGCTGCGAGGTCGAGAGAGAGAGGTTGAGATATTCGATGTCGGGCACCATCTCAAAGGACTTTTCCACGTCCTCAGCGGTTGCCCTGATCCACCCGCTGAGCCTGATCGGCTTCAGCATGCCTTGGGCTGCCAGCTCGAGGTTGGCGCGCAGATAATTGGTCTCATGCGCTGTCGTGGGAAATCCGAACTCGGACTGGTATACTCCGAACTCGTTCAGATAGATGTTGATCATGGTTTTTTGGAGCTTGGAGAGGCTCAACCTGGCGGTCTGAACGCCGTCACGATTGGTTACATCGATAAAATATATTTTACCCATATCCTTTTCTCAAAAACGGGGAAAAATTAGATAAATTATTATAGCATTCCTGCTATAGCATCAGCGAACGGACTTCGTGTGTGTATCGCACCGAAGGGAAGGCCCCGGCAAACAAGCCGGGGCCAAGAACGCGGCCGGTTAATCAGGTCAGCGCATGGCCAGCAGCATGATCAACACGAATATGAGGATGAGGAAAACCCCCAGGATTACCCAGATGAAGACGGGTATTCCCGTGGTGGGAATAGGGCCGGGCCCGCTTCCCGTGGTATTAAATGAGGTTGCTGCACCGTAAACGGAACGTGAGCCGCCGGTGGGATTCATGGCTACTGCGTGATAATAATATGTCAGGCCGGGCGCCAGGCCGGTCACAGCCGCGCTGAAATTGCCCGGGGCGTTCATCTGCTGCAAGTCGGTGGAGTTGCCGAAATCGGCGGTCGTACCGTATTCAAACCAGACCTGGGCATACGGAGTGGCTCCCAGGTTGCTAAGTGTGCCGTTGAGAATGGCAGTGGAGGCTGTGACACTGCTGGCCGCCGAAGTTATAACCGAGATACTGGAACTGGATACGGTCGAGAAAACCTGCTGTGAGCCGTATACCTTGGTGCCGTCGGGCGTCTGAGCCACAGCCTGGAAATAATAGTCGGCGCCCGTATTCAACCCTGTAATCTGGGCCGAAAAGCCCTGCGGCATGGAGATGGTTTGATAAGCTGTGATCCTGCCGTAGCCGGGCGTGGTGCCGTAATTAAACCAGACCTGTACCGAAGTCAGGTTTCCGATCGAGCTGACGTAACCGTTCAAAGTAGCCAGGTTAGTAGCTATGCTGCTGGCGGGGTTGGTGGAAATGGTTACCGGCACGGAGCCGGCGGTCTGGAAAACGCTGTACTTGCCGAAGCTGTTGTTGCCGTTGGCGATGGCCACAGCGCGATAGTAATATGTGAAGCCTGGTTGCAGGCTGCCAACATTGAAGCTGAAATTGCCCGGCATAGACATGGTCTGCTGCGGCGTGGAGTTCCCGAAAGGTGGTATCAGTCCCGTACTCAAACCAGACATAGGCAAACTGGGCGGAACCTAACGAAGAAAGATAGCCGTTGAGCGTTGCCGAACGTGGACCTACATTGCTGGCAGAGGTCGTGCTGACTTTGCCGCCGGGTGAGGAGCTGGTGGTGAATACCGCGTCGAATCCATGCACAGTGACGCCGCCCGCTACGGAGGGCGCCGCCAGGGCACGGAAGTGATAGAGCGTTCCCGGGTTAAGTCCCTGCAGGCTGGCGCTGAACGTGCCCGCGCTATACATTGTTTGTATGGCCGTAGTCTGGCCGTAGCCGGTGCTTGTACCCCACTCGAACCACACATAGGCGTCACCGTAGTCTCCCAGCGAATTGAGGTAGCCGTTGATAGTAGCGGATGTGCTGGTCACTCCGGTCTGCGCACCCGTGCTCACGGAAAGGGTGCCTCCGCCCGACGTATAGAACGAGCTGGTATCGCCGTAGACCGGCGCCACGCCGACGACGTCGGACTTCCCGACCGCCTGGAAGTAGTAGGTTGTATTCGGGGCCAGACCCGAAAGCGGTATGCTGAAAGAACCGGGGCCGTACATTACCTGCGACCCGGTGGTATTCTGCATGGAAGAGTAGTTACCCCATTTGAAATAAACAGTGACCGTGCTGTACGATCCCATGTCAGATAGGTAGCCCCTCAGGGTAGCCGTGCTGGAGGTAATATCAGAAGCCGAACTGGTTGAGACACTGATGGGCGCCGTGGGCATGCGGTGTTGAGTTGTGAAGTTTACCCAGGACCCCTCGGCCCTCTGTCCTCCTATGAGGTTAGACACGGCGACGGCATGGAAAGAATAGTCAGTGCCTGAAGAAAGACCTGACAGGCCGATGCTGAATGTACCCGGACCACTCATAACTTGATGGGAGGTTGATCGGCCGTCCGACGTTTCAAAAAACACGTCTACCGTCGGGTAAGGTCCGATAGAGCTGAGGTAGCCATTAAGCACCGCTGAGGACTCGGTAACGCTGGTGGCGCCCGATGTGGAGACAGAAATGCTTTCTCCACCTATTGGACCAGGCATAGGTTCATCCTGTGCAAGTGCTGGAGCACCGGTCAGGGTGAGCAGGATTAAAGCGCAAAACGAGACGGCCAACCTGTACAACATATTGTCCTCCACAAGCATAAATTAAAATTGCCTCCAAACCCGGCAGTTCACCTGGTGCTGACATACGGTCAAGTTATGATACTATTGTGCCTTGAACGAGGTTTTATTTCAATACGGTTCCACATTCGAATCCATGATACAGTAAAGCGGCTTTAGAGTGTCAATCACCTTTTAGTACCATTGCCGGGTAGTGCAAGCTGTTCTCGAAACTGTACTTGATTTTTAAGCGGTGCTAAAATTTGTCGCAATGCGGCCAGAGATGCCGCTTAAACGGTTCACATGCAAATAATAGCGAAGGAATCCATATGAAAATGCTTGGTTCGAATAAGATGATGGCCTTACTTTTGGGGATGCTGCTTATCGTTGCCATCCCGATAGTCTCCGCCGGCTGCCAGCAGGCACAAGAGGGGTACACTTATAAGAGCGACCCGCAGGCAGTCCAGTTTAATGAGACCGGAATCAAATACTATAACGCGGGAAATTATAACCTTGCGTCGATCAATTTCAGTAAAGCACTGAAGATCGATCCCAATAACCCGGCTATATGGTTTAACGACGGCCAGACGCTGGATGCCCTGCAAAAATACAGCGACGCCATCGATTCTTATACCCAGGCTATCAAGCTTGACCCCAACTTTGCAGATGCCTGGGGCAACGAAGCGCTTTCCTATTATGATCAGCAGCAATATGACAAGGCGCTGGACTGCATCGGTAAAGCCATAAATATCAATGGCAACACGGCCAGGTACTGGGATACCAAGGGGCTTATTTTGTTCTCGCAGAATAAATATAATGATGCCGTGGCCAGCTACCAGAAAGAAGTTGCGCTTGACTCCGGCAATGCCGATGCCTGGACTATGCTGGCTAATGCCCAGGTAAATGCCCAGAAATATGAAGATGCCATAGTTTCCTGCGATAAAGCGCTCTCAATCAACCAGGTCAATGCGCAGGCCTGGGGCTACAGGGCCAAGGCTCTCTACGAGCTGAGACGGTACGATGAGGCCCTGGTAGCTTTCGACAAAGGTCTGGCAATAGAGCCGAACAACCCGGCGCTCTGGTACAGCAAAGGGGTTACACTTGAGGATATGAAGCGCGACACCGAAGCAGAGAAATGCTACGACAAGGCGAGGTCGCTGGGCTACCAGTTTTAATTTTACACCTGCCTCTTTCACTATGATTTTTACTTCCTGTCGTGTTACCCTATTAATGGAGGTCTTATGAGAACAGGCGATGCCGCAGGGCGACGTTCTGATACTGAAAAAAAGCTGCATATAAATATAACCGAGCCGCACGCACCTGAAGAGAACGGTCGCAAAAAGCCGGACATAGATATTCGGGATATGGCTGTCGATGATATACCGGCAGTGTTCCATCTGGGCGAGCAGGTCTTTACGGCAGACAAAACGCCCACGCTCTACCGCACGTGGGACGAGTTCGAAGTTGTCTCCATGTTCAATGCCGAGACTGACTACTGTTTTGTTGCGGAGTTGGAGGGCCGGATCATTGGCTTTGCCCTGGGAAATGTGGTGGAAAAAAAGAGATCGGCCTGGAAATATGGCTATATCGTGTGGCTGGTAGTGTCTCCTGAATTCCAGCGGCTGGGGGTCGCCGGCAGGCTTTTCAATAAGCTGAGCGATAAAATGGTTGAAGACGGTGTGCGCATGTTTTTGGTGGATACGGAGGCAGATAATATTCCGGCTCTTCAATTCTTCCGTTCCAGGGGCTTTGGGAATCCCCAGCAGCATATTTATATGACCTATAACCCGGCCACCATTGAACAGCAAAAGGAAAAGAAACGCGGATCGAGAGGCAAGAAAAATGGGAACGACCACAAGCGAAACGGCTGAGGTCCGGCCCGAGAGGCTGAAAAAGCTTCTCAAGGACATGGTGGATATTTACAGCCCCTCCGGCAAGGAGGAGGAGGTACTACAGTTCACCGAGGACTATCTCAAGGCCGCCGGCCTCAACGTCAAGAGGCAGACCGTGGATGAAAATCGCTATAACATCGTGGTGTTGCCCCCCAAGACGGATGAGGTCGACCTTTGCTTCGTGGGTCACCTCGATACTGTGACGGCCCACGACCTGGATGATTTCGGTTTTTACGAGGAAGATGACAAGGCCTTCGGCCTGGGCAGCTCTGATATGAAGGCCGGCTGTGCGGCCATGATCGAGGCTTTTGCCGTGCTGGCTCAGAAAATGAGCCGTTTTCCGTCGGTTGGACTGGCGCTGGTGGTGGGCGAAGAGGAGGAGAGCGACGGCGCCAAGACCCTGGTGCGTGAATACCGCTTTCCCTGGGCCGTGGTGGCTGAGCCGACCAACATGATCCCCTGCCTGGGCCACTATGGCTACCTGGAAGTGCTGCTGCGCACGCGCGGCAAGAAAGCCCACTCTTCCATGCCCGAGCTGGGCCAGAATGCCATCGAGAACATGCTTAAACTGCTGCTGGACGTGACCGGATACGCGACCTCAGCATCCAGCGGCCTGGTCTATAATATCCGGCAGCTTTCCGGCTTCCCGGGCGGCTTCGTGGTGCCGGATACCTGCGAGGCCTGGCTGGACCTTCACCTGCCGCCCGATTCCCGCATGGACGTGCTCAAGGCGGAGTTGGAACAGCTCGTGGAAAATGCCGGCAAGGAAATACCTGCGCTGGACGCTTATATACGCTTCGAAAACACCCAGTCGGGGTATCGCATATCCCAGGAGAGGCCGCTGGTGCGCAAGCTGCGCGAAGTATGCAAGGCCATGAGGATTACCTGGGAGACACAGGACTTCCGCAGCCATTCTGACGGGAACGTGCTTTGGGGCTCAGGCGTCGACCCCATAATTTTGGGACCCGGCCGGCTCGAGACGGCGCACACGCCGGAGGAGTCGGTCAACTTCAACCAGGTGGTGCAGGCGGCCCAGCTATACCTCAACTTTGCATTGGCTCTGTGACGGGCGGAAGTGATAAAAGTCATTAACGGGCTGATCAGCTCCTGATATTATGTGGGCGGAAAGTTGAAGTTAAGGAGGGATTGAATCATGTCCAAGTCGGAAGATGCGCTTAAGGCGGCGTTTGCAGGTGAGTCACAGGCTAATCGCAGGTACCTGGCTTTTGCGGCGGAGGCCGACAGGGCGGGTTTTGCACAGGTAGGCAGGCTGTTCAGGGCGGCAGCGGAGGCGGAGACAGTTCATGCTATAAGCCATCTAAAGGCCATGGGGGGAATCAAGAACACCAAAGAGAATCTGCGGGAAGCGATCGGTGGCGAGACCTATGAGTTCAAGAGCATGTATCCCGGCATGATCGACACTGCCAAGGCAGAAGGCAACAAGGAGGCTGAGATGAGCTTCTGGCGTGCCAATGAGGTAGAGAAGGTGCACGCGGCGCTTTATCAGGGCCTGCTGGATTCACTGGGCAAAAGCCAGGAGAGCTATTCGTATTATGTTTGTCCGGTCTGCGGCTATACGGTGGGGAAAGAAGCGCCCGACTCATGCCCGGTCTGCGCCACCAAGGGCAAGCTGTTCAAGAAAATAGAATTTTGAACTTGTTTAGAACTTTGGACTTAGAGCTTGGAATTTTTCAGTAACCAATCCAACTTGTAAGCAAAAGAGGGAGGGGCGGCAATTGCCGCCCCTCCCTCTTTTTCGTCTGATTATATTCTGCGGCGGTCCTTAAAATGAGGATGAGGGTAACGATTACCAGGATGGCGCCGATTGCGATGATGACCCAGACCCAGAGCGGGGTTGCGGGCTGTGCGGGAGCAGGTTTCTCCGGCGCC
>CAWKFY010000002.1:0-9650 GCA_963848815.1 uncultured Chloroflexia bacterium
TAACACCCGCTTCTCGATAATTGCCAATGCCCTGGCCTGTTGATATGATAAATGACATGTTATTGAAACCTGTTGTTACATTGGATGAAGTTTTCAGACCCCGGAGCGTAGCCGTCGTAGGAGCTTCCCCGGATGCCATATCGTTCGCAGCTTTCTCCGTAATATCCCTTAAAGATGCAGGGTTCCCTGCTATCTATCCGGTCAATCCCAATCATAAGGAAGCTTTCGGGCTGCCCTGTTATCCCTCCGTATCGGCCATTCCCGGCCCCGTGGACCATGTGGTCGTATGCATACCGGCCGAGAAATCTCTGGACCTGCTGGACGACTGTGCGAGTAAGCATGTTAAATCGGTGCACTTCTTTTCTGCAGGTTTTAGCGAAAGCGGTGAGAAAAGCCGGGCCGAACTTGAAAAGGAGATGCTCATGAAGGCGCGGGCCGGGGGATTCCGTATCATTGGTCCGAATTGCACGGGGCTTTTTATTCCCGGCGTTCGTTTTACCCTGGCCAACCGCATGCCGATGAAGCCGGGCGGCATAGCCTTTATGTCGCAAAGCGGCGGTCATTCGCAGGAAGTGCCGTTGCATGCCGGTCCCAGGGGTCTGACCTTCAGCAAAGTGATAAGCTACGGTAATGCGCTGGATATTGGCGAATGTGAATTGCTCGAGTATTTTGCCAACGATCCGGAGACGGAAGTAATAGCCATCTATATCGAAGGTGTTAGAGAGGGCAACCGCTTTCGCGGAATCCTTGAAAATGCCGCAGCCAAGAAGCCCGTAGTCATGTATAAAGGCGGTATCACCGAGGCAGGCTTGCGGACGGCTATGAGCCATACTGCCAGCATGACCTCTTCGGTGAGGGTCTTCGAAGCTCTCTGCCGCCAGTCCAACGCCATATGGGTCACGGATATACAGGAGATGATAGATGCGCTGGTAGCCCTGAAATTCGCCGTCCCGTATCCGAGGAGAAAAGGCCTCGCTTTCATCGGCTTAGGAGGCGGACCCAGCGTAGAGGCCGGCGACCATATGGAAGCATCCGGTTTACAGTTGCCCTGCTTTCCTCAGGAGCTGATGGACGAGTTGACGAGCTTTCTGCCGGGCGCCGGGGCCATATTTACCAACCCTCTCGATGCCACCAGCCTGATCTTTCCCGAAACTATCTACAGGACGGTGAAAGCGCTGGCCAAATCGCCGGCTATAGATATGATAATGTATCACATGGGCTTTCATCCGGGGACAAGGTGGGGCCATGGCTTTATCTCAAGCGACATGTTCTTGAAACCGTTTGTCGAAGCACTGGAGAAAGCACATAGAGAGTCGCAGAAACCGCTCTTGATGGCGCTGGGACCGGCGTCCGACAGGCCAGGTATGGAAGAATTCCTGAAGACGCAGGCAGCCATTGTCGATGCGGGTTTGCCGGTTTTCCGCTCTATAGAAAAAGCTGCACTGGCTATGGCCAGGATTATAGCGTGGCAAAATAGATTTTCACCTGCTGAAAATAGGAGCCCCGCGGATGGAAATGGATGAAAAACGCAATAGCGAAGAATCCACAAAGGATATTCAGAGCCCGATGCTGCCCCAGGTGGGCGAGTTGACCGATGCCGTCGCCACCTTCGACAGAACCTTAAGCCAGCTGAAGAGGGTTAATGCCGTATTTAAAGAAACACAGGAGATGATGGCTACCTTTGCCGATAACAGCAGGGAAGGCATCGTGCTCGTACAGGATAATAAATTCCTCTGGGTGAACAAGTCAGCCTGTAAAATATCCGGTTATTCCTTTGAGGAAATGTTAGCCCTGCCGGTTTCAGACATCGTATCTCCTACCCATAGGGACAGGCTCATGGCGAGAACAAAGCTGGTTTTATCGGGCGATACTATCAGCGAAGCGCAAGAGTGGCCGGTATTGAGAAAGGACAGGATGCTTAGATATGTCAGGATCTTCTCATACCGTGTTATCTTCCGCCAGCAACCGGCTATCATCTCGTTCTTTTATGACGTAACTGAAGAGAAAAAGCTGTCTGATGAGTCACAGATGCGCGCCCAGATTCTTGATTCCGTAAACGACCAGGTTATCGTGACGGATTTGTTGGGCAAGATCGTCTATGTCAATGATGCGGTATTCGAAATGATGGGGTATCCAAAGGAAGACCTGCTCAAAATGAACATACTGGAAATCACGGCGCCGGAATACAGAAAGAAAGCCGTTATACGCTTGAAGCAGGCCTCCGAGCACAAAGAGGCGAGATTTTTCACTATCGGCATAAGGAATGACGGGTCACGAATCAACTTGGACGTGAGGGCCAAGATCATTAAGCGGGGAGGCAAACAATTTGTGCTCACAGTCGGCAGGGAAAACCCGCCTGAGAACCACGTTGATAACGGGTACGACAAGGCTTAAGACTTTTCATCGAATAATCTTAAAGATATGAAGTGAAGCTGATTAATCCGCTATGGACTCATATGCCGGCGCTGCTCGTCATGATCATCGCTATCGTATTTACGGTGCGGGCCATGCCCATGCCGGACGAGGCACCGGTGCACTTCAACCTCAGCGGCCAACCGGATGCATACGGGTCGCCTCTTTCTAACTCACTTTTATTGATTGGTCTTTCCATAGGATTTCTGCTGCTGTCTTCGTGGCTCGATGAGCTGTGGGCTCGACAGGAGAAGAAAAAGACCTTTAACTGGATATCGCTCTTTGACGAGCTGGCCGTCGGCGATCTCTGCGGCATACAAATCGCCTATGTCAATATGCTGGCTTCCCCTGGCAAAGAACTGCCTTTTCCCTGGGTCAATACTTGCGATGACCTGCGGTTTAGCTACCTTGTTTGCCGCAGTCCTTGAGCTAATCAGGCCCTACAGGCATTATGAAAAAATCGCGGCCAGCGAAGATATGGGCTTGTTTAAGGCAGCAATCGATAGTCATATAAAAAGCGGACAGCCGCTGGTTTATAAAGAATCGCAAAACCCGGCCTATGCCAGCGCTCTAGCTATCATAGTCGCCCTGGTCATGTTTGTATCGGCCTATTTTGCATGGCCGGAGATTCCCTGGCTGGCAGTCCTGCTGGTGATCATAGGGATTAGCTTTTTATTAACTTACGGCGGATTCCGAACGACGGTAACCATGGATATAATAACAGTTAAGATGGGCATTGCCGGCATACCTTTGCTCAGCTTAAAAATGGGGGAGATAATTACTCTCGAAGTAATAACCTTCTCCCCCTTACACGATTTCGGGGGATATGGCGTACGTTTTAACTCGGAGATGCAGGCCTATTATCTCAAAGGGGATATGGGTGTAAAAATCACCATGGCAGGCGGGAAAAGATATCTTATCGGTTCCGACCGGCCGGAACGTCTGGCGACCGCTATCGGTATGATAAAAGGCCGGTCTGATTAGAAATCAAACACACCAACTCTATGCGGCATACCTAGGTTGCGCCGGATTATGCCGGGGTCGCGTCACCTGATAATTAAACAGGTCTACTTCTTTTTTGCTGCTACCTTGGCCTTCTTTACTTTCATGGGTTTGCCGCAGCAGATGATATCGCAGACGTCTGCGCAGCCGCACGTTTCATCCACAGTTACCAGCAGACCGCAAACTCCACATTCGTATGCGTCACCCTTGGAGGTCTTTGCTGGTTTCTTGGCCACAGCCACCTTTTTCTTGGCCGCAACGCTTTTGGGCGCAGCCTTCTTAGTCGCAACCGACTTCTTTACAGCCATATTTCTACCTCCATACCAGTCATTATCTTGATAATAAACTATAATTATAATAACTTCAATATTGCCGGCCAGGCTAAATTGCATTATCCGGGTTGTATTTATAAAATTTGAATGGGAGAATAGAAGATGAAAGTGAGGGTTGACCGGGAATTGTGCACTGGAGTTGGGAACTGTGTTGCTGCGGCTCCGACGGTTTTCAAGCTGGATAAGAGCAATAAAGCCGTGGTGCTGGATATGGGCAGTGTGGACGAAAAGACGCTGATGGAAGCGGCCGAAAGCTGCCCTATGGATGCTATCATCGTAGAAGATGATGACGGCAATCAGATATATCCCTAGCTATTATTTTAAAGAAGAGGAGGCAAGAGGATGGCTAAGAAGCAAGGAGCGATCGTCAAGGCGTCGAAAGCATTATTGACCATGTTGAACCGCGCTATAGCCAGGGAGCTGCAGGTGGCAGTGCAGTACATGTGGCAGCACGTACAATGGGCCGGGGTGAAGGGCTTTGCCGTTCAGGAGGAGCTGAAATCTATCGCCATTGCGGAGATGAAGCACGCAGAGTCTATTGCGGAACGACTGTATTACCTGGGCGAGAAACCGACCACCAAGCCGGACCCCATTTTTGTCGGCGATACCCTGAAGGAGATGGTCGCCAACGACGTGGCCGCCGAGGTGACAGCCATCAATATGTACAAGGATATTATAAAAATGGCCCTCAAAGAAGGCGATGAAACGACAGCCCAACTCTTCCGCGAGATATTGGAACAGGAAGAGGAACATCACGACACCTTCACTACCATGCTCGAGGACCTCTAGTCCGGCGTATCACTTGCGGCTGAAAGCCTGTTTGACCAGCGGCCACACTGCGGAGCCGGGCCCTTCATAACCGAGTGCCCAGAAGCCTACGCCTGCGACGCTGGCGGATTTGAGATAATTGAATTTCAGACCGAGCGATTCGGTATCCTCGTACCAGCATTGATGCCAGACGCCTGCCGATTGATATTTATACCAGGGAGTATGTGAGCCCGCGTCCCACAGCCTGCCATAAATCCCGGCGTTGGCCAATGCGCTGTACATGGTGACTAAATTTCCTTCACCGGAGGTCTTGGCGCCGGGATCGGGGGATGCACAGGGCCAATCATAGCCGTAAAAGGGCAGGCCCACTATCAATTTTTCATCGGGATACCAGTCCTTCAGCATCGCTATCGATTTCACAATATCCGGTTGCTTGGAATCATCGAATGGGGAGATGGCACCTGTCTCAGGAGCTTTGGACCAGTGGTATTCATATCCCATTAAAAAGACGGCATCAGTGTAGCCGGCCAGGGCTTTGTTTCTGTAGACATTCTCCACATTGCCGGTAACACAAAATGACAGGTTGTAATCAGGGTTTGCCCTTTTTAGCTTGCCGGCAAGGAGCTTCAACAGGTTCTGCATGAGGAGTGTGTTGGATGTTCCAGTGAGGGAATTGGTGTCGTTTACTTCCTCGAAATCCATACAAATGCCGTCGGCCGAATAGTCCTGCAATTTATCCAGTATGGCATCCACCAGCTCATTTTGATGACTGGCGAGGATAGCATCCTGCACGGAATGGTCGAAGCATGAGACGGTTAAAGTGACTTTAACGTTTTGAGAGTGGGCTTTTTCCCTGATGTAATAGTAGGCCGGGCCGATATGGCTTGTGTCTAATCCGCCGTCTGTTGCGGCATCCATAGAGAAATAGCTGATATGGGTGAGGGCGCTCCATTCCGGCTGGTACGACCCGGGATCAACCCAGTAAGGCCAGAACCCATAAAAATATTTTATCTGGGCTTTTTGCGGCAAGCATGCCGAATAACCGATCAGACCTGATGACGCTAACAGCAATGCAAAAATAATGAAAAGGATATTTCTAATCATCAAGCCTATTATCGATCAAAACAGGGAGCAGCGGCAATTTATCCGCCGTCTATTCTCAATTCGCGCAAGACACTACTGCTGAATTTTGATCGCAGCGCCGTTCATAATAGGGGCGTACCTGTAGCTGCCGGCGTAGTTAACTTTGACCATGGCTGCTTTAATTTGGGGAACATCGAGAACAAGGCTGATTATCCACACCAGCTTTACCTCCGGATGGGCCGTAAGCCTGGTAAGGACAGGGACGAAATCCGTGGTGCCCGGGTTGTAATATTCGATCGGACCGATTTCCAGGTTTTGACTGAGGGTATGCTGTTTCATGCTTTGCAGTGAAGCCTTGCCTGCATCGCTGTCCACGACTAAAAAAGCGGCGTAGGTTTTATTGGGATCGTAAGTGGCCGGCTGCATTTGTTGCAGAAAAGAACAGGAGGACGCCACCAGAGAAATAAGAATCAGGGTAAACGCCGCGAGGGTTGCTGTTCGTCTGCACATTTGTTTGGTCTTTCCTTATTTATTAATTCGGCTGCCTACTGGTCCATGAGATAAACATCGAAATTCACCGTCCCGCTGGCCGTGCGGCCCTGCTTATCAGTGATCTGGACACTCACAGTATACTGCCCGGGCACTCCCGGCGGTAGCCAGCCCACCCTGATGGCTTTACCATCTTCAAGTCCATCGCCAAACAGCTTGCCCACGGGTGCAGTCCATACTATAGTTATCTGGTTTGGGTCTTCATTAGGGAAAACGCATTGTATATCTGTAGTGATATCGTATCTCACCCGTCTGGACACCGTGACAGGGCCCTGGGACGGCATAGGGAATTTTAGGTAAATGGTATTGTCTTCAACATCATTACGCAGTGGGTTCGCGACCACACTGATGGCCCTGCTGAATGAGGACTGGGCTCCCTCATCATCCGTCACCGTTACGGTTATCGTGTAACTCCCGGGGACGCTCGGCGCCGTCCAGGTAACCTGTTGGCCGGTGCCCTCCAGCGTGCCATTATCGGCTGCCCAGCTATAAGACATTTTATCGCCCTGAGGGTCTTTGGCCAAACAGGTCAGTGTTCCTTTGGATGCAGGCGCCCATTCCAGGGAGCCTGCTATGCCCTTTATAATGGGCGGCTCGACTGACGGCTGCGAGGCCGTTTCATTATCTGATGGAGGCGTCGCCTCCGGTTGCGGCGCTGCCGAACAGGCAGAGGTCAATAACATCAGGGCCGCTGTAACGGGTAATAATAATGCGTAATAATTCTTCATGTTTTTTCCTTTTAACTGATCTAGTGTAAGGAAATTCGCCTCACCCTGTCAAAGTCCTGCGCTCAAAAAGTTAAAACTTCCATACTTATAACCGAAATAACGGCTTTTGGTTGCGCCCGCCCCCAAATATTTGATGTGACTCGAATAAGTATATGAAACGCTTGCTTAATTACCCGGCCTGTGCCATAATTAAGCCGACTTAAATTAAGGCAGCTTAATTAGGAGGCCCCATGGAAAGCGAAAGGACTCAGGAATATCTGGAAGCTATATATAAGAGGCAGGGAACCGGTAAGCCGGTAGCTACATCGATACTGGCTGAGGATCTGAAGGTATCTCCTCCGGCCGTGACGGACATGCTGCGCAGCCTTGAGAGCAAAGGCTTGATCGATTACCGTGCCAGCAAGGGTGCGGTCCTGACTGAGCGTGGAAAGGGGCAGGCCCTGGCGGTCATCAGGCGCCACCGTCTGTGGGAGAGGTTCCTCACAGATGTGTTGGGTATGAAGTGGGATAAGGTGCATGAGGAAGCGTGCAAACTGGAGCATGTCACATCTCCGGAGATCGAGGAGGGCCTGTCGCAGGTATTGGGCAACGCGGATACCTGTCCGCATGGGCATTCCATCCCTGATAAAAGCGGCAAGATCAAAGAAAAGGGGATGCGGCCTCTTGCAAATTACCAGGCAGCCCAGCCTCTGTGCGTTGCCGCTGTCGGCAGGGAGGACCCGGCACTGCTCAGGAGAATAGAAAAATTTGGTCTGAGGCCGGGTGTTGAGTTAACAATTAGCAAAAAAAATAGGGACGGGACGATTGATCTAAATGTAGCGGGCAAGGGAGTTTGCATCAGCAGCGAGATGGCGGCTGCTCTGCTGGCAAGGCCGGCATCCAAAGAGAAGGCAAAAGAGAGACTGGAAGAGATACCGCTCACCAAGTTGAGCAGCGGCCAATCTGCAATCATACGCTGCTACGGGGGTGGGCGCAGCTCATTGGGCCGCTGCCTATCGCTGGGTTTTACGCCGGGCAGTGTAGTGAAAATGATGGAAAACTTCAACAGCGGTCCAGTGCTGGTCAAGGTTCATGATATGGATGTTGCTCTGGGAAGGGGCCTGGCTGAGAAGATTACAGTCTGTCCAAATGAGAAGATATGATAGAAGAAACTCAGGAAAAATCCATTGTTGTGGGCCTGGCCGGCTCTCCCAACGTGGGCAAAAGCACGGTCTTCAACCTCCTGACCGGCCTGTCACAGCATGTCGGCAACTGGCCGGGCAAGACTATCGAGCAGAAGACCGGCGTCCTGCGGCGGGGTCGATACTCCATAAATATAGTCGACCTGCCCGGCACCTATAGCCTGACGGCCAACTCGGCTGAAGAACAGATTGCCAGGGACTATCTTGTCAAAGAAAACCCCGATGTAGTCGTGGCGGTGCTCAACGCAGCCAGCCTGGAGCGTAATCTATATTTGGTGGCCGAATTGATCGAGCTATCGCCTCGCCTGATAATCGCCTTGAATATGATCGATGTGGCCCACCAGCAGGGTATGAAAATAGACCCGGAAGCCCTGGCATCTACCTTAAATGTGCCTGTGATCCCTATTATCGCCAACAAAAACAAGGGTCTGAAGGAGCTGGTAGAGCAGATAGTTCTCGAATATGAGCGCCCGGCCGGTTCACGTGATGTAAAGCACATAGAATACGGCACCGAGATAAAAAATACTATCGATCACGTTGCCGCTTTGTTGACGCCGGAGATCACGGCGCCCTATCCGCAGCACTGGACTGCAATGAAGCTGCTGGAAGGTGACGAGCAGATCAATAAGCTGGTCCGCATGCGCTGCCCGGCTGATACATGGGAAATACTCGATGATTATCTGGGTGAAAATGAATCGGCTGCTATGGACATAGCCACGCTGCGTTTCGAATGGGTGGAAAAGATGGTGGCCGTTGCCCAGGAAAAGCCTCGCATAGGGTGGGTCTCACTGTCAGAACGGCTGGACCGGGCGGCAACCCATCCTATAATAGGACTGGTCATACTGGTAGGCATACTGGGCCTGATTTTCTGGCTGGTATATAGCCTGGGCGTTCCTATCCAGAGATTCCTTGATGTAAACCTGATCCAGAGGGGCAGGGAGCTCGTGCACGAATACCTGTCATTTATGCCTTTCTGGTTCCAGAGCTTCCTGGCGGACGGGCTGCTTAGCGGCGTGGGCACGGTCTTAACCTTCATCCCGATCTTATTTTTCTTCTTTGCGGCCTGGGCGGCCATGGAAGATATCGGTTACACGGCCCGGGCGGCCTTCGTTACCGACCGGTTCATGCATCTGCTCGGACTGCACGGCAAGTCATGCTTGCCGCTGGTGCTGGGTTTCGGGTGCAATGTGCCTGCCGTGTTGGGCACGCGCATTATAGACTCAGGCGTGCTCGCCTGTTAACCATATTGCTGACGCCGCTGGTGCCTTGCTCAGGCAGGATGGCGGTGATCGCCATCATAGCGGCGGCTTTTTTCGGTAGCCAGGCCGTGCTGGTCTCCATCGGGATCATTATCTTCAGCCTGATAATGCTGGTGCTGATCGGGATAATATTAAACCGGTTTATTATCCGCGGTGAGAGCAGCGCACTGATCATGGAATTGCCCCTCTATCATGTGCCCGATGTCCGGCTGATAGGGCTTGTTACATGGCAGAACATTCTGGCTTTTATAAAGCGCGCCGGGACGATCATTCTCGCCGTTTCGCTGGTCGTATGGCTCCTGTCAGTAATACCCAATGGGAATATCAACGATAGCA
>CAWKFY010000003.1:0-11029 GCA_963848815.1 uncultured Chloroflexia bacterium
CTGTGCTCCTCGGAATGATATAGCTAAAAGCAGAGCCGTGGTTAAGCGAAATAACCCCATCGTCATAAGCCCAAGCAACTCAATCATGTCATTGATTAAATGAAAGCGCTGCAGTGTCTCAATTTATAATTGAGATGCTACACAAAATAATAAAGGAGGCACTGCAGCATGAATTATTTTACAGGATGTGACGCTCACAAGAAATATTCCATATTTACGGGTGTCGATGATGAGTGCAAAGTCCAATTCACGCATAGGGTGGAGCATGACAGGGCCGGATTCCGTAGTTTTCTGGAAGGTCTTCCTCCTGGTTTGCCAATAGCGGTTGAAAGCACTGGCAACTGGTACTGGATAATAGACGAGATTGAGAAAGCAGGACATTATCCACAACTTGTGAATGCCGGCAAGGCTAAATTAATGATGGGAAATGTGAACAAAACTGATAAACTGGATGCAAGGGGTTTAGCAATTATGCTTCGCAATGGCTCCTTGCCTGGGGTCTGGATACCGCCGGCCGAAATAAGAGACCAGCGGGAATTACCGCGCATGAGGTCCGCCCTGGTGCATATGCGGACCATGCTCAAGAACCGTATTCATGCCACTTTCGCCAAATATGCTATCACCTTTGAAGAAACCAGCGATCTTTTTGGGAAGCGGGGACGTGATCTCATGAAGAAAGCGATTGAAGAGTTGCCGCCTGAGACCAGAAGCTCGGTTGAACAAGAACTGGAACTTCTTAATCAAATCCAAGACCAGATTGATTTTGCTGAGAAGCGCATTAAAGAGGTAATCGCAGTAACTCCTTCGATGAAATTACTCACAACCATCCCTGGAGTTGGTCCTATCCTTGCCATCAGCATAGCCCTGGAAACAGGTGACATATCGCGCTTCCCCGATTCTGAGCACTTCGCCAGCTACGCAGGCACAGTATCGCGCGTCAGCTCAAGTGGGGGTAAAACCCGTATGGGTCGCGTCCGAACTGATGTGAATCACTATCTTAAATATGCCTTTATTGAAGCGGCTAATGTTATTGTTCTTCAGCAGAACCGTCTGGCCCGGCGCCATGCTGTGCAATTGTACCTGCGTATTCGTGATCGCAGAGGACACGGCAAGGCAGTTGTGGCAGTGGCAAGACATCTGGCGGAAGCTACTTTCAGTATGCTGAAAAAGAACGAACCGTATATGGAGATTAGGGTGAGCGCGTCCGCTCGCATGGGCTCTTAAGCCCGTTCATTGATTGCGACACCCTCGGAGTAATTGCTCATGTTGCGCAGACAACGGATACATGCATCCGAACAAAACGGTACTGAGCCATCAAAGTAAACAAAAGGAGAATATTATCGATAATAACTTGACAAAAGCAGCTCTTTCATACATGCGAGCGAAGCGTGGCAATCCCTTGATCGAAGTCGAAAAGGCCGGCCTTAATGCCATGCGATTCACATTCAACCTTCTCTTCTCCCTCCAGACTCGTTTGACCGGCAAAACTGGAAATGCTATAGTTGCAATATTACGCAAGTATTATATTATCGCAAGTAGGAGATATATCAAATGCCTGAGACCGCTTTTGTAGCCGAGAAAGTGTTGTCCGGGGTGGAAGAAAAGAAGATCGAAGGTCTATCGATGGTGGTCTTCTCGGGTGATCTGGATAAGGCGCTGGCCGCCTTCATAATCGCCAACGGGGCCGCCGCCATGGACATCCCGGTGACCATGTTCTTCACCTTCTGGGGCGTGAACATAATGAGAAAAGAGGGTCCCTCACAACTTTCCGGGAAGAAGACCTTCATAGAAAAGATGTTCGGTTGGATGATGCCCAAAGGGCCCAACAAATTAGTCCTGTCCAAGATGAATATGGGCGGACTGGGTACCCTGCTCATGAAGAGGGAAATGTCCAAAAAAAGGTCTACAACCTGCCTAGATTACTTCAGGAAGCGCACGATCAGGGCGTAAGATTGATTATCTGTACCATGTCAATGGACGTGATGGGCATCAAAAAGGAAGAACTGGTGCCGGGCGTTGAGTACGGCGGGGTGGGAAAATTTTTGGCCAGTGCCGATAATAGCAGGACAACTTTATTTATATAGAGTAGTCCATAGAATAAGCGGAGTTTTAAATGGAGAAAGATTATCAACTGGTTTTCGAGTTGCAGGCTGAGATGCTGCGCGTGCTCGCCAATCCGAAGCGTCTTATGATAGTGAAAGTGTTGGGCAAAGGAGAAAAAACGGTTGGAGATATCGCTGCGCAGCTTGGAATCGGATTGCAGAATATATCCCAACATCTTCGAATTATGAAGGCTCGCGGCACGGTCATAGCGCGCAGGGATGGTCAGACCATCTACTACAGACTGACAACACCGATATTTGCGGAATGCAGCGAACTCGTGCGTCAAGCCATTATGGAAGAACTCGACAATCGGAAAAAATTGCTGAAACGGGCCGCATAACTGGAATCTTTTCCATCGCGAAAATATTTTACTAAGTAAATGCAACTTATATCGATTTTACACAGGAGGTCATTAAATGGCTGAGATCGATTTGAAAACCATACAAGCAACTAAGGTTGTGGATGCCAGAGGGACGGCCTGTCCGGGTCCATTGTTGGAGGCCAAACGCGGCATGGCGGATGTACCCATGGCGGGTATATTGGAAGTGCTTTCATCCGATGTTGGTACAACTGAGGACCTCCCCCTCTGGGCTAAAAAGGTCGGCCATGAGTATTTAGGCACAATCGAAGAAGCCGGCTACTGGCGGGTATTCGTTAAAAAGGGGAAATAATGGCTGCTCCTCAGAATCATAAGGCCGGGGGGCCGAAGATACTGGTATTTTCAACCAATAATATCTCGGATCCCGGCATCGACCTGGCCGGCAGCTCACACATGGATTACCCGACTTCCGTCCAGGTCATAAGCATGCCGTGCTCGAGCGGCATCAATCCCAACTGGGTGCTGCATGCCCTTGAGGCGGGATTCGACGGCGTCTTCATAGCCGCGGACGGCACCGACTGCGCCTATCTGCCCGACTGCACCGACCGGACAGCCAGGGTAGTGCAGAAGGCGCAGGACCTGATCAAGGAGCACGGCATGGACCCCAGAAGGCTAAAAATGGCGGCTATCTGCTCGGTCTGCTCCGAGTCCTTCGTCTCACACATGGAGAGATTTCACAAGTCTTTGGGCGAGCTGGCAGCATAACAAAGGCCAATTATCTGAAAATGGAAAAACTAACATTGCAAGCGGATTATGATGTCCTGATCGTAGGCGGCGGCATTGCCGGAATGGAGTCCGCCCTTACGCTGGGCGATATGGGGTTCCGGGTGCTGCTGGTTGAAAAAGAGTCCAGCATCGGCGGGAAAATGGTCCTTCTCAGCAAGGTCTTTCCCACGCTGGACTGCTCAAGCTGTATCTCCACGCCCAAGATGGCGGCTGCGGCCAACCATCCCAACATAAAAGTACTCACCTATTCCGAGATCGATGAGATTGACAGAAAGGAGGATGGCAGCTTCGCCGTCAACCTGCGCCGCAAGCCCAAATTCGTCGACCCGGCAAAGTGTACGGGCTGCGCCCAGTGTGAGACGGCCTGTACCGTGGCCATCGCCGATGAGTTCAATTCGGACCTGATAGCCCGCCGCGCGGCCCATATCGCCTTTCCCCAGGCGGTCCCCAAGAAAGCTGTTATCGATAAGAAGGGCTCGTCCCCCTGCTCGTACACCTGTCCGTCCGGCGTTAAAGCTCATGGCTATATTTCGCTGGTGCGGGCCGGCAAATATGATGAGGCCTTCCGACTGCACATGGAGGACGCTCCGCTTCCTGGATGCCTGAGCAGGGCCTGCTATGCGCCGTGCGAGGAGAATGCACCCGAGGCCGGCTCGAAGGTCCGGTATCCATCAGGGGCATCAAGCGCTTCATGGTGGACCGCTATTATACCTCTCATCCCGAGCCTGAATACGGGCCGCCCGGAAAAGTCCAACGGCAAAAAAATAGCGGTCGTCGGCTCCGGCCCCTCGGGGTTGGGCGCCGCCTATTTCCTGGCTAAGTCTGGATATGAGGTGACCATATTTGAATCTGAATCTGAGCCGGGCGGCATCATGCGCTGGGGAATCCCTTCCTACCGCCTCTCCAGGCAGGTTTTGCAGCGGGATATTAAGAACATAACCGCATTGGGTATAAAGATCGCTACCAATACGAAAATCAGTTCCTTGGACTTGCTTAAGAAAGATGGCTTTAATGCCGTTTACCTCGCCTTGGGCATAACCGGCGGACGCCGCATGTCCATCCCAGGGGAGAATTTAAACGGCATCTATGACTGCATAGATTTCCTTAAATCCTATAACTCCGGCACTGCGGGGAGTATGGCAAGAAAAAAAGTAGTGGTTGTAGGCGGCGGCAATGTCGCTATGGATTCGGCCCGTTGCGCCCTGCGCCTGGGGGCGGACAGCGTTTATATTGCTTACAGAAGGTCCCGCGCCGAAGCGCCGGCCCACGCTGAGGAAGTGGAAAGCGCCATGGCGGAAGGCATCATATTCAAGTTCCTCGCCAATCCCAAGCAGATTATAGGTAATGACACGGGTTCGGTAAGCGCCGTTGAATGTTACGAGATGGAGCTCGGTGAACCTGACGCCTCCGGCCGGAGGCGACCCGTGGTCAAAGACGGCAGCGAGTTCATGATGGATGCCGATATAGTTATCATGGCTGTGGGTATGCTGCCCAATACCGCTCCATTTGCAAGCGAGCTTAAATGCGGCCGGGATGGGACAATCATCGTTAATACGGAAACGATGGCAACCTCCATGCCCTCGGTATTTGCCGGCGGAGATGCGGTCACGGGACCGTCCATGATCGTCCAGGCCATCGGACAGGGCAAGAGGGCAGCCTACTATATTGACCGCTATCTTAATGGCATGCCGCTCTCCGGCTTCGACGACCGGTTACCTAAAGTAGACCCTGTGGAAGTCATCGGAAGGGCCGAAGGTAAAATCAGCGATAGAAAGCCCGTGGAGCAAAAGCGCAAGCCCGTCGAGGAATGGGTGCGCTCCCCTGAAGAATATGAGATAACCATGACCGAGGACGAGGCGCGCTACAGCGCCAACCGCTGCCTCGACTGCGGGGGCTGCTCGGAGTGCATGCAGTGCGTAGCGGTCTGCCCCGCCGACGCCATAGCTTTCGACGACCGCGTGGAGCACATTAAGCTGGACGTAGGATCCGTGCTGCTTTCCACCGGCTTCGACATATTCGATGCCTGCCATAAACCTGCGCTGGGCTACGGCAGGTTCCCCAATGTTATCAACGCCATGCAGATGGACCGCATCCTGGCCCCCACCAGGCCCTACAACGCCGTGGTGCGCCCCTCTGACGGCAAAGCCCCCAGCAACATAGCCTTCGTGCTGTGCACGGGGTCAAGGGACGAGAAAGGCTGGCAACCGGCTCTGCTCCCGCGTCTGCTGCATGTATTCTCTCAAGCAGGCCCAACTGCTCATGGGCGCGCTGCCGCTGGCCGATATCACCATCTACTACATAGATATCCGGGCCTTCGGCAAAGGATATGACGAGTTCTACGAGCAGGCCAAGGGCATGGGCGTATATTTCGTCAAGGGCAAGGTTGCCAGGATCGAGGAGACGGCCGACCAGAACCTGATAGTCCATTTTGAGGACATCGAGGGCGGCGGCGGCACCAAACAGGCCGAACACGACCTCGTCGTGCTGTCCGTCGGCATGCTGCCCACACAGGGCCCGCTGGGCATGTTTAAAAACGGCGAACTGGAAGCGGACTCTTACCACTACGTACGCGAGCCGGATGAAGACCTGGAACCCGGCAAGACCAGCATCGACGGCGTGTTTGTAGCCGGGACGGCTGCAGCCGCACGGGACATCCCTGACACCATCCTGCACTCAGATGCAGCTGCAGCCCAGGTAGCCGCTTACCTTAAGAAAACGGGGGCGCTCGATGACTGAACGCAAGCTGGGCGTCTATATTTGCGGTTGCGGCGGGAATATCTCCGATTTCGTCGATGTCGAGAAGGTGGCCGAAGCCGTTAAAAATGACCCGTCGGTGGCGGCGGTCAAGACCAACATGTTCACCTGCTCGGATGCGGCACAGCAGGATATCATCTCCGAGATCAAGGACAAAAATCTGGATGGGATCGTGATCGCCTCCTGCTCGTCCAAGCTGCATTTGAATACCTTCAGGGCCATGGCGGAGCGGGCCGGGCTTAACCCTTACCAGTATACACAGGTCAACGTCCGCGAGCAGTGTTCCTGGGCGCATACGCATGACAAAGATGCAGCCACGCAGAAAGCCATCAAGCTGGTGCGTGCCGGCATCGCCCGGACAGGCCTGGCCAAATCGCTCAGCCGCCTGCGCGTAAATACCGTTCCCGGCGCACTGGTCATCGGGGCCGGAGTTGCCGGCCTGCGGGCTGCGCTTGCCCTTTCCGACATGGGAATTGCCGTTCATGTTGTCGAGAAGGCGCCCAGCCGGGAGGAATGATCGGCAGCTGGGGCAAAATGTTCCCCAACGATAAAGATGGCGCGGGAGATTATTGATTCGCTGCTTGAAAAAAGTCAGTGAACAGGGACAATATCAGCCATCTACACCAATGCCGAACTGATTGAAAAAAGCGGCAACGTCGGCGAGTTTGCCGTGAAGCTACGGGTCAACGGGAAGGAAACCATTTCGCTCACGGTGGGCGGCATTATCGTAGCCACCGGCTTCGATCCCTACACTCCTCAAAAGGGGGAATTCGGTTACGGGCTGCACGGCGTGCTGACCCTGCCCGAGTATAAAGAACTGCTCAGCCGCTCTCAAGGGCGCACTGCAGTTACGGTGGGAGGGACGTTAAGACTGTAGCTTATATTTACTGCGTGGGCTCGCAGGGAGCATACCAAGGAGGAGAACCCCCACCTTTATTGCTCGCGCTATTGCTGCACCGCCGCCGTGCATTCGGCCCTGTGCACATCTGAATTGAGTCCCGCCATCCACCAGTACCACCTTTTCCGCGATATGAGGACATACGGCAAATACGAGGTGCTCTATGACGAAGCCCTCGACAAAGGGTCGGTATTCATGCGCTACGATGAAAATGAGCCGCCGCAGGTGACTGAAGAAGGGGGCCGGCTCAAGGTCAGGGTCAAAGACCTGCTTACCGCCGGGGAAGAGGTCGAGATCGATGCCGACCTGGTGGTGCTGGTCACCGGCATGGTCCCGAGGGACAACGCCGGACTGGTCAACGTGCTTAAGCTGCCGGTGGGCAAAGACGGTTTCTTCAACGAGATCCATCCCAAGCTAAAGCCGGTGGAGACCGTGATAGACGGGCTTTTCATCGCCGGAGCGGCACAGGGCCCCAAGACACTGGCTGAGAGCGTTGCCAGCTCTATGGCCGCTTCCTCCAAGGTGGCCGCCCTGCTTCTCAAGGGCTACATTGACCTGGAGCCGCTGGTGGCACGGGTCAATCCGGATCTGTGCACATGGTGCGGCGCCTGCGCCGAGGCTTGCCCTTACAATGCGGTGAGCAAGGTCAGTCAAGAACGGCAAAGAAGTCGCCGAGATCAATCCCGTACTTGTGCAAGGGTGAAGGGGCCTGCGTGCCGGTATGCCCTTACCAGGCCATCGACGTCGAAGGCTATACCAATAAACAAATAGAGTCCATGATCGATGCCATGGCAGGGAAGGCAGCCTGATGGAAAAGAAAGCTATCCGCAGCCGCGGCAGAGGTCCTGCGGGACGAGATGTTCATGAGGGACCGGATAACGGCCATCCTGCGTGAAGGGCCACGTACGATACCCGAGATTGCCGCGGAGTTGGGCTACCCTTCCGCCGAAGTGATGGAATGGGTCATGGGCATGAGGAGATACGGCCTTTTAGTGGAGATGCCGAAGAGCCAGGGCCGACGATTATTACCAGTACAAGCTGAAGGACGAACAGAAATGCTGAAAACAGATATCACGATTTACAGACGAGCGTGAAGGCCGGAGAGTTCAATGCAGCCGCCTGCATCAACTGCGGCTCCTGCACGGCGCTTTGTCCGCTGGGGATTGACCTGCACCCCAGGATGCTGTTCCGCTATGTGCTCCTGGGCGCAAAGGACAAGGTGCTGGAGAACACCGCCAATATCTTCTCCTGCCTGCTGTGCAAAATGTGCGAGGACAACTGCCCGGCCGATGTCCCCATTGCCGGAAATATCAGGGCGCTGCGCAGCTATATCAATCGCAATATTTATGGAGTTTCCAAGGATTAATCATGGCGCTGCCGATAAATGATATTTTAGGAATACTGTGCCGACAACCTGGATAAAAGGGGAAGCGTCATACCGCTCTCCAGCCGGAAGGCTACGGGCTGGGCCAGCGGGCTGGATATTCCGTTCGGCGGCGAGACCGTAATTTACACGGGCCAGATGTACCAGCTGATCCCCTCAATCGATGCCCTGGCCGGCCTGATGGCGACATTAGAGAACTCCTGGATTACCCGGTTTATCGGACTTGGGCGCATTGTGAACAGGATAATAAATATATCCTGGTTCCTGGCGCAGGGTAACTCGACAGAGCAAAAGACTTATGATCGTATACTCAGTAATATAGCGCGGCTGCTCAAAACAGCCGGGGTTAAATTCGGCTATTTATATGGAAAGGAATTGTATTCGGGTGCGCTCTGCTTTACGATGAGGGTATGGACGATGTATTCGCCAGGCATGCCCGCCGCGTGTACAAGATATTTAAAGACAACGGCGTCAAGCATGTAATCACCGTTGATCCGCATACTACCGATATGCTGAAAAACGTATATCCCAAAATTCATCGATGGTTATGACCTTGATGTTAAGAGTTATATGGAGGTACTTGCTCAATGCAATCTCGATACCTGCGGAACAACTTTCTGCAGACCTGGTGATCCATGATTCCTGCATTTATGCCCGCTATGAAGGTATTATTGATGAGCCGCGCCTTCTCCTGCAGAATGCGGGGGTAAAAATTCATGAGCCGGAGCTATCGGGCAGGCTGACGCACTGCTGCGGCGGCCCGCTGGAATCACTATTCCCCGCAAAGGCACACGAAATCGGCATGAAGCGCGCCGCTCAGCTTGCAGAATGCGGCAATCAGGTGGTGACCATGTGTCCAATCTGCATGGCCAATATAAAACGGGCTTCTGATTCATCACTGGAGATCAAAGACCTGGCTGAACATCTGGCTGACGTTATATTGTCCGCCGGATAGTTCAAAAAGTTAAGCTGCATTGTTCGTGTTAAATGGATAAGCTTAAAATCTAAATAGGGAATAAATAAAAAGGAGGTTGAGACAATAAGACTATGGCAGAGAAACTCGTAATTTTCGCAACCCACGGAGCGGAAAACCCGGACAAGGCTACATTGCCCTTCGTTGTGGGGAATGCGGCGCTGGCGATGGACGTCCAGGTTACAGTGATACTTCAAGGAGATGGGGTATTGCTTGCCACCAAGGGAATATATGACCACATCTTTTGCCCTGGATTCGATCCACTCAAGAAAATGGTTGACAGCTTCATCGAGTTCGGCGGCAATATTTTTATGTGCGTTCCCTGCATAGAAGCACGCGAAAATAACCCCCGATATGCTGGTGGAGAAAGCGCAATTGGTTAAGGCGGGAAGGGTGGTCCAGGAAGTACTCGAAGCTAAAGCTGTTGTGAACTACTAGCCTTCGTCCAGCATATACCTGCCTATCCTGTCAACGGCTATCCGCTCACCATATTGTTCCGCTATGCGAAAATAGGTTTGCATCGACGTCGTTGCGAGCGACGCCTGGCAATGCCTTGTTAGAAGGCGGGAGGCCCAATTAATGCCGTGAGATTGCTTCGTCTCACCGATTTCACCGGGATTCCTCGTAATGACCTGCTCAATGGCCGGTGTAGAGGCATTGCGAGGGATGATGATCTCTTTACACGCACGACGCATGGACAGCGTATTCTAAAGCGAATCTGACCGGGCAAGGGGAGTTGAAGAGGGGCTCAGACCCCCTCCCTATGAATATTGCCTCTCCTGGGAGAGGGGCCAGGGGTAAGGGATCGTGATACAATTTACCCGTTATGGAATCAGTCCCACTGCACAAGTTCCTGGTCGAGGCCGGTGTGGGCGCCAGACGACAGGCGGTAACCGCCGTAAAGCTGGGGCGCGTCACCGTCAATGGCAAAGCCGCAACCAGCTACACCATGCCGGTCTACCCGGAATTCGATGAAATCAGCTGCGACGGCAAGCCCCTCAAATCCCACCACCAGGCCAAAATCGTATTAATGCTAAATAAGCCGGCGGGGCTGCTGACCACTACCAGCGATGACAGGGGCCGTAAGACCGTACTGGACATATTGCCGCCCGAATATCGCGGCCTGGGCATCTATCCCGTGGGCAGGCTGGACCAGGACACAACAGGGCTGCTGTTGCTCACCAATGACGGCAACCTTACTTACCGCCTGACGCACCCCAAGTTCGAGTTGGGCAAGGAATATCTGGTACACATCGAAGCAATGCTCAGCACACACGAAAAAGACCAGCTGGAAAAGGGACTGCTCCTGGATGATGGTATGACCTCGCCTGCCGCGGTGCGGGAAATCGGCTATGACCCTCCATATAATTACAGCATCATTATCCACGAAGGACGGACACGCCAGGTCAGGCGTATGTTCGCCTACCTGGGCCACCTGGTCAAAGACCTCAAGCGTGTGAGGATAGGCAACTTAAAGCTGGGAGACCTTAAAGAAGGGGACTTTAGAAAGCTTTTGCCGCAGGAAATAGGCAACCTGCTCAAGTCACGGGTCGAATAAAGCTATCTCATAAATCCAAAGGCTCGAAGGGTTCTTTCTGCGGTTTAAAGCCCCGGTTGACCTCTTTCAGCAGCGCCTCAAGTCCCAGGCCACCCGTCCTGTCCAGCATCCTTTGCACATCATAGTCCGTACGGGTCAGGCAATCGCTCAACGACCCGTAGTCCAGCATCGACCTGCAGCCCATCAGGTCCAGCCCTTCGTTAACTCGCCGCTTGTGCGCAGACAATATCTTTTTATCGACATTGGCCAGTCTT
>CAWKFY010000004.1:0-11255 GCA_963848815.1 uncultured Chloroflexia bacterium
CCAAGTATTGAGCCAGTTCATATATATTTTTTCTTAGCGCACTTATTTCTTCGAATTGCTGTTCGGTGATATTGTACGTGAGGATGTGGATTTTGCACTGGTCCTCAGGAAACCTGGCGGTTACCTCACAGGAAATAAAAGTGTTGGATAAGTGCGCAATCTCCAGGCTTCCGTCGATGGTATCATGGTCGGTTATGGTGACATGCGTCATTCCCTTGCTTTTGGCGCTCAGGTAGATATTAACGGGGAGCGTATAAGATTCAGGGATCTTATACTGTTTGGCCAGCCAGTTGGTGGGTTTTCCGGAATGACGGCTATGCACATGCAGGTCGCATTTAATCAATTTTACACATACTCCTTTAGCGACTCGTATTCATCGCTAAAAAAGAGACTACTATATGGCTCTCTGGAGCTGAGACTTTTTTATCCCAACCCGTTGGAACACTGATACATTGTTTGCGCCAGGATACCAATGTAAGTGTAGGCTATCGGGGTTAAGGATTGGTTAAAGAGGGTTTAGGAATAGATTTATGGGAAGTTAAATATTTGTTAAACTTCGTATATCCTTAATTCCTCCAGTTCATCAATATGTTACGGTGGTCTACTTGAAGTGTTTTAGGTTATCTATTTGATTTATCTTGACCATCGAGTCATTTGGCAATATATCCAGCCTCCACCATCACCGCCTGACCTTTGTCGCCCTGACAATAATCGATGAAGTTTTTAACCAGTCCTTCAGGCTGCTGCTTGGTCAGAAAGTAGAGCGGCCTGACGATTGGGTAGCTGCCGTTAACGGCATTCTCCACAGTACAGGGTATGCTATTGACCGATAGTGCTTTCACGGAACTATCGAGCAGTCCGAGTGAAAGGAACCCGATCGACAGCGGGTCCTCGGCAACCGCCTGTCTCAGCGCCTGGTTAGACTGCCGGAACACGGCGTTCGGCGTAATCGGTTTTGTGCCCATTACAAGGTCTTCAAAACTTGCCCTGGTACCCGATCCCTCTTCCCTGGATATCACATGTATGCTTTCTGACTGTCCACCCAAATCTTTCCAGTTGGTAATATCTCCCGCGAAAACCGCCACCAACTGGTCTTTATTAAGGTTCGTCAGCGGGTTGGTTGGATAGACTACAATTGCGATAGCATCCCTGCCTAACAGGTGCGTTATCAGCTGGGGTCCTGAGAAGTGATAGCACGGGACGCCATGCCGATATCGACCTTGCCCTCGCTGACGTGCTGAATACCAACTGCCGATCCACCCCCTGCTGTGACGATCGATACCCCGGGGTTTTCCTTCATATAGAGCGCAGCGAACTGCTGAGCGAGAGGCCATACCGTGGTAGATCCGGAGATAGTTATGATGCCCGTCGGTTGACCGCAACCGCAGGTAAGCACGAGCATGCCTAATAGGGATATGCCAAGAATTGACGGTAATATGGATATTTGCCCGGGTAGTTTTGACCTGGTGCTTTGCGACCTTTCATATTTGATTGCCTCCTTACTAATTAAAGGCTTCCATCCACGCGTCACCGACGTCGTTGGGTCTTGCCTTATTGTTCGCATTGATAACACTGTTGATTTCAGCAATAAGGTCCTTCTGCGTAAAGGGCTTGGTTACCAAACGTGCATTCACCTGTGTTATAAATTCCTTTATCTCAGTTCTGATAATGTCGCCGGTAACAAAGATAGTTTTTTCTTCGATATGCTTGTCCATGCGTTTTAACCTCACAAATAATTCCTGGCCATTCATTTTCGGCATCTTGACATCGAGGAGTACCGCATCATATATATGATTCTTGATCAGGTTCAGGGCCTCTAATCCATCCGCAGCGACATGCACTTTATATCCCTTAGCAGTTAAAAGGTGAGAGATGTATCTCCGCACCTGCAGCTCGTCATCCACTACCAATATCAGCCCTGAACCAGTTGGGAGCAGGTACTGCGATTTTGCGATCGACAGTGGCCGGTTGCTCCGTTTTTATTACGGGCAACTCGATGATAAACTCTGCTCCCTTGCCCTGTTCGCTTTGCACGATCAGTTTGCCGCCATGCTCCGAGATGATGCCGAGACATACACTCAGTCCCAGTCCGGTCCCTTTGCCCACATCCTTGGTCGTGAAGAACGGGTCGAAAATCTGCGGTTTAATAGCGGGCGGGATACCCGGGCCGTCGTCTTTTACAGATACCTTAATGGTGTCATCCTCCAGTCTTGAACAGATACTCAGCGAACCCATTTTATTGGCCTCCCACATAGCTTGCTCGGCATTTAATATAAGGTTAAGAAATACCTGCTGGAGTTGTCCTCCATCAGCCATGGTAGGAGGTATATCGGCAGCGAGATTGCACTCGACGACTATATTGCTCGTGCTAAGATGATATTTACGCAATTCAAGTGTGGTTGATATGACCTCGTTTATGTCGATCAGGTCATGTTTTGGTTTTTGTTGGCGTGCAAAGGCCAGTAGACGGCTGATAATACTTGAGACACGTTTAGAGCCCTCATAAATAAGACTCACGTCTTCTTCCAGGTCCTTGGGTATATCTGCATTCATAAGTAGCTCGGAAAAACCGATGACGGCAGTCAGTGGATTATTAATTTCATGAGCAATGCCGGAGGCCATTTCTCCGACCGTGGCAAGGCGCATATTTACGAGCGCTTTCTGCTCGATCATCCTTTTCTCAGCTTCAGCTTTCTTCTTGTCGGTCACATCTTCTCCCGAGCTCAGGATTCCATTAACAAATCCGTCCGCATCGTGGACCGGGATGTCCTGCCAGAGAATAGTCCGCTCTTCACCGGTAGAGGTCACCAGTGCAGCCTCGTGGAATTCCCCGCCGGCGGAAGCTGAAAGCATTGTGTTAAAGTCTTCTTTCGCTTCTGTTCTTGATTGGGGTGGGATGAAATTGTCGAACCAGTTCTTATCCAATATCTCTTTTTCCGCATAACCCAGTATTTCTGCACCTTTTCTATTGATCATAGTTACGTTGCCGCTTAAATCGAGCGCAAGCATGATGACGCCGGCCATATTCAGGTAATTCTGAGCCCTGTCCCTTTCCTGCCGTGCCTCTTCCTCTGCAATCTGCCTTTCCTGTGCCAGCTGTTCAAGCTCAATATTATTGGCCTGAAGCACAGCTTTTTCCATTTCAAGCGCTGTCTGCCTCTGCAATCTCCTGGCCACCAGGGCGGCGATTATACTTGCAATAATAGCTGTAATAACCGCCGTAAAGATTATTGCGTTTTCCGGGCCTAAACTTTCCGTTTTGAGCTTAATTTGCGCATTGGCCAGGGCTATCTTCGCCTGGATTTCCTCTTCAATAACATCGGCAGGTTGAATGATTTCGTACGTTGGAAGAGTTGCTGCAGCCGACCAATTGTTAATATTGATGATCCTGCTTGAGTTGAAAGCAACAGGCGCATAAGCGGTCCATCGCAGAGAGCCGTCATAAATATATTGATAAATGCCTGAGTCGCCGGCGTCTTGCATAGAACTCAGGTTAGTGATATTGGGAATGCCGGAGGACGAAAAATCCATCCATCCGACATAGTTATGCTGGGGGTGGGCAATCACCAGGCCAAGATTGGCATTTTTTATTATCTCGCCACTCACAATCTGAGTTCCATCCGGGAGAGTGTTGGAGAGAGGCGCCTCGGGCGAATCTTCCACGACGTCGGCAACTTGGCCCGTCGCTTCCTGCAAGTAAGCATAGCCGAATTGGCCGAACTTGAAATCATTGACCAGTTTCATTATTTGCAGCCAGTCGATATCCACAATCAGGACACCGCGGTATGCTCCCTTTTCAAATACCGGCGTAGCGCACCTGATTATCCCGGTAGTGAATCTGTCCTGGGCATCCGAATTTCCGAGCGTTTCTGCGATGAGGTTCGAGTTCCTTGCCTGTGTATCAACTGCTGTAACCTTATGAGAAGCCACATATATGAGCCCCGTATATCGGGATGGTGAGGAAGATATGGTTTCGTAGCACTGCTGCAAGGTTGAAATGAATTCATCACTCGAGTTCAGGTCTGGAACACTTACACCTTCTACGATCAAGTCCTTCATCGATAAAGGGAGCAGCATCACCGTCAACGGCTTTAATCTGTAGATTCCCATTGAGGTCGAGCAAATATACGCCCCTGAAAACCGGTGACAAGAGCGTTTTATCCGGATGGTATTCCACGTCACTTGTCCTGCTATCCTGCGGGTCGTGGATTTTGCCAACGTGGAGCTCCAAAAACCTGCGGCATGTCTCCTCATCCAGCGGCTGCTGAGCCAGCGCCAGGATATCATTAAACCTTGTATCCATAGCCTCGTTTAACTGCTGCGTCAGGGCAACGGTGTTGAGGAGAAGTTGCTGCGAAGCAAGCTTCAACAGGGAGTCGCGGCTATCTTGTATGGCAGTCATACCCATTTCACTGGCGTCGTTAATTGACGTTTGTCCCAGGTCGCGTACATCCCTGATCGCGAATATGCCAAGCACCAGCATAGGAAGTATGGTAAAACACACCAGCACGATGACCAGTGGTGTTCCGTTCGAAATGCGAGATCCTTTCTTGCTCAATACTTTTCACCCTGGATTACCTGGTCGGCAGTGTAAAGCTGCGAATCATCAAACCAGTTGTTCTTCTCGAGCACTTTGAGAAAGGCATCGAATACTGCCGGATCAAATTGTTCACCCCGCTGTTTTGCCATTTCGCTGATTGCAATGCGGGGGTCCATGGCTTTCCTGTAAGGCCTGTTACTGGTCATTGCATCGTAAGCATCCGACACGGCAACTATGAGGGTGCCGGTGTTAAGCCCGGTATCATCCACTTCGTCCGATCTGGAATCAAAAGAGTCTGCTATCTTTAGGATTCTTGCCCCTTGAGGAATAGCGTTTCCGCGAAGCCCATCGGGATAACCCTTGCCGTCGTATCGTTCATGGTGGTGCCTCACTATGCGCAGTATGTTTGGATCATTAATGACCGGCTTCAAGATACGTTCACCAATTTCACAATGTGTTTTTATATGTTCGTACTCTTCGTTGGTGAGTTTGCCGGATTTGTTCAAAACAGATTCTTTTACGCCGATTTTGCCTATATCATGTACCAGACTTGCCACTCTTATTTGTTCGATCTCTTCTTCGCTGAGGCCGAGTTCACTGGCTATAGTCGTGGCGATAATCATGACGCGCAGGGAATGACCGCTTGTATAAATATCTTTTGCCTCCAGGGCATAGGCCAGCGAGCTGAGCGAATTAATAAAAGCCTGGCGGATTTCCTGTGTCTGTTCTTCAACCCTTTCCTCCAGTTCACTATGATAATTGAGGTTTTCCAGCACCAACTGCCGCTTATCCAGTGCCCTGCGTATAGCCATCTCCAGCGTTGTCAGATCGATAGGTTTAACAAGGTAATCATAGGCGCCTTTTTGCATGCATTGGACGGCGGTATCAATATCCTTTTGTGCAGTGATCATTAGCACTATCAGGCCGGGAAAATGCTGGCAGATGTGCTCCAGGACATCCATGCCGGACATGCCCGGCATGCGGATGTCACACAATGCAACGTCAAATTCCTGAGTGTTAAGAAGTTGGATAGCGGAGTTACCATCAGCGACGCACGAACATGAGAAGCCAATAGACTCTAGCTTGCGCCTGATTAGAGTGCGGACCAGTGTGTCATCGTCGATTACCAACAACCTGGGTTGAGCATTCCGGCTGTCGCGTTCTATGCCAAACATATTGACCCCCTGTTGCAAATATTCTGGCTGAGGGTCGAACAATTCAGTCGGGCAGTAAATGTTGATCGCCCTTGAAAATTACCCTAAACCGTTCAATTATATATACGACTTGTTAAAGTGCAGTTAAGGTAATTTTAAATTTGGATAAAATTTGAAGTTACCTTAACTGAGAACCCGGTTGATTGATTGAACAATCGAGATGTATAATGGGTAAAACCAACGGATAGTGAGGCATGTGTTACATCTGCACCCGGTAATTGCAGGGTACGTATTTGGGTCAAGTCCAAGCGTTTTGGTTGCCTTATTGCTAAGCCTTTGATTACGATCCTCAGTGGCAAAGGTGTAGCAAAGTCGAGTGGTTAAATAATAATTGTGTTGGAGAAGGAGGTAGTCAGATGGCAGAATACAAATGGCTGAAAAATTACGATCCCCAGGTCCCGCATTCCCTGGAGCCCTATCCGCAGAAGACGCTCATCGATTATCTGGACGAGGCTGTCAATGGAGCACCCTGATTACCCTATGTTGCTGTTCAAGAAGAACAAACTTTCATATGGCGAGGTGCAAAAGCTCAGCGACGAATTTGCTGCTGCGCTGGTTGAATTAGGAGTGAAGAAAGGCGACCGCGTGGCGCTCATAATGCCCAATTGCCCGCAGTGCATGATCGGGCGCTTCGGCGCCTGGAAAGTCGGCGCCGTCCTGGCCCACCTCAACCCCGTGTACACCGAACCCGAGCTGGAGCATGCCCTCAAGGACTGCGGCGCTTCGACGGCAGTCGTAATGACCCCGTTTTATAACCAGCTCAAGAAAGTGCAGCCGCGCACCGCGGTTAAAACCGTTATCGCCACCAGCATCAAGGAGTACCTGCCGGCGGAGATCAAGCCGCTCTTCGAGCAGTTCGTGGAGAAACAGCAGGGCCATTTTATCGAGCTTCAGGCCGGCGATTTCTGGCTGCAGGACTTGCTTGCCAAGCATGCGGGCGCCAAACGGCCAAACGTCAAGGTGATGCCGTCCGACTACGCACTGATACTTTTCAGCGGAGGCACTACCGGGACGCCCAAAGGGGTGGTCGGCGACCATCACTGCCAGGTGATCACGGGCCTGCAATTCCAATACGTGGTTCGGCGGAGATATCAAATCCTATGAAGACGTGATCATGGCTGTATTGCCGTTCTTCCATTCATTCGGTACGTTTTTCGTGATGTGCATGGCCATAGTCTCGCATATGGCCATATCCCTGGTCCCCAACCCGCGCGACGTCGATGATGTGATCGCCACTATTCAGAACGACAAGCCTGCATTCTTCCCCGCTGTCCCGGCCATGTATATCATGTTCATCGACCATCCCACGGTTAAAGCCGGAAAGGTGGAATTCAACTATATGAAAGGCTGTCTGTCGGGCGGCGCTCCGCTGATGCTGGAGACCAAGCAGCGCTTCGAGGAATTGACCGGTGCGCGCATAGTGGAGGGCTACGCTCTTACCGAAAGCACCATGGCCTGCCTGTGCTACTCCATTTAGAGGCGTGTGGAAGCAGGGCTCCGTGGGCATGCCGATGCCCGATGTCGTGGTCAGGATCGGCGATCTGGAAACGGGCGAGGGAGACATGCCGGCCGGGAAAAGAGGGCGAGATCGTTATGAAGGCGCCCCAGCTAATGGTTGGGTACTGGAACAGGCCGGAAGAGACCAAGGAGATGCTGCGCGACGGACTGGCTTTATACTGGCGACGTGGCCTACATGGACGATGATGGCTACATATTCATCACTTCACGCAAAAAGGACCTCATCAAGCCCAGTGGTTTCCAGGTCTGGCCACGTGAGGTCGAAGAGGTTATCTGCTCTCATCCGGCGGTGCTCGAAGCAGCGGTGGCCGGCATACCCGATGCCAGGCAGGGCGAGGCCGTTAAAGCCTGGGTGGTACTCCAGACGGGCTCCGCTGCCACGGCCGAGGAGATACTGGCATTCAGCAAGGACAAGCTGGCGCCCTATAAGGTCCCCAGGTTCGTTGAGTTTCGCGATGCATTGCCCAAAACCAATGTCGGAAAGGTACTGCGTCGTGTCCTGGTGGAAGAAGAAGTAGCCAAGAGCAAGAAATAGCCGTTGATCCTTAGCGGAAAGCGAGAAAATCAAGGACTCTGCGCAGCAACGGAGGGACATTTTCAGGTGTGAACAGGTTGTGCCCTACGCCTTCCATGATGGTCCAGGTTGAACCGGTTATGGACTTGTGAATCTCTTCGGCCAGGGTGAGGCGGGTAAAAACGTCTTCCCGGCCGGAGAGAATTAAAACGGGCGCCGAGATCTTCGATATGCTATCCCGCAAATCGAATTCCAGGCAGGCGTCGATGGCCCTGATCAAAGCTTCAGCGGAGTTTATCCGCACTGCATATATTTTTGAGTCTGCGATAGCTGCGGAATTGGCCGCCCGGAACTCCGGCGTGACGACCAGCCTGACGGCCTCATCGAAGAAGTCGGGTACGCCGCCTTCAACCAGGTTCTCTCGTAGATCGGTCAACTTTTCCTTGAAATGAGGGTCGGCACGGGCGAAGGCGGATAACAGCACGAGGGAACGCGTTTTTTTCGGATGGTCGAGCGCAAACTGCTGCGCGACGGCCGCTCCCATGGAGAGTCCCATCAGGTGCGCCTTATCAATCTCCATCTTTTGCATAAAGGCTGAGAGGTCTTGGGAGAACCGGCGGATGGTGTAACGCTCATCAGGTCTGCTTGAAAGGCCGTGTCCCCTGAGGTCTATGGCTACGGTGCGATAGCGTTCGGACAAGCCGGGCAGCAGCGGAGTCCAGAGATTGCAGTCATCGGACAGGCCGTGAAGCAGAATGATCGGAAATCCTCGTCCCTTCTCAATGTAATTGATCTGAATTCCACCAGCCGAAATCAAGGGCATATCTGACTCCAATGATATAGTCTATCAGACTCGACAGCGTGTCGAAAAAGGTGAGTTTGCAAGGGCCGAGGGTGAGGAAAGAATCTCTGGAGTACCGGTTCTCATCTGCTAGCCTGACCGGCCTATCTATTTGTTGAGTATATCGCTCAGCAGTTTAATAATTTCGTTGTGAATTGGTTTTACATTGCCGGCAGCGGTTGCGCTACCCGTTGGGCGGCTGTTTTGCCGCTCTCCGTCTGATGTCTGCGGCCGCAGATAAAATGGATACAGCCGGTCGGACGTCTGTTGCCGTGTAGCATTGCTATGACCGTGTGCCGCAAATGCCATTTGGGGCAGCATTTTGTCTAATGGCTGTTTCAGGTGAAAGCCGCAATATCCACAATACTTCTCGGCTACGGAGACAAGTGCGCCGCAGTTAAGGCATAAATATTTTTGTTGCATCGGTTTCAACCGCCTTTATTAGTTTCAAACCTGCATAATATTTGGTCTATATTGCGATTTGATCGCAATCCTGAGCCCAATGTTTATGATATAATCCCGTTCTGGCTGGTTCCTATATTAAGTGAAACGAAAATGGACATGGAAAAGATTAATTCGGTGCTGGGACCGATCAAGACGGACGACCTTGGTATCACGCTGGCGCACGAACATATTATGGCGACGTACCCCGGCTGGCAATGCGATGCGCTCTCCAGGCCCTACAACCGGGAGAAGATAGTAAATATTTGCCTCAGGGCACTCTCTCCTGTTAAGGAATTTGGAGTTAAAACAGTTGTTGACGCTACACCCAACGACCTCGGACGCGACATCGAAGTGATGAAAGAGGTCTCGGAGAAGCTCCAAATTAACATAATCTGTGCAACCGGTATGTACACAGAGGACCTGGGTATGTGGGCCTATTTTAAGCAAAGGAGCCGCAACAGGATAGGCGACATGGCGACGGAGCTCTGCGATACTTATCTGCACGAGATCACCAAAGGCATCGGCCAGACGGGAGTGAAGGCCGGGGTCATCAAGGTCGCAACCGGCCTGAATAAAATAGGTGAGTGCGAAGCAGCTTCTCTCAAAGCGGCCGCCCGGGCGCAAAAAGAAACGGGTGTCCCCATCATTACGCATACCGAGGGTGGCACAATGGGGCCGGAGCAGGTCGATATACTGCTGGCCGAAGGCGCCGACCCGGGCAAGATTCAGTGCGGCCACATGTGCGGCAATCCCGGTCCGGACTATCACCTCGCAGTATTGAAAAGAGGGGTCAATATCGCCTTTGACAGGTTCGGGATCGAGTATTTCCTGCCGGACTCGGTCAGGATTGCAACATTGTTAAGCCTGATAAAAGCCGGCTATGCGGGCCGTATTTTGCTTTCCCAAGATTATATCGGCTGCGCGTCCGGACGGGGAGGATCGATCCCGGCGGAGGAGATCAAGTTATTCGCAAACTGGTCATACACCAATATCTTCCGCAATATCATCCCTGCATTGAAGAAGGAAGGCATAACCGACGAGCAGATAAATACTATGATGGTAGAAAATCCACGGCGGCTCTTCTCTTGAGAATTTAATTGTTATTTTGTGCTTTAACTGGCATATAATTATCTGGATTCCGTAACTTAAGGATTAAGCGAATGAAAGATGTAAAAACCAGTGTATTCGACGCCATAGGTAATACTCCTCTGGTGCAACTGACCAAGCTGAACGGGTTAAAGCCCGGAGTGAAGATCTATGCCAAGCTGGAAGGTTGCAATCCGGGAGGTTCAATCAAGGATAGGCCAGCCTATTATATGATCGTCAAGGCCGAAGAGTCAGGCCAGCTCACCAAAGACAAGATAATCGTCGAGCCGACCTCCGGCAATACGGGCATCGCCCTTGCTATGATCGGATCGGCCAAAGGCTACAAAGTGAAGCTGTTTATGCCCGAATGCGTCAGCACCGAGCGGCAGATCTGCCTTCAGGCCTACGGCGCCGAGGTCGTGCTTACGCCGGCTAAAGAGGCAACGGACGGGGCGATCAGGCGTGCCTGGCAGTTCATCGAAAAGGAGCCCGAAAAGTACTTCATGCCCAACCAGTTCGACAATCCTAACAACGTGCTTGCTCATTACAAAACGACGGGCCCCGAGATTTTTAAGCAGACAGATGGCGAAGTGGATATTTTTGTCGCAGGCCTGGGTACTTCCGGGACGCTGATCGGCACCGGTAAATATTTGAAGGAAAAGAAACCCAAAGTAAAAGTAGTAGCTGTCGAACCGACCGAGGGCCATACCATCCAGGGCCTGAAGAATATGAAAGAGTCCATTAACCCCAAGATATATGATCCCAGGGAATTCGACGAGAAGATCACAGTAGAGGACGGAGAAGCCTTCGAGATGACCAGGCTGCTGGCCACTCAGAGAGGGTATTTTCGTTGGTATGTCCAGCGGGGCTGCCGTGGTCGGTGCGCTGAATATCGCAAGGCAGATGGAGCAGGGGACGGTCGTTGTTATATTGCCCGATCGCGGCGACCGTTATCTGAGCACCACGCTGTTCCGTTCGGTCTGCGCCAAATGCCCGCCTTAATAAGTCGCCTTAAGTACACTTAATATAGTCATGACGCGTGGTGTATTGCCTGGCAATCCTTATCCTCTGGGAGCTACATGGGATAGCAAGGGGGCA
>CAWKFY010000005.1:0-43601 GCA_963848815.1 uncultured Chloroflexia bacterium
TTTATGTCGATGAGGCGGTTCGGCGTGGACGATCCGGAAAAGCTGCCGTAGCTTCCTGCGGCCGGGTACCCCTGAAATCGGAGGTCTGCGCAGAGGTCAGCCCGCAGGCGGATGACATGGTCGTTAATAAACATACAGCCAGTATTTTCGTTGGCACGCATTTTGAGTATATGATGAGGAACGGGGAATAGATACAATCCTCTTCACCGGCATAGCGACTGAGTTTGGTGTGGATTCAAGCGCCGGGATGCGTCCAACAGGGGATTTTACGCCGTCGTAGTCGAGGACTGCTCATCATCGGCGGATAAAAGAGATGCACGATGCCGCTCTGAAAATACTGAAAAGGGTATGCCTGGTGTCGACTGCCAGCGATATTATCCAAGCCTGGAAGTAGCCCCTCCGAATCTTTATGGAGCGCCGAACAATGCCGGCAGGGAAAAACAAAGAACGTCGTAGATCGTGATGCCTTACCGGGAGAGCCGGAGTGTACGTGATTGCTCCAGGCTGCCTTCAGCAATATGCCGATTCATCCCACGGCGAGGCAGTGGCAATTCTATCTTCAAGAAGATATCTTGGACGTTCGCGGCCGTCTGGCTGAATCGGAATTGATAGTTGCCAGGCTGGGTGGCCGGCTTGCAGGTACTGTGACCCTTTACATGAACCAGCAAACTCCGCTGAAGGCGGCTGGCCCCGTTGAGGTCCCGGCTGGTCTCAGGCTGCTGGGCGTCCATCCGGCTTTCCGCGGCCGGGGTATCGGCCGTGCGCTCATGGAGGAATGCCTTCGCCGGTGTCGGAGCCAGGAATATTAACCGTGGGACTGCACACCGCAACAATGATGGATGTGGCACGCAGGATGTATGAAAAGATAGGGTTTGTCCGCGTGCCCGGATGTAACAAGTCCATCCCCGGCCCGGCGTGGTGATCATGGCCTATCGCCTTGACCTTGACCGAATAGACTGAAGGTCCACGTGTTAGACAGGAATGGCTGTGCGATACCCACGACGGAAATGCCCGGTACTTCTTCATAGCCTGCTTGATCTTCTCCATCATTTCGGGAAGAACGTCCTCATGCCGTACAAATTGTCCGCGTATCGCAATCATGGACATCAATTCCTCCTGGTTTTCGTCCTTTACCTCGAATTTGCAGCTCATCCCCACGTCCTTGCACTTAAATGATTGCAATTGATTTCTCCTCCATATCAAACTCACATCCTGACAATTCTAGTGTAATCCGGGTGGACAAGGCGGTCAAATTATCGATTATCCCTGCACTACGTTGATCTGCGCCTTCAGAAAAAAGATTTATCATCGCCGAAACCCACGGCGATGAAATATTTTCGTAATGATTAACGCCATAATTTTATTATTTTTTAATCGATATCCTGCTATATTTTATCGTGTAGGATTTATCGGCGAACTCGGTTGCGTTTGCGCAACAAATATAGCCAGCAGGGGGTGACATGGTAACCAATAGTGCTACAGGTACATCCGGTCCGTACCCGACGGGATACGAGGCCGAAGCCGTGCTCAAAGATGGTTCCAGCTTGTTATTAAGGCCCATTAAAGCCGACGATGCTGAGAAATTGCTTGGTTTTGTGCAGAGGCTTAAACCAGCCACGCGAGAACAATTTTCCGTTATATGCCGCGGGATATGGATATGGAATTTGCCGTCCGCTTTTGCACTGTCGACTATGAAAACACCTTCGTCCTGGTAGCTGAGGTGCTGAGAGAGCCAAACCGTGATATTGTAGCGCTAGGAAGGTACTACCGATTGCCGTCTTCCAGATCGGCCCAAATATATCTATTTATAGAGGATGGGTACCAGAATAAAGGTATCGGCACGATCTTGTTGGAGAGATTGGCCGAAACCGCGCGGACAAAAAGGATCACGCGATTTGAAGCTGATGTCCTGGCGGAGAACGACAGGATGATAACGCTATTCCAGCATTACGGATTTCATATAGAAAGCGAGTTAAAGGCCGGCGGCTACCATATAATGTTTCCCATCGCCAGGACCAGGAATGTCGAGAAGAAAGAGGAAAAAGAGAGAGGACGGCTACCCTGGCTTCGCTAAGATACCTGCTACGTCCGAAATCTATTGCACTGATAGGAGCTTCCAGGCACGAAGGCACCATTGGATACCTGCTTCTCCAATGCCTGTTAAAGGCCAGGTTTTCCGGCGCCATCTATCCGGTCAATCCTGGCGTAGACTCGTTGATGTCGCTTAAGTGCTACCGCTCGGTGAGGGATATCCCCGGCGAAATCGATATGGCTATTATCGCCGTCCCGGCCAAAATCGTACCCGGTGTGGCGGACGAATGCGGGCATAAGGGAGTGCATACGCTGGTTGTCATTTCGGATGGCTTCGCTGAAGCAGGCCCGGAGGGGGCTTCCCGCGAAAAGGAACTGCGTGACTTCGCGCTGGGACACGGCATGCGCATAGTCGGCCCCAACTGTATGGGTGTAATCAATACAGATCCCGCTATAAAAATGAATGCTACTTTTTCAACCGTGTTCCCACCCCGCGGCAATGTCGCTCTACTATCACAAAGCGGTGCCCTCGGTCTGAGTATCCTGGAATATGCCAGGAACCTGAACCTCGGCATCTCCACTTTTGTGAGTGCCGGAAACAGGGTCGATATATCGTCCGACGACCTTCTCGAATATTGGGAGGTCGATCGAAAGACGAAGGTCATACTGCTTTACCTCGAGTATTTCGGGAACGCACAGAAATTTGCTCGGATCGCCCGCAGAGTGTCAGCAAGAAAACCCGTGCTGGTGGTAAAGGGCGGCAGCACGCAGGCGGGGTCCCGTGCGGCCTCTTCGCACACCGGGGCTATGGCCACTTCGGACGTGGCTTCGGACGTGCTTTTCCACCATGCCGGCCTGGTACGTCTGAACACCATGGAAGAGATGTTCGATATTGCCACGCTGCTATCAAATCAACCCCTGCCGAAGGGGCGACGACTGGTAATATTGACCAACGGCGGCGGCCCCGGCATCATCGCGGCGGACGCCTCGGCGCGCCACGGATTGACCTTGCCACAGTTCTCGCAGGAAATGGTGGGCAAACTCCAGTCCGCCATTAAGAGGGACATCCAGATAAACAATCCGCTCGATACGACGGCGGGGGCCACCGTCGAAGACTTCGATAACGTGCTGCAGCTCCTGGCAGAGGACGACGGCACCGATGCCGTCCTGATGATATATATACCGCCGGTCATCTCCGACACAAAGCTGCTGGAGAGCACGGTTAAAAAATATGGGCCGGTATTCTGGAAGGCAGGGAAACCGCTCATGGCCTGTTTCCTGGGACGAAGGGGTATTAAGACCAGGATGGGTTCGAAGGGAAAATATGTGCCCTTTTATCCGTTCCCTGAAGAAGCTGTGGCTGCACTTTCACTGGCTGCCGATTACGCCGAGATGCGCAGCAGACCGAGGGGGAAGAATGTCAGGTTCCGTGGTACCAAAAGGGAAAAGGCCGAATCACTGGTTAAAATGAAGCTGTCAGCCACCACGCAGCGCCCGGTCTGGCTGAATACAAATGAAATAAGCGCTCTTCTTGACTGCTACGGGATCAGGATGGCTAAGACCCTGAGTGCTTCGACGCCCGCCGAAGCCGCCGCTATGGCGCGCCGCGTCGGGTTCCCTGTGGTTCTGAAACTCTCCTCATCGACGATAACCCATAAGAGCGACGTCGGGGGCGTGGTCCTGAACCTGCGCTCGGCCGGCCAGGTGGAGCGGGCCTTTATGGAAATTAAGGATAATCTTACGAAACTGAATCGTGCGGGCGAGATGGAAGGCGTTATAGTACAGCACATGGTCGCAGGAGGCACAGAAGCCATCGCAGGTGTGACACAGGACCCGTCTTTCGGGCCGCTCATCCTGTTCGGCGCGGGCGGCATATACACGGAACTGCTAAAAGATGTGATCCTCAAGCTGCATCCTTTGACCGATGTGGATGCCAGGGAGATGATCACCTCTATCAAGACGGCCAAGCTATTTGAGGGATACCGCGGCTCCGCCCCTTCTGACATTGCGTCCCTGGAAGAACTTCTGCTGCGGCTTTCGGAGATGGTCGGTGACTTGCCTCAGATTGCCGAGCTCGATTTCAATCCCGTAAAAGTCATGCCGCAGGGAGAGGGTTACTGGGTAGTAGACGCTAGAATCTCAATAAAATAACTCAACTTGCATATTTTCAGGAAAATGATGGGCTGACGGGTCAGTCGAGGATACGGAATACATTGAATATGTGTTCTTTATTTCATACGGCGGGCCCAAGGATATAGTCGCAAACGGCGCGGCTAGTTGACGAAATGGCGACTGCACGAACATTTTGGGCGGTGAGGGACCGCAGGGTTCGGGGAAACGTTCGAGGGCCTATGCCCCGGTCAAATACAGGCAAACGGCCAACAAAATTTTAACGTAAATCTAACTGCAATTTAATCGTTTATTAACCACCTAATCTTATGATTAATATGTCAGAAGTATATCTCTACTGTACTGCCCGGGAAACTGTTTTTTTTGCTCTTTCACAGAATGGAGGAAATTATGGCAAGATTGTGGCGCCGCGGGCTCCGCATGAGAAGACATATAATTATTCGAAACCGTCTCGCAATATTAAGGATGAGCCGTAACATCTTGCCCTGGCGGCGTCCGTTTATTAGCCGCAGAAATTACAGCCCCTGGTTCTGGCTATATCCTGGAAATACTAATATATAAAGTGCGGGAAGGACGGTCAGGGAATTGGATTAATCCGCCTATCAATTGATAATATTAGTTGGTAAGTATCCCTTTACATCCGGTAGGCACGATGCTATACTATGTTCATGGATACCAATCTTATTATTAGTATACTCTCTATTGCCGCCGCTCTTATTTTTGGTATTATGTCAGTTATTATTGGTATTCTTTCTCTTGTTATTGGTATTCTTGCCTTGGTGGTGGCATTGGTGATGCCTACTTTGCCAGAAATCATTTGGGGTAGGCCGAAGCTCAAGGTAATATCCACAGGATTTGCTTATGCCGGATTATTCTGTAGGATTAAAAATTGTCCGGTTGAAGATTGGCAGGCCAAGATAGGTGTTCGTAGGCAAGATATTAGAGACTTGCGTGTTAGATTTGAAATCCACGAAAAAACATCAGGCAAGTGTGTATTCCAGGCAGTTGAAGACAGGGATTTGAATTGGGGTGACTTTGATACTAATATAGGCAAACATGCTACGTTGCCACCTTCTATGACGTGGATTACAGTTACAATTGTCAAGAATGAGCCTGCGCCGCTTTCAGGTGACATGGATGCCGATTTTTTTGCGCACAACAAAACAGTTGTTATTCCCTTTAGAGTTGATAACGATTATTGTAGCTTAGATAAATTTGGACCAGGCACTTATGCAGTACATATAGCAATTAGCCTTGACCATAAATGGGAACATTATGCAAAAGATTTTGTGGTAAGTGAGGAATATCCGTTTTCTAAATGGGATGGCAATACGGAAGAAATAAATAAGGTGCAGAATGTCAAGAAGACGAAAGATCATAAAGCGTGACATTACTGAGGATCAGTTTCTTGCCTTTCTCAGTTTGGCGATTAAGCCTAAATCCGATCAAGCATCGTCAGAAACATCGGAGCAAGATCAAGACGATGGTTGTAACGAAATTGATACTCATTCAGATATGACTGAAGATACTTCGGACTAACAGCATGATAAACACCGTTTATTCCCCGTTTTACAAGAGACCAGAAGCCTTCAATGGTATTGGTGCTGGCATTCCCGTTGACGTACTCGCCTGCTCCATGATTGACCGTCTCATGCTCAAAACCGAGCTTATCAACGCAATCATAAACGGGGTATTCATCCGTATAAACCATAGACTTCTTGGCAACGTTCTTGTTAATCAGGGGCATAACCGTAGAGCGTTTGGTATCGGTCACGACCTGACTGATAACCTTTCCATGCCTCTGAACGATGCCGATAACGGCGGTTTTACCTTCGGCTCTGCGGCCACGAGTGCCATGCCGAGTTCCGCCAATGTAAGTCTCATCAACTTCGACCTGCTCAGAAAACATTTCAGGATGCTCGTCAAGAAGTGTGCGGATTTGTTTGAACATGCGCCAAGCTGTTTTGTAAGTTACGCCTGTTCTGCGCTGAAGCTCTTTGGCGGAATGACCGGATCGGGTAGTTGCTATCCAGAACATAGCCTCAAACCAGACCTTGAGCGGAGTAGCGGATTTCTCAAAGATTGTACCAGCCATCGGGGAAATATCATGTCCGCAAAGATCGCAAGAATAAGAAGGGCGATTAGCTCTTTTGTAATGCTTAGTAACCTTCTTACATACCGGACACTCAATGCCGTTCGGATATTGCTTATCCTTGAGCCATTCAAGGCAGGCATCATTATCAGGGAACAGTTTGTTGAAATGCTTCGTTGTATACTTGGTCTGTTTTATCTTCATTTTCTTATCCTCTTGAACGTAGTATATCATATAAATTACCGGATGTCAAGGGATAATTACCTATTAGTTAATTTGGAGGAGGGTCGTGAATGTCCAGTGCAGATAAGGTCAACGAGGCGCCATCCTTTTCCTTCGATGAGTTGGTCAATGCAAATATGGAGGGCATTGGTGCTCCCATTTACATACAGGCTACGGACGGGTTGAAGCTCGCCTGCTATCTGTCCCAGGCACGGCACCCTGTTGCATCACTGGTTTTTCTTCACGGCGGCGGAGCGCACAGCGGCGCGGGGTATCAGCGTTTAGGGGAATTACTGCCTGAGAAATATAACGTCTCAACTTGTTTGATGGATTTGAGAGGTCACGGCAATTCCGAGGGCCCGCGTGGAGATTCTCCATCTTTAGAGCAGGTATGGAGCGATGTGGAGGCGTCGATTAATTACATGCGGACCATTCATCCGGATGTACCCTTATTATTGGGCGGGCATTCATCAGGGGCTGGACTGGTGTTGAATTACATAACCTGGCATAAAGACCCCAACCTTTTGGGATACATATTTATTTCACCACAATTGGGATATAAATCGCTTACAGAACGGCCCGGAAATCCCCATCCATTTGCCGTAGTCGACCTCGACGTATTTGTTAAATATGGGATGTCACAGGGTGTTGACCAAGGAAATACTCCGGCCGTGTTCTTTAATTATCCGGATGACGTCTTGAGGAAGGATCCGTTATTAATTAAGTCCATAACAGTTAATATGTCGCTGGCTATAACCCCGGATAATCCTCAGGAGCAGTTCAGGGAGATAGACAAGCCGTTTGCTCTTTTTATCGGCGAGAACGATGAACTGTTCGATACTGAAAAGGTGATTAGCTATGCTGAACTTCCGAAGGTGGGTCTGAGGAAAAAATCCACTGCACAGATTGTTGAAAATGCAAATCACCTGTCTATTCTGCTTGTAGCAGATAGATTGATTGGCACCGCCATACCTAAAATGATTAGTAAGCGTTAGTCGCAGACTGAGAAGCTGCTCAGGTACATGCAGATCGCCCCGCAGGCCGCCACATTGAGGGACTCAGCTTTTTCCCGGTTTACCGCTATCCTCAATCGATAGTCTGAGATATGCAACATCTCCTGCGACAAACCGGCGGCCTCATTGCCCAATGAAAGCACCAGCCTGGTTTGCCGTTGCAGCGCATCCGGGTGTTCTTCGCCTTTGAGGTCGGTTGCTACGATAAAGTAGCCGGCTTCTTTAAGGGCCTTTACCATGCTCATATAATGGGAGGTCCTCCTGATCCATAATGACAATAAAGTGCCGGCGGATGACTGAACACATTTAGGTGCGGTGGGGTCGGCACACTTTCCGGAGAGGATGACGCCCGAAAAATCAAATGCTGCTGCAGTGCGAAGCAGGGTGCCGACGTTGCCGGGGTCCTGAATATCTTCTAGCAGAAGTATCTTGCCGCCCGTATGCTCAGGTAGGTGGTCGGAGTACATGTCCCGAGGCAGGCGGACCACAGCAACGATCCCCTGGGGGGTTTTGGTTGAACAGATCGAATCGAGTTGCTTTGCGCCGACGGTCCGAACATTAAACCTGCGGTAGGAGGCAGGAAGCTCTGCGATGGACAAAATCTCTATCAAGGCGTCGGGATGGCCGCTTATAACCTGGTCGATAGCGCGGCTACCTTCCAATAAAAATGCCCCGGCTTCAAGCCTGCCCTTGCCAGTGGCCAGCGTCTTATACCACTTGATGGGCTTAAGCGGCCCTGTCCTGTCATCCGGCATGATCGACATTATAGCCTATCCTGTCGAGCATCGACAGGTGTCGGACGTTTAAGTTAAGAGGGTATTGCAGTCGCCTATTTCTTGGGTGGTGGCGGAGGAGGTGGGGGTGGCGGTGGAATGTGATATGTATCTCCTGCGGGAGGCGGGGTCCAATTCTCGTCCCATCCCGGAGGTGGTTTAGGTTCCTCGTCTGACTTGGCGTCTTTGCCTGCTTGCCGTTTAACCAATTGAGCCGATGAGTTGCTCCGTTCCCTTGCCATTCTTCCGCGCATCATACTTCCTCCCCTTAACCTAATTATCCGCAGACCGCCCCGAAATATATATATGCGGCGATAATTATATTCTATGCATCAAGACTACACCACTTTTTCCTATCCGTGGCTGTAGTTTTGGACTTGATTGAGTTATTCCACGATGGCGGAGGGAGAGGGCTGGAAAGGATGTATCCTGAGGTAATGCGAGTAGAGGAAGGGGTAGCTCTCCCTCAGATGCTGCATGTAGTCCAGCCATTCCACCAGCAGGAATTGATAGGCCCGCGAAATATCGACGGTGATGTGTCCCCGGTCTTTTTCGGGGAGATTTGCTAATGAGGGACGCGATTCAAGCTCTTCTGCCAGGTGAAACACGGCCAGCAGCAAATCGGTAAAGCGTTCGTGCTCCAGCAGGTTAGGGTTCTCAATTAGAGCCAGAAGAAAAGAACGTTTGCTTACCAGGAAATCTCTTAATTGATTGAGGTCCATCCCGGGAAATTTTGTATCCGTCTCTGTCAGGGCAAAGTTCAGCGCCTTTTTGAAGTCAGCATATTTCCAGGATGGCACCACCTGAAGATTGGCAATTATCCGGTCCTTGTCATCCGCTGATTCCAGCAGCATGTATGAAAGCCGGTGGCCGACTTCAGAAAAGAATGCCCCTACAACCATATTAAGTTTGCTGATTTTCTCTTCTGTTTCGCGGCGTGCCAACAGGCGCTCGACTATTATGCCTACCAGCAAGACCTGCAGTGGTAAAAAAGCCAGGTCCTGGAAAAGGTAGAACAGGTTGTCGCGCAGGTCCCCGAAAATGGCGTAGTCCAAAAGGAAAAGTATGCCTGAGGAAAGGACCAACACCCCCGCCAGCACTATCAAGTAGGCTGAACCTTTCATAGTATTCCAGCTAATTGGAATGTCTACCCGCGCCGACAGGCTGTCTGGTTGGCTGTGACCTGCCGGCGCCGGTGTCTTATGCGTTATGACGTTTTTCTAGGCGAGCTGAGTGGACAAGAATACCTGGATGCCCATCTGCTGGATCTCATCCTGGACCTCTTCGATGCCGTCTATGTGCCTGTCCTCATCATTGAGGATGCTCTCCAGTATTTCCCGTGTGGCATAATCCTTAGCGTCGGCGCAGACTACTATGCCGGCGTTGTAGGACTTTATTGCTCCAGCCTCAAGGCCATGGTCGCTGACAAACATTTTAGTTACGTCGGCGCCGATGCTCATCTTCCTGAGTTCGCTGACGACAGGAATGCCTTCCAGGAATAGAATGCGAGCGATGAGCTTTTCTGTATGCTTCATCTCGTCAACGGCGCGCTTCTGGATGGTTGCACCTAATTTATCATAGCCCCAGTTTTCACACATCTCAGAATGGACCATGTACTGGTTTATAGCCGTTAACTCGTCCGCCAACAGGGAATTCAGAACCTCGATTACCTTGATTGACCCTTTCATATACACCTCCCGAAATTTATGACTGGTATCCTCTTACGCGTAAATATTATAGCATGTAAAAATTGCTATGATGAAAGAAGTTCTTTTATACGTAACCCCCGCCGGCGGGGCATATTACCTGGCCGACGACAAAGCTTGAATCTTCCGAGGCCAGGAATACGGCCACTGCGGCTACTTCCTCCGGAGTGCCCAGACGTCCCACCGGCGTCTGGGTTACGGCCACAAACTTGAAAGTCGGCGATAACATATCGGTCACCATGGGGGTATCAATCCATCCGGGGGCGATGGCATTAACGTAAACTCCACGGCAGATCACTTCCCGTGCTACCGATTTGGTGAAAGCGATTATGGCCCCTTTGGCAGTGGAGTAATCAGGGCTGCCGGGAAGCCCCACCATCCCGGCTATCGAAGCCATATTGATAATTTTTCCGCTTCCCTCGTCTTCCATAATTTTGAGAGCCTCGCGTGTACAATAGAATGTGCCGTTGAGGTGAACGCCCAATACATTTTGCCACGCCTCATCGGTCATATTCCGAGTTGCCTCCACACAGGTTGTTGAACGGCCCGTCGTTGCTATTTCCCTGATCATGTCATCCCCTTTTTTCATAACCGCGTCCGTCGACCTGGCAATGCCGGCGTTGTTGACCAGGATGTCCAAAGTGCCGAATTTATTGACCACTTTGGAGAACATGTCCTTAACTTCCTGCGAACTGGAAACGTCAGCGACTACTCCCAGACCCGTGCCGCCCATCTTGCCGATCTCGGCTACCGTGCTGTCGACAGCGCTTCCGTTAACATCATTGACTGCCACGTTCGCCCCTTCTTCGGCGAAGGCCAGGGCTATGGCTTTGCCGATGCCGCTGCCTCCTCCGGTCACCAGCGCCACCTTATTTTTAAACTTCATACTGTCCCCCTTAATGTATATTTTTAACTTGAATATTATGGCAGGGTACTATAACATCTGGAATTAATTTTTGCAGGTAGGTTTTAAAATTGAGTAAATCAGGATTAATAAAAATCATCTTTCTTTTGCGCTGCTGGCAATTCTCTTATTATCAGGATGCGCTCCGGCGATTTCACAGGAGCAATACAGCTCGCTACAGGCGGAATTGGACTCTACAAAAGCTCAGCTGGCTGCAGCCAATGCGGAGATAACCAGCCTGAAAAGCCAAAGTGCGTCTGTCCAGACAGTGGACCCGCTTGCGGCGCCGAGAACAACCCTGTCATCCTTGCAGCCTTATATTGATTTGAATCTTTTAATACTCGATGACATGGCTACTATCAGCCAGCAGGACTCGAAGGACATAAACATTGCCTATGCCAACCAGCAATTTGCGGAACAGCGAAGCAGGCTGGCGACCCTGTTGCCGCGCTTCGAGGATAAAGCATTTGCAGATAACGTTTCGGCAGCCTGGAACGAGAATACGGACCCCCAGCTAAAATGGCAGTACTGGTATCAGACCTACAGCACACTGCGCAATAGTTTGAAAGCGAATCTGGACAAGCTTAACAGCCAGTTGAATCCTTAAAACCGGATAAAATTATTGGGTTTGCTTCTTGCTGAATGCAAAAATATAAACGATCTCCAGGATACCCAGCGTGTTGACTATCAACATTACCACAAACCAGGCTGTCTGATCATTGCGCGCCGACTTCCACAGAGCCACGCCTTTCCAGGCAAGGGACCAGGCAACGAGAACTAGTATCAGAATAACTATCCATGGACTGAACGCTGACAATTTTTCCATCCTACCCCCGTGTCATAACAAATATCTCAACGGCTATGATAACCAGCGTTATGATGACGATAGCGATGATGATCCATCTGGAATTTATCTGCCGGTTGAATATGTTTGAGGCTTGCTTGGGTGAAATCTTGGAAACCTCGACGGCACATCTTCTGCAATAAGTTTCGCCGAACAGTACGGTACTGCAATCATCGCAGATTAGCTGCTGGCAGCGCCAGCAACCTTTGGTAGCTTCCCTATCGGGATGTATATAACAGCTACCTTTTCCCGCCATTGCAAGCCTCCTGATAACTATTTTTTATGATTATACTTGTATGCCGGGCTCAAGTAAATATACGATGATTTATTTTGAAGTAAACATTGTATATAATCTAAACTTAGAGGGTAATTTTATTCAGCGTTTTCTGGGAGGTGCCAATGAATGTTGATGAGTTATTAGCTCAACTTAGGGCAGAGTGGCTGAGTGATATGGCCGATCTGGAAACCAAGCTACGAGCCGAGATGGATGAGAAAATAACCAAAGCACTGGGGGCAAAATCGGATACGCATGGGCACCGGGAGTATTTCCCTTACACGGAGTGGAATAAAAACATCCAGATTGTTGTTAAAAGGTTCGAACAGATCGAGAAACATATCGAGATGATCGAAAGAAGACTACTGAATAAATAGGCTTCTTTATTACTGCATAGGTAGGCTGGCTTTGCCGTCCCGATCATGCACTAATCGAATATGCGGTCAGTGCACTCTATGATATTTAACGTTCTTTCCAAAGAAATCTTCCAGTAATTTGGAAATCTCAGCGCTTATGGGCGTTGAGGTACCCCCTGCCGACGCATGCCTGGTTTGTGCCGCGCCGCCGCTATCCACTGTATAGCGTTCATTTAACAATGGCTGCTTATCATATTGAGATGCCTGCCATGCTGCCGGCTGTTGATTTGAAGTCTGGTTTGCGTATGAAGAGGGCGGACCTTGCTGTTGTGCCGGCGCTACTATCCATGTGAAATTGATGCCGCAACCCACGCAAAATCTCTCGCCTAAAACGACAGGCGCCCCGCACCTGGGACACTGATATCTTTTCCGCATACTGTTCATCTTATGCTTATAAGGCCGCTGTCCTTTTTCATATGATGTGCTGCGGTCTATTAATATCAGGATAGTATAAAAATATTAAGCATTTATTAAGCGATTCTTTAGGGCTTTGCCCTAAAAGTCCTAATTTTCAAGGAGTTTTGGGGCAACTGCCGTTTTTGCCTCAAAAGTCGTCCAGAATGTCGGCTCTAATCCTAGTTCATATATTGACTGAATCAGCACACAGATGTTATGGCAGAGTACCTTGCAAAGCACTTCATTGACCTGAGCCGTTGGAGATTTAGCTTTAACCGAAGCACCAAACTTAGCCTTTATCATTGAGAAAGTAGTCTCAACATTTGATCTCTTGTGGTAGTGCTGTAAAAAGGCTTCACGGTTGTAATTGTAAAAATGCCACATGCGATTCCATATATCGTTCATACTATTGGTATATGGGCTTTTCTGTCCTGTTGCACGTGATGTGAATGGGATATAAGCTGTCCCTCCCCACATTTGTGTTGCCTTATAGTTCCTTTTGCTGGAATAGGCTTTATTAGCCGATACTTCATTGATAGTGAAAGTCTTGGCAGTCTGGTTAAGTAATGGAGCGAATTGTGGATTGTCAGCCGATTCATAAGACGTAGCTTCAACACTGGTGACAATATGAGTTTTAACACCGCACATAAGGTGAGCTTTTACCCAAGTCTGCCGTGTCTTTTCTTTGCCATATTTATGGTCGAACCATCGGGCATAGGTGGTAGTAGAGAAGCCAGAAGAATCAACTGCAAAATCAGTCTCAATGGCTTTCATCGGGCTGGCACTCTGTTCAATTAGAGCCTTTAGAAGCGGGGTTAGTTCAGGATTTTCAAGGTAGCGGAAAGCACTATTGTAATGTGGGGCTTTGCTCACCAAACCGTCTTTTTGGGCTTCAACAAGGTCGCCAGTGAACCGTCTGCCTGACATGGTAGAGTAAGCCTTATAAACAAGGGCAAAGATAACGTCAGAGAGCGCAAGGCGGGGTCTGCCAAAGGTCTGTGCGGGTTGCTCAATTCCGTTGCATAGTTCACGCAATAGGGTTAAAAACCGTTCGGATTCGTGGGTTTGAGCCTCATTGTAAGTATGCCATTCCTGATTGTAGGTTACTTTGATTGCTTCCGTGACGGTGACCGTGCCATCGGGCTTCGTTTCCCTTTGGATAACGTACTCAACTGCGTGGATATGTTTGCAGGGCAAATGGCGGGCTTCAAAGTCGAGGCAGGTGCAAAACGGCTCGCCATGATCGAGATTCACTACGTAACTGCCGTTGCCAGATTGGGAAGGTACTTTCCATCCCAATTTATTCTTCTCTATCTTTGAAGTCGCTGCGATTACTAATCCTTTTTCTTCTCTTGCGTCCATTTTGTTTACCTCTCATTCTTTAGTATACCGTATTATACCATACGTCGTATGGTATTGTCAATACACTACCACAAAATCATTTATATTGACATTAGCATACAGTGTATGGTAGCATGTATATAATGAATACGGTGCAAGAAAAGATAGCAGAGCTTCAAGAAAAGGGCTGGACACTAGCTGCCATAGCTGACGAGTTGGATGTTACGGTCAATGCTGTAGAGAAGTGGAAGGCGGGAGACCGGCAACCTAGCAATGCTAAAGCAATTCTCATGCTGCTTAGTCAACTTATTAGGCGTAAGCGGATTCCCAAGAAAAGACGGTATACAGATAAAAGGGTTAGCAAGAAAGGTCAAATTAGTACTTAGTTGATTTCCTCATATCCCATGGTCTATTCTTAGAGAGCATTTGGGGCGGGAGGTATGAGATATGACACTAGAGCACATAGACCCTATCTATGGACGAATGGACGATGCCGAGCAAGCAATTAAAGATATCCAAGATTTGCTTGTTCATTTAAACGCTGATTTATCAGAGACCCAAATGTTCTTAGCTCGTTCTGCCGTGTGGGTTGCAGGACAAATAACACTTGACCTTATATCTAACTGCCATAAAGCGGATTCTAAAACAAAAGAGCAATTTATCGCTGATCAAAGTGCAGCAATCAATACCCTAAAAACATCTCCATCAAATCCATTATCCGTAGCCGAAGACTTTCAATTAAAATGTGAAGCACACTTACGCAAATTAGGATTAGATAGGATACATTTCTAAGAATCTCTAATTTTAGCCATCTCTAATGTGTAGGCTATCCGTTCCCCTGCATTCTCCTGCATATAGTTGGCAATTTCCTCTCTTACAATTTTCCTAATCAGATTTTCGTCTAACTGTTCCGTAGCTTCCATATATTCAATATATCAGCACATGATAACCATGCCTAGTTTTTTCACGCAGTTGTTTATATCTACGCAGGATATTTTTGTTAAAAAGCTATAAAATATTTTGGAAAATGGGTAGGGGTTGAAATAAATGGGCAGTAAAAAATCTAGTAACAAGCATCATAATCAGCTAGGCCATAAACAAAAAGGTTTTATCGAGCAAATACTATCAATCATTTTAATTATTTTGGTTGTGCTAGTTGTTTTAGCTTTTATAGGTGTCCAACCATTATCAGCATATAAAGACAACATGGTTAATAGACTTTCATCATTTATCCATAGTGCTACAGTCTCAACCCAAACCAATTCTAGCTCCAATACGTCTGCAATAGATGAAACATCAATTACGGAAACAATAAACGGATATTACTCTGCCTACAATTCACAATCATTCGATAAATGTCTTAATTATCTCAGTAGCAATGTTATACAGGAATATGGTGAGAATGGTATTGTCCAAGCAACTTCTACCCGCTATACGTTCAGTGGCAATGTTGATTTCCAAATCAGACAAATATCAGTAAATGGAATTACTGCAACCGTCTCAATTTACGAAAAGTACAGCAAAACCTTCATGGCTACATCGGCTAGTATAATAAATGGACAACTAGTAAAAGAAAATGGTCAATGGAAGTTATCATGGAAAATTCCTGGTCAGCAATGATTGGATACCTAGTAAAAACCATATTAATATTAGCAATAAGTAGGTATTTGTAAATGTATGGAGATTGGTGAGGTATTGAAGTGTCGCAATTATCAGAACTATCAATCGCTCTGGCTATTCTACTTTCTTTGAACCTATCCTGTGCTGTAGCCTCATCGGAAAACAAATCCAAGGCAATGTCCTCTATTCCTGTACCAACTCCACAAGTTGAGCCTTATAAATTTGAGGTAGGTAAAATAGAACTATCATCTTCGGAAGAAGAAGCTAGCAAGCCAATAACGATAACCATTCCTGTAAAGAATATTGGTAGCGAAGCCAATACTTATTCGGCCACGTTAAAAGTAAATGGCGAAGATATAGACACGAAAGCTCTCACTTTGAAACCTAGTGAAAATGGCAGATTAGAGTATAGCCTAGAATTAAATAATGTGGGAACTTATAACTTGGCAATAGTTGAAGCTGTCGCAATTCTTAAAGTCTATAAAACCGAAGATATCAATGTGCCAATGTCCAGTGTCGAAAGATGGGCAACACCTCATCAACCGCAGACTACATTTTGTGGCACTCCAATTGAACAGCCATTTATTATACGTGATGTTGAATTTAGTTATCCCTCTCCCGATTCATTTGAAATACTAGATAGTACAGGTAAAAAATTATACTCGGGTTCTTCAACTAATGTACCGGATGTTGAAGTGCAGGGCAATTTTTGCGTCAAATTGATAGGTATTAATTCTCGGTCGGAAACTTATACATCCGCTGATTATCTTCATGGGTTCATTACACTAACTGAATATTCGCAAGTACTTTCGGTAAATGGCATTTACAAACGCAATACTCCCTGATTGCTAGCTGAAGTCTACTCGTATGTAAGGATTAGTTAATAAATATAAAAGATATCAGCTTAATTGGCCTATAAATGACTTGAAAGCGCATTTCCTGCCTCTCATCCAATAACCAGATGAGAAGATTTTACATGGCTACTCAATAGCCTGTATATGTAGATACTCAAGGGATGTATAATATCCATTATTTTCCATCCTTTGGAGGTTGGTTATGGGGAAGTTTATTCTCATCTTGATCTTTGTCTTCTTTGTAATTGTCTTTGTTGCCACTGCTTTTGCTATTAGTCGTCAACTTTTTCCAGCAAGTGAGAATGCTACTGTGTTTTCTTATCCAATTGTTGCCTATGTACAAGGATTTGGCCTTGGAGCAGATATTCTCATTATAATTATTGCTATTTTGGGACTGATATTTCTTTACAGTCGAATTAGATAGATTGTTAACCTCTTTTCGATGTATTTGGTTATATAAGACTAAACATATAATCATTCCTATTAAACTTGCTGGGCAACCCCAAAAGGATAAGCCAAAGCGAGACTAGCAAAGGTATAAAAAAAGATAAGAAGGTCAAGTATCAGAAGGAAGACGATAATTCTCCTAGGCCATACCTTCAATGGTTTAGGCATGGCTCACCTGCTCGCCCCGCCCCGACTTTTGGGGCAACTCGTCCACTTTTGAGGCAGAAGGCTCTTTTGAGGCAAAGCGATTCTTTAGTACCAGAATCTGTAATATCTGGGGTAGATGAACGGCACATAGTTGCTGTACCCCTGGCTCAGGCCTCTGCTATAACCGGCGGAGTCACCTTGCGCATAGCCGTCATCTTTACCTTTGGCATAACCCTGATCGTATCCTGCTTTGTTGCCACGATCGTATCCGTCTTTGTCGCCCGCTTGATAACCCATGTCGTAGCCCGACTTTTGGCCGTCCGTCAACCCTCTTGAGTAGCCTGCTTTATCGCCTTCCGCCTTTCCCTGGTCATACCCGGTTTGGTAACCTCCGGAATTACCCAGCAAGTACCCGCCGAACAAAGCCGCCCCTATTATGACAAGTAAGCACACAATACAAACTACCAGTACCCATTTGCTAAAATTGATGGTCAAATTTCCGGACATCTCGAGCCTCCTTCATCCTTCATCAAGCTTTTTCCCCTTATTTTTATTATAAATGCTTTACGGCTAACTGCGAAGGGTCAATAACAGAGATGGGTGGGTAGCTCTATTTTTGACCAAAGGGCTCTTCTCACCCGTTGATTACCTTGCAGTATCTCAAGACCTCGGCAAAATTGGTTATCTTTGCCAGGTTGTTGGTTTCGGGGAAACCATCGTAAGTAAGGCTGATCCAGGGCTTGTGGTACGCGGCGCTGAATTTATCGGCCATGGCGGCCACAATACCTCCCGGCATGCATCCATGGGGCATAACCGAGATAACTCCGGCAAATTGAGGGCTTTGCATCCATCCTATCCCGCTGCCTATGCTTAAAACAGCTTCACTGCCACAACGGGGTGAGAGATGCCCGGCCGATAAAGAAAGTAGTTTTTCTGTAGACGGTTCCTCGATTTCCAGTAATTCGCTGCACTGCAGGGCAATGCTGTGCTCATCATGTTCCTGAATGCATTTCTTTACGTAGCTGACCAGCGACTTTTTCAGTTTACGGTCACGTAAAGCATCTTCAAGGTTGCGGAACGCTGTATATTTAAACCACTCGCTCAGCGGCGAGACCACAACTTCCAGCCCTGCAGCTTCGCATACCATTACGAGGTGGTTGTTGCTGAACCTGTTGGAGCGTAAAAATATCTCTCCGTTTATGCCTACTAAGGGTTTTCGGGGCATATCTGTGTCTATCAGGGAGCGGAACTCAGCAGCGGCTTTGGACAGCATTCTTTCAAAGGGCTCTTTCCGATGGACCCTGTCCACAATTTTATGCATATACTCGTTAAAAAGTTCGTTGGCTGATCCTCCCTGTTTTTCATAGGGACGTGTTCGCCACAATAGTTTCTCAAGATGGTCAAAAGCGACGAGCCCCTTCCAGGCCAGCCGTTCAAAATCAGGGCCTATATTCAAATCGCGGTAGGCATTATTGGAGACCGTTGTACGGATCGGTAGATCAATGCCTATCTCTTTGAGCACCCTCATCTGTTCGATGGCATATTTACCCAAGCGGCAGGGGCCATATGACCCGGCCATGAAACCCTCCACGTTTTTCGAGCCTGTGCCGTTGTCGCGATAGTACCTGATAAAGTCTCCCAGGCATACCCGGTAGGGCAGGCATTCGGTGCCGGAAGTCAGCTCATTGGCGTACTGAAGGCTGCGTTCGTCGGATTCAGGAAGCACTATGGTTCTGACACCACAGGCATCCATGGCCGCCGCTACAACCTCGGCATGCGGCGCCATCCTTGGTATGAGGAGGGTCTTATGCGCGTTTATGACGGGGGATGCCCCCCGGTAATGGAATGCGCCAGAGCTAACGTTCGATGCGCCGGAATTCGAAAATCCGGTGATCGTATCTACGAAGGCTTCCAACCTGGTTACGATACCGGCCTCGGCCGCATGTTCGTCTATCTCAAGTTGTCCCAGGGGTTTGCTCCCCATGATATCCTCTACCAACCTGAGTGCGAAGGAATTGGGTCCGCAGCCGAAATTGGTCAATATAAGTCCGTAAAGGTGAGGATTGGCGGCCGTGATAGCTGCCGCTGCGATGAGCTTGCTCTCATAAAACCAGTATGGCCGGTCTGAATAGTTTTTAGGGTCGATCGATGCCAGCGGCAGGAAATCCAGGGGTACGGGCACAACTCCCAGCTGAGCCAGCTTTTCGGCTATGCCCAAATTAGCGCCGGAATCCTGCGACATATAGGACCTTGTTAAAAGCACTACGCCCGTTTTGCCGCTTGCCTTCAGTTCATCCAGTAATTTGCGGCCAAGGGCGTCACGTTCGTTTTCGAACCGTTGCTGCGCTGCCATGCCGGCCAGGGCTGCCTTTTTGCCTCTGCTTCTAGCTGAATCCCATTTTGACCGCCGTATCGGCCAGGTTATTTATAGTTTCGTCGGGTCCGTGTGCAAAATCGAGAATAGGTACAAGCAGGCGGTCTTTTAAATCAAGCGCCTCTCCAATGATGTAAGGCGAGGCCTGTATCAGGGGGCAGGCATACTTCTGGTTCGCATCGCCGTCCTTTTCCCCTAAACGAATTGAACAGGGGAAAAGAATGTAGTCGGCATCTTTCAGTTTTGCCGCATGCCCGTGGAGCAGTTTCAAAGGGAAACAGCTATCGGTGTAGCTTAGCTCCGCCGCCTGATGGATGATTTCACCGTTGGTGCTGCCCGAAAGCACAATCCGGGCCTCCAACGAGTTCAGAAAGCCGATCAGCAGCGGCGCATAATCGTAGACCAGCAGCGCCCTGGGTATGCCCACTATAGGACCTTTGCCGCTGGCATCCCGGAAGTCCTGGAAAAGGAGTTTTTCTCGCTCGTCGAAAAAAGTCTTCATCCGGGCATGCCCGAAGCTGCTGTCGTAGCGGTCGCACCTGCTCCCGTAAAAGGTCGGTTTTACTCCCTCTGTCTGCATCCTGGTAATTGTGCAATTGTTGTCGCATGATTTGCAGGTGAATGTCGAAAGAAGACATTCTGCATTTATAACTTCCCGGAACCCTTTGAAATTTGATTGTCCGGCCGATCCGGCCTCTTTGGCCAGCAGCGCGGCCCCGATAGCGCCGCTGACTTCATTATGCTCAGGGACGATCAATGATTTGCCCTTGAGCTGTTGTTGAAAAGCTGCAACGACGGCCTGGTTATAGAAAACGGCTCCCGTGAGTATGACCTTATTTCCCAGCTTTCTGTTGCCCACAACTTTGGAGAGATAATTTTTAGCGATCGAGTTGGCAAGGCTGGCTGTAATGATCTCCAGAGGCAAGCCTTGCTGCTGGGCGGTGGCCACGGCCTGCCCCATAAAAGCGGCGCAGCGGGTGCCCAGGTCGACGGTGTTGGGAGCGGCAAATGCCAATCTGGAAAATTCTCCGTCTTTTACCGAAACACCCAGCATTTCGGCCAGTTCGTCAATAAAGCTGCCCGTCCCCGCTGCACAGGCCTTATTCATTTGATAATCGATGACAACCCCGTTCCTTTTGATTACCAGCTTCGAATCCTGGCCGCCGATTTCTATGATGTCTGCCAGAGGGTCTATTTCGGCCGCCGCCCTTGTCTGCGCAGTGATCTCATTCTTGATCAGATCAGCCCCTATAAGGCTGCCAACCAGATATCTGCCCGATCCCGTTATGCCGGCGCCGCATATCTCTACCCGGCCGGCGCCATCTTTAATCAGGTTTGCGAATACCTCTTTTACGGCCTTGACCGGCTGGCCAGCCGTCATGAGGTAGTTTTTGGCCAAGACCCGTTTACCGGTCTCATCGAGGATCACCGCCTTAGTACTGGTAGAGCCTATATCCACTCCCAGATAGCCCCTGCAGTCCCCGCTAATCCTGAACCCTCTTCCGTCTTCCTTGTGAGTAGTCTGTGTTAGACCGGGCATCCAGCAGTAGCTCTGTCGCTCATCGATTTCATGCAACGATATTGATTTTGAGGTTTTGCCCCTCGAGAGGAGGGCTGATCCCACGGCCTCGATATGCAGGTAATTTTCAGGAACAATTACACTTATTTCGCAACCATTCCTGGAGGACAGCATACTGTTAAGAGACCTGGCTACTGCAGCATTAGCTGCAACCCCTCCCACGAAGTAGACCGGTGGGCGAAAAATGCCTTTCTTGAGCGAGGCAACCATGCGTGCCACACTCTCGCAGAGAGCGTATAGCATGGTTTCCACAGGAGCTCCCTTCTGTTGGAGATGGATAAGGTCGGTCTTGGCAAACACGCTGCACCTGGCGGCGATCCTGGGCGGGTTGGCCTCACATTTCATGGCCAGTTGGGCAAAGTCCTGTATGGTTATGCCCAGCCTGTATGCCTGTTGCTCAAGGAATCTGCCCGTGCCTGCGGCACAGAGTGGGTTGGTGGTTGCCCTCCAGGGCTTTCTCAATCCATCTTCCAATTCGATAACCAGCGAACTCTGACCGCCGATCTGTATGATCGTTCCGATATCCGGATGAAAATTTAAAAGGCCGGCGGCAATGGAGAGAGGGCTGCTGTATTCTATCCAACCGAGATCGTGTGGTATTACCGATTTGCCGGAACCCGATACGCCGGCGGCTGCGACCCGGCTGAGATCGAATTTTTCTCCCAGCCGACGCATCATCGAAATGACTGCTGAACGTGGGCTTTGGGTTATCTTTTGGGTATCAAAATGAAGGATGCTATTAGCATCAACGAGTGCCAGTTTGGCACTTACAGACCCGATATCCACACCAAGGAAATAAGACATGTCCCGCCGCGAGATTATAGCAAAAAGTAGTATTCAGATAGAATGTTACGCTTAATACGAATTTGCATTACCCTTAGTAAGAAACTATATTAGAGTTACCTGGAAAACCAAGCAATGAAAATAACGGCCGCGTTCATCTATTTTGCCATAGGTTGTGGGATGCTCGGCATATTTCTGGCCTTCGTCCTGTTTTTGGTATGCGTGTATTTCAATATCGATATATTCCAGAACCTGTGGATCATTACGATACCGGTTGTCATCGCCGTATTTTTAAATATACTGTTAATTGAATTGTATTTTGGTCGAAAGAGGAGGTAGGAGTCCTGTATAGCATGGTCAAAAGGGCTATAACCGTTACTCTATGCCTGGTTATGATAGTAACGGCGGGCTGTTCGGCCCTTCCCGGAAAAGGATTGATGGACCAGCCGAACATCACAAGCAATCAGGCGGGACATGTCAGAAGGGTGCAAACGGTATCCTACAGCGGTGATAGCGGGGCCATTATTTTCACTATGTATAAGATGGGGGATAGCAAGTTATCGGATACCGCAGAAAAGATAATACGGATATTTGCGGAGAACAATGTTCCTCTCGATGTTTCTATCGAACCCACATCCCAGATTTTAACTGATAATGTTTCTTATTTGACCGACTATGCCGACGCCGGCGTCATAGATTTCAGTATCGATGGCTCCGATATAGACTGGCTGGATGTCGATACACCCAACCTTCAGCAGACTTACGGCGATTTAAAGGCAAAGCTATCCCTGGCGCGTCAGGTCGCTAATTATGACTTTGGAACGCCTCCGGCGGCCTGCTTGTTTCCGTATGAAGCGCTCAACCAATATAACTATAGATGCCTGCAGGATGCCGGGTTCAATATCATCAGCACAAGGAATCCCGGAAACTTCGATCTTTCCAGGGAACCGGTGGATTGGCTGGGCAACGAGAGTCCAACCGGCCTTAGCCGGCTGCCTATTGTGGGGAGCGCTGAATATCCGGCCGGGTCCGATAGCGAAAATGTTAGTCAACAGCTTTTGTCGTCAATTAACGCAAGCGTGAAAGGTTTTGGCACAGCGGTTGTTGAGATAGAGCCAGGTTTCTTCCAGGGCGCAAATGGCGAAGCGGATGCGGACAAGATACAGTGGCTCAGCGATCTCGTTAAATCGGTAAAAACGCTCGGCCAGATAGTGACCTTCGAATCTTGGTACAGGTATGCGGCGGATTACATTATTCCTCCTCCCAGTCACAGGGTTATACCCACTTTCCACGGCGGGACCGCCGTTATATTCAGGCTTGATGATGTGTGCAAGGGATGGCATGAGGATACTGATGAGGCCATAATCAAGGTATTCAACGATAACGGCGTGCCTCTCGACCTCGGTGTTATCTCCAACGCAAACGGGACGGACTCTTTTAAAATGCCCTGGTTGCAGCCATATATTGACCGGGGTGACGTAGGTATCAGCGTCCATGGATTTGACTGGACCTATTATCAACTCGATACTACCAGGTCGGGGTTGACCTTCGACTATATAAAAGGAAAATTGATGAAAGCCCGCGATGAATACCTGCACTATTTCGGGGTGTCGCCGGTTGCCCTGACGGTACCCACCGATTTTTTCGATGAAGACGGTTATAATGCCATCGATGAAGCGGGGTTTAAGATATTTGCCACCCAGATCGAGATTGAGCCGCATGCTGCGGCTAACGAACCCGTAGATTATCAGGGGCATCCGGACCCTGACGGAATGTACAGGATACCAACTGCCAGCGATGTCAGCATCTGGAATGCGGCCAGTCAGACATTTGGTGATCCGATCGACATATCCAAAATTGCAGCAACCCCGAATTACTGCAAGTATTATGCCGCATTCAGCACTATAACCACCTATAATGACGTCGCATACAATATTTGTTCTACACTCAGCCGGCTTGGTGTAGCCGCCATTGGCATGCACCCTTCTGCGTTTCTTGACAAAGACGGCAAACCCGACCAGGGCAAATTGCAGAAGCTGGATGCAATTGTAAAATGGGTCAAAACTTTTGCCACCATAACAACGTTCGAGGGTTGGTACAACTATACAACCGCCAAGACCCGGCCGTAACTTCTGATAAACTGCTCCATAAATACCGCCTAAATGTCATAATTATTTTATTTTTTGTGTCCCGATTTGATGAATATTTAACCGACAAAGCTTTAATATTGGTCGTTGAGTTGATGAGCTTTGCAGTACCGTTATCCGGCATAAACTTTTGGGCCCAAAAGACGTTCTTAATTACAGAAAAGAGCAACAGGAAAGCAAACAAAGTAAATAAAATTATTTGGAGGTAATAAGAGCAGTCATGACGGCCTTTTGCATGAAATGCCACAGGGAAACGGAGATCAAGGATGCTAAAATTGTGAAGATGAGGAACGGGCGTCCTGCCACGGCGGGGGTATGTTCTTCATGCGGGAAGAAGGTGTTTAAGATAAGCAAGACCTAGGTTGTTTTTCCTCCTTAACTATAGGGGCCGGGCACACACAGTGCCCGGCTTTTATTTTTATGCCAGATCGGCTGACTATTGACATATATTGAAGCGCAGGTATAAATTATGCGCATATAAATAACCGTCTGTAACCCGCGGGGTAGTGAAAGGCATGATAAAAGACACTCAGGATGATGAGAAAACGGTAGAGGAGTTGCAGAGCGAGATAGCTCAGCTTAGGGCTCAGATAGCGAAGTTGGAATCCGCCGCCCAGAAGCCCGACAGAAAAAGTGACCCTGAATATTTTAACGAAAGGCTGTGGGAGGAGGTGGCCCGAAGCACTCGTTATAAATACGAAATATCTGTTCTATACATAGAACTGGATAACCTGGATGTTTATTCCAGTAAATATGGCAAAGACCCAACTCAGGAAATCTCCGGCATGTACACTACAATCCTGCGGGATGCAGTCAGGAATACCGATTTGTACTGCCATTTAGAGCCCGGGAAAACTGCCGTCTTACTACCGTATACCAGTGCTGAAGGAGCAGTTAAGGTTGCTGAAAAGATCAGGCAGACGGTTGAGAGGGTTTTTGCTTTTAACAGCATGTCAACCAAGATAAAATTGACGGCTACTATCGGTGTGGCCTCCTATCCTAAGGATGCTGTTTCTTACGATCATTTAGTGAAGGTAGTCACTGAAGCATTCTCGCGAGGCAAAGATAAAGGGGGCAACTTATCATGTGTAGCCGTCGCGACAGATGCCAACGCGGACGGCAGGAGGGAATCCGAAGATAAGTCCTTACAGAATGACACTTTTCTACAGGCGTTGAATGATGAGGTGTTGCGCAGTTCCCGCTATGGTCAAAAGTTTTCATTGATCATATTTTCCATTGGAAATCTGGAAAATAAAATATTGGGACTGGATGGGGAAGCGCGGGCCAAAATAATGCGTGCCGTCTATAAACTTCTGAGTGTGACCATGAGGACGGTTGATAAGAATTATTTATATACGGATAGCAAATTTGCTATTGTCCTGCCCGGTACGGATGGCGATGGCGCCCAGGCCGCAGCGCATAAGCTGATTAAAAGCCTCACAAGTTACCCGATAGTCCGTAACAATGGTATCGATGTAACTATTGTGGCCAATGTGGGTATTGCATGTTTCCCCGTGGATGAGGTATCTAAGGATGGACTTCTACGGCGGGCGGAGGCAGCATTAAGCAACTCAGTTAAAAAGGGTGACAATCAGTTCATGCTGGCTTCCAGCACGCTCGAGCTGGCAGGCAAGAATATCAAAGAGTGGATTACCAACCTTCAGCAGGGAGGCCCGTCATCTATTTATAACCTGCTGGCAGCCCTCGATCTGACCGAACATTATCCCAGATCGCATTCACATACTGTGGCCAAATATTCGGTAGCCATGGCACAAGCTGTGGGGTTGCCTTCCGCTTCAGTAAAACAGCTGCGCATCATGGCGCTCATGCACGATGTAGGCAAGGTTTGTATTCCTGCAAGCACAATTACCAAGGCAGGGTCGCTCAATGCACAGGAATGGGAACAGATGATGAAGCATCCTCAATATGGAGCGGAAATACTGGAGCAGTTTCCTGAATTCGCTACATGCGCACAGGTGGTGCTGGCACACCATGAACGTTGGGACGGCAAAGGATATCCTCATCAAATAAGCGGCGACCAGATTCCCCTGGAGTCGCAGATTATCGCAGTAACTGAAGCTTACGACGACATGGTGACTCTGCGGCCGTATAAAAACCATTTATCCATGCAGGAAGCCATTGAAGAAATTAAAAAGAACGCTGGAACACAGTTCGACCCTTCTGTGGTCAAGGTTTTTCTGAAGGTGGTGAACAAGTTAGATAGTCTGCCGCCGTCTCACTGAGAGCTCGGCATATTGGCTTAGGCCGTAAAATTACACTCCAAGCCTTATGATATTGTCTGCTTTTATACCTGTCGTACAGCCGCGTGTATCGAACACCAGTTTGGAGTTTTTAGCTATAGAGTTCAGATCATAGCATGTATGGTCCGTAGTTATGACTACACAATCATAGTTGCTTAGTGCCTTGCTCTCAAGCTTGACACTTTTAATCCTGGTATTGCCCTCTTTGATCTCCGGTATATAAGGGTCGTGGTAACTTACGCTGGCATTTTTCTCGATAAGTAATTCAATGACCCTCAGCGCCGGCGATTCTCTAAGATCTTCGATATCCTTTTTATAGGCTACACCCAGGATGAGGATTTTCGCCCCTTTTACGCTTTTGCTTCTCGTATTTAAGGTCTCGACGATGCGCTGTACGATATATTCGGGCATGGTCTCATTAATTTCGGCGGCCAATTCGATGAACCTGGTGTGAAAGAAGTATTCCCTGGCCTTGCTGGCGAGGTAATACGGGTCCAGCGGGATGCAGTGCCCGCCCACGCCGGGCCCGGGATAGAACGGCATATACCCGAAAGGCTTACTTGAAGCAGCTTTTATAACCTCCCACACGTTAATGTTCATTTTTTCACACAGCTTGGCCAATTCATTTACCAGGGCAATATTTACGCTGCGAAATACATTTTCAAAGACTTTATCCATCTCCGCTACTTCAGGCGTTGATACCTCCAAAACATGGTCCGATACATGGCCGTAAAGCAAGGCGGCAAAGTGCGTCGATTTAGGCTCCATGCCGCCGACCACTTTCGGCGTATTTCTAATAGTGAATTTCTTGGTGCCAGGATCGATCCTCTCCGGGGAAAAAGTGAGGAAGTAGTCCACCCCGACCTTGAGCCCTGTAGATTCGAGAAGCGGCAACACTACCTCGCGTGTCGTGCCGGGATAGGTTGTGCTTTCGAGGATTACCAGATGCCCCAACCGGAGGTACCGCGCTATCTCATTACCGGCGTTAATGATGTAGGTAAGATCGGGTTCCTTGGTCTTGGTCAACGGCGTTGGCACGCAAATAATAATCGCGTCCATCCTGCGCAGGACCGATTGGCTGGTGGTGGTTTTTAGATGGCCGCTACGCACGGCTTTTTTCAACCTGGGCGACTCGATGTCCAGCAGGTAGGAAATGCCCCTCGTAATCTTGTTGACCCGGCCCTTCTCGGTATCTATCCCGGTCACGTAGAACCCTGCTTCTGCAAAGGCCAGAGCAAGAGGAAGGCCGACGTAGCCCAGACCTACAACGCCTATCTCAGCAGTCTTGTTTTTGATTTTGTTTTCCAGATTTCTCAGGTCTTTGTCGGTCAATTCAACAGTCCTCATATTACCTCTCATTCAAGCGATTCACACGCCGTCCCATGAAATTTTCCTTAGTTTAGCCTCAGGGCCTAGCCATGTCAAAGGTGCCCCGACTATATCGAAAACGGTTATCGGGATTAAAAACTTTGCGGCGGATGGATAATTCAAAGTGATTGACATCTGCAACGTATTTATTATAATGAAGGCGGGCACAAGCAGGGCGCAGGATAGTTCTAGACTTACAGCAAGGTGAATTTGTAAAAGTTGTGGAGATCGGCAGGATTACCGCCAGGGAGAAGAGAATGAGCCGTATTTTATTGCTGTCTAAAGATCAAGCTTTTCTAGAGAAAAACATTAAGATATTCAAGCAAAACGTCTTTGATACCACTGCTGTAAGTGATATGCGAGGTTGCCTTAATACTTTAGAGAAAACTGATTTTGATGCATTGGTAATCGACGGCGAGCTGTCGGATTCACAAGTGAGAAAAAAAACCCGCGCATATATAGTTCTCGTAGGTTCGGCTTCGGAGTCAGAAGCATGGTCCAAGGTCGACGAGCTTGGTTTTGATATTTATCTAAAAAAACCCATCAGCCCTGACGGTCTGCTGGCCTGTGTTAAATCAGTCTTGAAGCGTGCTGTCACTGAAAACAACGTCGCTTCCATCCCTCAACCCATACCGGGGAATATAAGCATGCCACATCTATCTGCAGTAAAGGAAGCCCTGCCCGTTCCACCCCTTCAGGGTGGTCAGCCTGCGGCAGTTGCGGCGCAGCAGACAGCCGCTCCAACGGTGGACGCCCTGGCCTCGGGGCCGGTAGAAACCGGTAAGAATATATTGGAGGACCCTCGCATAGTCCAACTGATCGATGCGCTGGTCAACGGAAAACTTGGGGACATTATTCCTACGGTGGACTTCGCTTATAAATACGGATATGCATATCCCTCAGTCAGCAACTTCCTGGATACATCCGACCTGGACACCATAAGACTACTGGAAACGCTGGCAGAAAATGGAATTTTGATAAAAGAGCCCTTTGAAAAGTTCAATGTTGATCCGGACGGTTTTTTTCAGCTTGTACCGACCGAGCATTGCCCCCGTGACGACTCCGTAAACCTGATCAAGGGGCAATTGATCGAGCATTTTTCCTGCGGTTACGTGGGCCTGGACAAAGATTTCAAGCAGGATAGCCGCTACGTCTGTCCGAAATGCCATAAAGACCTGCGCTTGATAGGAACTGATTATCGCAACATTGGCGTACATTACAGGTGCCTTGAAGATGGCGAAATTTTTACGACTCCTGTCATTAAATGGCGCAACTTGAAGACACGTAAAGAATGGACGACGGAAGAATTAAAGTTGGTAGAGGTTTACGCCTATAGGTTCAGCCCGGACAAGAGGGGGTGGTTGGAGTTCCAGCTTAAACCGAAAACTCAGTTGGTGGAATTTCTGAGGGTCCAGGGCTACCAGGTCCAGGAGTTAGCGCAATTGACAGGCAAATCGGGCGCGGTCCATACATTCGACATCCTTGCCATCCGTGACGACATCCTGACTAAAATAATCCTTGGAGTTGGGATACTGGTGGCGGCTGCCGGAGAACAGGAAGTTGGACTTGAAGCTTTGTTCAGGTTTGATACCCGTGCCTATGATATAGGTATAAACTACAAGGTTGTCATTGCCATACCAAGGCTGGGGGCCGAAGGCCTTAATTTTGCCAGCAGGCAAATGATCAGGGCATTTGAAGCGAAGACCATGGCAACGGTCGTCTCTGACATTACCAGCATGTCGCGTCCCAGGATAGCTCCCATAAGCAGTGAAAATACCGCTGGCACGGCAGTAGCTTCGTCTGGCGCTGCCCAAGTAGATGTTAAAACCAGAGTCGTCCGCTTCTTGAGGACCAGAGGATATGAGGTCTTCGAGCAAGCCTTGATCGTAGGCAAATCCGGTATTGAGCATGTGTTTGACATTTTCGCCCGTAAAGATGACAGAATTATTATTCCCACTGTAGCTATCCGCATAGGCGCCAGCCCGGCAGGGCAACCTGTTGACCTCGATGAGATTTCCAGGTTCGACGCTGCGGCCTTCGATTCCGGCATTCGTAATAAGGTTTTTATTGCCATCCCCCAGATCAGCGTCCAGGCGAGGCAATTCGCCACTCAGCAGAAAATCGACGTCATAGAGGAGCATGACCTGGATAAATTGCTGTGAGCTAGCCTGATAACAGAGATGCCGGGCTTCGCAGCATAGTAATGTCGATGAAAAATATTGCGATATTTGTCGTAGCTGCTATTTTTCTGATAACCATCCTGGGCATATTCTATTTCATGCCGGAGGAAGCGATCTGGATAGCCGGCGCTATGCTGGCCTTAATTGTACTTTACCATTTTGTATCCAGGCTGATATTTGGAAGACGGACAAGGCTGGCCCGGACCAGCCGCTGGCAAAATCTGAGTTCGCTACTGGTCATTTTCCTCATTATATTTGTACTCTTTGTTTGGATACTTCGTGATGTCGTATCTTCTTTCTTAATCGATATTCTGCTTGTTTCATTGATATTTACCATGCTGATAAATTTCCTAACGGTGCCGCTGGCCATCTGGCACAAGTTGAGACAGAGGCGGGAAGAATCGGGGCCGAGCAGTTACAAACCCAGAGTGAGCATTATCGTGCCGGCATTCAACGAAGAAAAGGTCCTGGCGCGTACCATCGAGACTCTAATTGAAGCGGATTATCCCGATAAGGAAATAATAATTATCGATGATGGGTCGCAGGACAGTACTTACGAAGTGGCTGCGAGGTATCAACGTCCCGGCCTCAAGGTCGTAAAAAGGCCCAATGGCGGTAAATTTGCTGCACTAAATACCGGCATAGCCATTTCGACCGGCGAAATCATCGTCACAGTAGATGCTGATAGTCTGATTGCAAGGGCTTCCATTGCCGAGCTGGTTCGCGGCTTTCAAAACCCCGAGGTGGCAGGTGTAGCCGGTAACCTGAAGGTCTTCAATAGAAATAAGCTGATTACCAAGCTGCAGGCGCTCGAATATATAGTTCAGATTCAGATCGTTAGGAGGGCGTTTGAAAATTTCGGATCGCTGACTGTGGCTTCCGGCGCATTCAGTGCATTTCGTAAGACGGCACTTGAAGAGGCCGGGTGGTACGACCCGGACTACCTGCTTGAAGATTTCGATATAACTATAAAGCTTTTAAAATCACATATGATTTTGCATGGCAACAACGAAGCGGTTTGTTACACCGAGGCGCCTGAAACCCTACGCGATGTATACAAGCAGCGGTTGAGCTGGTTCCGCGGCGATTTCCAGAATTTCTGGAAACATCGTGACACGTTTTTTAATCCCCGGTTTGGGGTCATGCACAAGTTAACCTTTCCCTACATGTTGATATCGATGACGCTGGTGCCGGTCGCCAGCCTCGTTGTCGTAGTTACCTCGATCCTGATGCTCATGAACGGTGATTGGTTGACCCTTGTGCTTGCTTTCTGCCTTTTTACCATACTGCAGATACTATTATGTGTGCTTGGGATACTCATCGCGGACGACGATATGAAACTCGTCGTCTTTTCGCCACTTTTTATAATAGGATACAAACAGTTCCTGGATTTCACCATGCTTAAGGCATTGATCGATATTATCCTGAGCGGAGGCGTTTATATGCGAAGAGAAAGGGTAGCGCGTATTGGCGACGTTACTGCAACATATTCGCAGAGACCTGCTGTCGCTACCGGTTCGTTTGATAAGGCAGGGCAATCCTCCGTAAAGGACGCATCAAGCAGACACCTAATATAAGCTATGGGAGGAACTGGCAATGAACGTGAAAACGGAATTGAGTAAATATGCGGGCAGCAAGATACTGGTTACCGGTGGCGCCGGATTTATCGGGTCACACCTGGTTGAAAAGCTTTTAGATCTCGGAGCGGAAGTAACCGTTATCGATACCATGCTCTGTGGTAACAAGATTGCGCACTTGCAGGGCCGCAAAAACCTCTCCGTCCATGAATTGGATGTGAATGATATTCCGGGCATCAAGCCTCTGTTCAAGGGCCAGGATATGGTCTTTCACCTCGCGGCGGTGGTCGGAGTGGAGGAAACCCAGGATGAACCTGTAAAACTGTTGAATGTAGAAGTGGTGGGCACCTCAGTTATCATCGCTCTGGCCGCCGAGAATAAAGTCAAGAGATTTATCTTCGCATCATCCTCCGAAGTCTATGGAGATTCAGCCAAGCCTATGGTCGAGGAGGGTCCCTACAATCCCAAGTCCACCTATGCACTGACCAAGCTGGTCGGCGAACATTTTTGTGCAGCCTACTATCAAAAATTCGCGTTGGAATATACCGCGCTGCGATATTTCAATTCTTATGGTCCACGTCAGGATGAGCGCTTTGTGCTTTCCCGTTTCGTCAAACGTGCCCTGGCGGGACAGGAGCTATATGTTTACGGCGACGGCAAACAGACACGTGATTTCACTTATATCGACGATACGGTAAGCGTCACGCTGTTAGTGTCTATTATGAAGGAGGGCGCCTGCCAGACATTGAATGTCGGCACGGGACAGGCACTTTCTATAATCGACCTTGCCAAACTTGTACTAAAGCACACAGGCCTGACGGACAAAGTAAAAATTTCTTTTGTGGACTATGACAAGAGAAGGTCAAGGGAGATAGAGGTCTTTAGCAGACTTGCAAACATCGACAGGGCGACCAGATTACTGCAGTACAGACCTTCTACATCATTGGATGAAGGCATGGAAAAGTGCATCGATTGGTATCGTAATGGCGGACATTGATTTACGGGCGAAGGGTCAAAATCAGAGTTGGGCCAGCGCCGCGGTGGCTGAGCTTTTGAGACCTGGATCATCCGTCAGGTCTATGCATTTCTGAAGGTCTTCTCTGGCTTTAGTAATATCGCCCATATTCTTATCGATGATGCCCCTTGTGTAGTAGGCAATGGGCATCTCATAGTCAATGCTGATGGCTTCGTTACTATCCTGTAATGCTCGATCATACATCCCTTTAGCATTGTAACACCAGGCACGCCGGTCGTAAGCCTGGGCGAGCTTGGGGTTGAGAGAGATAGCCTTGTCACAGTCGCTTATAGCTAAATCCCATTCTGATAGATTTATATAAGCCCAGGCGCGTGTGTCATAGGCCAAAGCGAATTCAGGATTCAGCTCGATGGCTTTAGAAGCATCCAGTATGGCCAACCGGTAGGTCTGTTGCAAAATATAACCCCAGGCCCGCATATTGTAAGCCAGTGCAAAGTTCGGGTTTAATTGAATGGCAGTATTGCAGTCATCAAGGCCCATGGTAAGCCAGTCTTTAGTATGGTCGTAAGATACCTTTTCGAAATATACCCAGGCGCGCGTGGTGAAGGCAAACGGTAAATTAGGGTTGAGTTCGATGGCCTTATTACAATCGTCGATGGCCAGGTCGTGCTTGCCTTTCATAGTGTTAGCCCATGCACGGTTTACATACGCGGTGGCTGTATTAGGCTCCAGAGCAATGGCCTTGTTGCAGTCTGCAATAGCCAGGTCATAGCCGCCTATCTGATTATAGACAGATGCCCGCTGCACATAGGCCAAAGCCAAAGTGGGGTCCAGGCCAATCGTATAGTTGGAGTCCGTCAATGCCTGATCGTACTTTCCCATTTCATTATAGGCCCAGGCACGGTTCATATAAGCTATAGCCCGGCCAGGCTCTATATCGATAGCAGTGTTGCAGTCATCAATTGCCGCCTGGTAATCCCCCTTTTCATTCAGTGCCCATGCCCGGTTTACATAAGGTAACGCCGATTGTGGACCCAGTTGAATGGCCTTGTCGCAGTCCTGTATTGCAAGGTCATACCAACCCTTTTCGATGTAAGCTGAGGCGCGTGTTACGTAGGCCAGAGATAGGCCGGAATTAATTGCTATTGCTTTATTGCAGTCATCGATAGCCTTGTCATATTCCCCCACTGCGTTATAAGATAGCGCCCGGTTGGCATATGTTATGGCCTGATATGGATCGCGATTGATGGACTCGGTATATTCCTGGATGGCCTCTTGGTACTGCCGGTTGGCATAATACTCATTGCCTTTTTTATAGTGTGCTGATGCCGTGTCAAAAATTATGCAAGATGAGGCAAACACCGGTAGTGAAATTACTATAGCGAGGCAGATCAACCAAAGGCTTGGTCTCGCGTCTGAGCATGCTATTACGATTCACAGGGTTAGTATATCCATCTTATCAGCTATAGATCAAATTAGTAATTTGAGGCCAGATCATTTGTGATAAAATGAGGAAAACTTTCACAGTGTCCCGGATAATTGAGGGGTAAGACGATTCAGCATAAGGAGCGTATGTAAAATATGTTCCTTAGTAGAGGTGAATTGAATAGTTCCAGCCGGTGTTTTAAGTGCAAAGTTAAGATCCCTCGATTGGCGGGACTTGTTTTTTCCGTGATTCTATCGTTGATGACGCTGGTCCCCGCCTATGTTGTCAATGTAATGCCTGCCGAGGCAGCCGTGATGGCATGGAGCATCGTGTATACCCCCGGATCCTATCCCCAGCGTTTTGACATCTTAAACCCCGCCGAGATTGTTGACTGTGCGATCGGTAAAAACGGCACCATTTTGGCGGTGGTTCGGTCCACGGAAGCTACTTCGGTCCCTCAGAACATTTTGTACTACAGCAAAGATAACGGTATAACATGGAGCCAGGGCCCTTACAATATTCTCAAATTGACCACCCAGGAGATATTCAATGTTGCGATTGCACCCGATAACCCTGCCATATGGGTTATTACGCTTTCTGATGACAATACCACCGGTCCCACGCATGTTGACTATACCGACGAGTCTGGCACCAGTTGGCTCGATACGGGACTGACCCTCGGCGCCGGCGAAACGATTCGCAGCATAGATATTTCGCCTGATAATGGCACGGGCGCACACGAGATAGCGATAACTACGGTTACCGGCACTGGTGCAGGAAGCTTTTACCTGACGAGCTCAAAGCAGTGGGGCACATGGATCAATCAGGGCACGTCGGGCGCCGGCTCGCCCACAGCCGGGGCGGACTATTTTAGTATTAAATTTTCGCCGACCTATGCATCCGATTCCTCGGTGGCCCTGGTATACGCTACTGCCGATGCAACCTACTTCAATGTCGGCTTTCGTGACATCAATCAGAATATCACCATTGGCTATGCCTTCAATGACCCGGGTGTAGAGGTGAAAGACCCATCAGTTGCGGCCCTCGCCTCTCCGGGCTATGGCCAGCTTAAGATCACAGGCCTGCAGTTGCCTCAGGACTTCCAGGGCCAGAGCGGCGCCCTCCGGCGCGCTTACGTAAGCCTCGATGCCGACGGAAATAAGGCGCTTGGGACCAGCCAGGATGGCATTTTTCGTATTGATAACAGCTATGTGTATACTTTGATGGATACGACGGCTACGCCGGACAAGTCCATTTATAGCATCGCTTACAGCGGTACCTATGCCCAGGGCAAGCTGCTTGCGGGTGAGCACCATGGTATCCCGTGTACGGCGACGGTTCCGACCTGGTTCACCGACTCGCCGACTTCCTGTCCCATACCCTGCTGGTACCCCGCACTTAAGCCCACTACCGGTGCGGCGGCCCAGGGTACGTGTTCAAATGCCAAGGTCGGTATCGGCGCTGCCAAAGTAGCGTGGGATTCAGATGGGGTATTGGCCTTTGCTGCCACCGGTTCTCTGGATGACCAGGCCGGGGCTGCCTGGTATGCCAATCTCGAAGCTTCGACACTTATAATGAATGACGAGTCGGCGTTTGCTATAAGCCGCAATAACGGCGAGACCTGGAACCAGATCGGTCTGATCAATACCACCGTGGACTGGTTCAACGATGTGGCCCCTTCGCAAGACTGCTCAACCGTTTATCTGGCGTCAGTGAATTCCAATACAGGCTGCTCGGGATTCGACAGCGTTTGGCGGACTACCGCTAATCCACTGGTGGCCGGGCCTCTGCCGATCAGCCAGAACATCGGTTACTACTGGGAGCGCGTCTTAACTCATGTTACAGCCAGTACTTGCGGCGACAATCAAACGGATAAGCCGTTATTACGCTTACCCGAAGGTTGCAACGATAAGCCCGATGGAGAAGTCGTTGCATGGGCTGCTCAACTCACAAATACTCAGCTCTGGTCGGATGATTACGGAGATTTCTGGTCGTTCGTAAGCACCCCCGACCCCATACAGGACTTTGCCTTTGAAAGCAACACTATCATGTATAACCTCTCCCCGAACGGCTTTGTAGAGAAATTAACATACTCAGGTACATCCTGGAATGCAAAGAGCAGACCCTATAATAGTCTGGTGATAAACGCACATACGATTGCGGCTGTTCCCAGTGGAAGGGTGCTTGTTGGCGCTTCGAGCCGGATGCCTGACGCAGCGTCTTACTCCCCTTCGGGAGGGGCCCAATGGATAGAAATTCCAGCTACTGGAGTTTCCCTGGGCAACATACACGTGGCATTTGATTCCAATTTTTCTGACAATAGATTTATATATCTGGCTGATGATAAAAAAGATACGCAAGGACTGAAGAACACCAACCTGGCGGGGAGCATTTTCCGTGAACAGGTGCCGGACTATATCAAGTTGACCGATGCCGATATGATGAGTAACGGGAATAGCGCTCACCCGGAAATTGACTGGCCGCCATCTGCCGGCGGCCTCTCTTTGGTATCCCCGCCGCACGCCGTTGGCCAGTTCGGCCTGATTGCGGCTAAGACAGGCGATCCGGAACCTGCCATTTACGTTGCGCATGATAATATCACTACCACTTTGGGTGAAAATAACAGTGCGGTCTGCAGGACTATCACGCCCTGGTGGCCTATGCCTAAACTCGGTATCCCATGGGACTGCCTGGATATTTTTATGCCATCTCAAACGAATAACGTTAAATTCACTTTAGAGCCGTCTTCTCTAAAGGCTTGCGGCTGCTGTTCCTTGGATAGTTATACGACCTTATATGCAATCGACGATAGATCCGGTGGAATATTCAATGTAAATGGTTACAATCCAACTGCTTCTCAAGGTATGTTGTGGGCATATACCGACTGCCTGGGCAAGAAAGGTCCTGTCCTGATGTCGCCGGGCGAGGGGGTATTCGTAGGCAGTGACCCTGTCACCGGCCGCAATCAGCAAATCGATATGTCGTGGGAACAGCTCTGTCTGGCTGTTAGATATGACCTGCAGATATATAAAGACCAGAAACTTACCATGAGGGTTAATCCGGCTGTAACCGGGCTGAGCGCCAGCGGAGCTGTCATTACATCGGTAACCGGCTCCATCACTATTGATCTTGATAACGTTAATGTTACAGCGCCCGGCGTATGGATAGCACCCGGAGCCCTACCTGAAGCGGGTACGCCTTACTATTGGCGAGTCAGGGTGACAAAGTCGGCTACCGGTCAGATTGCAGCGAGTCCCTGGTCCCAGCTTCGGAGCTTTAAGGTCAAGCCCGGCTTTGTAACCAGGACACCGGTTGAAGGTCTGGAGTTGCTGAGTCCAAAAGACAATAGCGCGGGGTGCCCTATTCAACCGACACCTTTATCCTGGACCCCTTATAAAGATGCTACCAAATACGAAATATGGCTGGCTAGGGATGCAGGCTTCACTCAGATGGTTAAAAAAGCTTTCACAACCAGTACGGCTTATAACTATGTCAATGCGCTTGACTATTCAAAAATCTACTATTGGAAGGTTCGTGCTATCGAGATCAATGGCCAGTCGAATACCAGCGAATGGAGCAGTATCTTCACGTTCAGGACTGTCGATTCCCCGCCACCGGGACCTACTCAGGAAGAGATTCAGCGACAGCAGCAGCAGCAGCAGAATCCGAGATACATATGGCTGGTTATAGCCGGTGTTGCAGCCATATACCTGGCGGCGCTCATATTCATATGGATATCCAGAAGATCCCCAAAATGAAATTATTCCGGGGGCGCCGGATAGGATTTGAGACGTTTTCCGCTGGAACAACCTGCGGATTCAGTTGTGCGTTAGCTTAAAATAATATCCTCTAAAGCTCGCTTCGGCACATGATGAACGCCCTGGCTATCCCTCCAGTATTTTGTATCGCCGTCCTTTCCCAATGGTTCAAGGATCACCTTTTCACTTGGTTTACCTATGGCTATAACCAGTAATATCTCATAGCCCGGGTCCACCCGCAGCGCTTGCGCCAGCTCTTTCTTTTTAATCGTTGCGATCATGCAGCCACCCAGGCCAATCTCGGTTGCCCCCAGTAAAATGCTCTGGGCTGCTATGCCACATTCGGTGCTGAAATTTGTGCTGATTTTGGTATCGCCGAGGACAACTATATATGCAGAAGGCCTTTCCCCTTCAGCAGGTCCCTGCCAGTTGGATATCAGCCGGGCCCAGCCAAGCAGTGGGAATATCATAGCGTTACGCCCGGTCTCGTTGGAAAGAATGTATTTCAGGGGCTGAATATTCACTCCGGAGGCGGAATTCCGAGCGAGATCGACCAGTTCTTTCAGAGTGGCGAGCTCAACAACCACTTCCTGGTGATAACGACGGTAACTGCGGTTTTTTAAAACGAGGTCCTTTATAGCCATAGCATCTTCCTCCTGCCGATGATAAACCTCCGGATATTGTGACTTTAAGAATTACCCTGAGAGAGATAGACGTCTCTAAAAAATCAGGCGTGTTTAAGCGCCACGCTTTCCAGCACATTCGCCACATCTTCGCACATATCGATAGCGCCTTCCATATGTTCGAATATCTCGCGCCATTTAATAATGTCGGGTATCTCGCTCGCGTCGACAAATAGCTCGGACAGCGCCGAGCGATAAATCGTATCGGCCAGGTTTTCGAGGCGGTTTATCTCAACGCAGGCACCCAATATCCTTTCGAGGTTGGCGTTATGTTTTCTCAACAGCGGCATCACCTTTACAACTTCGGATGTGATCTGAACCAGTGTATCGGCCAATTCCTGAGCGCGCTTTCCCGGCCTCTTGACTTTATACAGCAGCATGCTATCCGCAGCCGCCTGGATAAGGTCGGTAACATCGTCAAGTGAATGTGCCAGCAGGCCGATATCCTCTCGATCGAAGGGTGTGATGAAAGAGCGGTTCAGTTGAAACATGATCTCATGGGTAATAGTGTCGCCCTGGTGTTCGATTTTAATAAGCTCTTCTACCTTGTAGTCGATATTTTCCCAGTTGCAGATCAGTTCTTTCAGGCTTTCCGCCGCCCTGACCATGTTGGTGACTCCCGCCTCAAAAAGGTCGAAGAATCTGTCATTCCTCGGCATTAAGCTGAATTTACTCATGGCAACTTTAGAATTATATCACAGCGACAAAGTGCCCTGTACAAGCAGCCGGTCGCATTTCCGTTTTCACAAAGAGATTGACACTATGCCAGACGGGGTTTATCCTATGAGTATTTGAATAGGAAGGATGCTGAGCGATGCCGGAAGCCTGTTGGATGTCTGCAGTTGAACTTATTTCTGCCTTTAAGAAAAAGAAACTGTCACCGGTAGAAGTTGTCAAAGACCTGCTGGATAGAATCGAAGCAATTAACCCCAAAATAAATGCCTTTGTAACGTTGGCCCCCGATCTTGCCCTGGAGTCAGCCGCGGAATCTGAGAAACGGTATCAGAAAGGCAACGCAAGACCAATGGACGGCGTTCCCGTAGCCATAAAGGATAATACTTTTACGCAGGGAATAAGGACTACGGCCGGGTCAATGTTACATGCTGATTATGTGCCCGATAAAGATGCGGTTCTGGTCGAGAGGCTAAAAAAAGCAGGCTCCGTCATACTGGGGAAAACCAATATGCCAGAATTTGGCCTGCTGGCGGTGACGGACAACGTTATCTTTGGGAAAACTGTGAATCCATGGGATACCGGCAGGACCTCAGGAGGTTCCAGCGGAGGGTCGGCTTCCGCCGTAGCGGCAGGCCTTTGCCCGGTGGCTCAGGGCAATGATGGTGGAGGGTCAATTCGCATACCTTCAAGCTTATGCGGACTTTTTGGCCTCAAACCCACTTTTGGGAGAATACCGTGTTATCCTCATTTCCCTGGCTGGGAGACACTTAATCACGAGGGGCCCATGACGCGTTGTGTGGCTGACGCTGCACTTATGCTGGAAGTAATGGCGGGTCCATCCGTATACGATCAGTTTTCATTGCCGGAATATTCAGGCAGTTTTATAGAGGACCTGAAAGGTGATATAAAAGGACTTCGCATAGCTTACTCGTCCGATTTAGGTGGCGGATTCCCTGTTGATAACGAGGTTATGGAGATAACGCAAAAAGCCGCTCTCGGTTTTACCGATATGGGCTGTGTCGTTGATGAAGTGCAGCCCGGGTGGTTAAATATGGAGAACGACTTTTTAATTACCATAGTTTTGGATACTTATGAAGTCAGCCGGGCCGATAGCGAACGATTTAAAAATTTAGCTGTCCCATCGACATTACGTCTCATTGAATTGGCGGAGAAATTCACGAAACATGATTTGATTAATATTCAGTTCGACCGATGCAGGCTGACCGAGCAGGTCGCCCGGCTCTTTGAGAAGTATGACCTGCTGCTCACTCCAACCACGGCTACGGTTGCTTTTGAAACGACAGATGGGGGACCTTTCTGGCCCCGTAAAATTAATAATAAGAAGGTCGGCCCGGCCTCATGGATATGCTTTAACTATCCTTTCAACTTTACCGGTCAACCGGCAGCGTCGGTGCCATGCGGATTTAATTCGCAGGGGCTGCCCGTGGGCCTCCAAATCGTTGGCCGTAGGCTGGAAGAGTCCCTGGTGCTGCGTGCCGCGGCCGCCTTCGAGAGAGATCATCCCTGGCGTGGGAAAAAGCCCGCTATATAATATATTTGGGGAGTCAAGCGGTGGAGATATATAGAGATCCTACCCGTCCAATCATAGAGAGAGTGGATGACCTGCTCTCACGAATGAACGTCGATGAAAAGATCGCCCAGCTGGGTGGTGTATGGGCCATGCAGTTGCTGGAACGGGCTAAGTTTTCAACCGCCAATGCGCAGAAACTAATTAGCAACGGTATAGGACAGATCTGCAGGGCCGGCGCCGGCACAATGCTGACGCCCGAGAAAATAATCGAATATGTCAATGACCTGCAACATTTTCTGATGGAAAGCACCAGGCTCGGTATCCCTGCGATCGTGCATGAAGAATGTCTGAACGGATTCAACTCCAAAGACGCCACCATATTTCCACAGATAATAGGCATGGCGAGTACCTGGGACCCGGCATTGATGGGGGAAATGGTCACTGTTATCAGACAGCAGATGATGGCGGCAGGCATTCGACAGGGCCTCTCGCCCGTCCTGGATATTGCGCGTGATCCCAGATGGGGTCGAATAGAGGAGACGTATGGGGAGGACCCCTACCTGACCGCCCAAATGGGGATTGCCTATGTTAAGGCCTTACAGGGGCCGGATATCAAGCAGGGTGTCGTCGCCACCTTAAAGCATTTCATCGGTTACGGCAAATCCGAGGGGGGCCTTAATCATGCCCCTGCGGATATCCCACCCAGGATGTTGCGAGACGTCTATTTATATCCCTTTCGGCGGGTAATCGGAGAAGCCCATGCGCTATCGGTAATGAATGCGTATAACGAGATCGACGGCATCCCCTGCGCAGCTTCCGAAGAGTTATTAACACGGATACTACGCGATGAGTTGGGATTCGAGGGGATAGTTGTTTCGGACTATTATGCTGTTGTTATGCTGCGCCAGAACCACTTCATTGCCGAGACCAAGGAAGATGCCGCCAAGCTGGCGCTGCGAGCGGGAATAGATCAGGAACTGCCGAACCAGGATTGCATGAATGAGGCGTTCAAAGATGAAATAAAGTCGGGCGGCTTTCCTATGGATGTGATAAACCGCGCGGTGCGACGCGTGCTGAAAATCAAATTTGCGCTGGGATTATTCGAGAGCCCTTATACTGAATGCCTGCGCTCCGGCCAAATCTATGATACGCCGGAAGATCGCAAACTGGCGTTGAAAGCGGCACGTGAGTCCATAGTTCTGCTGAAAAACGACAATAACTTATTGCCTCTGGATAGAGGCATAAAACGGCTGGCGGTGATAGGGCCCAATGCCGATAATCCCAGGAACCAGTTGGGTGATTATACCTATCCGGCCCATGTCCAGGTTATGGGATTAACAGCCTTCTCATTGGAGTGCGCTCTGCCGCCCGACGAGCTGAAGCCTGATACCATGACCGTGCCCATCGTCAGCATACTGGAGGGCATACGAAAAAAAATTCCATCGTCCTGCGAGGTGACTTATGCCGGCGGGTGCGAGTTCGGCAACGATTCAACGGAAGGTTTTGCCCGGGCCGTCGAAGCAGCACGGTCTGCCGATGCCGTAGTCATGGTGATGGGAGGGAAATCAGGGCTGACGCCCGAATGCACCTGCGGTGAAATGAGGGACCGGACAACCCTCGAGCTGCCCCAGGTACAACAGGACTTGATACGTGCCGTCTTAGGAGTGGGCAAACCTGTTATTCTCGTAATAATCGACGGCAGGCCGGTGGCCTTTGATTGGATTGCTGAAAAGGCGCCTGCCATTATTGAAGCGTGGCTGCCCGGCGAAGAAGGCGGCAATGCAGTCGCCGACATACTTTTTGGCGATTATAACCCTGGTGGAAAACTTCCCCTATCGTTTCCACACAGTACAGGCCAGTTACCCGTCTATTACGGCCTCAAGCCAACCGGCGGCAAATCACAATTCTGGGGCGAATATGTCGACTCCTGTACCGGTCCGCTTTTCGAATTCGGCTTTGGGCTCAGCTATACGCAATATCTCTATCGCAATCTTCGTATAACGCCGCATAGAATACCCAGTACGGGAAAAGTGAAGATAATTGCCGATATAACCAATACCGGAAAGCGGGACGGCGCTGAGGTAGTTCAGTTATACATAAACGATGTGGTCGCCAGCATAACCCGGCCGGTCAAGGAATTGAAGGGGTTTGAACGGCTGGATATAAAGGCGGGCGAGACCAGGACGGTGAAATTTGAAATTGAAGGCGGAGAGCTTGCTTTTTACGACAAATCCGTGAAACCGGTGGTAGAGCCGGGGGTTTTCAAAGTGATGATCGGCGCCTCTTCCAAGGACATCAAGTTGGAAGGCTACTTTGAAGTAACACCCTGATCGCCCGGTATAACTGACTGCAATATATTCAATCACCCGTATTTGTCGTGACGTGATCCCTGGTGTAGAATGGCTAACCTACCCCCGAGATGATTCTTTATATTTCTAGGAGGCATTGATATGAAATCCACCTGGGGATGCTTATTGGCGGCTGGCGGCGCCGTTGTACTGGTAATTATCATAATCGCTCTTTCTCTCATGGGCATTTATAATTCGCTGGTATCGAAATCACAGGCCATCGATGCCCAATGGGCGCAGGTGGAAACGCAATACCAGCGGCGCTATGACCTGATACCCAACTTGGTCAACGCTGTTAAGGGCATGATGAAGCAGGAGCAAACGGTATTCCAGGCAATCGATGATGCCAGGACAAAATACGGCAGCGCTACAACCGTGGACGCCAAGGCAGAGGCCGCAGGAGAAGTGGAGACATCGCTCGGGCGGCTTATTGCCGTCATGGAAAACTACCCCGATTTGAAATCCAGCCAGACCGTTACTGATTTGATGGATGAACTGGCCGGGACGGAAAACCGCATAAGCGTGGAGCGCCGCCGCTATAACGACCTTGTCCAGGATTACAATACTCAGATCAAGACCTTCCCAACCAACACGCTGGCAGGCATGTTCGGATTTGCCCCGAAGGAGTATTTCCAGTCGGTCACCGGGGCTGACCAGGCGCCGAAGGTGGAGTTTTAGTGCGCCGGTTTTCCGCATTTCTGGTACTGGCCTGTGCGTGTGCACTA
>CAWKFY010000006.1:0-19042 GCA_963848815.1 uncultured Chloroflexia bacterium
AGCCGGGCCAGGCCTGGAGCATGATGCGAGGCATCCGCCAATTAATAGCAACAAAAGCGACGGCAATAAGGCCTTATTCAGCAGTTAACTACTCGCTGCCGGATATATAGCAGCCCGAGCAGACTACATATTGCTGTCCGTCAGAGCCGGTCACCAGCTTGTAATAGGCCGATTTATAGAAAAGGCCTATCTGGCCCGGCATGGTGAAAACATAGTCCTCCCATCCCGTGCCGTTGGCCAGCGCTCCTGCGACAATATTGTCCCTGAAAAGCTTGCCCGCCATATCGGGCACGCCTTTGAAGTTGCGGCCGACCACCGCCGGATTATCGGCGTTGGCCACCTCGACCACCTGGTTATTGAACACGTAGACGTATAATGACGGGTCCTGTGAATTAAGATAAGGCGCCTGCTGCGCATTTATCTTAGCGATGGTCCCCGGAGCATCGGCGGCAATGTCGGTGGCCGTGTTATTGACCAGTTGAGTGACGGTATCACGTGAAACGCTGCTGGCTGCATACTGCGGCAGAGCGTAGCTGGTAATGATCTTGTCATAAAGGCTCATGCCTCCGGAACTGTCTTCCATCTTTACTGGACCGAGCGCTTTCTGCCAGGCATCCACCGTGCTGTCGGGAACGGACTTGTTAAACGCGATGTAGTAATAGGACCTGACCGCATATTTGGCAGCGATGATTTCGGCAGGGTTGACACCCGCAGAGTAGGCTAAAAAGGGCATGCCCTCGGCAGGCCCCAGCCAGGTATCGACCTGGCCGGCCACCAGCTTCTGGATACACTGGGTATCATTGTCGCTTATATCCAGGTTGTAAAGCCCTGGCCGGAGAGGAAAATCTGGTTCGAATCGTCCTTATATACGGCTACGGATTTCAACTTCTTGGCGTCATCTATGGAATTGATCACCATGTCCGAGCCGCGCCGGACATAGAAATAGTTGTCATCGAAGCCGATCGGCCCGGCCCATTTGAAGAGGTTCTCACGCGAGGGCAGACGGCTGGTAGAATAGAGCACAGCGCCCGGCTTAGTCTGCGCCAGCTCATACCCCTGAGACCAGGGCATAATTTCAATGCCGGCATCAGTGCCGGTAGCCTTCAATATCTGTTTGACGATCTCGGTGGACTGGCCGGTTATATTCCCCCTCTCATCGGTGAAATTGAAAGGCGGATTATCTTCCGTAATGATGCGCAGTTTGGGCGCCGGGCTTGTGACCGCACACCCCGAAAACAGAATTAGGGCGGCCAGCAACAGGCCTGTTAAATTCTTCAACATCTTCGCCTCCCATCGATTACAATTATTCCCTTGCGAATAATAATAACATCTTCACATATTTGCGGATTTGGTATATTATACTTTAGGTTGATTGACCAATTATGCAATGATATCCCTTCCCCGCAGTTGCCGGCGACGGGCTTACAGCCGGCCTAACAAAATATAACCGTATTAAAAGGATTTTGCAATGACAGTACGAAAAAAGAAAGCAGGCGTATCGAAGCCGCCGGTCAGGGGAACCAGGCTTAACCGGACGCAGAAAGGCAAGCAAATCGCCACGCTGAGGAAGAAGCAGATAACCAACGCCGCTTACGAGGTCATTGCCAAGAAGGGATATTACAACTTCACCATGCTTGATATCGCAGGAAAGGCGGGCGTTTCATCCGGCTTGATCCATCACTATTTCAAGGACAAGGAGAATATGCTGGTCACGCTTCTGCGCGAGATGCAGCAGGACGTACGCACTTCACTCGAAAAAACGATCGTGGACGTGCCCGACCCCGCTAAAAAACTGGATATCTTTATGGACCAGGCCTTCGACCTGGTGATCAGCCGGAAAGAGTACATCTATGTAACGTATGATTTCATGACACAGATCAAGTTTAACGAACGCATGCAGCGCATTCTCAGCAAGCTATACCGCGGCTATCGCGAAACCCTCGAATCCATCCTCAAGGAAGGCAAGCAGAAGAAAAAGTTCAAAAATGTGGACGAGCATTATCTTGCCACCGTCTTCATCTCAATCCTGCTGGGGTTCGAGCAACAGTATATCCTTGATAGCGCCGCCTTCCCTTACAAGGAATACACCCAGCACATCAAAGACTATATGTTCAGCCAGGTCCTGACTAAGAAATAACCTTCCACAAAATATAAATATCAAAGCCTGCCGGCTGACTTTAATGGATGCTGCTGGTTTTAACCGGCTAGCCCCGGCAGAGATCTTTCAAGGCCACAAAGGCGGCAGGCTGGTTCAGTTTTCCCTCCTCGAAGTCCGTTTTTATGCGGTCGACGGCTTCCTTGATGCCCCTGACGGCCAGGCCCTTATCGTCCAGCGGGAATTCAGGGAAAAGGAAGAAGAGCCGGGCGATATCGCCCCTGTTGCCGCAGATAAGCTCCTCCACCGGTTGCATCATCATATCCTTCTCCCCTTTGCTCAACGGCGCACGCGTGAAAACGTCATTGCAGAAATGGTAGCGGCACTCTCTGGGCCTGATATCATAGATCGGGCAGGTAGTGAACTTCTCCGAATAAAGGCCGCAGTGTATATTCTTACAGCACCAGCCGTCGCAGGGAGGGCAAACGGTAGCAGCCGTCTCATTGAGTATCCTGACGATACGCGAGATGCTGGGACCGAACAACTCTTCGAACTCATCGTCGGTCAGGAAGATTTTCGTGTGGTCCATGATATTGATTGTTCCGTTTTTTAACCTCTTTACAATCAGAGGCGGAAGCTTTGACTGTAAAATCGCTAAAAGCTAATATTGATAATATGTTTTTCCCCAATAGCACCTCAATTTTACCACAGTGCACATAGAGCGACCGCCTAAAATTCTTCAAAGTGTAAAATAGCCGAAGGAGGCCTCAGCATGATTAGGACAGTGGAGCAGTATTTGGAAAGCCTGGACGACGGACGCGTCGTTTATTGCCTGGGAGAGCGTGTCAAGGATGTAAGGACCCATCCCATGCTGCGCACCATGATACGGTCGGCCGCTATGGATTTTGCCATGCCGCACGATCCCCGGTTCCACGACCTCTTCGTGACCAAAGACCAGGACGGCGAGGACGTCAATTTCCTGCTTACGCCACCAAGGACACCGGAGGAGCTTCTCAGGCGGCGGGAATGCTTCGTCCAGGGCATCCGCTCCGGTGGCGGCTTCCTGGTGCACTGCATGGGGGTCGATGCCCTGGCAGCAGCCACACTTGCAGCCAACAAGATGGACCAGGCACTTAGGAACCAACTATGTCGAGCGCGTCGAAAACTATCGCAGATACCTTCAGAAAAACGATATCGGCCTCACCGGCGCCATGACCGACGTGAAGGGAGACCGCAGCCTGCATCCGTCCAAACAGGTGCAGCATAAAGATTTCTACGTCCGCGTAGTCGACAGGCAGAAGGACGGCATCATCGTCAGGGGCGCCAAGATACACATCAGCGCCACCCCCTGCGCCAACGAAGCTATCGTGCTGCCCTGCCGCACGCACGGCGAAGATGACAAGGACTATGCCCTCTCATTTGCTATCCCGCTGGGCACAAAAGGCGTCAAGCTGCTGGCCGTGGAGCCGGTTACGCGGACCTACGGTGAGGAGGCCGCCTGGGACTACCCGCATGCAGCCAGAGCTGCAGCCCACCGAATGTCTGATCGTTTTCGACGATGTTTTCGTTCCCTGGGAGAGGGTCTTCATGTGCGGCGAATGGCAGTTTTCTAGAGACATAACATACGGATTCGCCAGCTTCCACCGCCTGTTCGGGACCTGCAAAATGGTTGGCGAGCTGGAGAGGCTCAGCGGCGCAGTAAGGCTGATAACCGAGTACAACGGCCTGGAGAAATATGAGCACATAAAGAACAAGCTGGCATGGATGGCCATGATCACCCAGACCGTGGCCTGCCTGGGCGAGATGTCCTGTATCAAGGGCGTCAAGGACGAGGCCTCAGGCATGATGGTGCCCGACCTGATGCTCACTAACTCGGCCAAGTTCACCTTTGCCGATAACTTCCACGAGATGTGCAAGCTGGCGCAGGATATATGCGGGGGCATAGCCACCACGGTGCCCAGCTATCGCGACTGGAAAAACCCCGAGATCCACGACTATATCGAGAAATACCTGGGCGCTAAAGCCGGCGTGCCCACTGCAGACAGGATAAAGGTCATCCGCATGATAAAGGACATGACCCATAACTACTACCAGATCGACCATATACACGGCGAGGGCTCAAGGGCAGCGCAGCAAATATTCCTCTATCTGAGCGCCGATTGGAACAGGTATAAGGCCGCCGCCAAGCGTGAGCTGCATATAGACGGCTGGCAATCGGACCCGGTCTACGGCCGGCTGATCGATGCGGAAAAAACGGTGGACCCCAAGATGCCGCCCGTGGATACCTCGTATAAGCTGTTTTCGAATATCGAGTAAACGGCCGGTGTGGAAGGATCGGAGATGACCTACCCATGGGGAAAATGTTATAAAAAGTAGATATTTCCGCCCGATAATTTATGATATTTAAATATCTGTACTGCTACTATGACTTCACCGGGGCAATGAAATGGTGGTTGGGAAATTGGAAAGTAAAAATAGGTCGAAATTATGCGGGATATTTTTAAGGATGATTCAATTGCCCCGGGTTTTTAAATCTAATTCTATTGACCGCATGGTGTGATCGGCAGCGTAAAGAATACAGTCGTCCCCCGTCCTTTTTCAGACTCCAGCCAGATGTGTCCACCGTGAGCTTCAACCAGCCGCTTACATACAACCAATCCCAATCCGACGCCCCGTGACATATCGTATTTTTCCTTCTCGATACGTTCGATACGCTGAAATGGATTAAACAGCAGGGCCTGCTCGCGCTCCGAGATGCCCGTGCCGTAATCTTTTATACCAACCCTGATCAACCCATCCAATCTGTCGGCCGACAACTCTATCGGACCTCCTTCAGGCGAATACTTGACAGCATTCTGCACAAGGTTAAATATAACCCTTTCGATTCTGAGGGGGTCGGCGTCTATAACGGGGAGGCTTTGCGGGAAATTCAAGGTGAACCGTTGACCTTTCTGCCGGCGAAACTTGTCGACCACCTTCCGAGCCAGTTCGGGCAGGTCAATTGACCGGGTCGCAATTTTCAGGCGGTCTGCCTGCGAGCGTGAAAGCTCCAGCAGATTGTCAAGTATGTGAGAAAGCTCATCCGATTCAACGATCGCATCCTCAAGCAACTGCCTGCGTTCTTTTAACGAAAGTTTCGCACCGTCCTGGCAAAGTGTATCCAGCCCGCCCATAATCACCGTGAGGGGCGTACGCATCTCGTGAGACACCATACCGATGAAATCGTCTTTCATCTGGTCCACTTTCTTTCGCCCGGTTATATCCCGTCCATAGAACCTGAAATTCCTGTTGGCCTTATCGTAATATACAGTTTCTTCATACCATGAATCGCCGATCTGCACCTCGCGGGTCAATATCTGTGTTTCATCCCCCTGTCCATAGATCAGGTCTTCCACTTTTTCCAGGAAGGGATGGTTTTTCCCCAGGTCTGACATGTCCGGAAAAGTTCGCCTGGCTGAACTATTCAGGTAGGTTACTTCACCGTTCAAACTCATCTCGATTACCGGCAAGGGGTTGTTCTCCGGGAACGACGCCAGGTGAACAAGCTCGGCTTCCATGGCCTTGCGCCCGGTGATATCGCGCAGAAATACGAAGAGACGCCCGCCCTGCACATCGAAATAATTGGCGCTGACTTCGACATCGACCGTCCCGCCATCTTTGCTCCTGTGTTTTGTCTCAAACCTTTCAGAGCCGACTTCGACCAACCTCTCGATGCGCCGGGCTATATCCGCTTCTGAATATTGGGCCTCTACATCCCTTATAGCCATTTTCAGCAGCTCATCGCGGCTATAGCCGGTCAGCTTGCAGTAGGCATCGTTGACATCCAGGAAACGGCCCTGCATGTCGACCATCCAAAAACCATCCATAGCCGTGCGAAGGATGGTCTCTCTTTCCAGTTCCGCCTGCTTGCGCTCCGAGATATCAGCAAATATGGCGAGGTAGCCGGTGAATCTTTTCTCACTGTTAAAAAGGGGCACTGAATGGTTCATGGCCCATATTACAGAGCCATCCTTTTTCACCATTTTGAGGTCGTATTGCTCGATTATGCCTTCACGCCGCTGCGACCGTCTAACCCCCATACCAGCCAACTCGTCGCTTGTAATAAAGTCCAGAAACTGTCTGCCTACCAATTCATCTATGCCGTAGCCTAACATTTCGGCCATGCGAGCATTGACAAAGGTTATCAGTCCATCCGGGTCTGCCAGCAATATTCCTTCGAAAGCGCTCTCAACAATGATTCGGTAACGTTCCCTCTCCCTTTCGATTGTCCATAATGATTCCTCAATCCTCCGCTGCTGTTTTACAATCTGTTTAAGCAGGTTTTCCCGGTCGAGTTGCGCTTTCTTGCGGGCCGTTATATCCCTGATGACAACCAGGACGCCGATAGTCTCCTTGTTCTTCCCTTTCATCACAGACAGAGACGATTCTACATAGATGCTGTCGCCGTTATTCAAGATATGGATATTCTCTCCCTGCCAATAACCGAACTTCTCCAGCGATTGCCTGGCATCACTCTCGTCAATCGGCTCTATCCATTCATTCCTGAATAGCTCGCTTCGTTTGCGTCCCAGAGCGTCCCCGGCCTTGACCCCGTACAGGTTCTCGGCCGCATGGTTCCAGCAGAACACCCTTTCCTGCTCATCCAGGCAAATAACAGCATCCTTTATCTGTGAAAGGATGTCTATATCCGTCTCGTCAGGCCGGCCGACTGCCTTCAAGCCCCTCCCTCCGGTTTTTAAGCTGGTCCTGATAACCGAGCGCTTACGTTCAGAATGTCCCGGATGGGGAACAGCTTTTCCTTTAGTCCCCGGCTGCTTATCAGGCTGCTGTTTCATGGCTGATATTTACCTGTTTCCAGAGGCACATTTGCAGTATGTAAGTTCTCTATTGCTTCGATTACCTTTGCGGTATCGGCCAGATTATTGAATACATAGTCAGCCCCCTTGTTTTTAAGATCAGCTACCGAATGCACGCCTGTGGCAACCGCAACGGTCAGCGCCGGAAGCTGTCTTCCGCATTCGACATCCCTGAGTGAATCGCCTGCTATTACCACGTTTTCATCTGAAAACTTTGAATGTGTCATATCCTCCGCTTTCCGGACTGCCGCCCTTGCCATATCCAGACGGCTTTTAAACTCCGTTCCGTAGACCGCAAATCTGAAGTACTTATCCAGCCCTGCGGCAGACAGCACCATGTTTGCAATCACACGTGAATCCCCGGTATAGAGGACGATAAAATGCCCGGCCTCGGTCAAACCCTGTAGCAATTCCGGCACGCCCGGCAAAATATACTTTTGAGGATCCGAAGGCATTAAGGAGGAAAAAATCCGCTCATACGAGCCGAGCAAGTCTTCCATCCGTGCAGTCGTAGCTTCCCGGGCGATGCCGTTGGCTGCGGCCAGTTCCACAATGTTGTCACTGAGGCTGCGGCCCGAAAAATCTATGCCTGTGAGCTGCACGTCGATATTAAACTTCTCGAGGAACAGGCGATGGACGGTTTCCTCGTGGAGAGGCAGAAAATCCACCAGCGTCTGGTCCAGGTCGAAAATAACCAGTTTCATTTATATGTGCCTCCTATACGATAATGCCGGGGCGGCTGAATCGCCCGGCATTATCAGGATGAGTCACCACATATAACGGTATCATTTTATTACGCACGTATACTATCTCATTTTTTATAAAGGGTGCCGCAGCCGGTGACCCTTACCATCAATACCGGCACACAGACGCTATGTAAAATCCTGTCGGCTACGCTCCCCCATATCCAGCGGCTGATGCCGGAGAGGCCATGGGTTGCCATTATCACGAGGTCAACCCTATTGCCTTCAATGAAGTCAACGATAGTTTCAGAAGCGGGTCCGGCCAGGATCTTCACCGAGGTTTTAATACCTGCTACGGTCAGCCTTGCCGCTATTTTATTCAGGTATTTCTCAGCCGATGCTTTCTCGTCTTTTTCCAACTGCGTTAGCTGCATAAGGGAAAGCCCCGGGACTGTCGATGACTCAGCGTAGGGAAGCCTGACGGGTTCGACTACCCTGAGCAACGTGACCTGTGGTTCCTGGCATCCCCTGGCAATCGTTTCAGCATGTTCGATCGCAGTCTCGGCCAGATCCGAACCATCCAATGTAACCACTATATTTTTATACATAGAATCTCCTGAGCACCGGCAATGCTAAATCCATACAGGCGCCTGAAATCTTAACTGACGGCTATCTGTTTTTCGGATTGCCACAGTCCATGTATGTTGCACAGGGATGCAGCATAAATTGTTCCCGGTTTGCTGAGCTTTACGGAGAAGGCCGCTTCATGATGGGTATAAGCTGGTCCGGTGTTAGGCCCCTGCGTCGATTCTCCGTGTGCTGTGAATTCAAAATTGCCGAGTTGATAAGCGAAATTTTCGCCATCCGCCAGGAAATATACGGAAATCCAGCGAATATGGTGCTCGGTGGTGTTGGGATGGGCCACCTCTTTGCCAATGGAGACTTTGATAGACAGCATATCGCCGGCCTTGACCTTATCGGCACACTCAATTACCGGGACGTGTTTCTCCGCTTTCCAATCTCCAGTTTTGTATAGCTCGCCAAATGGTTTCATCTGTTTCCTCCTGATTTAATTAATATTCCTGTATTTTTACCATCAAATTATATAGATAAGCAAGCCCTATTTTTTAGTTTTGGCACGGGCGGCGGAAATCTTGACCGCCATGGGTTTGGTTTTTCGGCTGTTTTCCTTGGGCAGGTCTATCTGCAAGATGCCGTCGCAATAGTTGGCCTTGATGCCGGATTTGCGGACTTCCGACGGCAGAGGCAGAGAGCGATAAAAATTACCGTAAGACATCTCGCACTGGATATAATCCCTGGTTTTTGAGCACGATTCTGACTTCCTCTCCCCTTTGATTATCAGGGCGTTTCCGACGATGTCGATATTTATATCCTCTTTCTTTATGCCGGGAACCTCCACACGCAGGGTGATTTTATCTTTATCCGAATACATTTCGATGATCGGTGACCAGAGAAGGCCGTCGTTGGGGGTCCTCCAGCATACTGGGAACCTTTGAGTAGTGACAGGGAATTTACCTTTCTCGGCGCGCCCCATAACGTCCGGCATTGTACCTGTTGCAGCTAATCTTTGAATCACCATGGTCTCCTCCTATTCATGCAATATATATTTTGAGTTATCTGGCTTCCACCTTTAAACGGTCGACTGTGCCGGTTATGCAGTTAAAATCCTTGAAGGCCGATTTCCTGTAGTTGAGCAGGATCGAATCGTATTGTGAAACTATGGTCCCCCTGTCGAATACCGTAATATCCGAGCTGGTGTACAGGTGTGGCCTGCCCAGGTAGCAGAACTTCTCCACCTTCACGTCTTCATCGAGTATGCAGTGGTCAACCAGGCTGTATTCATCCACCACTGTATTGGGCAGAAGGATGGAATTCATAACAACTGCATGCGGCTTAACGTGAACATTGTCTGACAGGACCGAATTCTCAACCCTGCCCTCAACTATGCAGTCAGGGCCGTAGATGCTGTTGTGTATGTTTATGCCGTTTATCAAAGGAGCTGTTCTCGCTTCGACGCCCGTGAGTATGGGCCAGCTTCCGTTTAAAGCGATCCTGGAAGGATTGCGAAGCAAATCCATATTGGCCGTATAGTATGAGCCTACCGTCCCGATATCCTGCCAGTATCCATCATATTTGTATGCCATGACCTTTTCACTTGCAATGATCGATGGGATCAAATCATTGCCGAAATCATTGTAATTATCTTTATCCAGATACTTCATCAGTTTTTGGGTATTGAATACATATACGCCCATGGAAACGAGATTGCCGCGTGGCTCGGCGGGCTTCTCCATAAAATGGGTTATCCTGCCTGCGTTATCAACGTTCACCACACCGAATCGAGACGCCTGTCCGAAAGGTACCTGTTTTACGGCAAGGGTAACATCCGCCCCTGAGTTAAAATGGGAAGCAACAATCTCCCGGTAGTCCATCTTGTAGATATGGTCGGCCGCCAGTATCAATACCGCATCCGGGGAGTAGTCTTTGATGCAGTTGAGATTGCGGCGCACCGCGTCCGCTGTTCCGTCGAATCCCCCATCCACAGGTTCGAGGATTTTTATACCCTTCTCGGCCCGGTTGGCATTCCGCCAGTCAGCAATATACTCAGCCACGCCACCCCTGCGGTAATCTACCAGCACCAGAATATCTTTTATATCCGAATGCAGACAATTGCTGAGCGTGAAATCTATTACCCGCATTCCTCCTCCGAACTGTAAAACCGGCTTGGCCCTGTGCCGGCACATGGGCGCCATCCTCTGCCCACGTCCCCCAGCAAGAACCAGCGCAATTATTTTCTTCATATATATCACCCCGGTATAAGCAAATATGTTTTGCTTTTTCTTCTAACTGATGAAAATAATTGTAGGCTGCCTGTGATTAAGAAGTTATAAAATGCCCGAAAAAAGTATTAAATAAACATGTCATTTGACGGCGGTGATGTGGATTTATGTGAAGTTGTAAGCGTTCCCTGCGGTGATTTCAGGGGAGGAGAACCGTCCCTAGCCAGCCTTCTGTTTGAACATGTAACCCAGCTTGGGCACTGTAACTATGTATTCAGGCTCGTCAGGGTTTTGCTCTATCTTATTCCTCAACCTGCTGATCCAGGTCCTCAGAATTTGAATATCGTTGCGGTATTCGGGACCCCAGATCCGGGTGAGCAATTCCTCGTAAGCAATAACACGTCCCGTATTTTGAACCAGTTCGCCGAGCAGCAGCCACTCAATCCTGGTTAAATGTTCTTCCTTATCCTTTACCTTCAGGCTATGTCCCTTGAAGTCGATATACACATTCTTTAGGGCCAGTGTTTCGAAAGGCTTGCTTTTTTGTTCCTGGCCTATACGCCGGCTGATGGCCTCGATACGTGCAATAAGCTCGCTGGGATTAAAGGGCTTGGGCAGGTAATCGTCAGCGCCCAGGTTGAGGCCCTGAATTTTGTCGACGTCTTCACTCCGGGCACTGAGAATAATAACCGGCACCTGCGAAAAGGTGCGAAGCTCTTTGAGAAACTCGAAGCCGTCCATCTCGGGCATAACCAGATCGAGCACGATTATATCCGGATCGTAATTATGGAAGCGCTCGAAGGCCTCTTTGCCGTTGCCGGCGGTTAAAACCTCGTAACCTGAGACTTTTAGCTTGGACCGAAGAAAATTGATTATACGCTCTTCATCATCCACGACCAGAACGCTTAATTTCTTCATATCCTGCAAGGCCGCCACGAGTTATGAAAAAATAATAGCCCTATGTGGATTATATGTCAATAAATACAGCGTGAAAAAGGAGTTTCACCCCACGATTATTTGCTATTTGCTTCAACCCCGGGAGGCGCCTATATAAATTCTCCTATGAAACGTTCAATTCTCCCCGGCTCAATTCTCTGCCTTACCAGCGGGCCGTCCTTCAAGGCCGAAAGATGTTCTTCGAAGACAGGCTTGCCGGGATTACGGTAGATCACGCCTATGGGTATGCGGTCACCCCATTCCTGTGCTTTGGCGAAAGCCGCCATTTTGTCCTCCGGTTGATACCCCGGTTCATTTTCCAGTTTATAAACACGTTTGCTGTACCAGGCAAAGGTGTTTACATGATTAAATGAAACGCAGTTCTGCAGGATGTCAATCAGTGCGAATCCTTTGTGTTGGATTCCGAGTTTAATCATACCGGCCAGGTGTTCGATATCACCCGAGAAACTCCTGGCAACAAAACCAGCTTCGACTGCTATGGCCACGGCGATGGGATTTATAGGCGGCGTAGCGCCCCTCGGGCGTTATCCTGGTTATGAAACCGTAATCGCTGGTGGGCGAAGTCTGTCCTTTGGTCAATCCATATATCTGGTTATTGTGCACCAGGTAGGTAATATCGTGATTTCGCCGCATGGCGTGAATCCAGTGGTTGCCTCCCTCGCCGTAACCATCTCCGTCGCCACTCTCGGCGATAACGGTGAGCTCAGGGTTGGCAATTTTCGCCCCGATGGCCGCAGGTATGGGCCTGCCGTGTAGTTCATTCAATATATTGGCCCTAGTATAATGGGGCAGTTTGCCGGCCTGCCCGATACCCGATACCATCAACACTTGATGGGGCTTCAAGCCCAGGTCGTAAAAGGCCTTCTGGAGAGCTTGAAGGATACCGAAGTTGCCGCAGCCGGGGCACCATGCCGGCTCGATTCCAACATACATATTTTTATCATCCATTTCAGCAACACCCCGTCTTCTTAAATTCGCGAACTATATCTCCCGGTGAAAAAGGCCTGCCATCCCACTTCAATATTTTGCCGTTGACCATTTTGCCGGTTTCCTGCGCAATTAAGTCCGCAAACTGGCCGGTAAAGTTGTTCTCAACCGTGTAAACGCCTTTGGCATTGGAGAATACGTCGATCACAGGTTGCTTATCGAAGGGCCATATTTCCGAATAATGCAAAAGGTTCACATCCACCTTGTCTTTATGTAGCATGTCCACCGCCTCCGCCAGGGCGCCGTAGGTGCTGCCCCAGCCTACCAGCGTGGTCCCGGCCTTTTTCGGGCCATAGATACGCGGCGGAGAGATATCCTGTTTCATGCTGAATAGCTTACGCATTCTTTTCTCCACCATCATCCTTCGCGTCTGGGCATCTTCGATCATATGGCCATCCTGGTCATGCTCATCGGAGTCGGTGACCACCAGCTCTTCACCCGACATCGGCAATGCACGCGGGGATATTCCCGTTGGGGTATATTTATGTCTCTGATAGGGACGCGCCTTTTCCAATTCAGCGGCGCTCAGCAACTGACCGCGATCTATCTCTACCTTGCCTAGATCAAAGCGTTTGACGCTGCAATAAGAGTCCGCCAGGTAATGATCGATCATGACCACGACCGGCACCTGGTATTTCTCAGCCATATTGAAGGCCTTCACGGTCAGCCAGAATGAGTCCTCTATGGTTGCCGGGGCGAATACGAACCTGGGGAATTCGCCGTGCGATGCTCGCAGGACGAACTGCAGGTCCGCCTGCTCCGTCCTGGTGGGCAGGCCAATGGCCGGGCCCGCCCTCTGGCCGTAAGCAATAACAATCGGCGTTTCAGTCATCCCGGCCAGGCCGAAGCCTTCCACCATAAGGCAAAAACCGCCGCCCGAGGTGGCGGTCATGGCTCTGGCGCCGGCAAAACTCGCTCCTATAATCATATTGACTGCCGATATCTCATCCTCAGCTTCAACGACAACCATATTCATCTCCCTGGCTTTGGAAGCCAGATATTCCAGTATAGGAGTCGTCGGTGTCATAGGATATCCGGCCACAAATTTACATCCTGCGGCCAGCGCTCCCAGCGCTACAGCTTCATTACCGTCCATCACCAGCCTGTCCGCTCCGGCGCCCGACCGCACCTGATAGGCGAACTGTTTCTTAAAGTTATCCTTGATGTATCGATAGCCGGCTGAAGCAGCCTTAATATTCTGCTGCGCAATATCCGGCTTTGTGAAACGGTCTTTGAATACGCCGGATAGAATATCCATGTCATATCCGATCAAAGCCATTATCGATCCCAGCGCCACGGAGTTCGTCATCAGCAGGTTGCCGGCGCTCTCCTTTGCCAGCCTGCTCATCGGCACATTGAATAGATTGCCATCTGCGCCGGGACTTTCACCGTCCAGAAGCATCAGGCCGTCTTTCAGCAATTCGCCGCGATGAAGATCAATCGTCTCCTGATTGAAGGCAACCACCATATTGACGCGTTCCGACAGGGCCATGACAGCCGTATCCTTAATCCTGACCCTGCAAAAGCTGTGCCCTCCCCTGATCCTCGATTCAAAATCCTGATCGGCGAAAATGTGATATCCGCCCCGGGTAAAGGCTTTGGACAGCAGTTGACCCACCGATTGTACGCCCTGTCCTGCTTCGCCCCCGACTAAAATATTAAAATCTACCGCCAAGCGACACCTCCAAATTTACGTTGAGGCCGGCGCCGTTACGTTATGTCCTTTTTAATTTGCTCGAACTGCTCCTTGGTAATTTCACCCTTGGCATAACGCTCTTTGGCGATATCCAGGGCACTTTTATTGCCCGAACCGCCTTTTGATTTGGCCTGCCTGACAATCCAAACAATGAACCAGATGACGGCGATCCAGAAAAGAATAAAAATCACAAAGCCCAATCCCCAGCCCATCATGCCGTCTCCCCAATACCACATTAGTTACCTCCTTTTCGCCTTAAATAGGCCAGCATATTCATTCACTGCGAAATTCTTTCATCCCGACGTATCTGCCATGCCAGGAATGGTACCAGACCTGTCCCGTATACCCATTGACGCTCAGCATCCCGTATATATTGCCGCCTTGATAGACATGCATAGTATAGTAGCCATAGAAACGGTGCGGCTCCTGAACTGTGGCGCCGGGTAAGTAACCGTCGATAAACTTCTGTGCATCAGCCAGGGCCTGGTCTTCGCTCACAGTCATCTGGGCGCTGCTGGCCTGAGCACCCCATACCACACCCGACATCATTCCGTATTTAGAATTCCACATCATATTCGGCCCGGGCTCGGGGTACATGTCCCCGGTGTAGGGATCGATCAATGCTTCGAATGCATAGATGCCGGTGCTCTTTTCATAAAACTCGACATAAAAGTTGTAGTCGTATTCCATTACCTCAGCCAGGGCAAGATCGGGATCGTTACGATCTTTAAGATAATTCTGGGCAATGGTTATAGCCTGGTCCATCGTGAGGCGTTGTCCCTGTGCGCGGTAAGGGCCGCCCGGTCCGATAGCGCCTGAACCCATCATTCCCCCGTAGCCGTAACCCATCATACCACCCGGTCCATATCCACCACCGTAATAGCCGCCCATTATTCCGCCAGGGCCGTAACCACCGTACCCACTGTAATTTTCCCCGATGCTGCCAGTCCCGTATCCACCATAGTAACCACCCATCATGCCACCCGGCCCATAAGAATAGTTCTGGCCGGGAGTATTTACAGATCCGGATGGTGGTATAACAGGCTCACCTGTGGGATTAGAAGGCTGAGCCGACGAAGGGGCAGCCTGTTGAGGATACTGGTTGGACACCGCCGGTTGCTGAATAGTCGGAGCAGCACACGCGCTGAGTCCCAGTAAAACAACAGCTAGAAGTCCCATAAATATTTTCATTTTCCCTCCTCGAGATTATGCCCTATTTAGCGCAAATATCATGGTGCATACTAAAGTTACATTTTATCCCATTAAATAGTCATAAAATCGGCGATCAGGGATAAAATATTTGTAACATCAGTTGGCGCGGTATATGTGAATACAAACAGCCGATTATACTGAGGCTTATGCTGCAGACGTTTATGAAAAACTGCTGACGTGGTCAGGTCTAAGCGCCGGGCATTCCTTCCAGCCCTTCCACGACTTTTCGATACTTCTCGTGTATTAGTTTTCTATCGAATTCCCAGAACTCCAGCAGCATCTTATCCTGTTCTTCTTTGCTGAAATAGTCCAGGATGGGATAGAAGAAGTGTTTGTCTTCTTTTTCAATGTGCACCGGGTAGAAATCAGCCAGCTTCTCCAGCAGGGAAATTATATCGGCCAGGGCCGCTGAATTGCCCTGCATATAGCTCTGCCTGGCTTCGACCAGTCCTGCGACTATCTGCCGGGCATTTTTATGCTCCTGGATCAGCTCTTCCATTATCCGCCTGTGCTCCGGCGTCAACTGTTTTTGAGCCAGATCTCTGAAAAGGATATCCTCTTCCTTGCCATGATGTGTGCGGTCGGCATACGTCCGGATAAAGTCAACTGCTGTCTGAAGGAACTCCACGTCGGCCCTCCCGCTCTTTTCAGCCTGGCCAACCTCTTTTTTCAGCAAAGCGATCATGCGTTCGATAAGCCGGTGCTCCACCATTAACGGCCCGATCGGTTTCATCCTGACCTCCTGGTTGAATTATTGCAATTCATCCGAACTCTAAATTTTTGCCTTTGCAGCCGCAAGATCTGATCGGTGTTTATCCAGAATGCGATATACCAGCAACTTCACCTGGTCCGTAAGCACAAACCATACGATGGCATATACCCATATAAATCCGGCTAATGCCCAGCCGATCGGCTGCATAGCGATGCCGAAGACCGCAATGAATGTGGCTATAGCCTGGGCGACAGCAGCAGCTATCAGCAATATGTTGGATGGTCTGGATGACCAGAAGGGCCCCCTGGTGCGTGCAAGGAATATGGTTAGCTGCCCTGCCACCGATAATTTGAGATACATGAAGGTCTGTATGGTAGCTAAATTGAGATGGAATATCGTTTCCCCTATATAGAACAGGGTGAAGGAAGCGGCAACGCCCGTGACGCCAAGGACCGTGGCCAGGGTCAGCACTTCCCTCATATCCCACTTTTGAGGAGTTCGGGCGTAAGTTACATTGTCATAGGCGATCGCCAGGATCGACCCATCGTTCAGGATCGCCAGAAGGACGATCATAATGGCCGTCACCGGGTAGAAATTAAAGATAAGTATTGCCAGCGTCATAAAAATCAGAACCCTAACCGTTTCGGCAATACGGTAAATGGCATAGTTTGTCATGCGCTCAAAAGTCTTACGGCTCTCCTTTATGGCATCGATGATCACCGAAAGGCCGGGTTTCATCAGCACAATGTCCGCAGCGGCCCTTGCTGCATCCGTCGAGCCTGAAACCGCTATGCCTGCATCCGCCTTCTTAAGGGCGGGGGCATCGTTTACGCCGTCCCCAGTCATACCGACTATATGGCCGCGCTGCTGAAGCACCTCAACGATGTGGTATTTGTGCTCCGGATAGACCTGTGCAAATCCATCCGCTTTCTCTATGGCATCAGCAAGCTGCCCACTCTCAAAATGCCTGGTAGTTTCAAAGACACTTGCGTTCATAATGTCATTGCCGAGGTCAAGCTGGCGGCCGATCTCACGGGCGATAGCAACCTGATCGCCGGTAAGCATTTTCACCTTCAGACCCATTTCTTTAGCCGCGTCGATTGTCTGCCTTGAATCCTCTCTCAACGGGTCAAATAAGGGAATCACACCCATAAAATGCCATTGCTTTCCATCGTCCGTTGAGGCAACGCCCAGAGAACGGAAGCCACGTCCGGCGAACTCGTTCACTGCTTTATCGACCTCTTCTTTTATCCTGTCCGCATCCGGGTCAAGGGCCAGTATGACCTGGGGAGCGCCTTTAGTCACTTTGCGAATAAGCCCATCGGCTTTTATGGTCGCTTCTGTCCGTTTATGGACCGGGTCGAAAGGCTGAAAGTGTACAATTTCATATTTGGCAATTTTCGCGCTGTCCTTCACCCCTCCAAGTATCGCCAGGTCAATGGGATCCTGGTCCTCCTCCCGTGAAGCAAGCGCCGCTGCATCAAAAAGCTGCTCCGGAGTTACGCCGGTCAGGGTAAAGGGGTCGCCCGGAGTCAGCTTGCTCTGGGTGAGAGTACCGGTCTTGTCGGAGCAAAGCACGTCGATCCCAGCCATCTCTTCTACTGCCGACAGGCGTGTAACGATCGCCTGCTTCAAAGCCAGCACTTTTGCGCCAACAGCCATCGTGACCGAAAGCACCGCCGGCATAGCAACAGGAACAGCTGCGATGGTCAAAACCAGCGCAAACTGCAACACCTCCAGCGGCCTATCTCCTCTAAAAAGGGCCACGGCAAATATCGTAGCGGCCAGTATAATTGCTATGGCAATCAGGTAGTCGGCAATCCTGATAACCGCCCGCTGTAAATGGCTGCGCGTCCGTGCGGTGGCTACCAGCTCGGCAGTCTTGCCGAAATAGGTGCTTTGCCCTGTCGCATATACAAGGGCGTCTATCTCGCCCTGCTTCAATATGGAGCCCGAAAAAACAACGTCGCCGCCTTTTCGCTCCACCGGCAAAGACTCACCCGTCAGCGCCGCCTGGTCAATCTGAACGGGATCGCCTGACAGCAGCTTGGCATCGGCTGGTATTATATCTCCTATTCTAAGCCGGATGATATCACCTGGCACCAGCTCGCGTGCAGGTATCGGCGTCCATTTTCCGTCACGCTTGGCCCGCGCCTTTATGGCCAGCGTTTGTTTCAATGCTGCCACTGCGTTGCCCGCCTGGTACTCCTCTCTGAATCCCACCACAGCATTCATAAGCAATAAAACAACTATTATCCCGAAGTCTTCCCAGTGTTGAAGGATGCCCGACAGCACAGCCGCAATGATTATCATTCCGGGTATGGGCCCCCAGAAATAGGAGAGGAATTTGAGAACCGGGTTCACGTGCTTTTCGGGAAGCTCATTATAACCGTAGCTGGCTAATCGCTCATGAGCCTGGTCAGACGTCAGGCCATCGCGCCGGTCTGCAAACGTTTTATAAGCTCGTTGACGGACAGGTCCTTTAGAATTTTCCCCGCACTGCCAGCGCTCGCATCGTCTTTAGACTGTATTTTCTTTTCCACAGCACTGCTCATATTTCATCCCCATCTCAGACCCCTGCTCCAAACGGTCAGCCTATGGCATCCAGGGCCTTTTTAGCTTCTATCGATACTCCCAGTATAAGCGTTTCGTATTCCAGCGCAGCGATAACCGGTTTCAGGATCTCTTGATACTCCGTAGGGGCCATATCATGAAATACATGATGGGCGCCGATCATGACCTCCGAAGATTTGGGATATTCGATCAGTGCCCTCAACAGCGGTTTCACGGCACCTTTTCCAATCCTGATCAATGCTTCGGCTGCCAGCCACTGCACGTCAAACGTCCTGTCCCGCAAAGCTGCAACAAGCGCATCAATGGCATCCGGGTCCGCTATTTGCTCCAGTGCCTTTGCTGCCTCCCATCTTACGGCCTGGTTACGATCTTTCAGCGCTTTGATGAGATACTGGACAGAGGGATGCCCCATATACACCAGACCCTTCCTGGCACGTACTCGTGTCCGGCCGTCTTTGCTGGCAAGGTC
>CAWKFY010000007.1:0-15510 GCA_963848815.1 uncultured Chloroflexia bacterium
ACTTGAAAAAGATACCACTGCCGAAGTTGCAGTAGTTACTATAAAGAGCCTGGAAGGGGATACTGTTCAGGACTACGCAAACAGGCTTTTTGAAAAATGGGGCATCGGTAAAAAAGGCAAAGACAACGGCGTGCTATTCCTGGTTGCCCTGGACGATCATCAGATGTGGATCGAAGTGGGCTACGGATTAGAACCCATTATTACGGACGGACGCGCCGGCCGCATACGCGATGACGACGTCATACCCAGGTTCAAAAACAATGACTACGAAGGCGGCATCACGGCCGGAGTCACCTCCATAGAGAATTACATAAGAAAGAATACTACACCTGCTCCTCTCGAAGATAATCCCGTCAGGTCGACCTTCGGCAACTGGTTCATGGTTATGATCATATTAGGCATTATTACCATTTACCTGATGGGCTTCATGGCGCGCAGTAAAAACATATGGCTGGGTGGCATATGGGGCGTGATCGGAGGTGTAATCCTAGGTCTTTGTATAGGCGGAGTGGCCGCTCTTATCGTCACGCCTCTGGTGACGGCCGGCCTCGGCCTCGGCCTGGACTATTTGCTATCGAAAAACTACCAGGCACTGAAGGCCTCGGGTAAGTCGACGGACTGGCACAAGACTGGTGGCGGATTCTGGGGGCCCGGCGGTTTCGGTGGTTGGTCAGGTGGGTCGGGTGGTGGAGGAGGCTTTGGAGGGTTTGGCGGTGGTATGTCCGGCGGCGGCGGCGCCGGCGGCGGCTGGTAAAAGCAGGCGTTCTCTATATTGAAGAAATAACTTCTTCAGAAAGTGAATGATATCCTATTTGCTGTCCATACTTCTTGAATTTACAATAAAGGTAGTATATTTTTAGTTGATGGGGTTATAAACGATGGCGCAAGAATTGGGGAAGGTTGAAAAACCGGAAGTCAGCAGCTTTAAGCACAACAGAAAAATCCTGCAGGTGCCTCTCGTCTATGCCGGCAAAGATTCACCGCCGGAATATAAGGAGCTCTTCGAGAAGTACTGGCAGCAGGTTAATGAGATGGTGAACAAGCTCGAGAACAGCCTGGGCAGTGTAACAATCATTTTCCACGAGACCGTAAATCATGATGGGGAAGAAGGCCTTAAACTACTGGAAGAGCTTAACGCCAAAAGCCATGAACTGGTTTGCAACCGGTGCAAAGACGGCAGCAAACTTAAATGCGTCGAGGATACCCAGCTGCTGGAAGAAGCGATGGATTGGGAACGGTGTCTTATGATAGGCTTCCTCAGTGACAAGGTTGCCACCAAGGTCTATGAGTTTTTCGGCGAAGCCTCGCGCCAGAGGTACCAATATATCAGCAAGGCCATCGATGAGACTATGAAGGATGGCGACGTGGCGCTCCTTTTCATCAGGGAGGGGCACCTGGTGCAGTTTCCCAAGGACGTCGACGTTTTCAGCGTAGCTCCGCCCGCTCTGGACGAGATACACCGCTGGGCGCGCGACCGAGCTGCTCGTAAAGAAAAAGAACAACCGGGAATGGCCGGTTAACACCTGGCAAGAGCTATCTTGCCCTCTTCCCTCGCTTCCAAATAAAGTGCATCTGTCGGACAGGCCCACATGCAGAGGCCGCAGCCTATACAGCGATTTTCATCCCGTACCAGTTTACCATCCACCATTTTCAGGGCCTGCATCCAGCAGCGCTCCACGCACGCTTCGCAGGCGGTGCACTCAGTCTCATTAATGCATACGAGATACCTGGCATTGACCATCCGGCTGGGGAAGGGTGAATTCTTTGCCCCTTTGATGATCCAGCAGTGGCAGCCGCAGCAGTTGCACAAAAGGTTGGTAAACCTGCCGGGCGTATTAGCATAGTTGTGTACCAGTCCGGCTTCCTCGGCTGCCTCCAGACGTTTTAACGCCTCTTCTTTGGTGAGCCGCTGTGTGAATCCACGCTCCACTGCGAATTTGGCTGATTCTCCGAATACCATGCAGTTATTTAGCGGCTCTGAGCTGGGTTTGCCGATCAGGTTGCCCTGGTGCCTGCAAACACATGTGCCAGCCGCAATGAAGTCGGTATTTTGAATAAGTTCCTTGACCTCTTTGTAGGGCAGCACCGTCGTAACGTTCCTGATCTCTTTATCCACTTTGATTTTCTTGCCCGGCACCGTCCTCTCGAGTTTGGGCGGAGTTGCCGACATGAATTCTCGCTTGATCGCCTTGGAGTAATCCCTGAGTAAGAAGGCAAATTTCTTGTGCCGTTCATCGACGAGACCCCTCATAAGCTGGAACTCGATCAGGCCGGGCACCAGGGGCAGCCCTTCATAGAGTTTAACTCCGTTGCTTTGCTTAATGTGTATGAGTCCCTTGTCGCCCATGGTCTCAAGTTGCGCTGCCAGCTTCGTCAGGTTTTTAGTTCCCAGGTTGGCTGCGATCTCTTCCACCGTGGCATACTCATCAGGCATGGCGCAGTTAATGGCGGCCTCGTCCTCCGTGAAAAGGAATTCGGTCAGTGCATAAAATTCATCGCATACCACGGCGGGTATGGCCATGCTGCGGCCATTTAAAACGCCAGCCAGTTTCTTGTAAGCTTCTTGATTCATCTATACCTCCCTCAGAAACTTATTATAAAAATATTTTGCATGCGGTATATTTGCATGCAGTCTAACAATAAAGTATGATGTTGTCAAGGTCGTTTATGCGTTGACAAAACCCGCTAAAGTGAATATATTGTGTGCAAATTACCCGCATAGGATTGTTTAGACATGGATGAAGCCACGGAATATGCCAGCCAGCATATCTGCTTTAATATAGGGCGGGTGATGCGCAAGGTTTATGAGCATTACGAGGACCGCCTTGCCCCGTTCAATTTAACGACTCCGCAATATCTGATATTCAGCGCGCTCTGGGCGGGGGACGGCATAACCATAGGCGAGCTCGGACAACGCGTATCGCTCGACGGTTCCACCGTCACCGGTATACTCGACCGTATGGAAAAGAACGGCTATGTCGAGAGGCGGCCCAATGCCGAGGACCGCAGGTCGGCCCTGGTTTACCTTACCCCGAAGGCTAAAGAGGTAGGCCCCAAGATCATCAAGTTTGCCGATGACCTGGATGACGATTTCCGGAGGCGTTTTTCAGCCAAAGATATGGCAGTTTTCGAGCGTGTGATCCGCGAGTTGGCTGAATCCTGACTACCGGATCAGCGGCTTAAGGCATCCTTTGAACACATTACGAGGTTAGACGCGCAGGAAAAATGTTCTTGCGTACACAAATGGTTGGATTAGGGTGGCTTTCTCCGGAGAGCTCTTCTTCCACTTTTCCATGCCCATCCTCTTCCGTGTATTAACAATCAGACACCGCAGCTATAAATTGGTGGCCCTGTGCAGGCACTGTTTCCAGCGGGCATTGACCCAGTCCTGCAGCTCCTCTATTTGTTCCTCGGTGATGGTCTTGAATCTGCCTTGAGAGATGAAGTATTCACGGACCGGCTGAAGGGTGCCTCCGCGGCTGGCGATGGACTCGCTGTGCGACGTCAGCCTGAAAATGCCGTCCTCTATCTCGTACAGCACTACCAGTCCTGTCTCCACGGCCATCTCACCGAATTTGATCGTGTCGCTGAAGGGGAAGAGCCAGCCCGGCGGGCAGGGGGTATGTACGTGTATAAAGCGGGTGCCTTCGATAGTGCGGGCTTTTTTAACTTTCTCGTATAAATCGAGCGGGTAAGATGCCGAGCAGGTGGCCACGTAGGGAAGCCCGTGAGCTTCCATGATTGCGGTCATATCTTTCTGATATTGCTGTTTGCCCAAAACGGGGGTGGTACCGGAAACAGCGCCCAATGGCGTTGAACCTGAACGCTGGTTGCCGGTATTCATATAGCCTTCATTGTCATAGCAGATATAGATGAAGTCCATCTGCCTTTCGGCTGCGCCGCTCAAAGACTGTATACCTATGTCGTGGGTGCCGCCGTCTCCGGCAAAGGCCAGAACGGTTATGCCCTTTTTCCCCAGCGCCTTTAAACCTGCCACCAATCCGGTGGCAGATGCGCCGGTGGAAGCAAAAGGCGTATTGACGCAGGGTACGTTAACTGCGGTAATGGGATACATGCCGTGCAGCACCGTGGCGCAACTTGCCGGAACGGTGACAATGCACTGACCCTCCAAAGCTTTCAGGGTGTGACGATAGGCCAGAGACAGGGCGCAACCGGGGCAGGTCCTGTTGCCCGGCAGAATCCATTCTTGTTCAATTAAATTTACGGCGTTGGCTTTCAAGGTATATCTCCGTTAAATCTCGCAAATCCAGTCGGGGTAATCAGGGTTAACGACCGTTTCCTTAAGGGAGGCTAAAGCCTTTTTGGTAGCCTCTACAAGCTCACGCGCCTTTACATCCCTTCCACCTAGCCCGACTATGAAATTTCTGATGGCCGCATTGATATAAGTTCCGTAAAGCGCAGATTTAATCTCCGAACAGGTGGCGCCTTCCGAGCCGTAGCTGATGTTCTTATCGAAAACCACGATGAGTTTGGACTTGCGCAACGCCTGCACCACCTCTGACTTGGGGAAAGGACGGAAAACGCGTAACCCGAGCACGCCAACCTTGATGCCTTCCTCACGCAGCATATCTGCGGCCACGATAGCTTCCATAGCCAGGCTGCCCATGGCCACTATCGTTATATCTGCATCTTCGTTGCGGTCCTCCCAGAACATTCTGGCGTAGTCGCGACCAAAGACCTGGTTAAATTCCTTCCCGGCTTTCATGATAGTTTCCTTGGAATTCTGCAGGGCTTCCTGCAGCAGGTACCTGAGTTCCATATAGCCATGACACAGCTTTCCATCCACGCCAACCCTGGGGTTGGCCAGCGTAACCAGGTTGTAGTTCTTGGGTTTGGACGGGTCGAGCACGGTATGCGGTTCGTAGTGAGGCAGATATTTATCTACATCCTCCTGAGTTGGGACATCGACCGGCATTTCGGTGTGGGAAAGAATATATCCATCGTAGCAGACCATTACCGGCACATAGACCTGCTCGGCTATGCGGTAGGCCTGGATGATCGTGTCCATGATTTCCTGGTTATTGCGGCAATAGATCTGGATCCAGCCGGTATCGCGCTGCGAGATGGAGTCCTGCTGGTCGTTAAGCACGTTCCAGGGTGCGCCGATGGCACGGTTGACGCAGGCCAGTACTATGGGCAGGCGCGCCCCTGCGGCCCAGTGCAGCATCTCGTGCATGTAGGCCAGGCCGTGCGAGCTGGTGGCGGTAAAGGCACGGGCGCCGACCAGCGAAGCGGAGGTGCAGACGGCCATAGCGCTATGCTCGCTTTCTACAGCTACATATTCAGCCTGCAAGTCGCCCTGTTCAACGTATTGAGACAGTTGTTCGGTCAGCGGGGTCTGTGGAGTAATGGGATAGGCGGCGATGACCTGCACTCGGCTCATTTTGGCTGCTATGGCAGCCGCCTGGTTGCCATCCAGTATATGTACGTTGGCTTTTCTCTGTATCGCCATTATTTCAAGCCTGCAACTTTCTCTTCGTGGACCATGACTATAGCCTGCACCGGGCAGACCTGGGAACAAATGCCGCAGCCCTTGCAATATTCCAGGTTGATCAATGGCGGGATGCCTTTGGTTATCACAGCTTCGGGACAGTAGAGCCAGCAGAGGAAACAGGTAGGCTTGTTCAGCCTTGAGGCCGTGCATTTTTTATCGTCGATTATCGGCATTAGCGTCCGCCATTCACCGGTACGTCCGGCTTCGCCGATGCCCGGACATGACTCGTCACAAATATGATTACAGTCCCTGGTTCCCATGTGAATAAATCCTATTTAGACGTCCTGGTAATTTCGTATGTTTGTTTGACGGCCGCCAGGTTGATATCGACCGTATTGGCGGAGAACCGCTCACGTATAATTTTCTCCAGGGTCGGCAGGTCGACTATTTTGGTAGCTCGCACCAGTGCGCCCAGTATCGCGGTATTGACAATCACCAGGCCTGCCACTATCAGTCCCAATTTTTCGCAGACCTTTGAGGCATCGGCAGTGGCGACATTACATTCGCATTTGACGCCCAGTTCTTTGGGCGAGAGCGGTGAATTGACGATCATCCAGCCGTTCTTGCCCAGCCCCTGCGTTACATCCGGATATGTCAGCAGCGTATGGTCGAGCACTACGACAATATCGGGTTTTTCAACTTGCGAGACCACGAGTACGGGTTCGCTGGCTATCCTGGTGGAGGCGCTAACAGGGGCCCCGCGCCTTTCAGCGCCGAACGATGGCGCAGCGGTGACGCCGCGGTAGCCTTTGGCATAGGCTGCGGCCGCAACGATCTTGGCTGCCGTGATAGCTCCCTGTCCCCCTCGTCCATGCCACCGGATTTCAAGCGGCCTGTTATTTAAGGAAGATTTTTGAGCCATCGGATATTTTCTCTCTCAGGGGTAAGCTATGAACAACGAAAATATATGTTAACTCCAGCCTATCCGTATGTCAAATCGATTGATTGATTAATCATTCACCTGCGAAAATAGCAGGCGATTTGAATTAGAGGCCGAAAGAAGCCCGGGATTTAAGGTCGTCCTCGTGGTCGACCAGCCATTTTCTATACTCGCGCCATTTTGGGCAAAACCTGGCGAGATAGTCCCAGAACTTTTTGGAATGGTCCATATGCTTAAAATGGGCCAGCTCATGTATGATTACATAGTCGATAATATATTCAGGGGCCAGCAGTAATTTCCAGTTTATAGACAGATTCCCCAAGGGCGAAGCGCTGGCCCAGCGCTTTTTCTGCCCGCGTATCGTGATGCGGCTATAACGGACGCCCATCATTTTCTCAAACCGGTCGGCCTTCTCTTTAAAAATAAGAGCGGCCTGTTCACGGTACCAGTTTTCAAGTATTTGCGCCCTGCTTTGTTTGGCGGAGCCGCGGGGGATATACAGCGTTTTACCTTTAAGAAAAGCCGATGTTTCTTTGCCGCCGTCTGTCATCACCGCCAGTTCCAGGGTGCCGCCCATGAACGGTACCTTTTCGCCGTGGTCTACTTCCTTCTTAAATAATGGTATTTGTATGGGTTTGCCTGAAGGTAAATGGCGCAGTATCCAGCCGGATTTCTTAACCAGTATATCCTGAACCTGATGGCGTCCGTACCTCTTTGGCACGATCACCGTTAATCCCGATTCATTGCGTATTTCCAGCCGTATCCCTCTGATGCGCGGACTTTGTTTGAGGGTATAGCTTACCAACCGGTTTTGAAGATTGATTTCCTGTTGTCCGATTATGGCCAGGGGCCTCCGTCTCATTGGCTTCATGGATATATTGTATTTTCATCTCAGCCGGCACACAAATGCATGGAACCTGAGCTACCGGGTGTATTAAGAGTGTCCGCAGCCTTTGCAGGATATCCGGCCCTAAATTGGACCACACTGTTGATATACGCCCCTTGAACGGGTAAACTTTTCAACCGGAAAGCACGTACTGGAGGGCGCTCAATTGAAGTGTTTAATTCTGGCCAGTGGGTTTGGTACACGCATGTATCCGTTGACCCAAAATAATGCTAAAGCCCTGCTGCCCTATAAAGGCAAGCCGATGATTAATCATATTGTGGATAAAATCCCTTCGAATATTGAAATCCTGGTCAACGTGAATAAAAAATTCGAAGCCGATTTTTATAAATGGCTGAAACAGCAGTCCAGAGCCATCACAATTTGCGTGGAGGAGGTATATTCGGATGAGGAAAAGCTGGGCGCCGTGGGATCACTTGCGTATTGGATTGAGAAAAAGCATATAGATGAAAACCTGCTGCTATTCGGCAGCGATAACTATTTTGAATTCGATTTATCACGGTTTATGGCTGCTTTCAACAGAAAGAATGTGCTGATAGCGGTCTGCGACGTCGGCGATCTTTCCAAGGCAACCAGATATGGAGTTGTCAGGCTCGAAGGCCGCCAGGTAGTTAAGCTGGAAGAAAAGCCGCCTCACCCCAAATCAACCCTGGTATCCACGGCCTGCTGGATCGTCCCGGCGCGCGTTTTTCCTTTTGTAAGGGAGTTCAGTCTTGAAGCCAAAAGGGACAACCTTGGCAATTTTATAACCTACCTGACGGAAAAGGATAAAGTATTTGCCTTTGCCTTTAAGGAAACGTGGATAGATATCGGCAACCTTGAGATTTATTACACTACGAAGTAAACCTCCGTCTATTTCAATAGGGTATAATTTAATACAGATTTACGTTAAGTTTTTCCAACAGGGGGTAATTAAATGGAAGATGTTGAAAATATGGTTAAGACCACGCTTAGCCAGATAGAGAAGGTGCTCAGCAGTAAAACGGTAGTCGGGGAGCCGATCACCGTAGGCGATACCACGTTGATCCCTTTGCTCAGCGTCGGCTTCGGATTCGGCGCGGCGGGCGGCGCCGGCAAAGGCGATGCCAAGCAGCCTAACGAAGGGCTTAAGGGAGGGACGGGTGGCGCCGGCGGCATGCGTCCCATTGCCATCATCATAATTGATAAAGACGGTGTCCGCATTGAACCTATCAAGAGCAGCGTGGCCGCCGCTATAGAAAAATTGAGTGAAAAGGTCCCGGGTGTGGTGGAGAAAATAGCTGATAAGTGGGGAGAGAGGAAAAAGGAGTAGAAGCCCTTGCCCCTTATCATTATCGGCCTGGTTATCCTGGCCGTCGTTATATTTCTGATGGCTCTTCCTCTCGAGATTGAGCTTTTCGCCCTGGTTAAGGGCCGCGCCCGGCTTACGGCAAGGCTGAAATTAATTTTTGGCCTGGTATCTTTGAATCTGGGCGCAGCGGGTGAGCCTGATTCTGAAACAATAATTCAGCGCTCTGATCAGGACGATATCTCCGTTTTCTCAAATTTATATGAAGCTGTTCAAACTCGGGGTATCTGGGAGCAAATCCGTCTTTTGCTGCGATCTCTCCAGGGACACGTAAAGGTACGACAAATAGATTCGGATTTTAAGATCAGCCTGGGAGATGATTACTATACTGGCATGCTGGCGGGATTGTTTTTACCGCTGTCATTGCTGGTCAATCAGCGATTTGGTTCTGATATAAGGATCGTTCCTGCCTTTGAAGAGGAGTTGATAATGGAGGGTTACCTGAAAGGCAGTCTTGGAGTCCGTCCGATAGAAATAATCATACCTTGCCTGGCCTTTATCTGCTCGCCCCCGGTGCGCCAGGTAAGAAGGTTGCTGTTTTAACCGATGGAAACTATAGCTGTTGCCAGTGAGCAAACTATTAAACTGGGCAACCTGGGTATTACCCCCCTGGTCAGGAAATCTATAATATCAATGGATCTGAAGGGCACTGTGACATTTCACGTAACGAAGGAACCTATCGTCCTGATAATAAATAGCAGCCAATCCAAACGCGCCTACAGGATTTCAGGCGAAGAAATTAGCTTCGATGCTCTTAAAACGGAATATCCGGATCTCAGGTCTGATCCGGCGCTGAAACCTGTTCCTGTATAGGGAGATGTTCCTGCGCAGGCGTATGGTTCTCCTGTATTGAAGGGCTGGCGATAATCGCCGTGGGGGTGGATGGCCTGTAGCGCGGCGGCCGCCTTCTCCTTGGATACTGGTGCTGACCCGCCGTCCAAAGTCCCGTAAAGAATTTTCTGTCCAGCTCATGCAGAGAATCGGCTGAATTCAGCAGGTCCCTGGAAGCGGCGTTTTCAAAATAAGCCACCTCGACATGTTTGCCCATATCCTTGACTACCTGAACTGAATACCCGAAATCGGAGTCGCCACTAACGAGTATGGCAATATCGTACGAATTGTTAGCGGCAAAATACAACAGGTCCGTGGCCAGCATAACGTCTATGCCTCTTTCAACCGGCACTCCCTGCGATAGCTTGGTAGTGCCCAACCGCAATTCCAGATAAGGCGTCTTGCGCAACGTCTCCAGGAAGTCCTGTTGTTCCCTTGACCCATCGACTCTTTGATTGGCGTCCTGCAGAACATTGTAGTAGTAAGTGCGGATGAGACGGCGTGCTCCTACCAGTTTCTTGGTGAATTCCGCAAAGTTCAGGTCTACCCGTTTGAAATTGTTTTTTAATGAATGGTAAAGATTGCTACCATCAATAAATATAGCAACCCGATCGTGCATTATTCCCTCCCCCTGAAGCTGCCCATTCTCGGGCAACCCGGCTGCTTATCATAAGCAAAATTCATTTCTACAGCTATTATACTTGATTATGGTCTACCCGTTTTAATTTTTCTGATCCTGCACAGATTTTTCGGTCTTGTACCAAAGCTCGTCGCCATCGGCAATAAATTCAATATTGCCCTGTCTGGCCGTAATAAATATTCTATCGCTTCCTACTTCCGCTGTGAGTTTGCTTACGACCTCGCTGCTGGGATGCCCGAACCTGTTAACGGCCCCGACCGATATCACAGCCGCAGAGGGATGCGCCAGGGCCAGGAATTCATCCGAGGTCGAGCCTCTGCTGCCGTGGTGAGCGACCTTAAGAACATCGCAGCTCAGGTCAACCCTGTTCTCCATCAGGGACCTCTCTGCTTCCATACTTATATCGGATGTCAGGAGGAAGCTAACATGATTATATGTCAGGCGGAGCACGAGCGAGTTATTGTTAGCATCATCGGCTGTACCAGAATATAGTGTTTGGGGCGGGTTAAGCACATCCAGCCAGATATTCTCGGCCAGCTTTAACTTCTCGCCTTCGTGCAATGTGCATATTTCAATTGATTTCTGAGAAGCAGCGCGCAACAGCTCCCTTGAGAGTGCAGAATCATTGTTATAAGCGGTAACTGCCAGCCGGTTTATCTGGTAACGGTTGAAAAGCTCCGGCGCGCCGCTGCAGTGGTCGGCCTGCAGTTGGGTCTGGATCAGCATATCGATATGCCTATCCCAGAATGGAAGACTGCTGCCCAGTTGGGTACAGGCCGACAGTGGATCGGGGCCGGAGTCGACCATGATATTTTGGCCCTGCGGAGTTCTGATCAGTATTGATTCCCCCTGTCCGACATCGAACACAAAAACGTGCAGCCTGCCGTCCGGAAGCATGCTGAATGCCGTCCAGGATAAAATATTGGCTAAAAGTAAAAATGATACCAGCCAGTAACGGTAGGGCCTTAATGAAACATTTCTGAGACGGGAAAGCCACTTGAGAAGTCCCGACCATAAACTTTTAACTATAATGGAAACCTGTTGCCTGAACTTTAAAGCCAGCAGCATCCCCGCCAGGATTACATAATATAATATGACCTGCCAGGCCTCCGGTTTGAAATTCTGAATATAGGAGATGGGGATGGCGCCGAAGAGGCGCACGATTGCAATAAAATAGCTCAAAAACAGCCAGTCAACCCATCCCAGCAGTATACCCAGAGGTTGCCATGCCAGGCTCGCCAGAGAAGAAAGCATGGATATGACCATAATCGCGGGAAATGACGGCATGATGAAGAAGGTTGCCGGAGCTCCTACCAGTGAGAAGGAATGGAAGTTTAGGGCCGTGACCGGCCAGGTAGCGATTATGGCGGCCATGGTGGTGCCGAAGCTGATAATGGCGATATTTTTCCAGGAGGCAGCATAGCTGTTGCGTGCAAGCTCCTCCTGAGGGCTTACAAATTTTATTAAGAACGGTGCTATAAATACCAGGCCCAGCATGGAAAGGAAGCTGAGCTGGAAGCTGGTATCCCATATTACCTCGGGCTGTACGGCTGTCATGAGTGCAGCGGCCAGGCAGAGCGCAGCCAGGCCGTTACGCTGACGGCCCAATAGCTCGGCAATCAGGAATACGCTTCCCATGATGGCAGCCCGTATCATGCTGGCCGGCATGCCGGTCAGCATGGTATAGAACCAGATCAAAGCGAGTGAAATCCAGATATATGCCCTGTTTTTCCTGCCGAACAGCCAGACCGAGGCTGAAAGTATCATGCCGAGGATGATGGTCAGGTTTTGTCCCGAAATGGCTATAAGATGAGTGGTGCCCGTGGCGTAAAAAGATTGGGTAAGAGATTGGGGGAGGTTGCCGCGCAATCCGAGCAGGATGGCCTGGGCCAGGGAGCACTGCGGTTCCGGCAGACAGAGCGAGAGGCTTTGGGCCAGCCGGTCGCGTAAATTGTAGATCCATGCCAGGGGTTGGAAGCCGCCTCCCGCTGATAAAACTCTGGCTGACGGATAGTTTATGACCGAGTTTATCCCCTGGTGTGCCAGGTAGTTTTTATAGTCGAAATCATCGAACTGAGTGGGTGTTTCTGGTTTGCCGGTTATAACCAGCTCGTCTCCATAGTGGAAATCGCGATAAAAGGGCAGCCTGACCAGGGCGTCGCCGCTTATTGCTGAAACTTCGTTTTTGCCGATCAGCTTATGAGCCGAGAACCTGAAGGCAGTGGATGCATTTTGAATTTCCGGCGGTCCGCTGATATCCCCCTCGATCTTTATTTCGCCCGTATCGTTATAAAATTGAAGTTGTGAAACGTCTACCGGCCGTATTGTCGACTGGTATCTCCAGATGCCGCACCCAATGGCAACCAGGCAGAGACACAGGACTATCAACGTGCGTCTATGGCTCCGTAAAAATATTGCCGGGATGAGAAGCAGCAGCGGGACCGCCGCCACCCAGATAGGAATGGCGAACCGGGAACCGAGTATGGTTCCTGCCAGCCAGGATACGCTTATATAGAAAATCGGCATGAAGGCGGACTAGTCCACTACAGTGGCATAATCGCGTATTTTATCCACAACCGATGTGCCGAAGCCTTCGATTTTCAGCAGGTCGTCCACGTTGCGGAATGGGCCGTTCTTATCGCGATAATCGACTATCAGCCTGGCCCGGCCTTCTCCTATACCCGGTAGCGCCTGTAGCAGCCAGACTTCAGCCCGGTTTAAATTGACTTTCTGCGCCTGTGAGACTTCGGATTTATCCGGGATATGGATGCTTATGTTGGCCGTATCGGCATTGTCGGATACGCCTGCGGCCGATACAATGGAGGTCAAAGTATCGCCGGGCCTCGACGGGTAGATGCCGGGCCGGACAACTGCGCCTCCGATAGAGATATTCTCGGTGGAATCCAAGGTCTGGGGGTTATAAAGGGTAATCTCTTCCGGCTGCAAATGGGCCAATCGAATCGAAAGGAAAACGATGCCGGCTACCAGCCCTAATGCCAGGAATACTGCTATAATAAGCCACATTTTTTCACGCAATCCCGACATTTCCTACCCCCTGTTTGTATATTTCTAATGTGCGCAGTGATAGAATTTTAACATATATGGACGATGTAAAAACGATAACGGTGAACAGGAAGGCTTACCACGACTACCATATCGTGGAGAGCTACGAGGCCGGCATAGCGCTCAAAGGCTCGGAAATCAAATCCATCAGGATGGGCCGGGTGAATATCAAGGACGCTTACGCCAAGGTCGAGAAAGGCGAGCTATGGCTGCATAACTCACATATCTCCGCTTACCAGGCGGGAGGCTTCGACACACACGATCCGGACCGGAAGCGCAAGCTGTTGATGCACCGCAGCCAGATAGCTATGCTGGATGAGAAGTCCGGCCAGAAAGGTTTGACCGTAATACCCCTGCGGTTATATATTAAAGGTGGTATCGCGAAGCTGGAACTGGGACTTGGCAGGGGCAAGAAAATGTACGACAAACGTGATACCGTCGCGCGGCGTGAGACCGAGCGTGAGGTAGAGAGGGCCATGAAAACACGGTCCAAAACAGTACATTAAAAACTCAATAATCGTGGGGGCGCGTGGCTTCGACAGGGAAGAGCCCACAGTACGGCAGGCCGAGGCGCCATCTACCTCGTAAATCAGGTGGCAAAACACAACTGCAGAAGAAGCAGTTCCAGTAGCAGCCTAACTAGGCAGCTCGTCCAACCCTTCCTCGTCCCGGTGGGATGGGATTGGGCGACGAAATGCCGGGATGCTCCAGTCCCGATGTTGATGAGGACTGGCTAAGACTTAATCAACTGGCCCGGTTAAACTCCGCCTGCAGAGGTTAAACGGGCGACATTAAAGTGCAGACTAAGCCTGTAGAAGTGCTGGCAACTTTTTTCTGGACGGGGAGTTCGACCCTCCCTCGCCTCCACCAGAAACAACATCCATATCCGCTACTGAGAGTGGATATGTTGATTTATATAACTGAAAAGTCGATTCTAGAAGTGTTGTGCGATTCAAGAAGTTACCAAAGTGATCAACCGCCAGAAGGTCAGCGCTAAAGAATGGGGCAATGAGACTCCGGAAGAAAAAGAAGCTAGGGCCTCATAAGCCCTGGATCTGTCCGCCATATACCGCAATGAGGGATTTATATAGATTGTCATTGAGTTCTTCGTGGAATCGTTATATATTTAAGCTTATAGAATTATGAGCAAACTTCCAAAATGGACTATTGCCGTCAAATTTAATGCAGATGACGTTGCTCGTAAGGTCACAAAGATAGTGGGTTTGAAAGACGGTTTTTCAATTTTGACGCCATACCATAAAGCTCGCGATGGTTTCCTGTGCAAAATGCCCGTGAACCCTGCTAAATTCGGCAAACAAATTGTGCCGTTTACGGATTGTATCGGCTTCACTGTTAGCAATAGGGCAAAATTGACTTACCACTCCGACGGATTCGTCCAGTTCTCCAGCGAGAAAGTTGGGCAAATTATTTCTGGTCGTAATCCGTTCACCGGCCTGCCCAAAGGATGCGCCCTCATCACGCATCCCTTAAAAACACCGATATTGAGCGGGCCAAGCGCATCCGTCACTTTCTGGGGTCTGCAAGATTATGAGCCGCTTAATGGCTCAGATCAAGATGTTCTAATTTTCCACTCACAAAACTTTTTCGATCTAGATTGTTCCTTGATCGATGCTAATTCCTGGACGTTGGAAATCTGGGTATACCCCCCATCGTTAGTGGCTCCGTTTTGTCGTCGACGAGGGGATCATCTAATTTTCGAAAATACCGTGCGTGCACGCTCAGGTCTTTTGTTGCCTAAGGCATACAGCATATTACCATTGCCGAGCCAAAATATTTATCTCGGTCTGGCTATAAACAATACGCAGGGCCATTTCCCTCCGGCCTCCGGTTGGATGATCGACGGTCCTGGCGACTGGGCCTATGGCAAGAAGGGTTACGTTTTGACTGGTTGCTATCCCCGTCAGAATATACCTACGGATAATGTGCCCTCTTTAGATCGCTAAACTCCGTCATTTCCTTCCTAGCCGATCTCCCTAGGTATTGCTGCCTTCTTATATCTATTACCATATATGATGATGGGAGAAGGTTTTTGTCGGCCTTTTCTCCCAAAGGTAAATGCACTTTTCCTATCGCAATCGGTTTGGCGGACAGCAGCTTATTGCGCTCGTAGGATGCTGACCGCTGGGCGGGTCCTTTATCCTCTAACGAATTTATGTCTATACTACCCAAATATCACATGCCATTTCATCGCAATCTGTTTGACCGGCAATGTAGGTGTGAATCTAAGAAGCGATAGCCGAACAACTATTAAGAGACTGGGATAATCCCGTATCTCTATGTGGGAGCGTACGGGTTTGCTGATATAACTGGATAGCTAAATCTTCCTTTA
>CAWKFY010000008.1:0-39409 GCA_963848815.1 uncultured Chloroflexia bacterium
GCTGGTTTCAAAAGTGAAGTCCTGTACGGGATACCTGGGGGTAATGGTTGCCCAGTAATCGCCGTAGTCGGGAGACCAGGCCATCACGCCGCCGCTGTTGCCGGTGGCGGTGGCGGTGGCATACTGTGCGGCCCAGCCGACGATCTCGCCGTCTTTCTTGTCGGTGCAGGACTCAACTACGCGGAGCAGAGGAAGTTCGGACTGTATGAGACCGCAGTTGCCGGCGGTCACGCGGCAGTATACGCGCTCCCAGTAAGTGCCAATGGGAGGTACCGCTGCGAGCGGTGCGGCCACATTGGGGTTAATGGTGCTGCGCCATACCGAGTCGAACTCGTTACAGCCGGTGCCTGCGTTGTTGGCGTTGACCGAGGCCAGGTAGATGGTCGTGCAGTCGGGAGCAACCGCTACATCGTTGAACCAGTCGATGCTGGTGTCGATGAGTGAGAGCTGGTTCCAGGTCTCACCGTTGTTGCGGCTGATGGCGAATGCGGATTCGTCGTCATGAATGACGGGCCAGGTGCCTATCGGAGTTGAACCACTCACTCCGGGGCCTAATACGCTGTAGAGTGTAGTGACGCCGCCGCCCAGTGCGTAAACGGTGCCGTCGCTCAACAGGGTCTCAGCGCCCCACCATACGCCGCTGGAAATAGCGGGTACGGCAAGAGTGGCATTGGCTGCGATAGCGCCGGTGGTCGGGTTGGCGGGCAGTGAGCCGGTGGAGACCAGGCCCAGTGAGCCGTCAGCGTTCCAGGCGACCAGGGCAGCGCCCACGCCGGTGTTGTTGCCGACTGCGCAGTTGGCCGCCAGGCCGGCAGCGCCGGTGGTGGGTTTAAGTGCGGGATACCAGCATGGGATCGGGCAGGTGGTCGGCGAGTCCGTGAACCAGGTGGGCACGGTCGCCGTGCAGGGGAAGCCCATGCGCTCGCCAGCCAGCAGTTTGCCGGAGGCGTAAGTGCCGAAGTATGCGATGCTGTAGATGGACTTGTTGGGGGTCTGGTAGGTGTCCATCAGTACATAGATGGTGGTGTCGTCTACGCGGTAGATGCCGTCCTGTGTGAGCTTGGGGCTGGTGACCACGCCGGCCACGGGGCCCCTCATGGCATCGAGGCTGATGTAGGCCCTGCGCAGTGAGGAGGACTGACCGGAGAAGTCGGACGGGAGCTGCAGGACTACATTGTTAAGGTTAGCGATGGTGGGCGAGCCTATGCCCGTATCGGAAGTGCTGCGAACGTTGATGGAAGTGCCGAAAGCCCAGCCGATGGTGTTGTTCTGGTTGAGGTCGCGCTGGGCCACGTTGTAATAGGTGCCCGATGCGGTTGCGGCAACCAGGGCTACGGAAGAGTCGCCATTGTAGGTGGGGGAGAATTTAATGGCATAGTAATCGAATGCCTGGGTATCAACGCCGCCTGTGGTGTTAAGGCCGGCGGGCATTACGATGGACGGTGAAGCTGTCTGGTCGATCCAGTCGTTAAAGCCGCTGGATGCCCTGACAAACCAATGGCCGGCGCCGGTGCCGGTTGCGGTCACAAAGCCGATATCGCGTTTTCCGCCGTAATCGATCGAGATGTCGATATTGCGGATGAACTCGGTGGCGGCCAGTGCCGAGGGTGGTGCCGTCATAGGCCAGGTCCCAGGTGTTGCCGGAGTCGGAGGATACATAGATCCTCTTGGGGCCGGCGCCCAGGCCGGAATTGTAAAGACCACCGGCGGTGGGATCGCAGGTGACTGCGATGAACTTGGGATCATCCGGCGCCAGCGCTACCTGGTAGCAGTTGCTGGGAAGGCCGGATCCCTTGTCGAACGGATAGGTGGTAAGGCTGGTGCCGATCAAGAAGCCGGAGGCGCGGATAAGGCCCAGCTCTTTGGAGCCGACTGCGGTGATGCCCGCGGTGTTGCTCCAAATAAGGGTGTTAAGGTAGCCAGGTTCGTATTGGGCCTGAGAATATTCCCAGTCCCTCACGATCCAGGCTATGGTCATGCCATCGTTGCCGACGGCCATGCTGAGGATTTCACTACCTCTGGGATCGTTAGAGCCATCGCCCCCGGGCGGGTTGTTGGCGAAGGTGCCGATATAGGTATTGTCTATATCGTTCTTCAGCGGGAATGCCTCAGGGGTCATGACGGTGTCCCATCTCATAATGCCCGGGTCCGCAGAGACCGCTGCCGGCGCTGCGATACTGGTCGGGATTACGAAGGAGGCCACCATGAATATAGCTGCGAAAACTCCAAGTATCCTTGGAAACCTAGTTTTCATTATTCCTCCTGAATTTTTCAAACCCGAAAACCCTTTTCAGGATCCGTTTTGGACCCCGGATTAATCTGTCGGGAACCCCGGCAAAAAATTTCGACCTCTTTGCACGGGAGTTTTTTTCGGATAACTTACTTACCGGTGGTAACGGGTGTTATCCTGCCCTGCTCTTTAGAGCCCGCAAGGCTGCGGCTGTCCCCCTGATAAAGACGGTATGCCCCGGGACCAGGGCTGTGAAACTTTTGCCTCCGCAGCGCTTACAGTCTGCTTCGGCATTGCTCATGCACATCACCTCCTTGCATATTTAATCCCAATGCACAAGAGACAAGATATAAACAAGTATAACTTGCCTTGGATACTAGTATAACATACCCTGTCAAGAGCACAACTCGATCGTGTTTTTAACCAAAAATCAACAACAAAAAAATGAAAATTTAAAACTTAAAAACCAAATTCCAACCCCTTTCGGGGAAATTCTAAATACTAAACTCTAAGCTCTAAACAAACCCAAAATCAAAAGTATAAATACCTGGGGCAAAAAAGGTCATTGTGAGCCCCGAAATAATCGGACGAAGCAATCCTTTGATCGAAGGCTATGGGCCGGCCGTAACCACGTCATTGCGGGCGCAGCGAAGCAATCCTTTGTACGAAGGCACCCCCTTCGAATATAGGGATTGCCACGTCATCCCGATTGCATCGGGACCCCTCGCAATGACGTAGTTAGAGATTTGATTATGTAGGGGTGTACCTTCAGGTGCGCCCGCTTAGCTTGCCGGACGGGCCGGAAGGCCCGTCCCTACAAGAACAATTAAAAATAAAAGAGGGCGTTGAAGAGGGCTCTAGCCCATGTGATTTATGTTTTAAAAAGGAAGGCGTTGAAGAGGAGCTTTAGCCCATGTGATTTATGTTTTAAAAAAGAGGGCGTTGAAGAGGGAACCCGTTCCCTCTTAGGAAAACGAAAACCCCCTCTCCCTCGAGGGAGAGGGGCAGGGGTGAGGGCTATCTCTTAATAGTAATATCCCCTGACTCGCTGTATGAAGGCCCTTAGCAGCAGGATGAAGATGACCAGCAGCACCAGGCTGGCGCCGACCACCAGCCACATGTTGATGAGTCCCACCTGGAAGGCGTAGGGGGAAAGCGCCCACTTGCTCTTGTTGCCGGAGGGGTCAACGGCCTGAACGTGCCAGTAATAGGTGCCGGGGTCGAGGTTCATGGTCACCTGTGTATCGGAGATATTGGTCCTGCGCATGCCCGCCAGCAGCGGGAAGAAGTTGAGGTTGTCGGCCACCTCGACGTTGTAGGTTATCTGGCCGCCGCTGTCATCCTTGGCTGGCATCCAGGTAAACGTTACCGGCTGGCTGCCCATGATGCCGAAGCGGTCGGAAGTAGGCGAAATGGGAGTGGGCGTAGACGGAGGAGTGCTTTCCACCGGGAGTTGCCAGGTGGCGATGTTGCCGGAGGAGTCTGTGGCGGTGACGATATGCTGGGCGGCGGAGGTCTCGGGGACGATGAAGTTGTAGACGAAGTGTCCGGCCTTGTCGGCGGTGGGAGAGTTGGCGACGATAGTATCGTCATACTTGATGGAGACGTCGCTGCCGGCCACGAAGCCGTCGCCGGTGATGGTGGCCGTGTCGCCTATTTTGGGCATCTGGGGTTCAATCTTGATGGAGGCGGCGATCTTGAAGCGCACCGAGGCGTCCTGGTTGTAAAGCTTCTTGGCGGTGGCCTTGATTACATGCGTGCCGGCCGTCAACGTGGGTATAGGCAGGTCGACGCTGAAGCTGCCCAGATTGTTGGTATCGCTCGTTACCGTGTTGGCTACGCCGTCTATATAAAGGGTAATATCGTCGTTCGAAGAGAAGCCCGTGCCGGTCAGGCTGGCGCTCGATCCTGAGGCGACCTGGTCGTTCTTGATCAGCAGCGAAGGCGTGACCGTGAAGTTGAAGTTGATCATCTGCTCGGCGCGTCCGGCCTTGATGAAATGGAAATAGTTGGTGCCGGAGCTGGCCTCGGGTACGCTGATGTTGATGCTGACCGACTGCTGCAGCCTCTGGTTGAAGCCCTCGGCCACCTTTACCGTCGTATTATCGTCCGTCATAGTGGGCGACTTGCTGAAGTAGACCTCATAGTTGCCGTCCAGCGGATAGGCGCCGCTCTGGATGCTGAGGTTGACCTGGGTGCCGGTTGGGCCCGTATTGGGCGAAAGGGTCGTGGTTATTCCACATTTACCGCCCGCACAGCCCTGCGCCTCAACCGGTAGGGCAGGGGTCAGCGCAGGAAGTGCAATAAAAAGCGCAAAAATACCACTCAGATATATACATATCCTCATAGCAAAATTTATATGCCTTTCATTCGCTTTTGTCAAGCTTCCAGATACGGAAACGACATAATATTATTGCTGAAATAGAACAAATGTACTAATATATGGCATTATGTCGGATGGGATGGTTACGCCGCTGGAATACGGCAACTGGAAGGACGGGGGTTGCGACTTATATCCGGCCTGTCTGGAATGTCCGCTGCAGAGGTGTATAGAGGAGGAGCCGCGCGGTCGGCAAAAGAGGCGGATCGCCGACCGCGCGCGCCAAATAAAAGAAATGCATGCCCGGGGAAAAACATCCAGGGAGATAGCAGCTGCCTTCGGGGTTAGCACTCGTACTGTCCAGAGGGCGCTGGAACAGGGCGGCAGCGTTTCAAGGACGCAGAAGGAGTTGTCCCGGCCGAGCATTTCGCTTAAAGCGTAACAGGGAATTGTTGCTCAAATATTAAGTATATAAAGGTATATAATGGCCGATTTCGATATCTCAAAACTATCCCAGCTCGACAAGGACCGCTTCAGCGGATATAAGTCGAACCTCGATTTTTATAATGGCGCCCAGTGGGCCAAAACGGGCAAGAACCGCCAGCTCGTTTTCAACTACGCCCGGATCGCCGTCGATAAGATCACATCATACCTGATGGGCGACCTCAACTATTCCTTCGAGCCGCTGCCGGCCACGGATGCACCTGTAGGGACGGGACTTCAGTCCCGTCCGCCGGCCACGGACGCACCTAAAGGTACGTCCCTACGGTGGAATGCCGACCTCGCCAGGCAGGCCGAGGCCGTCGTATATCAGGTGCTGGACCAGAACAACTGCCGGGAGCTGGACTATACGACCGAGATCGACGCCGCCATCCTGGGCGACGGCTGCTATAAGGTTACCTGGGACGCCGTAGAGAAGAGGGTCCGTATAACCGCCCCCGACGTCAACGGCCTCTATGCCTGGTGGTACGGCGACGACCTCACACGGGTGTACCAGGTGGCCAGCCGCTACCAGCTTACCCAGGATGAGGTGCAGCTCCTCTACAAGAAGGCCATACAGAAGAAGACCGCCAACGTCACCGAGCTATGGACCGTCAAGGATTTCGCTCTCTACCTTGATAGCGATGTGATCGATAAAAAGCCCAATCCTTACGGCTTCATCCCTTTTGTCATCTTCCCCAACCTGCGGCAGCCCAAAGAGTTCTGGGGGGTCTCAGATATCCCTCAGTTGCAGGAGCCTCAGAAGGAGCTCAACCGTGCGCTATCACAGCTCTCACGCATCCTCGAAGTGTCCGGCAATCCGATTGCAGTGCTCGAGGGTGTGGAAAGCTCCGAAGATATTCAGGTCAGACCGGGCGCAGTCTGGAACCTCCCTAATGATACGAAAGCCTACCTGCTGGACTTGCTGCAGGGCGGAGGGATAAGGCTGCATATCGATTACATCAACCTCGTCTATCAGACCATGCACGATCTATCAGAGGCGCCCAGGGCGGCCTTCGGCGGCATGCAGCATGAGCTTTCGGGCGTGGCACTGGAAGTCGAGCTGCAGTCGCTCTTGCAGAAGGTCAACCGCAAGCGCCTGGTGCGCACCAATGTCTATAAAAGGCGCAATGAGATGATCTTGAAGCTGTGGGCTAAGTTCATGCGACAGGATTTGACGGCCGTGGCGCAGAAGGTCTGCTGGGGACAGGTGCTTCCGCAGGATAAGGCCAGGGAAGCGCAGAATGAGCAGCTTTTGGTACAGTCCGGAGTTCACAGCCGGCGCACCGCCATGGACGAGCTGGGCGTCAGGGACCCCGAGCTGGAGTTCCGGAAGTGGATGGATGAGCGCATGCAGATACTTCAGCAGAACAATGAGTTTAAAGCACAGCCTGCACAGGGCGGTTCGAGAGTGAGAAATACCGCCCTTGAGAATGTGATTTAAATAAATAAATTAGGGAAAAATTCCATTAACGTGAAAGCTCCAAGCTCCAAATTCCAAGCTCCAAACAATTTATAAATTAATAAATTTAGAAAATTGGAATTTGTTTGGAATTTGGAATTTCTCCGGAGGAAAGGATGCCTGAAGAAAATACCATTGAACCGGTACAGGATGAAACGAAGGGACTTACGGCTACGGTCGCAGCCCTCGAAGCATCACTGTCCGAGAAGGAAGCAGCCCTGAGCGAAGTGAAAAAGGCCCTGGATGCCCGGGCTTCAGACTACACTTCGCTTAAGTCGGGCTATGACGAGGCTGTGAAGTCCTACCGCAAGCTGGCCGTGGGCTCCAACCCGTTATTTACCGAGGAACTTATCACCGGCTCGACCATCGCCGAGATCGATGCCTCCCTGATCAGGGCGGCCGATTTCGTGGGCAAGGTCCGCTCCAGGATTGAAGAGGACCTCAAGGCCCTGTCCGTCCCCGCCGGCGCTCCCGAAAGGTCCGCACCGGATACTTCCGGATATTCCCCCAGGGAGAAGATCGCCGAAGGCATCAAGAAACACAATAAATAAATAGAGAAATTCTCGAAAAACCAACGGCTAAAGACTACCACAATAAATGACAAACATGCAAAACAAAAATTTTGAAGATGGAACTTGTTCCCTCTTAGGAAAAGGTTTCGAGTTTAAATCCAGAGGAGTTAAGAAATTGGGAACTACTTTAACCGAAGCCGCCAAGCTCTCGAATGACGTCATGTACCAGGGCGTCATCGAGACCATCATCAAGGATTGCCCCCTTCTCCAGCTCATGCCCTGGATGGAGATCGTGGGCAATGCGCTTACCTATAACCGTGAGACTACTCTGCCCACCGCCGAGTGGCATGCCGTCAATGACGACTGGAATACTTGCCCGGCCGTGACTTTCACGCAGAAGACGGCCACCCTGGCCATCCTGGGGCAGAATGCCGATGTGGACAACTACATCAGGCAGACCCGGTCCAACATCATGGATGTGGAAAGCGCCATCATCGAGCTGACCGCCAAGGCCATCAGGCATGAGCTCGAAGACAAGCTTGTCTACGGCGACAATTCGGGCACCCCCAACCAGTTCGACGGCCTGATCAAGCTTATCAATACCGCATCGGCTTGCGACCAGCTCATCGCCGCCGGCGCCACCGGCGCCACGCTCACCTTGACTATGCTTGATGAGCTCATCGATGCGGTCAAGGGTGGAAAGCCCGACTGCTGCTCATGAGCCGCCGGTCCCGCAGGAAGATCAACGCTCTGGCCAGGGCTTCCGGCAACAACCTTGAGGTCGGCAAGGGCGCTGCTGGGCGAGTTCGTCCAGTTCTACAACGGCATCCCCATCTCGGTGTCCGATTTCATCAAGGACACGCATACCTTCCGGCTCAGCGTTGAGACCGCTTACACCGGCTCGACCTGCAGCACCATCTATGCCGTGTCCTTCGGTGAGGATGGCCTTTGCGGTCTTACCGGCCCCGGAGGCCTTCAGATCGTCACCTATCGGCGATATGGAGACCAAGGATGCCAGACGCACCCGCATCAAGATGGTATTGCTCGCTGGCTTTATTCAGCAATGTCAAAGCCGCAGCATTGATCGGCGTTCAGGACTAAATAAATAAAGGAGGAAATTCCAAATTCCAACAACCAAATTCCAATAAGAAAAATTATTGGAGCTTGGAATTTGGAGCTTGGAATTTAACTCCGAAGGAGTTTTGATATGGCATTTTACTGATCCTGCAAAAGGAAGATCGGTTATTCAGTCTCCAGGACCCGAGGCCGCCGCCGTGACAGTCGCCGAGGCCGTTAAAGAGGGCGATATTCTGGGCTATAGCTCCGGCTGGAAGAGGGCGCTGGCCACCGTCGGCTCCGTTATCCAGGGCCGGCTTGTGGCCCTGAAGGATACCCCCGGCGGCGGCAAATGTCCGGTGGCTGCCGCTGCGTGGTTACCGGTTATACCGGCGCCACGCCCGGCGGCTATGTCTATGTAGATGAAGGCGCCAATTACGGCCAGGCCACGCAGACCGCCCCGTCCACTACCGGCGACGCCAACACCATCATCGGCATAGCCTTGTCGGCCACGGATATCCTCTTTTTCCTCAACAGCCGTGCCGATGGCGTTGCCTAAAACGTAGTATGGAAGGCGTTGAAGAGGGAACATGTATTGGCAAGTCGTTGCTTCAAGCATCGCACCTTCGAACAAGGGATTGTCTCAGCTCCGATTAATTGGGGCTGAAGCAATGATGCGACTTGGTACACTCGCAATGGCAGTAAAGGAAGGCGTAGAAGAGGGAACCCGCATTAACACGTTGTTGCAGGAAGGCATTGAAGAGGGAACTCGCGTTAACACGCTGTTGCAGGAAGGCGTTGAAGAGGGAACTCGCGTTAACACGCTGTTGCAGGAAGGCGTTGAAGAGGGAACTCGCATTAACACGTTGTTGCAGGAAGGCGTTGAAGAGGTGACCCGCATTGACACGCTGTTGCAGGAAGGCGTTAAAGAGGGAACTCGCATTAACACGTTGTTGCAGGAAGGCGTTGAAGAGGGAACTCGCATTAACACGTTATTGCAGGAAGGCGTTGAAGAGGGAACCTGTTCCCTCTTAGAAAAAATTCACCCCCTCGCCTTTGAGGAGAGGGGGCAGGGGGTGAGGTGATTAAAGATCGCCTAAAGCGGAGTGACTAACCCTTTAGGGCCTCCTTTCGATAGGGGGCGGTGACTGATCCCACCGCCCCCACCAGGTTCCGGAAGTAAAAAAGGAAGTTTGAAGGAGAAATTCCAGATTCTAATAATCAAGCTCCAAACAATAGATAAATTCCAATATTTGAAAAATTAGGATTTTGAAATTGTTTGAAATTTGGAGCTTGGAATTTAAGAACTATGACTACTTTATCAACAATAAGTGCCCTTGCGAGGCGGGACCTTAAAGACGAGGACAGCGCCAACTATCGCTGGTTGGATGCGGAGATCGACCGCGCCATCGATAAGGCCGTGCTGGAATATTCCGAGTATTGCCCGCTGCAGGTACTATCGGTCCTTGCCACTGTCGACCAGGATAATACCCTCGATATCTCTACTCTGACCGACCGTATCGAAGTGCTTAAGGTGGAGCATCCTATCATCGATCAGCCGTACCAGTCACACCGCTTCACCCTTTGGGCGGATAGCCTGACCTTCCTGGACGGCTATACGGGTGATGGCGGCAACTGCAATGTCTACTGGCTGAAGAAGCATAGCATCGATGCATCCGGCTCCACCGTCCCTACGGCACACGAAGGTATCATCGCCATGGGGGCGGCAGCCTTCGCCATCAGCTCGCAGGCCGAGTATTCCGTCAACATGGCCAACACCGGCGGCCCGAAGGTCAACGCTGATTACAATTCCTGGGCCAGGGTTATGTTCGACCGGTTCTATACGGCTCTGGATCGCATCAAAGGCTATAACCCCAAGAAATTGAAAACGGGCGGTCTGGTGCCCGAGGAATAAAAGAGAAAATTCCAAATACCAATAATCAAATTCCAAACAAATTTAAAAATTAAAAAATTGCTTGGAGCTTGGAATTTGGAGCTTGGAATTTACGTCTAGGAGATTCAATTGAATAAAAAGTTAACCGATCCCGCTAAATTAGTACCGCCCTTGAAGGATGGTCTTCCCTGGCAGGGCTTCGCCATCGTTCCCGACAAGGAAGACCCGGCCGGCTGGCAGCTTCCCCATCATACCAGAGAAGTGAAGCGGGCAGCCATCGGCAAGGCCGGCTATGAGCATACGGTTGATTGGCTTTTGCTGGAAAAGGCCGTTTTGCTTCTGTCGCGCTACGGCGATGAAGGCCGGCGTATCACCGCCGACCCCGAGCTCATCATCCAGGGTGCCAGGCATCTTGCCGGGCATTATCAGAAGGCCGGCCGGCAAATCCCTATTGCATTATGCGTTCTCATATAAAAATAAATAGAAGGAGAAAAATTCCAAATACCAATACTCAAGCTCCAAACAATAATTAAATTCCAATTTTTAGAAGTTAGAATTTTGAAATTGTTTGGAATTTGGAAATTGGAGCTTGGAATTTAACTTCGAAGGAGTTTTGAAATGGATACTACCCCTTTGGATGGTTACAAGAAAATATCGGTCACGGTTTTGACCACCCTTTTAACGGTCATCCTCTTTTTCGTCAAGGACCCGACCCACGCCGCAACTTTGGAGCAGTTCTGGTCGAGCGTGCTCATCCCCATGGTGCCGGTTGCCGTCGGCATGGTTTATACGATGGTGCAGGGCAGCGTGGACAAGGAGAAGGCCAAGTCTATCTCGGCAGCGACCACGGCCACGGCCGCAACGACTGCGGCGACGGATACCAGCGCTGATGCATCCCCAAAAGCTGATAGTGCGACGGTCGAGCAGCCTGCCGCCGCACAGCCTCTAGCCCAGGCTGCGGAAGTTTCCACCTATAAGCCCGTCGACCTCGACGCCTATGTCGCCAGGGCGGAGGAGCAGATCAGGAAGGACGGCCAGTCGGTTACCGCCTTGTCCCGTGCCTTCTATTTCTACCCCTACATGACCGCCTTCGACATGCGGGAAGTCCCCCGCCAGCTCCGCATCGATGAAGCCAAGCGTGTCGTGCAGAAGGGTATCGACCTGTTCAGTGAGGGTTTTATCTGGTATACCAAGTTGGAGAAAGCCCCCACCCCCGCCCAGGCCTCCAATATCCACGGCTACATGTTGCAGCTCCGCAAGGACTACGAGAAGGCCAATAATGTGCCCTGCTCCGACAAGTCCTTTGACGAGCTGCGCAACCTGATCACCTACTTCAACGATCTGTATACCGCCATCGATGGCCTGACCCAGCTCACCGGCAAAACGGTTGACTGGAGCATCTACGGCACCTCGATGTTCGGCCCCCTGCAGGTCGGCTGGGATTACGGAAAGCTCCTTTAGGTATTAATAGCAAGGCTGGTAAATATGAAAACCCTAAGCTCTAATTTCTAAATCCTAAATAAATACAAAATTCAAAGCTCAAATGTTTTGAAATTAGTGTTTTGGATTTGTTTAGAGCTTAGGGTTTAGGATTTGGAATTTGTATGCGAAGCATAAGCGCCGCCCTGAAAGCCGAGCAGGTCAAGGCCAGCCGCAAGCCGCTGGTCAAGCTGGAGGTCGCCACCTACGGCCATCCGGCCGCCGTGGCCGCCTCTGAACTGCAGTGGCAGGATTTCGCCTGGGAGAGGTTGACTACCCTTGGCGATGCTATAGCCCCCGGCTATCACGGCCTGGCCGTCCCCGCTGACGGCTCGGTCTGCCGGCTGCGCAGCGTTGCCGGCGTTCTCTATTATCAGCGTGTCGCTTCGCCTTCCGCTTCTTCCGACTGGTCGGCCTGGTCGAGCTTCGGCACGGTCGTGGCCGGTCCCATCGCTATGGCCGCCCTGGGGGTAAATGTCGCTGCTTTCGGCAGCGACGGCGTCAACCTTTACCGGCGTGAAAGCTCGGATTATGGGGCTACCTGGGGGTCATGGATCAAGATGTCTAACGCCCGCCCCTGCGAAAGAGGCTGCGCCGCGGCCTTCAAGAGCAACGGTGACCTGGCTGTTGTCCATGCCTCGGACGCTAACGACCCCACCTCGTTGTATATCCAGAAGAGGACCGGCGGCACATGGTCAACCGGCGGCGGCCAGATAGACGGCGATTTCGCCATATCGGCCCTTGCCATGTACCATGACGGCGACTGGAATATCCTCGCCCTGATGCTGGACGGCTCATATATCCGGCTGGCCAGGGCCATCTATGGCGATGGCGACCAGTACGCCGTGGGCGTTTTCTCCGGCTGGCAGTTCATCAATTCCAGCAAGGCCAGGGTCGACTTTTCAGGGCAGGTTGCGATGCGCATGTGGCGGAGCAAGAGCAAGACCCCCACCTATTATGAGCAGGTGTCCGCCGTCAACCAGGCCAGGGCGGCTGATAACCTCGCCGTCGACGATCCTTTTATCTGCTATCAATCCTCGCTGGGGGCTATGTATTCCTTCACCAAGGATAACGCCCCGTGGTTCTACCGCCTGCGGCCGGGGACGGAGTTCAAGGATATGGACTGGTATAAGGCCTATCCCCTCGATGTGATCGCCACCTATGGCCTCGCGCTGGGCAGCGATGGGACCTATCTCTATGCGGCAGCGCCTAACCAGGTGTGGCGTACCGCTCTGCCGGGGAGCTGGGCCCCGCCGGGTCCCGGAGCCGGCGCCGGCACAAATTATGCCGTGCCGGCTGCTGATGTCCTATGCGGTCAAGGAGAAGGTCAAGGATTTGCTGCCCGGTATCTCTTGAAGTGGTGCTGGATAATTCGAAAGGTGCTTATAATGCCGCCGGGACCGGCAGCTCTTCGCTTATCGCTTCGCTTAAGCGCGGCAGCCAGGTCACCTTGTCGATCGGTTACCGGGGCGGTACGGATCTGTTATCGGTCGCCGGCAAGTATTTTATTGAGAGCTTGGGATATTCCAGGAAGCCCGGCGAAAGCTTGTTTACCGTCCGCTGTGTGGATGCCTGGGGGTTGCTGGAGAGGTATGCCTTCAACCGTCCGGTTGAGTGGAATGCCGCCGCTTCCGAATTTACGGTATATGATTTAATAGGAAGGTCGTGGCGGCCGTGGGGGGTACGCTGTCTTATAAGTCCCGCAGCTCCTACATCACCGCCATATATCCCCACCTGTCCGTCAACGCCGGGGAGAACGGCGCAGTGGTCCTGCGGCATCTTTTATCGCTGGTCCCCGACGTGATCTTCTTCGTCGGCCTCGATGGCTATATCGTCTATCCCCAGGCTACCGATTCGGCCAGTTATTATTTGAGGTTCCCGAGGTGAGAAAAGTAGCCGCTACGATCATGAAAGTTAAGCTGCAGCTCAAGTCGCCGTTCAGTCCCTGTCCTTATTGCCACGGCACAACGACCATGGACGCCGCCCTGATCAGGGGCCGGCGCCAGGTCTTTTCGGTCTGCTATTCCTGTGATAGCCATTGGGATCTCACCGGCCGCATGGTACGCCGCGGTAGAGTTATCCGGCTGCGCTATGTCGAGAAAAATCATTGTAGGGGCGTACCTTCAGGTGCGCCCGCTTGGAGAGACAAATGAAAAATTATTATCTCTGGTTTCTGGTCCTGTTTATCCTGGTCGCCGGCTGCATTGTCAGCTACCGTACCGGCTATGCTAATGGCAAGCTGGCAGGGGTCGTAAGGTATATCTCGTGCCACGATGGTCAATGTGAATACCTCGATCCGAATTGCGTTGACCCCGATGTCCGGCAGCAATTTGAAGGCTCGAAATAAATCTTTGGAATTTGGATTTTGGAGCTTGGAATTTAAGCTCCGTAGGAGTGTTAAATGACTTGGTTGAACATTAAGAATAACGCCGAAAGTACGCTCGCTTCGGGTATCTCCGCCGCCGCTACTTCGCTTAGCGTGTCTGCCGGGGATGGCTCCAAGTTCCCCAGCTCAAACTTCAATATCACTATCGATGGCGAGATTATGCTTTGCACTACCCGGACCGGTGATGTCCTCACCGTCACTCGTGCCCAGGAAGGCACCACCGCAGCCATCCATGCCGCTGCGACAGTAGTTGGCCTCTATGTCACGGCCGGGATTGTTAGCCAGTTACAGACGGGTGTTGATGCGGCTTTCGCTTTAGGTGTAACCGGCGGCAACGCGCATGATCATAGCGGTGGTGATGGTGCACAGATCGATCACACAACACTTGCAAATAAGGGGACAAAGACTCATGCGGATATTGATGCTGCATTGGGGACTTTCCCAGTAGTTAATACAACGCCTTGCCGGTATTCTCTTGGTACAAATCAGGCAAATATCCCGGCAGGTACAACAACTGTCAGGATTGACTTAGATATAGCGTTATATGATATCGGTTCCAATTTTACAATGGCAGATTGGTATGGTACTTCTTCCAACTATGCTCAGGCTGATAGTTCGGGGTGCGGTTCAACCAATATTAAGAAAACAGGGGCAGCTTTTCCTTTAAGTATAATCAATTCATTGGTCAAATGGGCTTCCAATGCCGGAGGTACTTTAAATACCGGCTATGGATATGTGGCTACCGTTGTGGACAGTAATAATCTTACGATTGTAAAAGCTTCCGGCGCAGATTTCGCCAATTCGTATTATTTCTGGATACGCAAGAATCATTATATTGTACCCTCCACGGGGCTATATTTAATAACGGCTGCTGTTCGTTGGGACCCGACTGAAGATCAAAAACGGTATATTATTGAACCATGTGGGGGGCCAATTTCCGCAACTCCGACTTTTCTAAACGCGCAGTCATTTAGTGCCAGTGGGACAAATCCGATGGCAGTTATTACGACTTTCCAGTGTTATTTAACAGCAGGGGATATGGTCGCATTAGTTGCAGCTGCTGTTGGGTCGGCAAATGCTATAACTATTATAGGTACATCTGCACCAGCTTCAATGACATCATTATCAATTGTAAGGATAGCCTGATGTTCAATACTTTCGTTTTTAATAAGGTCGCCTTCAATAAGCGGTTTACTGTCGTTGATGCTGATTCCCTTCCGCCTCATATTATTTGGGAGGCATCCTATGAAGTTAATATTCCTCAGGTCAACCGTGCTTTCGTTGTGGGCGAGGATCTGGCCGGGTCCTTAGTCACCGGCAATGCCATCACTCTAGCAGAAGTCGATCTGGTTGGTGAAAGGCTGGAGGTCCAGCATAATCCCGCCGCCATCACCGCTGTTGTTGCTGCTGGCGTGGCCGCCGCTGTGCTGGCAAAGAATCGCCTGGACGGAGCGAAAGGGCACATCCTCATCCCGCCGCATTGCGGGTTAGAACTTTGGGACATAATAAACATTATAGATGAGTATGCCAATCAATCCTGTAATTACCGTATTGTAGGTTATGAATTTGAAATAAATATGTGGCAAGGTAAAACCATACATAAATTAGATTCGGGTCAATATAAATTTTTTATAACTATTAATTTATTAAGTCATATTTCTAAGAGATTTATTGGCAAAATGAATTTGGATATAATTATCAAGCAAATTAATTAGCCAACTTATTGTTACCACTACAATCATATAAATAATAATTGAAGTTACTATATCAATTCCAATGCTTATTAAATATGCGAGAACAACAATGAGGGGAAAATGAATCAGAAATACAGGGAAGGAAATTACGGCTGTAAATTTGAAAAAACTATTTGTTCGTTGTGAATTGAGGCATCTTAGGTTATGTGTAATTAGAGCAATATAAATACCTAACCCAAATTCAAATACCCGGCAGAGTGGAAACCACTCAGTTGGATATCCCTGAAGTGATATTATTCCAAATCCTACAATGAGCCGGCTTGCGACTGAGATTAATAGTAGAGATATTAATGTCGCCAAAGCATTTTTGCTAAATGCCCATGATAAAAATGGAAATAATAGATATAGGCACATAATTGTGCCTATATACCAGCTGGTGCCTATTAAAGGTCCTCCCCATAAACCGACTAAGGCATATAATCCGGTAATACTTAGGATGATATCGTAATAATGTAATCCATATATGGCAGAACCATTAGTGTGATAATTATAAATGCCATAAATTATGGCCGCTATTACGAGACAAATTAAATAAACTGGATATATTCTCCAGATACGACGAATTATAAAATCCTTATATTGGTATTTTCTTGATCCGTTATGTATCTGTAATAATAATCCCGATAGTATTATAAATAATGTTACACCTATGCCACCCCATGATACATAGTAGAATTTTTGTATCCCCCAATTTATATCAAGAACGTTAAAATACCCAGTAATATGCCGGAATATAACTAAAGCACATGCTATTGTTCTTATAATATCGAGTAGAACAAATCGGTGGGTAATATATGATTGTTGCATAGTGCGGATATTGTTTTATTCTATTGCTTATATATAGATTAAGTGGTATTTTGCTTCGAGCAGTTGTAAATTTCAAGTATTTGATTCATATCGTTACCGTATATCTGGGAACACCGGTTGCATGGCATTATTTCACTGCAATCCATTTTATCCATGGCCGTTCTAATCCTCTCATAGTGTTTATTATTATATTTTTTTAATAGGTGGCTTTCTTTGACGTTACCCAATCGCGCAAAATTGTTGTAGTCCCAACAGCAAAGACCTATGTCGCCATTCCAGTAGATCATTAAAAACTCGAATGGCTGTTTACATTTGCATACCTGCGATTCAGCCAGATCAATCGTCTGGACGGAAGTTCCCATATCCAGAAAATTATGCATAGCTTTGATATGCAGTTCATCTGCCAGGTTGCCCCATAGTTTTTTAAAATCGTCTATTTCATTTTGATTAGCTTCACAAACCACTAATTGGATAATATTGTGAGGCTTGATTTTTGATTCATTACAAATAGATAAATACCTTGTGAGATTTTCTAATACCACGGGATACTCCATTCCCTTACTTATTTTTTCATAGCTGGTTACGGAAGTGCCGTTGAGAGAAAAAGTTACCTGATGTATGCCGCTTTTTATAAGCCGAGTGGCCCTGTCTTCATCCAGTAAAGCGGCATTCGTATTGAAATTGATAGTTGATTTACTCAATTTGGTTTTTATATATTCAATTTTTTTAAATATTAGAGGATCAAATAGTGGTTCTCCGTGAAGATGAAGATGTATCGTAAGCCCGTTGCCTTCAAATGAAGCGCAGTCATCTATAACCCTGGTGAATATCTGCCAGGGCATGATGCCTTTCGGCCGGCGAACCAGGCCCTGCCCGGTTGGACACATAATACAAAGCGCATTGCAGATATTGGTCGATTCCAGATATATTGTTCTTGGAATAAAATGACCCCTCTTATCATTTAAGAAATTTAATAAGGTACTGAGCTTCCTCACACGTCGACCATCCTTTGTCAAGAAAATTGAGATACTTGTGGAGTATATTATAGATGAAGTTTTGTCAATTCGTCATTCCGAGAGGACAATCGGGTATCCAGCGAGTGACGAGTTCTGGATAGCCTGTTATCTGACACGAAGTATACTGGCGATCTGCCAGTTTACATACTCCTTGGCCATATAGTTGAATCTCGGTTTCGACAACCTCGACGACATTGAATGTTATTTACCGAAATGTTTTTCAATTCTATTATCAATTAACAACACTAGCCAACTCAACAGAAACGCAAGTACTAAATATATGGGCTTGATTAATGGGGTGCATTACAATTATCAAGGTCTTAATGTGTCGGTTTGCTAAATGATCTTAGGTTTTGTATATCTTTAAATAAGTGATATATATTAGTTTTACGTACATGAAAATTTCAATAATAACCCCAGATTTCTCACATAATTGTCTAGGCAGGGCATATTTATTGGCTAGGGTGCTCCAAAGAAAATATGATGTGGAAATTATTGGTGTAAGTTTTGGTGGTAGTATCTGGGGACCTTTAGCAGATACAACAGCTGTACCATACAGAGTTATGGACATTACGACGACCTCCAGAGCTTATCGGCAGCTAATAAAATTTGGCAGTGAAATAAGAACCGATATTATTTATGCTAGTGAAGCACTTGTGACAAGTTTGGGTATAGGTTTATTAAATAAAATGGTTACTGGAAAACCACTAATCTTAGATATGGCCGATTGGGAATGGGGATTTGTAGACGAAAAGTACCGAAAACTCACCCGCTTACAGAAGTATAAAGAAATATTTTGTCCCGGAAACACATTTTTTGCTATAGGATCTATTTTTAATAGCTTAGTAAGCGAAAAACTAATTCCGTTTGCGGATGAAATAACAGTATCTAATAAATTTCTGCATAAAAAATTTGGTGGAGAAATAGTTTGCCACGGTCAGGATACTGATGTTCTTAATCCGGCAAAATATAACAAAAATATGGTGCGAAGAAAATATGGCATTGGGATAGAAAAAAATATGGTCATGTTCTTAGGTACACCAAGATATCATAAGGGAATTGAAACACTCATCGATGCCGTATCCTTATTAAATGATCCTACTGTGTTATTGAGTATAATTGGGCTGGATGAATGTGATGTATATTGCCGCTACCTCAAACAATATGCAACTGAGAAGCTGAATCCCAGGTTCAAAGCGTTCGGATTAGTACCCTTTGACACAGTTCCTGAATTATTATCCATGACAGATATAGTGGTGATACCTCAGACAAAAAATCTATGCTCTATTGGCCAGGTTCCTGCGAAGGTTTTCGATGCAATGGCCATGGCAAAACCTATTATCAGTACTACTGTTTCTGATCTTCCAGAAATATTAGAGGGTTGCGGCATTACTATTGAACCTGATAATTCTGATGAGTTAGCCAGCACTATTAGGCATGTGTTTGACCACAGTGAAGAGATGGCTCAAATGGGTTTGAACGCCAGACAGAAGTGCATAGAAAAATATAGTTGGAATGCTATGGAATTATCTTTGAATAAAATATTCAATAAATATGAATAGAGTAATTCTATCTATCATAAATTGAAAAGATACTACTCAGTTTAATCTTTATCAAACGCCCGATAATAAATTCAGCAGCAAGCAATATACGGTCCCTGATAATGAGTTCAAGGGCCAGTAATATAGGCCTTCCGGCGATGAATTTTGGTGGCGGCTGTTGAGCTTTAGCTCAGTGATATGATGCCGCGGCGGACGGCAGTGATGACTGCTTGAGTGCGGGCATTGGCATCCAACTTGCGCAGGATGGATGTGACGTGGTTCTTGATGGTCTGTTCGCTGATATCCAGCATGTTGGCAATCTGTTTGTTGAGATAGCCCTTGGCCATGTAGTTTAGTATCTCGGTCTCACGCGGTGTCAGCGGCGAGACGAAGCTCTCCACTCCGCTGCCCCACGAGAAGTCCTGGAATTGCTCCAGCACCTGGGCCGCGACCTTGGGCTGAGAAAGGAAGTTATCATTGAGAGGGTATTCGCCCTTGGCTGAGCGCCTGATAATGGAGACCAGTTCCTCGGACGAGATATTGCGGCTGACATAGCCGGCGGCGCGGGCCTTGATGGCCATGAAGAGGCCTTCGTCATTAGGCGAAGGAGAGATAACGATCACGGCCACGCTGGGCACATGCTGCTTGACTACCTTGGCCAACTCCATACCATCACTGGCCAAGCTTATATCCAGCAGCACGACGTCCGGCGTCTCGTTCATGACCGCGGTTACGAGGTCAGCCTCGCTGCTGACCTCGGCGCAGATCTCGATATCATCCGCTTCCTTCAGGAAGAACTCAATGCCCTTGCGGAAGAGCGGCTGCTGGTCTGCAATTAAAACCTTAATTTTCCCCTGCTCTGTCAATAGACCTCTCGTACTAGGACTTTAGTAATAATCATACACCGCCAAATTACGAGGGGCAATAACCAATAGGTTAATAACTATGAGCCGCGGAGACCCAACCGGGGAAAATTCCAGGCTCCAAGTTCCAAATTCCAAAACATTTGAATTTTGGTTTTTGAACTTATTTAGGGCTTAGAATTTTAATTGGTCCCGATTGCATCGGGATGGCTTTTGGAATTCGGAATTTCACCGGAGGGTTCAGATTTCGCTTCTGTCGTAGAGCAGCCTGTTTATGATTACGTCCCACCGGAAGCCGCCGCTCAGGTCTTCCATCAGCCCGGCCGTGACCCGGCGAACGAGGAGGATCAGCAACAGGGCCAGAAAGCCCAGCGTCACCTCAATAGGCAGGCCGAATATTGCAGCGGTGATGGGGCACGAAGCAAAGCCCATCATCACGAGCAGGGGCAGAACCATACTATGATTACCTTTAAACCGCAGACGTTCATTGAGCGTTGTGCCGCTGGACCGCCACCGGGTGATGGTCCTGAGGACTATGCCCAGAAATACGAAGCTGAGCGCGATAACCAGGGTCGGTATGCTGTTAAATGCAATGGTCAGCGGGACGATCATACCCGCCCCGGTAGTATTGCCACGTTCGCCGTCGAATTTGCGGAAAACGGGCCACATCTGTCCGCAAACGGCGGCCAGCCCGGCCAGCGCCGTGACCGGCAAAGGAAGCTGGAGCAATAGACCGGCGGTGACGGGCACAACTCCCTTCAGCACATCCAGCAGCACTGCCAGTAGCCCCCATCTCCTGCCTACCTTGTACCACATGGCCTGATGCAGGTCAGGCTCGTGTGAAACGTCGATGCCGCGGGCGCGGCTTATCAACACCATAAAAGGTACAGCGCCGAGAAAGTAAGCCGCCATAATGAACAGGACATAAAGGATTACTGTTATCATCTAAAATTCCAAATTCCAAAAACCAAATTCCAATCTTTGAAATTTTTAAATTAAAAAATTGTTTGGAGCTTGGAATTTGGCGCTTGGAGTTTCTCCTCCCTTATATAAGGACAGGGCCGAAGCCCTGTCCCGATTTTAAACAGCAGTTAGTGATCACTTGGGTACGATGACCACCTTATAACCTCTGGCTTCGATCTGTTTTATCAGGTTACTGACGTCGTCGGTATCGAGCTGCAATGAAAAACCGCTCGGGCTGTCCTCGGCCGGCGGCATGGTATGGGCAGCCTGGATCTTGAGGCCGCTCTTTTCAACTATTTCCATGATTTTCCCGATGTTTTTGGCCTGGCTGCAGTTGGCAATATTAAGGCGGACGCCCGGCTGGCCGATCCCCAGGGATACATTCAGTACTTTGAGCAGGAAGTCGGTGGTTGTCACGACGCCAATGACCTTGCCATTCTCAATCACAGGCATGATGCCGATCTTCATATTGAGGCCGCGGGAAAGGCCCTGCTCAATGGATGCCTCAGGTTCAATGGTAACGACGTCTTTCTGCATGATCTCGCCGACCTTCATCTTGGCCAGCAGGTAGTTTATCTCCCATATGCTGAGGCTGGTTGCCTGGGAGGGGCTCACTCCTATGATTCGGTCCAGTGTGACCAGCCCGACCAGGTTGCCGCGGTCCACCACCGGCATGCGCCGTATCTTATGCATCTTCATGATTTTCTGGGCTTCCATAATGGGGGTGTCGCTGGTCACGGTAACTACATTCCAGGTCATAATGTCTTTGATTTTCATCTTTCAACCCGTCGGCCGTCGAATATGCGCTATTATAACACAGCAACAAACGGGTCAAAAATTAGGTTTTTGACCTTGATAAGCGCGAGGCGCACGTATTCCGGCCAGGCCGGTATTATCGTGGGCCGAAGCCGTCCCGAGTGCAACCATACAACACACGGCTATGAATCACACTGACAATAATGTTAAAATATCGGCCTGATCGATGCTATGAACATAGAAGACGAGTTAGCGGCGTTTACACCGGCGCAGCCAACGCTGTTAACGATAGGCGTATTCGATGGTGTACACCTCGGCCACCAATACCTGCTGGGCCATCTAGTGGCCAGGGCCAGGGAGAAAGGCTGCCTTTCGGGCGTGCTGACCTTTAAGACCCACCCTGAGAAGGTTTTGAAGCGGAAGGACACGCTGCCCTGGATATGCACACTCGAGGAGAGGGTCAGGCTTTTGAAGGCGGTTGGTGTTGACGTGGTGGTGCCGGTGACATTCACCTGGAGCGTAGCCAGCCTGACTCCCAGGGAATTTATCCTGCTGCTTAAGAAATATCTCAAAATGTGTGGCCTGGTGCTTGGCCCGGATTTTGCGCTGGGGAAACACCGCCAGGGCGATCCCGCCTTCCTGGGCAAGATCGGAGAGGACCTGGATTTCCGCGTGGAGGTGGTCAAGCCGGCCAGGTTGGGCGATGAGGTTATCAGCAGCAGCGCTATACGCAGGCTGTTGGCGGAGGGCGATCTTATAAAGGTTGAAAAGATGCTCGACAGGCATTTTAGCCTGGAAGGCATCGTTGTGCAGGGGGACCACCGCGGACAAATCCTTGGTTTTCCCACTGCCAACCTCGAAGTGCAGCCGGAGCAGGCCCTGCCCAAGGACGGTATTTATGTGTCCATTGCTCATGTTCAGGGCCAACAGATCAATTCGGTTACCAATATCGGCGTGCGCCCCACCTTCGACGGATTGAAACGCCTCATCGAAACTTTCATCCTGGACTTCGACAGCGACATCTACGGCCAGGACCTCAGGGTCGACCTGATAGCTAGGCTGAGAGACGAGATGAAATTTTCCAGCGTGGACGAGCTGGTCAAACAAATGAATGAGGATGTTGCACAGGCCAGGAGAATCTTTAAAAAAATCCAAAATGCTAAACACTAAACACTAAGCAAATACAAAACTCAAAATTAGATGGATAAACTTGATGGCTCAAAACAATACGATCTTGACGAGAGGACGTTTCAGTTTGCCAGCAGAGTCATACAATTTGTTAAACTGTTACCACGCACCATTTCGAATATAGAAATTGTTAAGCAGTTGGTTAGATCGGCCGGATCTATCGGCGCCAATTATATTGAGGCTAGTGAGTCTCTGGGTAAAAAAGATTTTATTTTGCATGTAAAAATATGTCGAAAAGAGGCTAAGGAATGCCGGTATTGGCTTCGTCTTATAGAAGTTAGTAATAGGAAAGATGTAATAGATACAAGGGATAGCTTATCGAAAGAAGTGACCGAACTTATGAAAATATTCGGATCAATTATTGAGAAAGCAAAATAGAAGAAGATATTTGAATTTAGGACTTATTTAGAGTTTAGTGCTTAGTATTTAGAATTTAACGGTTGAAAGGTAATTTATTATGAAAAAACTGTCTAACGCTGATCTCAAGAAGCTGCTCAAACGTGGGGTGACCCAGATCATTAATGAGGAAGAGCTGGTCAAGATGCTGGAATCCGGCAAGCCGCTGCGCCTGAAGCAGGGCTTCGATCCCAGCTTCACTGATATCCATATGGGACACGTCGTTGGCCTGCGCAAACTGCGGCAGTTCCAGGAGCTCGGGCACCAGGTGGTGCTGATCGTGGGAGATTGGACGGCCAGGATCGGCGATCCCACCGGGCGCTCTCTGACACGTCCCATGCTCACCGCCGAGCAGGTGAAATTCAATGCCCAGACCTATATGGAGCAGTTTTTCAGGATCGTTGATAAAGATAAGACCGAAGTGCGCTGGCAGAGCGAATGGTTCGATAAGGGCAAGTTCGGGTTGGAGGATGTCATCAGGCTTACCTCCAAGTTTACTGTAGCTCAGTTCCTGGCCCGCGAAGACTTCGCCAAGCGCTATGCCGAGGGGCATGCCATCGCTATCACGGAGTTGATGTACCCCTTGATGCAGGGCTATGACTCAGTAATGATCGAAGCCGATGTCGAGTTCGGCGGCACCGACCAGGTTTTTAACTGCATGGTGGGCAGGCAGTTGCAGGAAATGGTGGGACAGCGGTCCCAGCAGGTCTTCCTTATGCCGCTTTTGATAGGCACGGACGGCGTGCAAAAAATGAGCAAGAGCCTCGGCAACTATATCGGCGTGACCGATCCTCCCAATGAAATGTATGGCAAGACTATGTCGATCAATGATGAAATGATAATCCCCTACCTTGAGCTCTTGACGGATATGCCCGAGTCCGAGATTGAGCACTGTAGCATCCGCATGTCGGAAGGCAAGATAAATCCTATGGAAGTGAAAAAACTATTGGCCAACGAGCTGGTCAAGGACTTTTGGGACGGCAAAGCTGCCGAAGAAGCGGCTGCGGAGTTCGCCCGCACTGTGCAGCATAAAGAGTTGCCCGATGATATCCCTGTTCTCGCCATTTCCTCGAATTCCGATGCCACCCTCTCGGCCGAGATCTGCCGGGCCGGGCTGGCCAAGAGCCGCTCCGATGCCAGGCGCCTGTTGCAGCAAAACGCCGTTGAAATAAACGGCAAGGCGGTAACCGAGGATATCGAGATCAAGCAAGTGGATGACGGCAGCATCATCAAAGTGGGCAAAAGGCGCTATTTGAAAGTTAAAAAAAGATGACTCCCTACGGGGAAACTCTAAGCTCCAAACCCTAAACAAACCCAGAATTATAAATTCAATATTCAAAATGTTTTGGATTTAGTGCTTTGAACTTGTTTAGAGCTTAGAGTTTGGTATTTATTTAAAATGAGGTGGCGTTGAAGAGGGGATCGTTTCCAACGACGTGCGAAATTAATCCTACCCGAAAGGGCAATCCGGTTCAGGGGCGTTGAAGAGGGGCTCAGCCCCTCTTATAAAACAAAACCCCTCTATTGGGAGAGGGGACAGGGGAGAGGGATAAAGCTTTACCATATTAAATATACGCGCATATTTAAATTCCAATCATCTGTAAAATCGTATATAATTTACAGACTAATTTTTTGGAGGCTGAACCATGCAACTGAGAATACCCGGCCCAACCCCATGCCCGGACGAGGTACTGAAGGCAATCGGCCGCCAGATGATCAATCATCGCGGCAAATCGTTTGTCGAGATGTCTAACCGGATCATCCCGAAGCTTCAAGAGTGCTTTCAGACTAAAAATGATCTCGTTATCCTGACCACATCCGGTACGGGCGGCCTCGAATCCGCAGTTGTGAATACGCTTTCACCGGGCGATAAGGTGCTCGGCATATCGATAGGTGTCTTCGGCGATCGCTTCGCCGAATGCGCCAAGGTTTACGGCGCCCAGGTCATACCTCTCAAATACGAGTTTGGCAAAACCGCCAACCCCGATGATATCAGAAAAGCTTTGAAGGATAATCCCGATATCAAAGCGGTCCTCGTCACGCATAACGAGACATCAACCGGCACGACCAACCCGCTTCAGGAGATTGCTAAAGCAATTAAAGAGTTCGATAAACTAACATTAGTAGACGCGGTCAGCAGTATGAGCTCCATCGACCTGCCGGTCGATGCCTGGGGCCTTGATGTCGTAGTCTCCGGCTCACAGAAAGGCTGGATGGTCCCGCCCGGGCTGGCCTTTATCAGCGTGAGCGAGAGGGGCTGGAAGGCCCATGCCGAAGCTAAAATGCCCAGGTTCTATTTCGATTATAGCCGTGCCAAGAAATTTGCGGCTGACGGCCAGACACCCTGGACCCCGGCTGTATCCGTTTACTTCGGCCTGGATGTAGCCCTCGACATGATGCTGAAAGAAGGGCTGCAGAATATCTTCGCCAGGCATAAAAGGGTGGCGGATAAAGCACGCGCCTGGGTAAAAGCTAGGGGACTCAGGCTGCTTCCCGAAGAGAGGTTCGCCTCAAATACGGTAACGGCGGTGCATGTCCCCGACGATATCGACGAGTCCAAGTTCCGTACCACGCTGCGGACCGAGTATCAGGTGGAGATTGCCGGAGGGCAGGGCGCCATGAAAGGCAAGGTCTTCCGCATCGGCCATCTCGGATTTATCGACGACAAGGATATGGACGAGATGACCGCCGCCATGGACCAGGCGTTGGCCAAAGCCAAGAAATAGAAGCTCCAAGATCCAATTTGTCTTAGACGTCATTGCGAGGCACGGAGTGCCGTGGCAATCCTTTGATCGAGGGCTTGAGTTCGTAAACCAGAGGGATTGCTTCGCTGTCGCTCGCAATGACCTGTCAATAGCATGTTTTGGAATTTACTAAGAGGGAGGTAAACCACTATGAAGGTACTTGTCGCTGATCCTTTAGCTCCTGAGGGCATGGAAAGCCTCAAAGCCAAGACCGATGTAGACGTTAAGCTGGGGCTGAAACCCGACGAGTTGAAGGCCATAATAGGCAACTATGATGCGCTGATCGTGCGCAGCGAGACCCAGGTGACAGCCGACGTGATCAAGAATGGCACCAGACTGCAGATCATAGCCCGCGCCGGGGTCGGCCTGGACAACGTGGATATCAATGCAGCCACCCAGCAAGGCATCATGGTGGTCAATGCTCCAACGGGCAATACTGTGGCTGCCGCCGAGCATACCTTTGCCCTCATGATGGCGCTGGCCAGGAACATACCTCAGGCCTGCGCCTCTCTGAAAGCGGGCAAATGGAACCGCAAAGAATATGTGGGCGTGGAGCTGCGCAATAAGACGCTGGGCATCATCGGCCTGGGCAACGTGGGTTCCACTGTAGCCGCCCGGGCCAAGGGCTTTGAGATGAGGCTGGTCGGCTTCGACCCCTTCGCCTCGGAAGACTACGCAGCATCTCTGGGCATAACACTCATGCCCATCGAGCAACTTTACAAAGAGTCTGATTTCATCACTTTGCATCTGCCGTTAACGCCTCAGACCAAGGGTATGATCGGCGCTAAGGAGTTGGGCATGATGAAAAAGGGCGTCCGCATCGTCAACTGCGCACGCGGCGGGCTGATCGAAGATGAAGCCCTGGTCAAAGCCATCGAGGAAGGCAGGGTGGCCGGAGCAGCCATCGATGTGTTCGCCGTCGAGCCGACCACAGAAAGCATACTTTTTAAGAACGACAAGATAATCGTCACACCGCATCTGGGGGCGTCGACCAAAGAAGCGCAGACCAACGTCTGCATCGACGTGGTCGATCAGATACTGGATGTATTGAACGGCAAACCCGCCCGTTATGCTGTCAACGTGCCGCATATTTCATCCGAAGTCCTGGATGTGCTGCGTCCTTATATGGATGTGGCTACTACCGTGGGCAAGATGGCCGGGCAGTTGATGCAGGGCCAGATCAAGAATATAAAGATCAAGTACTCCGGCGAAATTGCGCAGTATGATACGGCCGCGTTAAAGGCTGCTATATTGAGCGGATTGCTGGAGAAGGTCAGCGAGGACCGCGTCAACCTGGTTAATGCTGGGCTGATCGCTCAACAGCGCGGCTTGAAAATAGCCGAGCAGAAGGAGACGGACGTCAGCAACTATGCCAGCCTGATCTCGCTGGAGGTTGCGGCCTCGGACGGGCCGGTAGAAGTGGCCGGAACAGTGCTGCGCAATGAGCTGCACATCGTGAAGATCAACCAGTTCTGGCTGGACATAGTCCCGGCCGGCGGCTACTTCATGCTCTGTTACCATACCGATAAACCGGGACTGATCGGCGCCGTGGGCTCCATTACCGGCAAGGCCAACGTCAATATCAGCGCCATGCAGGTGGCCAGGCTGGAAAAGCGCGGCGAAGCACTAATGATCCTGACGCTGGATGAGGCGGCCGGCGACGAGCAAGTCAAACAGATACTTAAGGTCCCCGGCATCACAGGCGTAAAAGTCGTAAAGCTGTAAAGCTATACTGAGGGATTAAAAATCAGAGGCCGCAGCCCCGATATTGTCGGGGCTGCGGCCCTGTTTTATTAACGGTACTGGTTTGGGTCTGTCCTGTAGGGAACCCTGGCTGCCCTGGCCTTTCTGAAATAGAAAATTATCCCGATCAAACCGGCCAGCAGCGCTCCCGAGCTTACCACAAGAATGAATCCTGAGTCGGCCAGGCCGACTGTAAAGCTTCCGGCCGGCACGTTGCCTACGTAAACCGTGTAAGTGCCCGTCTTGTTTTTGTTTACGGTAAAAGTGAGCTGCGTCTGGCTGCCCTGCTTCAACTCGACGCCCTTGCTGGTTTCGACATTGCCATTTACATAAAGTTTTACCAGTGAAGTACCATCGGCCGTGCCGCGGTTTACAACGCTGGCGGTAACCGTGACGGGGGTGCCCTGTGATACGCTGGATGATGATAGGGATGCGCTCTGGACCGCGATATTGGATATGCCCGCCGGCTCGGCTGTAGTTGTCACTGAAGCGGAAGACGACTGGGGTGAGTCGGCGAAAAGAAAGCCCGGCCCGGACGGGTCTGCGATGATGCCGTTGGCAACTCCGTCGGAATCGCCATACCCGCCGTCGGTCAGAGTAACGTTAAAGGTATAAGTATCGAGTTGTTGCGCATGGTCTGAGTAGTCAACCAGGCCGCCGTTCTGGCATTTGAAGTATTTTGATCCCATGGGCATGGGATTGGGCACCGTTAGCCTGAGTGTAACCGATTGCCCGAGCGGCAGATCGGTTATATGGAATGAGAACATGCCGAAGGGGAAGATATATCCTCCGGCGCCGCATGGGATATTTTCGGCGCCGATAGCCGTGAGGTCCGCTATATTGCCTACAGTGGTTACGAAAGATACCGGCCCCAGCTCTGTGTTAATGATGGCGATATTATCTGCACTGGCAGGGTATGAGGGCGCTATGGATACGAGTGCAATGGCTACAAGCGCAACGATCATGGTGATAGAGACCAACAGATTAAAATTAGACATTCTCTCCTCCGGAAGGCATCTTTGAAATGGATGCCGATTGGGACGACACGTATTGTGACGTATCAGACAATAACATGATTGAATACTATTAGATTTAACTTAACACCGGATAATAGTATCTGTCAACTATTAGGGGTTGTTAAAAACGGTGCTACGCGCATCGTTTCTTGACTGATCGTCATTGCGAACTCCGCGAAGCAATCTCTTTGGCAGCTGGTAATTGCGAGGGGCGCAGCCCCGTGGCAATCTCTAAGAGCGAAGGGCATATTCCCTTGAACATAGGGATGAAGCAATGACAGGCTTATTTAACGCTGCTTTCTCATAGCCATATAGATTACGCCGCCGGCCAGTGCGAAGAGTAAAAGTGCGCCGCTGATATAGAGGATGATATTTGGATCGGCGAACGTATCTACAGTGAAGGCGCCGGCAGGTACGTTGCCCACATAGACGGAGTAGGTGCCCGGCTCATCGCGGCTGACGCTGAATTTCACGGGTGCGCTCTTGCCGGAGGCGAGGGTCACGCCCTGGTGGGCCTCCTCCTGCCCGTTGACGTATAGCTTGACCTGCATCGAGCCGTCGGCGGTGCCCCTGTTGGCGATGTTGGCTGTTACGGTAACCGTCGCGCCGGGGGCGACTTTGGCTGCGGAGAGCGATGCGCTCCGGACTGAGATGCTGGCTATGGCAGCCGGGCCCTGGGATGTTGTGGTCACCTGAGCCGAGGACGATTGAGGCGGGTTGCTGAACAAGAAGGCCGGCCCGCAGGGGTCGATGATGATGCCGTTGGCCCGGCCGTCGGCATCGCCCTGTCCGCCGTCCTTAAGCGTCAGTATGAAGGTATACTGGTCGGTCTGCTGTGCATACTGGCTGAAATCGGTCAGGCTGCCGTTCTGGCATTTGAAGACCTTGGAACCCATGGGGATGGCGACTGGCAGCTTTACAGTGACAGCGACTGACTGCCCCGGGGCCAGGTTGGTTATATTGTAGGAGAACATGCCGTAGGGGAAAATATATCCTCCGGATGAGCAGGGCAGGCTGGCGGAAGATGTATTGATAAGGCCTGAGATGGAGCCGGCGTCAATGCTGAAGTTTACCGTCCCGAGGCTGGTGTTGACCGAGGCGGTCTTGGAGCCGGAGGTGGGATAGAAAGCATACAGCTTGCCGTCACCTGCACCAATGTAAAGTGTGCCGTCGCTGCCGATAGCTGGAGCGGAATTAATCCAAGCGTGAACTATCGTCGGCCTTCACTTAATGGGTCCTTTCAATGTATTGTGCTTGTTGAGTGCAGTAATATGAGCGTTATCGGTGGATTCTAAGGCATTACCTGTTAAATACGACCATTTAAGAGTGCCAGCGGGGTTGAGCGCATAAACATATCCGTCCATCGAACCGAAATAAATGGTGCCGTCTTTGCCGATACAGGCGCATGATATAATAGTAGTTGCCGGTGGTAAAAGACCACTTCGGGCTGCCGTCGGGATTGACGGCATAAAATTTATTATCCCATGATCCCAGATAAAGGGTCCCGTCGCTGCCGATGGCGGGAGTGGTGCTGACGTAGTCTCCCGTTGCATAATTCCATATAAAAACTGCCTCCGCCAGTTAAGGCAGAAATACCTGTATCTGATCCTGAGCCGCTGCTGCCCATATAGATGGTGCCGTCGCTGCCGATAGCCGGAGAAGCCTCGGCAATATAATTGGAGACGGGATAACTCCACTTGATGTTGTAGTAGGTGTCTTTATCCTCTAAAGCATACAGCATCCCTTCATCCGAACCAATGTAGATGGTGCCATCACTGCCGATAGCCGGAGAGCAATCATAGAACCAATCACCGCCGGGTAATTCGACCCTCCACTTCACGCTGCCGCTGGTGCCATTGTCTTTTATAGCATAGAAGTGACCGGTTACTGTAAATGTTCCCAGGTCAAAATAATAGATGACGGTGTAGATGGTGCCGTTACTGCTGATAGCCGGACCACACGCGTAACCGCTATTGTCACCTGTGGACAGGGTCCATTTCTGGCTGCCGTCGGAATTGATGGCGTAAATTACCCCATCCTCTGAGACTATGTATATGGTGCCGTCGCTGCTGACAACTGGATTATTGGTATAAAAATTTGCTGCGAAGGACCACTTTAAGCTGCCGTCTGGATTGACAGCATACAGCTTGTCAGAATCGGCTGTGAAATAAATGGTGCCGTCGCTGCCGATCACGGGGCAGGATTCCACGGAGCCATTGGTTTGAAATGTCCACTTTACCGCATTTGTCTGCGGTCCGGTATAGGGACTGCGGCCGGTATGCTTGAGGTCATGCATATACATCGGCCAGGCCGAAGAGGCCAGGTCCGCCATAGCTGAACCCGGCAATATAGCCATCGCCGCCGGCAGTAAAGTCGCTAAAAACAGCAGGGAAACCAAGATTTGAGGAAATTGCTTCTTATTCATTTAAACCCCATCCACAGCATTGGTACTGCTGATAGCAATTGTTTCGGTAGCAGCTTGCGGGATTTTCTCAAATATATGTATTAATGTCAATAAGCTGTGGCAATTTTTTTAAAAGGGGCGGCTGACAGCTTTTGCTGATTCGAGTACAATTACCTGCTGTATTAGAGGTATCTGAAATTGGATAAAAACAGTATCGAGATGCTGGAGTTTCCCCGCGTGAGGGAAAGGTTGTCCAACTATACGACCTTTTCGGCCGGACGCGAGCTGGCTCTGGAGCTGGAGCCGGTATCCGATGCGGAATGGGTAAGGCTTTTGCTGAAGCAATCGGCCGAGGCGCGCCGCCTGCTTTCCGTCGGCCGGATTTCCATATCAGCGAAGCTTTTGATGTGAGGGAGGATGTAACCAGAGCGCAGAAGGGTGTTTCGCTGGACGCTCTGACCCTGCTCAAGATATTGAAGACCGTCATTGCCTCACGGCATGCCCGCAACGGTTTGAGCAAGCTTGCAGCCGACCTGCCGGCCCTGTGGGGCATTGCCCAGGATATCGCCGTACTTTCAGGGCTCGAAGGCGAGATCAACAACTGCCTTTCGCCGACCGGCGAGGTACTGGATTCAGCATCGCCGCACCTTGCCGACGTGCGCTGGAGGCTCAGGGATACCCGCAGGCATCTGCAGGAACGTCTCGCCACCATCATGAAGTCGAAGAAGGGACAGTCGGCGCTGCAGGAGCAGATCGTTACCGAGCGCAACGGCAGGTACGTGCTGCCGGTGAAGATAGATTCCAAGCGCGAGCTGAAGGGCATCGTGCACGATGTGTCCAATACCGGCGCCACGGTCTTTATCGAACCGATGGAGACCATCGAGGCCGGCAACGAGCTTCGCCAGCTCGAGGTCGAGGAGAGACAGGAGATCGAAAGGATTTTATCGGGCCTGAGCGCTGCGGCGGGCGAAGCGGCCGAAGACATAGCACGTAATATCGAAATACTGGCCAGGCTGGACCTGGCGCTGGCCAAGGCCCTTTATGCCGAGAAGGCCAGGGCCGCGGAGCCTGAAATCTATGCCGGCGACGATAAGGGCAGGTATTTAAGCCTGGTGAATGCCCGGCATCCTCTTTTGAAAGGGGATGCGGTTCCCCTGAATGTGGAAATAGGCCGGGACTATTCCATCCTGCTCATCAGCGGGCCCAACGCCGGCGGCAAAACGGTGGCGCTCAAGACCATCGGCCTGCTGGTTTTGATGGTACAGGCAGGGTTGCCCATCCCATGCGCGGACGGCACGCTGATGCCGGTTTACGACCGGGTATTTGCAGATATCGGCGATGAGCAGAGTATCGAGCAGACCCTCTCCACATTCGGCGCACATATCAGCAACGTGGCGCGCATCGTTAAGAATTCGACCTCGAACAGCCTGGTCCTGCTGGACGAGCTCGGCATCAGCACCGACCCCGGCGAAGGCTCGGCCCTGGCGCAGGCGGTGCTGGCGCATTTCGTGGGCAAGGGCACCAACGTGGTCGTGACTACCCATTACAGCGAACTGAAGGCCTTTGCCCATCTTAACAAGGGCCTGCGCAATGCCTCGCTGGACTTCGATCCCATCACCCTTTCCCCCACCTATCATCTGAGCGTGGGCATACCCGGGCGGCAGCAATGCCCTTAATATCGCCTCGCGCTACGGCCTGCCTGACGAGATCGTCAGCAACGCCCGCACCATTATGTCCAGGGGCTCGCAGGAGGTGGAGGCCATGATGGTGGACCTGGCGGCCGAGAGGAAACGGCTCGAGGAAATGCGCAACTCGCTGCAGAAAGAGAAATCGTCCGCCGAGCAGTTGACCGGCCAATTGGAGGATGAGATCAAAAGGATAAAGGCCCGCGAGAAGGTTATGCTGCGGGAGATACAGGATAACCTCAACAGCGAGGTGGCCGGGTTGTACCGTTCTATCAGGGAAGCTGAACATGAGCTCAAGAAACAGAGGTCGAGGGAAAGGATAGAACAGGCTAAAAAGCAGTTGGAAATCATCGGCAGCGAAGCTGACCGCGCAAAGCAGGGAGCTGGCCGGAAGGTTGTCGGCGCTCAATGAACAGGCGCCGGACGAGGTCAGGCTTTGCGTCGGCGACACCATCCGGCTGCGGGATATGGACACAGTGGCCAGGGTGGTCTCCGTCGATGAAGACCAGGGACGGCTCGAAGCGCAGGTGGGTGACGTCAGGTTGACCCTGCGGATGGACGTTGTAGAAAAGCTGGAAGGCGTCGGCCCGGATGCTGACCTGGAAAGGACGGTCATCAGGCCGCGCACGATCAGGCCGGCGTCGCTGGAACTGGACCTGCGGGGACACCGCGCCGACATTGTGGAGGCCGAATTGGACACCTACCTGAATGATGCCTTCATGTCGCACCTGGGCGAGGTGCGCATCATCCACGGCTACGGCACGGGCGCGGTGCGCAACGTAGTGCGTGAGGCGCTGGCGACACATCAACTGGTAAAGTCCTTCCGCCCGGGAAAACAGGGCGAGGGTGGTGATGGGGTGACTGTGGTACAAATAATTTAGCACCTATTTCTTGGGCTCTCTCTCTGAAAAGCTTAGCATGAAAGGGGTCGAGAACGTGTTGGATCACATGCAGTTGTGAAGCTTTGGCGCACCCTTTGCAAATCTGTTATGAAAAATGCATAATTCTCACAAAAGTTTATATGGTGCGGCGACAAATGTTTTGGGTATAAGTGGGGCCGGGGGTCAGTTACTCTAGGAGCTTGGAGAGTAGTATCGACAATAGCCGCTGATTATTGACATATTGCCATGTTGAATAAGCATTCTTCGGATGATTATCACTTCCGCTCACATAAAGAATCTCTGAGAAAGGTACGCAGGGACAAATTTGATAATTACCTTGATGTACCTATTTACAGGACGGTAAATTACTTTTTGAAGATATCAGTCAAATACGTGAATATCATTTAAAAACCAATGAAAGGGCGCGCTATGGCCGTTATCATAATCTGACCTGCGAATATGCTGAGAACCTGATTGCAGAGTTAGAACGGTGTGAAGCATCGCTGCTTTTCTCATCAGGCATGTCGGCCCTGGCGACAACCATGTTTTCTCTTTGCTCTGCCGGTGACAACGTGATTTTCACCAGCAATTGCTACCTCAATGTAAGAAGGTTATGTGGAGAGGTGCTTCCACGCTTCGGTATTAGTGCAACCGGGATATCAACGCTCCGCCATGATTTTGTTGATGAAGTTGTACGGTCGGTCAACAGTAGTACCCGCATTATTGTTGTGGAGTCGCCGTCTAGTCCGCACCTGCAATTGGTAGACATAGCGCTGTTAAAACGCGGACTTGCTGAATACAGCAATGTTTTATTACTGGTAGACAGTACATTCGCATCTCCATACAATCTTAGACCATCGCAGTTGGGCGCCGATCTGATATTGCAAAGCTGCACCAAATACTTGAGCGGCGGTGGTAATGTTATGGCCGGCAGCGTATCGGGCCCTGCTTCGCTAATAGAAAAGATACGGCTGATTAGAAACACTATCGGGGGGATCATCGGTCCGGATGATGCCTACTGGCTGACGCATGGCATATACACGCTTACTCCCCGGATGGAATACTATAACCGTACTGGATTACGTATGGCGCAAGCGCTGGAAGAGCACCCCAGAGTGAAGAAAGTATTTTACACTGGACTGGAGTCCCATCCGCAGTACGACCTGGCCAGGCATATGCTAAAAGGACACGGTGGCGTTGTTACATTTGAAATTGATGCTGGAGCAGAGGATGTTACCAAGTTCGTGGAGCGCCTTAATGTGCCGTTTATCGCCACTCATTTCGGTAGTCCCTTCACCACCATAGAACAGTATGGCGTTTTTACGCTTTTCCATATGAGCAAGGAAGAAAAAAGTGCTATGGGTGTCAACGATCAGATGATTAGGTTATCTCTTGGGTTTGAAGATTTCGATACGCTTTGGTCGGATCTGAAACAGGCACTGTATGCAATTTAGCATGTCCCGCATTCAGGATAAATAGAAGGTTGTATTAGCGCCCGTACCGCTTAAACCATCGCCCGAATGTAAGCAGCACGAGCAGCGGTTCGTGGCAATTCCGCTGATGGTCGATATGGTCTTTTAGCATCCTCCTCACTTCTTCGATATTGAACATGCTGTCATCGAGGCATTCTCTATCTTCAATTGTGTCCCGGATTATATTTTGAAGGTTTGGATTGTAACGGATAAGTTCATCAAAATTAGGCCAGGATCCGTTAGTGAAATAAGGTTTGGGAGGTGGTGTGCCTTTGAGGAGATCTTTATTGATTGTGTTTATACCCATCTGCATGGCTGCTTCAAGCCAGACAGGAAGCGATGCGGGCAGGCCTGTATTAGCATTCGGGATCATCGCTAATTCCAGCGACATTTTTATTAACGCGCTTCTAACTAGCTTCCCGTTCACTTTGTAGTGCAACGGCGTCATGAATGCCGTTTCAAGTAGGTCATTATCAAATGCCACGGCTCTTTCCTCCATGTAGGCTCGATCTTGCAATACATAAAGATAGCCGGGAAATTTGAAGGCACTGTCGAACATAAAGAAATGGTTGAGCCAGCCGGTAGCCCTTGTTTCAGGCACAACCGGCGAATAGTCCAATTCTGATTCAATCGACTGATTGGCGCAATCAATAATCCGCTTGGCATCATCTTTGAAAAGACCGCAGGATGTATCCAACAGGCTTCTCTGCTTGATCATCTCGATGATTTCCATTTTGGAAGCATTTTGAGGGACATTAATACGGGGTAAATAGTACGTCTGCCTGAATAGCTGCATCGGCCTTAAAGGCATACGGCATCCTTTAAAGAGCACGTCGTACGCAAAGCCATGTAACAGAATATCAGCATCTTTATTCATCAGGTCAAAGAGTCCAATATCATGAGCTCCGTCAAATCTGTACATGCCGTCGCCGATGTCCACTGCTGTTTCTAGCATGTTATAGTAATGATCGATATCCCGCTTTAAAAAAACGTGCCTGCAGTCATATGCCGTGGCGATATCGCGTGCAGTCCCCACTTCTCTGTTATCAAAATCCCCCACCGTGAAGGCCGCGTTTATACGGCCGCGCCCTGCAGCAGCCAATATCGTTCTTGAATCCAGCCCACCACTCAGAAGCAGGCCCAGCCGGTGCGAATCTCCTGTTCTGATAGAGACCGCATGCTTAATGGCATCGGTAAGTTTCTCAACGTAATAACTCTGACTGTGCGTTTGATGTGCATTGCTGATCTCCCAGTAGCGTTCAATCGATAAAACCCCATTGCGAATGCGTAGAATGCTGGCGGGATTTAGCGTTTGGATATGCTTAAAATAAGTCCGGCTGCCAAGTATGCGTTGAAAAGTGAAGAAATCGTAAACAGAGTGGACATCAAGTCCCCGCGGCAGGCCCGGAATTCTGAGCAATGGTCGTACCTGGCTGCCGAATGCCAAACGGCTGCCATCGTAATGGTAATATAACGGGCGGGACGAGTAACGGTCATTGACTAGAAGGAATTCATGGGTGTCGCTATCATATACGGCTATGATAAATGATCCATTCAGTTCGGCAAAAGCGCTTTTACCCTGTTGTTCGTATAGATGAAGGCAATACTCGGGAGAACTATTAGCATAATGAAATTGATGGCCCTGTCCGGAAAGCCATTGCCTGCGAGAATCATAGCCAAACACTTCTCCATACATGAAGACAAGAATTGTCCCCTTTTCATTGGCGATTGGTTGTGGCTCGGGGTTGATGCCTCCGTGGTGCACCCGTGTTAAGGCTAATTTGCTATCCAGCCAATAATCCATCAGGTCATCTGTTGAATATGATATCTGGCCTGCCAGTTCGTAGAGGAGTCGCTGAGTGGCATCAGGGTCCAATGTGTCGTTGGTGAAAATTCCAGCTAAACCAGCCATTTGCTATTATCCCAAAAGCGGGGTAAGCCCTTCGGTTAATTTTAAAAAGGCTTTCAAAAAAACCGATTGTGGAGATTATTGCATCAAGTTCTCTTAAATATCAAACTACGTTGAATACGAGGCCGCAATGGGAGTACATCCGGCTGCTCAAAACCAAAAGCAATTGAAATTTATATTTTGTATTTGTTTAAGGCATGGAATTCCACTGAAAGAGAGTCGGGTTGGCATTTTTCCCCTATAATATAAATCAGCAATGAGCACCCCATTTATCCTGTCGCGTTTCAAGGTCCTTGCCTGGCTGGAGGAATTCAACAGCGAGCCTCCGGCCTGCACCGCCCACATTGCTCCGTTGACGCGCAGGGCTGATATTGAGAAGTCGCTGGGCTCATGGCTGGATAACGGCCGCCTGCTGGATGAGTTGGCGGAAAACGCCTCGAAGTCGCCGACGGGCGCGGTAATTTTCTATGTTTCGGGGAAAGCTCACGTGGTATGGCCTCCTTTTCCGCTTCGCGCCACCGGCAGCGCACGATGTTACGACCCCTCGAACCTGGCCGCTATGCTGAAGCATGATTGGCTGCTGGGCCTTATATTGGTCAGGCTCGGCCAGTATGCCATAGGGCTTTTCAAAGGGGAGCAATTGATAGACGGCAAGGCCGGCACCGGGCTGGTGCATGCCCGCCATCATAAAGGAGGCTCCTCGTCGCAGCGCTTTGCCCGGCACCGTGAGAAGCAGATGGAAACGTTTTTTACACGCGTCGAGGGCCATGCCAGGGATTTGCTCGAGCCGCACGTCAAGGAGATCAATTATATTCTGTATGGTGGAACACGGGATACGCTTCTGACGATGTGGCGGCAATGCGCCTTTTTCCGTTCGCTGGAGGGCAAGGCGATAAATAGGCTGCTGTCGGTGCGTGAACCCAGGCGCTCCACTTTTGCAGAGGCTGTTAAACAGGCATACTCAAGCACTGTATATGAATTCGAAGAAAAATAAATACCAAACTCCAAATTCCAAGCTCCAAACAATAATAAAATTCAAAAATTAAAATATTAAAACTTCCTTGGAATTTGGCTTTTGGAATTTGGATTTTCCCCGCAGGGGTTAGACTTCTCCATCCAGCCTGTGCATGACCAGTCCGGTGGGCAGCTTGGGATAGAAGAAGGTGGACTTGCGCGGCATGCGGTCGTTGGCGTCGGCTATGGCCTTGATGGTCGCAGCAGGCATGGGATTGAGAAGTACTGCGAATTGGTATTGTTCGGAATCGACCAGTCTGCAGGCCGCCTCTCCGCTGGGAGTATAGGCCAGTTTATCGGTATCGCCCGCCGGCAGCCCCAGCAGTTTTTCGCAGATAATATGCTGAACGACGCTGACATCCAGCTTGCCGTATTCCTGTGAGCGCTTCTGTTCCAGGAAATCATTGACCTTGATGCCGGGGACCAGGGATAGGCTCATGATTCTGCCTTTATCGAGGCCGTAGATTCTGATGTTTCCCGGCCTGCTGTCAAAGATGTCCCCGCTGTCGGACTCTCTGATTTCGAAATACTCGGCCAGCCCTTTCTTGAATTTATCCAAAACGGAGGCGGATATGCCCTGGACCAGGCGGTGGATGGGGAGGATTACAATGCCCGGGTCCGAGAATGAGACCAGCGCCATCATAACGTAGTTATAGGCGGCGGCATCGCTGCCGTGAGGGTCCATCTGGCGCCGGTAGTCCCTGTAGGCCAACGCAGTCTCGTACCGGTGGTGGCCGTCGGCTATATAGATAGACTTGGTAATGAGGAAGTGACCCACGCGCTGGACGAACTCCGGCTCGTTGACAGCCCAGAACTTATGGCTGTCGCCGTGTTCAAAACTATAGGTCGGCGTGGCCTTAACGCGGGTTACTACAAGCTGGTTGATCTTGCCTCCGGGGTCTTCATACAGGCCGAAAATCGGGCTGAAATTGGCGGCGCAAGCTTTCATCAGGCTCAGGCGGTCGTCCTTGGCCTTCTGCATGGTGAACTCATGCGGAAATACCACCTTGCGTGACCAGGGTTCCAGCCGGACGCAGGCATAAAGCTCCAGCCTTCTTTTCTTGGTCTGTCCCATCTCGAAGATATGCTCGTGGACATAGTAGTTAGGCACGGAGTCCTGCAGGAGGACTCCTTCCTTCAACCACTCGTTCATGGTATCACGGGCACGTATATATTTATTGGTGCGCTCGTTGTCTCCCTTCATCTCCTGGCCATATTCCAGGCGCACCATGTTATATTCATTTTTATCGTAGAGCAGTTGTTGCTCCTGCGGCGAGATGACGTCGTAAGGCGGGCAGATAACGTCTGCCATGCGGCGTATTTTTTCGGGGTTATAGCGAACGCCCCTGAATTCAGATACTTCAGCCAATTGAGTTTCTCCGGAGATTTATTATCGGTATGCGAATTTACAGCCATTTTTCATAAGACCAACCTGAAG
>CAWKFY010000009.1:0-20356 GCA_963848815.1 uncultured Chloroflexia bacterium
CAGGAGGTTGTTTCCGTTATCCGCGCCAATGGGTACTTTGGACCATTTCACGTCATTGATATAGTCGTTGCCGGTCGTAAGGCTGATGACGCATTTATTCTTGCCGCTGCCGTCATTGGGGGTCATGTCGATGGGGTTGCCGGCAATGGCGTTCTTGACCGTGAACAGGATCGACCTTACATTGATGCTGTCATCGCTTTTGGCCATAACCGAGCCGGAAAGCTCCAGGTTGCTCTTGGCTTCGTTCAGGCCGGCGTAGATGGCCGACTTGCCCTGCTCGGCAGAGAAGAGTCCGGCGCTCAGCACCGCATAGCCGAATACGGCTGCCACGGTAACAAAGGCGATCAGAATGATGGCGGTCTCCAGGCCGGTCATGCCCTCGCTGGTCTTTTAGAGAAATACTTTGCGGCTTTCATGTGGTCACCACATAATACATGGCTATTTACTATGGCAAAAGGCCCGCAAGGTATAATGTAAATGACCCATTAGTCCCATTTAAAGATATGGAGTTATTAGTTGGTTCTTTTTGGTGAAATCTGAGACAGTATTTAAGAAGGAGAATGGAACTCATAAGCCCCTGGTCACTAGTTCGAATCTAGTCGCTGCCACCAAGCCTCTTATTTAACCACGTCATTGCGAAGCACGAAGTGCTGTGGCAATCCTTTGATCGAAGGAAACCATTTAGTGGCTACCCACCGCATCTAAGGCAGGTCATTAATGCCATTATTCAACGTGAGCAGGTATCGTCTTTGTAATGCTGAGCGTAGGCCCACTGAAGGGTTCCACAGTCGACGTAAACGTGTCGCCGGGCCGTAGTGTCACAGTCGGAGTTGCCCTTAAGTCGAGTATTATGTCAGCGGTGTCCCCCGCCGCAATTTGAATTGGGTAGACTCGGCTTTGGCCATTGATCCCCCACCATGGGACCACAGCGCCGCCACCATTGACAGCAATGGTAAGGCCTGCCTGGCTGATAGTTACCGGCATTGTTCCATTGTTTTTTAAGTAGAAGAAAAGATAGAGCATATAGGAATCGCTGGACGAGTAGTCTGCCTGCACTCTTGTGCATGTAATACCCGACATCCCGCCGCCGCCGCTGGTATTCTCGCTGGCTGAATGCCCGCCGCCAAAGCTGGTCATCAGGTCCAGGTCCATCACCGGCCCGATGGCGGGAGGCAATGTCCTCTGGATGGTGATAGTGGAGCCCAGCGGCAGGCTTGACCTGCAGGGTGAATTTCTGGTTGGCCGTCAGGTTCTCGCTGAGAGACCCGGCAGAGCCGAGATCGGTCAGGTCGACCGTGATCTCAAACTGTTCGCCGGTTTCCAGGAGGTTGTTGCCGTTGTCGGCGCCGATGGGTGACGTAGGACCATTTCACGTTGTTGATATAGTCGCTGCTGGTCGTCAGGCTGATGACGCATTTATTCTTGCCGCTGCCGTCATTGGGGGTCATGTCGATGGGGTTGCCGGCAATGGCGTTCTTAACCGTGAAGAGGATCGACCTTACATTGACGCTGTCATCGCTTTTGGCCATGACCGAGCCGGAAAGCTCCAGGTTGCTCTTGGCTTCGTTCAGGCCGGCATAGATGGTCGACTTGCCCTGCTCGGCCGAGAAGAGGCCTGCGCTCAGTACCGCATAGCCGAATACGGCCGCCACAGTAACAAAGGCGATCAGTATGATGGCGGTTTCCAGGCCGGTCATGCCCTGCTGGTCTTTTAAACAAATTCTTAAATGCTTTCATATTATCACCGCTCAATTCTATTTTGACTCGTTAACATGGTACGTTCATATTTACTGCGGCAAAAGGTCCGCAAGGCATAAGGTCAATGAGCCATTAGTCGCATATTGATGGAATAAAAATGGCGCCGGGATCGCAGACAACTTAGTGCAAGTCCATCACCGTTGTGATAGCCGCAGGCAACTGCCTCTGGATGGTGATGGTGGAGCCGATAGCCGGCTTGACTTGGATGGTGAATGTATCATTGGAACAAGCTGCGCTGCAAATTAGATTTGGGCCACTTTCCTGCAATATTACAGGTGCCGCCTATATCGGGATTCATACAACCGCATATAGATACATAAATGCCATAGCCTTCGGCTCTTCTTATAAAACGGGTGTAAATTTCCTCTCGTTTTAATTTTGGCAGCGGCAGGACGGACGAATGCCCCGCCTGTACTTCCAAACGTCTACTCTTTCCATATAAGCCCAATAGTTTTTCCAAAGCAACCTTATCTAACATATGCGTTTTTAAAGAGGCTGTAATTGCTGGTCTGAGGAAAAGCGTGCTTATTGATGCACGCTTCACACAGGCGGATGAAATAGCGGTGTACAGACAATCAATTGAATCGCGGGTATCAGTGATTCCAGAAAGAATTGGAGCTATCCTGGCTTCAACAGCTATGCCGGCACCCACCATCTTTGCCATTTGTTTAAGTCGCACTGCAATGCTGGCAGCATCCGGTTCAAATATAGATCGTACATTATCATCGTGGATAATAATTCCAATTTGCGCTCTAACTTTAGCTGCATTGTTACATAGTAGCTCCATTGTCTTATCAGGTATTTGTCCTTTGGTAACAAAAGCGATACCGATATCCCTCGAAAGTAATATTTCCAGTATCGCATGGCTAAGCTCAAGTATCTCCGGGACCGGCTGAAAAATATCACTGGAAGGACTGAAATATACTGCTTGAGGCTTGGTTCTTTTATTGCATAGTTCGCTAATTAATTTTTCACAAGTGTTCTTGAAGACAATAACCTTATTCTCACCCGGAAACGAGGAATATCCCCTGGCATAACAATATATGCAGTTGTTGGCGCAGCCTAAGGTTAGATTTACACCGGGCATATGAGACAGACAGGCTAAGCTCGATGCTGAAAGCACAGTCGATTTCCTATTGGCCCAGATCAACTCTACCATGTACGTTTTCCTGAAATCGGTGGTCGTTAGATTTCTTAGACCAAATCACACGGGGCATTTGTTCTCGCATATAATTAATAGTACATATGTACTATTAATATCATTGTAGCATCCTGGATATGGAAGCACAAGTGGCTTAATTTAGCAGGCAAAATCAAATTATAAGCTTTGGTTCTGCCTGCAGCGCACTTAGGCCCGCGAGGTTACTTCTTTCAAAAGCTCAATTTGCTTTAGTGCCGGTCCATCACCGGTCCAATGGCTTTCATTCCGTCATAGCACCATTTTATTTCTATTAATTAACATAATATATGGATATTCAGTGTGGCAAAAGGCCCGCAAGGCACAATGTCGATGACCCATCGGGCCCATATTGCTGAAATAATATGGCACCGGGTACGACTTAGTGCAGGTCCATCACTGGTGTGATAGCGGCAGGCAACTGCCTCTGGATGGTGATGGTCGAGCCGATAGCCGGCTTGACCTGCAGGGTGAATGTATCGTTGGCCTGCAAAAGGCCGTCAGGAATAGTAAGTGCGCCGCCGGAGAGGGTAAGATCGTTGATATCAACGGTGATCTCAAACTGTTCGCCGGTTTCCAACAGGTTGTTGCCGTTGTCATAGCCGACAGGGACATAAGTCCATAGCATATTATTGATGTAATTGTGCGAGGTGGTCAGGCTGATGACGCACTTATTCTTGCCCGCCTGGTCCACGCCCCTGGGGTCCATGCCGTTGGGGGTCATGTCGATGGGGTTGCCTGCTATGGCGTTCTTAACCGTGAACTTTATGATGCCAAGCATGTTAATGGGATAGAAAGTGACGTTATCGCCCAGCCCAATGACCGAGCCGGAAAGCTCGAAGTTGCTCTTGGCTTCGTTAAGGCCTGCGTAGATGGTTTCCTTGCCCCTCTCGGCAGAGAATAGGCCTGCACTCAGCACGGCATAGCCGAAGACGGCCGCCACGGTCACGAAGGCGATCAGTATGATAGCGGTGTCCAGGCCGTTCGTGCCATCCTGGCTTTTTAACAAACGCTCTATTGCTTTCACTCGTACACCGCGCTATTTTATTTTTGATGCACTAACATAATAGGCGGGTAGTTAAAACAGCGATAGCCCCGAAGGGATAATGTCCATGACCCAACAGTCCAGTATTGATTTATAAAAAGGCCGTCCCGGCAGTCCTCCACTCTGCCGGGCAGGAGGAAATTTTATAATAATTTAAGCTTTTTGCCGCTTATTTTATTACGCGGCAACTACCGCGCGGGTAATATGGTTGCAATTCAATATAGGAGGTGGACGGTAATTATGGCTGGTAAAGGTTTTCAATTAAGTGGTACACTGATCGCAGTCCTGGCTATCATCGCCGGCGTGCTCATTCTCTTCGGCTGGCTGCCGCTTCAGTGGGTCATAGGTATCTTCCTTATAGTCTGGGGTATCCTGGAACTGATAGGCAGAAGATAGGGAGCTAAACAGCGCTGTCATAAGCACGGTGCGAAGGCTGTAAGTATTTGCAGCCTTCGCACGGATCGTGTGTTCCGATAGAAAAAGGTTTAAAGATGAGGTGAGGAATGAGAAGACTATTGATTTTATTACTCGTGCTTATATTGCCCGCGGCAGGCTGTATTTATTACAATACCGCCCCTGGACAGCAAGTCGGCCAGGGCTCACGGCCCAGTATAGTGGCCTTTTCCGCGGTGCCGTCATCCATAGCTTCCGGCGGCCAATCGACTCTGGTCTGGAACGTGACCAACTCCACTTCGGTATCGATTGACCAGGGAATCGGCGCTGTAAATGCTGCCGGGACAACCGTCGTGTCGCCGTCATCGACCATAATCTACACTTTGACTGCGAGCAATTCTAACGGAAGCTCTACGGCGACGGCCGAGGTGACGGTGAACGGCCAATCACAGATGGGCCTGCCGGTGATTACCCAGTATTACGCCCGGCCAAGTACGATAAATCCGGGGGATTCCAGCACCATATACTGGGATGTGTCTAACGCCACGGATGTGATCATAACCAACATAGGCGACGTCAACTTGTCGGGAAACAAGGATGTCTATCCGCTTGGGACCACCATCTATACGCTCAAGGCGAAGAACGACGTGGGGACCAGCACGGCCTTTCTGCTGGTCACGGTCGGGACCTCGACCTATGGCGCGACCGGCGGTCAGAATGGTGCGCCTCTCATCCAGGAATTTCGTGTCACGCCGGATGTTATAAGACCCGGCGATACCGCCCTTTTGAGCTGGCGGGTGGATGGGGCTTCATCGGTCTACATCTGGCAGATCGGCAATGTCCCGGCGACGGGAAGCCAGGCCGTCAATCCTACCGTTACGACCGGGTATGTTATTACGGCTACCAACTCATACGGGACCACTACTTCGAATGCCCTGCTGACTGTGGACTAGCAGAGAATCTCAGCGTATTGACAGGGGGAAACCTTGATCAAGGTTTCCCCCTGTGTTTTTGCAGACTTAGTATGTACGGTTAAAACCAGTGATAATACTGCGCCAGCAGCATTATGCCCTGTATGATAAAGATAATTGCGACCAGCGCGTTGAGGACGCCCGGATTGACCATCACGATGATGCCGAAGACCAGCGTGATTATGCCGACGACCAGAGGAATTCCCAGGGCAAATCCCGAAGCAATGATCTGCCCGATGCCGATTATGATCAGATATACGCCAACCAGGTAATTGAGTATCCTGGGGAATATCATGACGACTATGCCGAAAATAAGGGACAATATTCCCCAAAGCCAGCCTCCACCCATGATAAAGCCTATGCCGCTGATGATTAAAGCTATTCCGATGAGGTAATTAATGATGCGCGGGAAGATGAATATTATGATGCCGATGATAACGAGGATAAAGCCTAATGCAGGCCCGCCCGCAGGCACCCCGAAGCTTAGCCAGGACATTCTCCACCTCCTTTATTGAATACTATGATGCCACGAAATTGCCCCGCGCGTAAACCCGGTGCAAAATAAAGCTGCCGGAAGCCGGATGCTTTTTATTGCTGAAGCTAAGATGTATATTTATTCCAGCATCGCCGCACATTTTAACTTGTGACAACGCAAAAATTCCGTTTATTTTTCATTTACCGGCGATTAAAAGGAGGCCGCTAATGGACTTAAAATTGCTACCCGTATATTTTGTGGTAGGCGGCGCGATAGTTACGGCCGTCACGTATTTTGGGAGCCAGGGGAAAGGCATCCTGGCGGCCTTTTTTGCCCTGCTGCCCGTCATAACCGTCATCACTCTCTGTACCATTTTTCTCTCGTCCGGGCTCAACCCCGCCGTGTCATACCTTAAAAATATGCTCATCCTACTGCCGCCCTGGATAATTTACATAGTAGCCCTGATATTTCTTTTGCCGTATATCGGCCTGGTATGGTCCCTTATTGTAAGCATCGCCGCCTACGTTTTGATATCCTTCCTTATCGTTAAGCTGTTCCATATTCCTTTTTAATGTCGAAAAAAGAAACTTGAGAGTAATAGAATATATCTTGGCAACTAACAAAACGAGGCAACGACAGATTCCAAATAATAAGTTAGAATAGGTCGATTTCGACATTAATAGGAGTAAAATGATGCAAGATGACTTTCTGAAAGTGATTGGATGGGAATATTCTACCTTAAGAACTGAGATTCAGGAATGTTTTCAACATTCCTTCCGGATTTTCTCTTGGGGAACAGGGCTAATCCTTGGTGCCAGCCCACTCATATTAAAATATTTGCCTCCAGAGGCATTGATCGTCATAATGGTTGCCTCACTTGTCTTGGATGTGATTTGGCTCGGGCAAATGGTGAGGATAAATCGAGCGGGACAATATCTTAGATTTACGGAAGCAAAAATAAATGCATATCTGGAAGCGTCGGTTGCCAACTGGAAGCCAGTATGTTCCATTTTGCAAGACAAAGTTGAAGTAGTGGAAAATGAGTTGCGCATGCCAAATTTTGGCTATGACTTCACGAAGCCTTTGTACTGGGAAACATGGTTATCCAACCAACGTGGTAAAACGAAAAACACAGGGCACCTTGATTGGCTTTATCTGATTGAGGCCGGTGTTTTTCCAGGAGTGTTTTTACTTTGCCCTTTCATTTATATTTTTCTGAAAGGAGCATCGCCCATTTGGTATATTATCTGGAGCGAGATCACTATTATCCTGGTGATATTCTACTGGTGGATAGGAAAAAAATTGGGCTTGGTTAAATAGGCAGGGTCAAATGAGTATAAGGGCGTGCATATTAATTTTGGTAGCGGCCGTGATGCTGTTCGGCGCATGTGCTGCCCCGGCGGTTTCCCAGAAGCCCGCAGAAACACCCTCGACTGGCCAGAGTTCACCTTCGAATGCTGCCACACAAGCTACTTCCTCACCTGTTACAGAAGGCCAGCTTCCCGCTCCGATAACAACCGGCAATTCGATAGAGATTTGCCTCAACAGCAGGTATTCCGAGCATAGCCTCGGCGGCACGGCGGATAGCCAGCAAATGGCCAATATTTTATGGGCCGCAGGCAAGGCCCCGGTCACCGGGTCGCACCGCGATATCTATATATCCACGCCGGACGGCGAATATCTATATAGTCCGGCGACCAACTCGCTGAGCCGGCATTCCGACAAGAAGGTATCGAACGGAGCACTAGTCATCAACTGTGATAGCGAACTGCCTTTCGATACCGGCGTTTCCTACATCCTGGCGACCCTGGCGTCCGACTCGCTGTGGAAGAGCAGTGAACCGGCGGTGGCCAGTTGTCCGAAGATGTCGAGCCTGTATTTCGGGGTTCAAGGGGTGACGGGTTTAACCTCCGAGCTGGTAGCCCACTCTTCCGTTCCGCAGTCCGACCCCGGATGGCTGCCCGACCCGTCAACCAATGGGCAGGACAAAGTAGAAGAGGTTCTGGCCGATTTAAAATACACCGATAAATTTTCCCAGGATAACCTGACCTTACAGCAAATATCCCAGCTCCTTTGGGCGGGGTACGGCTGCACTCCGCACGAAATAGCATTCGGCAACAAGAAAGGTCTTACTGTCCCGTCGGCCATGGCGGAGTATTTCCTCACGGGGACGACCTACCTCGTAAATGAAAGAGGCGTTTACCGCTATCAGAATAGGAATCCGAGTACAGACCTCGGTACCAGAGACCACAGGATCGAACCGGTCAGCTCCGGAGACGTGCGGACGGATATGAGGACCGCCGTCGATGGGCTGCCCCAGGCGCCCTGCTATGTGGTTATATGCCTGAACCAGAAAGCCGGCAGTGAGGCGGTGAAAAGCTGGGCCCTCGAAGAGGCCGGTTTTGTGGCGGGCAATATGCTGGTGCAGGCATCGGCGATGGGCCTGGGATGTCACTTTCGAAGATAAGCTGACCGCGGACCAGCAGGCCGGCCTGCAAAAAATAACGGGCATACCTTCTTCGGATATACCGCAGGTGATCGTCAGTCTGGGAGGCCCGGCCAAATAGAAGGCCACTGTTATGCAGTCATCGGATATCTGGCACGTTGCAATAGCTCCGTCCGGCATACTCAAAGAAGGTCTGGCCGAGAAAGTAGCGGCTGTAATGGGCAGTGACGTTTATGATGCACGCCGTCTACTGGCCGGAAAGATTCCCAGGATCATCGCACAATACCATTCTGTTGAGGAAGCTGAAACAATCGTCCGAAAATTGAGGTCCGAGGGGATTGCGGCTTTTGCCTGCGGCGACGCTGAGCTTCGCAAACCGCTCTTGAGGATATTCCGGGCACGCAGCCTGAAAAAGGCGGATGGAGAAGTCATATTCAAGGATAAAACAGGCAGAGAAATAAGCCTGCGGGAAAAGGACGTGTTCCTTATCCTGGAAGGAACGATGCAGACCAGCATGGTGAAGGAGTCGACCAGTACTACAGTTAAACTCAATGTCATGGGTACGGTGTTGACGGGTGGTATTCCAATCATGCGCCAGGTCAAGGAGAAGACCAAAGAAATATCGGTCGATACCGAGCGTTTTGTGCGGCTTTACGGTCGCGCCTCAATGGATCCCGTCGTTGAGCTGTTTCAGCGTGGCTTTGACTATTCGTTTCTGGGGGCGGGGATGACGTCCTCCTCTCTCAAAAACATGGACGGCACCATTGCAGAACTGAGGAAAATATTTCCGCAGACGGTTTTTGATGACCTGCTGATAAAACCTTCAGGGTCGAACGTACGTGATGCCCTTGAGATAAATTGCAGGTTGATTTACCTGTACCACAGGGCGGTTGATAATCTCGGCCGGCCGGCATAGCCGGGCAGCATATAAAGTCAATATTTTTGACCGGAAATAACGTCTGAACATATAATAAGTTCCATCGTTCGTAGTGTGGGGATTATTGTGGCGGGTAGAGGGCAAACCGGCAACGCCGTACGTTGTAAATTCGAAATTAGGAATGGCGTCTCCCTCCTTTTAAAAGAGGCTGGCGGCCAGTCTGATTATCCAACGAACCGGATGCAGAAAGGACTGCTGCTTGCTTGCGGCGATAGGGAACTGGACGAGGAGGGCACCGGCTTTGGTGTCCCGGTAATTAAGATCGGCTATCAGACCATCCTGCCCGGCGCTGCACATGTCACCGTTCAAAACGGTCCGTCTGAAGCCGTCGCTGTTTATTCCCTGAATACGGTGCTGAGGGTGAGGATAAAGGGCAAGTATATCGATAGCGGGGCTTTTTACCGCTTTAACGAATATCTGGCCTCTATTCACAGGAACGTTCCGGCATTGCGGCAGGCGCATAGCTGGGTCTTCAACGGCCTGAGACGGATGGGTGATATAGAGACCATCTTCGAGACTGTAGCGCCGGCGGCCAGTGTGAAGGTGGCATACACCATTCGCCCTGCAGAGCAAACTGTGCACGTCGATGCAGACTTAAGCGCGCTGCAGAACTGCGGCTGCACGGAGATCATTTTCACAAATGAGCAGGGCGCCAATTATTTCGATCATTACCGCGACTCCAACCGGCTGGCCCTGACGGGAAAGGCGATCGGGACCTGGAATAGGACCTTTGCGACCGAAGCCTCCTTTATCGATATACGGGATGGCATTGCTTTTACACTTATGAATGTGAGGGGGGCGCGAATGTTCCGGGGCAGGGAGCTGGAAGCAGGCCTGCTGGCGTGGTCCGGGCTGGCCTATAGCTTGCCCGCAAATACGACACACTTCGCCTATGATATTAAAATAGGGACGGCGGTATGACCTCAGTCCTGCTGATATACCCTTACTTTAAACCTAAGCACGACAGGTCGATATTCCGTTTTCCTCCTCTCGGAATAATTTATCTCGGCGCCAGCCTCAGAAAGGCAGGATACGAGGTAAAAACACTGGACTGCACCTTCGCTGAACGCAATGATGCTTTGGATGAAGCCCTGCATTCCGGCGTGGACGTGGCGGGAATATACAGCATGGCGAGCATGAAGAGTGACAGCCTTATGTTCGCCAGGCTCCTGCGCGATAAGTGCGGCCTTATTATTGCCGGCGGACCCTTGCCCACGTGCGACCCTGCCTCATTTATGCAGGACTTCGATATTGTGGTCACGGGTGAAGGGGAGATCACAACGCTGGATGTACTGCAGGCATATGAAGGAGGGCATGGTTGGGACTCCGTGCCCGGCATTGTTTACCGTAATGGAAACGGCCTTCGCCACAGCAATAACGGCGATGGGCTGGTATTCACAGGCCGGCGCCCGCATGTTGCCGACCTGGATTCGATAGCCTTCCCTGCGCGGGACTTATTGCCCAATAATAGATATCTCGATCACTGGAAGAAAAAGTCCCTGGTGGCTACAACGTCGATCATGACTACCAGGGGTTGCCCCTTCACCTGCGAGTTTTGCAGTAATGCCGTCTTCGGAGTCAGCTATCGCGAGCGATCGGCCGAGAACGTTATCGATGAGGTTGAACAGGTGCTTTCCTGTGGTTATGAGCGCGTCCATTTTGCCGATGATGTATTTACTCTAAGGAAAGAGCGCGTCATGCAGGTATGCAAGGAGATAATAAAACGAGGCTTGCGTTTTAGATGGGAGTGCCTCGGCAGGGTGGACTCGATCGACCGCGAGCTGGCCGGGGCCATGAGAGAAGCCGGCTGCGACAGGATATTCTTTGGAATAGAGTCTGCCGACGATTCGGTGCTGAGGCTGATGAACAAGAAGATAACCGTGGCAGCGGCGCGCCGGGCGGTGGAAGCAGCCCGTTATGCCGGGATAAAGACCGGGGCCTTTTTCATACTCTGCTATCCAGGGGAAACGGACGACACGGTACTCAACACCATCCGGTTCTCCACGTCGCTTCCTCTGGACTATCTTTCCTTCACCATGCCCTATCCTCTGCCGGGCACGGTCCTTTATGAAAGGGTTAAGCGCAGGGGTGTTTCCAGGGAATTGAAAGCCCGCCATAACCTCATCTCCGACCATTCCCTCATTTTCGATGCGGACTTCTCGGAATTCAAAATGAGGTTCGCCGTCCTTAAGGGGCAGATACAGTTCTGGCTGCGGAAAAGGTTGAGGAAATACGCCTTTTTAATGGTGAGACCTTTTGAGGCCGTCACCGATACGTTGTTCAGGCTCCTCAAATAGAGTTGGCGCAGTTACTTGCCGGCGGCTGCCGGAGCCCTGACCAGAAGCAGGGGCGTATTTCCCTGATATAATATTTTTTCTGCAACGCTGCCGAAGACCCAGCGGCCGACGCCGGACCGCCCGTGTGTCGACATCGCCACCAGGTCTACCTGCTTCTTGTCGGCAAAGCGAACTATCTCCTCGGCTGCGTTGCCGAATCTTATCTCCGCTTTGACGGATATCCCTTCCTGCTTCAGGGGCGCGCCTACCTGTTGCAGGTAAGCAGTGGCGAATGCCTTGTCGGACTCCATCTGTTGCTCAGTATTCATAACATACCCATATCCGTCGGCGGTTATAGCCAGGTAACCGGATGCCAGGACCTGGAAGAGAATGACCTCGGCCTTCAACCTGGAGGCGATCTCTGTAACACAGCGGACCGCGGCTTCACCCAGCTTCGATCCGTCCAGCGGGACCAGGATTTTAGTTAGCAGCCTTTTTTCGGGCAGGTCAGGGCGGGCATCCGTGGTCCTTATCAGCGCTACGGGCCGGTTGGTTGCCCTAACGACTTTCTCAGCCACGCTTCCCAGTGTCCAACGTTTAACACCGGAGCGGGCATGGGTTGACATGACAATCAGGCCCACATCTGCTTTTTCGGCATAATCGACGATCTCCTCAGCGGCGTTGCCCACAATAATTTTGGAAGATATATGAAATGTATTTTCAGTAGCTTCCTTGAGGTATCCGGCGGCGCCGCGTTTCACAATCTCTATTATTTTATCTAGGTAAGACTGGTGCATATGCCGGTACTGGTCTTCATTCGATTCGCTTATATACACCAGTGATATATCGCAGCCAAGCCTTGCGGCCAGCTCCTCCGCATAGGGCAGGGCCACCTCGGCCAGGGAAGATCCGATCCAGGGGAACCATTATTTTCTTATACATTTCCATCACCTCCGCCGAGAATTAAATGTTTGAGATCGTTCCATCACTATTCTACTACTCTTCCGCATCCTCGTGGATATATTTTCCACCGCGCAGCCAGGAAAAAGCGGCAGCCATTAAGCATATTACAGCGGCAAAGATAAACACCTTGGTGATGCCGTCGTGAAAAGCCGTGGAGATAAGCTGTGGGAAGAAGGCCCTCGACGTGACAAGCGTCATCTGATCAGCGGGCAACGCATGCAGCACATCGGAAGGGATCAGGACGCCCAGCGGGTTGTAACCCAGGAACGCGGCAAATAGATAGCCGATGGGGGGTGAGGATGCCAGCTTTTGTGCGACTTGGGCCGTGACGTCGTGCTGGGTCAGTTGGCTGTACATGACGGCGGGGACCGCTTCATTCAGCCCGACAATCAGTAATGAGAAGAAAATTCCCAGCGATAACGGCAGGCCCATATTATTGACTGTAGCCATCATGCCGGAACCGGCCCCTCGATGCCTGGCGGGGACGCTGTTCATGATCGCCGCCGCGTTGGGTGCGATGAACATACCCATAGCCAGGCCGTTAAAGAATATTATCGCGGCGAATTGCGAGTAGTTGAAATCGACGGGTAAAACCACGAGCAAAACGAAGGTGACCGCGGAAAATAGCATTCCTGCAGTCGCCAGATAGCGCGCACCCGAGCGGTCGGATAAAAGCCCCGAAAGCGGGCCGGATATGAGGAATCCGATGCTGTAAGGGACCATGTAGATGCCCGCCCAGAGTGGGGTGACTTCAAAGTCATAACCGTGCAAAGGAAGCCAGATGCCCTGCAGCCAGATAGTCAGCATCAGCATGAATCCGCCGCGCGCTACGGCCGCAAAAAATGCCGCAAGGCTGCCCGTCGTGAAGGCTCGGATACGAAACAGGGCCAGCCGGAACATCGGCGCAGGCACGGCATGTTCGATAAAAACGAAAGCCACCAGAAGAAGCACTCCCCCGATCAACAGGCCTAAAACAAGGGGCGTGGTCCAGCTCATAAGAGAAGACCCGCTCGGATTGATGCCGTAAATAACACCAGTAAGCACCAGCGTCAGCCCCGCAGCGAAAGTAAGGTTACCCAGCCAGTCGATGCGCTCCTTTTTTCGAGCGCCCACATCGCGCAAAGAAAGGTAGGCCCAGATAGTACCGGCAATACCAATAGGCACATTAAATAGAAATACCCAGCGCCATCCCACTTCAGCCAGAAGGCCGCCTACCAGGATTCCCAGGAAGGTCCCTGCAATTGAGGCTACCTGGTTCAAGCCGAGGGCCATGCCGCGCTGATTGGCCGGAAAGGCGTCCGTGAGAATGGCTGCCGAATTGGCGAAAAGGAAGGCGCCGCCAATAGCCTGGACTACGCGAAACAGTATAAGCTCGGTAGCGCCTGCGGTCCCGCTGTCCCAGGTAATGGCGCATAATAACGACCCCGCCGTAAAGATGGCGAAGCCCAGGTTATACATGCGAGTCCGGCCCCACATGTCTCCCAGCCGGCCGAGCGTGACGACGAGGACAGCGATCACCAGCATGTAGCCCATGAGCAGCCAAAGTAGATAGTCGGAGCTTTCGGGCGCAAGCGGATTAATGTTGATACCCCTGAATATGACCGGCATGGCCAGCAGCATACTGGAGGTGTTGACAAAGCCGAGCAGCGTAGCCAAGGTCGTGTTGGAGAGCGCAGTCCACTTGTAGTTGGGGCTGATCGCCGGCTGCGCAACATCTGTAGATTTAATCGTCATGTTGAGTCCGCTTTCTCACGACACTAACATTAGGCTGGTAAATTGATTAAACCGTGTAAATTGTAGCACCGGCACCTTATTTGGTGACAGCCGGGCCCAACCGCGCCCTTGCGAATAAATAAAAGGCCAGCAGTCCCCTGTAAGGCCGGAAGCGTTCCAGTATTTCAGCGGCTTCATCCGCGGCGACACGTTGGCCCTTACCCAGGAATTTGCCGACCACGCTGCGAACCCCGAGATCGTCTATGGGGATGCAATCCGTTCTGCCGAGGCCGCGTATAAGAATGTAGTCGGCCGACCAGCGGCCGAAGCCCTTCAAGCCCACTATTATTTCCCTGGCTTTATCATCGTCCAGATTTTTAAGCATATCCAGGTCCAGGGTTCCGCCGGCAACCTTTTCCGCCAGATCGCGTATGTACCTGGCTTTCTGTCCGGAGAGCCCGCAGGAGCGTAGGTCTTCCAGCGAAGCGGAAGCCAGTGTCCGCGGCTCGGGGAAAATCCGAAGGCCGTCCACCGGTTCTCCGAAGCGCTCAACCACCCGGGAGCGAATATGATGGGCCGCGGACAGAGAATCTGTTGCTCCGTAATGGCAGTCACTGCCATTTCGAAGAGAGACGCCGGACGCATCGGTTTTAGCCCGTGAAACATTTTTATGATATCCCTTATCCTGGTCTGTTTTTCGGCCATGCGGTAAAAAGGCGCCAGGTCGAGTTCAGCAAAGATGACCCATTCTGCAATTTTACGGAGTTGGTTGCTGGAGGCCTTTGGTCTTGAGGATGCGACGGGTTGACCATTTGGTCCGGCCCCGCTGCTGACTTCGATCAATGTCGGGGTCCCATCGATCCTGGCCGCCAGCAGCAGCCGTTCTCCTTCATTAACGGGGTCTGGTTGAAAGGACCTGGTAGCGCGTAGAGAGAGGCCGAAGTCATAGGGCTCAACGATATGTAACGGGACAAACTTGGCGTCTGGTTTATCTTTCTTTTGTGGCATGGCCTGTTCTCACAATAGTAACCTATGACTGAGCTACCGGCAAATAGCGATTAGCAGGCCTTTGCGGCGACGTTTCTCCGGTATAATTTTAGGCATTATAATTATTCTGTAGGTAATCCCAGGAAACAACAGGTCAAACAAATAGCATCGAAGGAGAGGATGATGAAAAGTCAGGCTAAAACAATCTATAGGGAACTGCGGGATATCGTTGCTCCCGAACACACGGCCCTGGTTATATGGGATGTTCAGAATGCGCTGGTGAACAACCTTTTCAACCGGGAAGAATTCCTGAAAAATCTGAAAAGGCTGCTGGCAGCCGCCAGGGAGAAAGGCGTGCCCATAGTCTATTCGAAAATAACGCCATTACCGGTGCAATATGAGGCTGCAGCCAGGTTATTTATGTCGATGAGGCGGTTCGGCGTGGACGATCCGGAAAAGCTGCCGTCCTTCCTGCGGCCGGGTACCCCTGAATCGGAAATCCACGCAGAGGTCAGCCCGCAGGCGGATGACATGGTCGTTAATAAACATACAGCCAGTATTTTCGTTGGCACGCATTTTGAGTATATGATGAGGAACAGGGGAATAGATACAATCCTCTTCACCGGCATAGCGACTGAGTTTGGTGTGGATTCAAGCGCCAGGGATGCGTCCAACAGGGGATTTTACGCCGTCGTAGTCGAGGACTGCTCATCATCGGCGGATAAAGAGATGCACGATGCCGCTCTGAAAATACTGAAAAGGGTATGCCTGGTGTCGACTGCCAGCGATATTATCCAAGCCTGGAAGTAGCCCCTCCGAATCTTTATGGAGCGCCGAACGATGCGGCAGGGAAAAACAAAGAGAGACATTCTCGTCATACGTGATGCCTTACCGGGAGAGCCGGATGCTGTGTCGCGGTTGCTCCAGGCTGCATTTCAGCAATATGCCGATTCCATCCCCGGCGAGGCATGGCAATTCTATCTTCAAGATATCTTGGACGTTCGCGGCCGTCTGGCTGAATCGGAATTGATAGTTGCCAGGCTGGGTGGCCGGCTTGCAGGTACTGTGACCCTTTACATGGACCCGGCAAAATCCGCTGAAGGCGGCTGGCCGCGGGGCTGGGCTGGTCTCAGGCTGCTGGGCGTCCATCCGGCTTTCCGCGGCCGGGGTATCGGCCGTGCGCTCATGGAGGAATGCCTTCGCCGGTGTCGGAGCGCAGGAATATTAACCGTGGGACTGCACACCGCAACAATGATGGATGTGGCGCGCAGGATGTATGAAAAGATAGGGTTTGTCCGCGTGCCGGAATATGACGTCCATCCCCGGCCCGGCGTGGTGATCATGGCCTATCGCCTTGACCTTGACCGAATAGACTGAAGGTCCGCGTGTTAGACAGGAATGGCTGTGCGATTCCCGCGACGGAAAATGCCCGGCTACTTCTTGATCGCCTTCTTGATCTTCTCCATCATCTCGGGAGGAACGTCCTTCATGCCGTGCGACTTCTCCGCGTGCAGCGCAATCATGGACATCAATTCCTCCTGGTTTTCGTCCTTTACCTCGAATTTGCAGCTCATCCCCACGTCCTTGCACTTAAATGATGGCATTTGATTTCTCCTCCATATCAAACTCACATCCTGACAATTCTAGTGTAATCCGGGTGGACAAGGCGGTCAAATTATCGATTATCCCTGCACTACGTTGATCTGCGCCTTCAGAAAAAAGATTTATCATCGCCGGAACCCACGGCGATGAAATATTTTCGTAATGATTAACGCCATAATTTTATTATTTTTTAATCGATATCCTGCTATATTTTATCGTGTAGGATTTATCGGCGAACTCGGTTGCGTTTGCGCAACAAATATAGCCAGCAGGGGGTGACATGGTAACCAATAGTGCTACAGGTACATCCGGTCCGTACCCGACGGGATACGAGGCCGAAGCCGTGCTCAAAGATGGTTCCAGCTTGTTATTAAGGCCCATTAAAGCCGACGATGCTGAGAAATTGCTTGGTTTTGTGCAGAGGCTTAAACCAGCCACGCGAGAACGAATTTTCCGTTATATGCCGCGGGATATGGATATGGAATTTGCCGTCCGCTTTTGCACTGTCGACTATGAAAACACCTTCGTCCTGGTAGTCAGGTGCTGAGAGAGCCAAACCGTGATATAGTGCTTAGGAAGGTACTACCGATTGCCGTCTTCCAGACGGGCCCAAATATATCTATTTATAGAGGATGGGTACCAGAATAAAGGTATCGGCACGATCTTGTTGGAGAGATTGGCCGAAACCGCTGGACAAAAAGGATCACGCGATTTGAAGCTGATGTCCTGGCGGAGAACGACAGGATGATAACGCTATTCCAGCATTACGGATTTCATATAGAAAGCGAGTTAAAGGCCGGCGGCTAGTATAAATATTCCATCGCCAGGACCAGGAATGTCGAGAAGAAAGAGGAAAAAGAGAGAGGACGGCTACCCTGGCTTCGCTAAGATACCTGCTACGTCCGAAATCTATTGCACTGATAGAGAGCTTCCAGGCACCGAAGGCACCATTGGATACCTGCTTCTCCAATGCCTGTTAAAGGCCAGGTTTTCCCGGCGGCAGGTATCCGGTCAATCCTGGCGTAGACTCGTTGATGTCGCTTAAGTGCTCCGCTCGGTGAGGGATATCCCCGGCGAAATCGATATGGCTATTATCGCCGTCCCGGCCAAAATCGTACCCGGTGTGGCGGACGAATGCGGGCATAAGGGAGTGCATACGCTGGTTGTCATTTCGGATGGCTTCGCTGAAGCAGGCCCGGAGGGGGCTTCCCACGAAAAGGAACTGCGTAACTTTTGCGCTGGGACACGGCATGCGCATAGTCGGCCCCAACTGTATGGGTGTAATCAATACAGACTCCGCTATAAAAATGAATGCTACTTTTTCAACCGTGTTCCCACCCCACGGCAATGTAGCTCTACTATCACAAAGCGGTGCCCTCGGTCTGAGTACCTGGAATATGCCAGGAACCTGAACCTCGGCATCTCCACTTCATCAGTGCCGGAAAAATCCGGGTCGATATATCGTCCGACGACCTTCTCGAATATTGGGAGGTCGAATCGAAAGACGAAGGTCATACTGCTTAGCCTCGAGTATTTTGGGAACGCACAGAAATTTGCTCGGATCGCCCGCAGAGTGTCAGCAAGAAAACCCGTGCTGGTGGTAAAGGGCGGCAGCACGCAGGCGGGGTCCCGTGCGGCCTCTTCGCACACCGGGGCTATGGCCACTTCGGACGTGGCTTCGGACATGCTTTTCCACCATGCCGGCCTGGTACGTCTGAACACCATGGAAGAGATGTTCGATATTATTGCCACGCTGCTATCAAATCAACCCCTGCCGAAGGGGCGACGACTGGTAATATTGACCAACGGGCGGCGGCCCCGGCATCACACGGCGGACGCCTCGGCAGGCACCACGGATGACCTTGCCACAGTTCTGCGCAGGAAATGGTCGGCAAACTCCAGTCCGCCATTAAGAGGGACATCCGGATAAAACAATCCGCTCGATACGACGGCGGGGGCCACCGTCAGAGACTTCGATAACGTGCTGCAGCTCCTGGCAGAGGACGACGGCACCGATGCCGTCCTGATGATATATATACCGCCGGTCATCTGCAACCAAAGCTGCTGGAGAGCACGGTTAAAAAATATGGGCCGGTATTCTGGAAGGCGAGGAAACCGCTCATGGCCTGTTTCCTGGGACGAAGGGGTATTAAGACCAGGATGGGTTCGAAGGGAAAATATGTGCCCTTTTTATCCGTTCCCTGAAGAAGCTGTGGCTGCACTTTCACTGGCTGCCGATTACGCCGAGAGATGCGCAGCAGACCGAGGGGAAGAATGTCAGGTTGCATCATACCGGAAAGAAAGGGAAAAGGCCGAATCACTGGTTAAAATGAAGCTGTCAGCCACCACGCAGCGCCCGGTCTGGCTGAATACAAATGAAATAAGCGCTCTTCTTGACTGCTACGGGATCAGGATGGCTAAGACCCTCGAGTGCTTCGACGCCCGCCGAAGCCGCCGCTATGGCAGCCGCGTCGGGTTCCCTGTGGTTCTGAAACTCTCCTCATCGACGATAACCCATAACAGCGACGTCAGGGGGGCATGGTCCTGAACCTGCGCTCGGCCGGCCAGGTGGAGCGGGCCTTTATGGAAATTATGGCGGCAGTCTTACGAAACTGAATCGTGCGGGCGAGATCGAAAGCAGCTATAGTACAGCACATGGTCGCAGGAGGCACCAAGGCATCGCAGGTGTGACACAGGACCCGTCTTTCGGGCCGGGCATCCTGTTGGGCGCGGGCCACGTGTCCGGAACTGCTAAAAGATGTGATCCTCAAGCTGCATCCTTTGACCGATGTGGATGCCAGGGAGATGATCACCTCTATCAAGACGGCCAAGCTATTTGAGGGATACCGCGGCTCCGCCCCTTCTGACATTGCGTCCCTGGAAGAACTTCTGCTGCGGCTTTCGGAGATGGTCGGTGACTTGCCTCAGATTGCCGAGCTCGATTTCAATCCCGTAAAAGTCATGCCGCAGGGAGAGGGTTACTGGGTAGTAGACGCTAGAATCTCAATAAAATAACTCAACTTGCATATTTTCAGGAAAATGATGGGCTGACGGGTCAGTCGAGGATACGGAATACATTGAATATGTGTTCTTTATTTCATACGGCGGGCCCAAGGATATAGTCGCAAACGGCGCGGCTAGTTGACGAAATGGCGACTGCACGAACATTTTGGGCGGTGAGGGACCGCAGGGTTCGGGGAAACGTTCGAGGGCCTATGCCCCGGTCAAATACAGGCAAACGGCCAACAAAATTTTAACGTAAATCTAACTGCAATTTAATCGTTTATTAACCACCTAATCTTATGATTAATATGTCAGAAGTATATCTCTACTGTACTGCCCGGGAAACTGTTTTTTTTGCTCTTTCACAGAATGGAGGAAATTATGGCAAGATTGTGGCGCCGCGGGCTCCGCATGAGAAGACATATAATTATTCGAAACCGTCTCGCAATATTAAGGATGAGCCGTAACATCTTGCCCTGGCGGCGTCCGTTTATTAGCCGCAGAAATTACAGCCCCTGGTTCTGGCTATATCCTGGAAATACTAATATATAAAGTGCGGGAAGGACGGTCAGGGAATTGGATTAATCCGCCTATCAATTGATAATATTAG
>CAWKFY010000010.1:0-84735 GCA_963848815.1 uncultured Chloroflexia bacterium
GTGGCGCGTTTCATCCCGCAGTCGCGCCGCAAGGCGAGGACATCGTGATAACCAAGCACCGAATCAGCGCGTTTGCCGGCACTGACCTCGACATAATTCTAAGGCCAAGGAAATTGAAACCCTGATAACGTCTGGATGGGGTAATAGGCGGAGTCGTTGCTCGCCCACGCTGCATGCTGTTGACGCGGACTATCGCTTGATCGTGGTGAAAGACTGCTGCGCGGACGCCGACCCGGAAGTGCACCGAAGCTTGACACAAAGTAGTTTCCCGCGTTTGGCGAGTGTGGTGACTGCCGGGGAATTGATCGATGCGATGGGGTGGTCAGGGCCGGAAAATTCCTTCGTTAGGCCCCGACGGCAGGCTGAATCGTCCGCCCCGCTTCCGGTTCATTTTCAAAGTCGCGGGGATGTCCAGGTCGGCAATCGCGACTTTTCGCCGCCAGGAACCGGTGCTCCAATAGTCTGCTTGCGCGTAAATGACCGAGCCTATGATCGTGTACTTTTCGATTTCTTCCTGGTGCCCGTCGCGGAACACCAGCACCGCAGGGGAAGCTTGGGAGCCGGCGAAGTGGCGAGGTTTTGATAGGTTGTACCGAAGGCGGATTCTGTGCGCCCTCGGCACTTGCCCTGGTCGAAGGTGCTGAAACACCCGGCTGGCCGTAACCGCCAATCCGCACCCACTCGTCGCCCTGGCGCTCGAGAACCAGCGGCTCAACGGTTTCGCCGGAGCCGAAAGGGTATCCGAGTGAGTGGCGGCTAACCGGAAGGCGGCGCTTCGACCGCCTCGGGCTCGTAGCCGCTGTCATTGCCGTAGTCGTAGCCGTAGTCAGGATAGAATGGAGGGGGCAATAGGCCCAATCGGAGAAATAGCCGCTGCCGGGGAAATACCCCGGGTAGTACAAGCCACCTCGACGGTAGAACCCGCGCCCGCCCTCGAGCCGAAACCGCTTCGCCCACTGGGGGCTGCGGTTCGAGGAGCGCGCGCCCCGGCGAAATGCCCACCGCCCCGCATCTGCGCGGCTGCCGGCGTCGGGAAGAGCATCGCCGGGAAGACTGCGAGGATTAAGGCGGCAGTGAGGCGGCAATTCATAAGCAGATTCCGTGAAGGCGATTCCAGGCTCAGGACAGAGCTAAAGATAGCACTTCGCTGGAGCCTGGAGCAAGTGTTTTTCGCCGGGGTAGTGACTCCGTTCCCGGTGGCACGGGCGTTCTTCGCAGCGCTAGGACAGGCTCTGTCCCTGCATGGTCACGGCAGGGTGGCAGTGCCACATCCAAGCGAGTCAGAACTTGCGCCTGGGCCTGGGCGGGGCGCGGAGGGGCCGCGACCCTCATTCAGAAGTCCTGTCCCGCGCCTCTCGCTTCCGCGTTTTGCGCTTGACACGCCAGGCCGATCTATGGTAGCCTATCATGGTTGTCGATAGGGAGGGCAGGGTCAAGTTACACGGGGAGGATCGGCAATGCGTTCTGCACACATCCGTTTTCTTAATGGAGTCCATTCCTGCTCGGCGCCTTTCTGGCGTTTCAGAGCGCCGGATTTGCCCAGGCGGATAACCAGGCGTGGAAGGCGGAGGGCATCATCAATACCTCCGAGAGCCCCAAGGCAAAGCTGCACTCAGTGCCCATTCGCGCCGTGACCATGGGCAGTGGAATCTGGTCAGAGCGGATGCGGACGAATGTGGAAGACAGTATTCCCACTCTACTGGCGCTTCTGGAAGAGCACGGCGTGGTGGACAATTTTCGCCGCCTTTCGGGCCACAAGAACACCGGCCGCCGGGGCCCGCTTTACACCGACTCCGATCTCTACAAGTGGATGGAAGCAACCGCCTTCGTTTTGCAATCGGGCGACCGCCCGCAACTCCGCCAAACGCTCGATAAGCTCATTGATGATGTGCTGGCAGCCCAGGAACCTTCGGGATACCTGGACACCTACTACGTGGGGGACCGCGCCAAGCTGCGCTTTTCCGAAATGTATCGCAGCCACGAGTTGTACTGCCTCGGTCATCTGTTGCAGGCCGGCATCGCCTACTACCGCGCCACGGGGGACCGGAAACTACTGGACGGCGGGATCAAGTATGTTGACTATGTTTTGAAGACGCTGGGACCCAGAAGAAACCCGCCCTCACGGGGCACCCGGAATTTGAAATGGCGCTCGTGGAGCTTTACCGCACCACCGGCGACAAACGCTATCTGGACTTCGTCAACTACCTATTCACCGGAGAGAAGCTGCGACTGCAACTCACCAACGAACAGGTGACTTACTTGTTCAGTGGAATACCTTTCTATTTCCCGCACGCAGGTTGAAGGCCATGCGGTGCGGGCTCTCTATGCATGCAGCGGGGCTACAGATTACTACCTTGAGACAGGCGACACGGAGTACGGCGAGACCCTCGACCGCCTTTGGAAGGACCTGGTGGATCGGAAAATGTATATCACGGGCGGAGTCGGATCGTACGCGGAGGGAGAATCGGTGGGCACAGCCTATGACCTGCCGAATGAGCGCGCCTACGCGGAAAGCTGTGCGGCCATTGCCAACCTGATGTGGAATTGGCGAATGCTGGCGGCGAAGGCGACCGCCCCCTATGCCGACGTTATGGAAGAGGCGCTTTACAACGGAATCAATTCCGGCATGTCGCTTTCCGGGACACTCTACTGCTATCGCAATCCGCTTGAGTCACGAGGCAGCGAGGACTTGTAAATGTACCCGCAGGTTCAGACCATTTCACATCGATTTTTTCGATTATGGCGTCCGGTGGGCCTATCTTTAGCTGGCGCAGCAATTCCTCTACCTTGTCTTTGCTGCCTTCCACTTCGACCTCGACATCGCCTGCCCTGGTGTTGCGCACATAGCCTTTGAGGGACAATGATTTTGCCAGTGCGGGATGTAAAGGCCCGATAGTAGACACCCTGCACCCGTCCGTGCACGAGCGCGTTGAGATGTACGATATCAGACATGCAGTTATGACCAGCTCAGCTTAATGATCGGGGCCGATGTGATAGCCCTGTTAATGCTACTCGGGGAACTCCTCTTTCTTCCCTTTCTTTTTGACAACTTCCACTTCGACTACCGGTTCAAAGATAGAAGCCATAGTCGTCTTTTTACCGTCTTTTTTCGGTTTCTTTTGTTCCCTCTTACCTTTGTCTTTGGAACCCATAACATCACTCCTTATGCCATATTATGTGCTCAATACAAGTTTAACAAATAGAATTCATGTAAGCAATGAGTTTGTGTATTTCAAACCTTCCTTGACTTTCAGCTTCGGTTTATATATACTTTTGCTTTGTTGTCCAAATAGAGTATATTGAAGTGATGTTTAGTTGCCCGAGTGGCGCAATGGCAGCGCAACCGACTTGTAATCGGTAGGTTAGCGGGTTCGACTCCCCTCTCGGGCTGAGATCCTGTGATCTGTTTGGAGAGGTGCCGGAGCGGCCAATCGGAGCAGACTGTAAATCTGCCGACCTAAGGTCTACGTAGGTTCGAATCCTACCCTCTCCACCACTAAGCCGTTTCAATTATTGTGGATTAAAAATATTTTATAGTATAATCTATAGTCGCATCTTCGTGATGTGAGATATAATGTTATGGTTATTTGCCCACATAGCTCAGTCGGTAGAGCACGTTCTTGGTAAGAACGGGGTCATCAGTTCGAATCTGATTGTGGGCTCAGAAATGAAGGAGGTTTTTCAATATGGCAAAGAAAGTTTATGAGCGCAAGAAGCCGCATGTAAATGTGGGCACGATAGGTCACGTTGACCATGGTAAAACAACGTTGACCGCTGCTATCACCCTTGTGTTGTCCAAACAACAGGGCATCGGGGATAATGCATTCAGGCCCTTCGACAGCATCGATAACGCACCGGAAGAGAAAGCCAGGGGCGTGACGATCGCTATCGCCCATATCGAATATGAGACGGCCAAGAGGCATTACGCCCATGTGGACTGCCCCGGCCACGCTGACTACATCAAGAACATGATCACCGGCGCAGCACAGATGGACGGCGCCATACTGGTAGTCAGCGCTCCCGACGGCCCCATGCCCCAGACCAGGGAACACATCCTCCTCGCCAGGCAGGTAGAAGTGCCGGCCATGGTGGTGGCCTTGAATAAAGTCGATGCCATGGAAGACGAGGAACTGCTGGAGCTGGTCGAGCTTGAATTGAGAGACCTTCTGAAGAAATATAACTTCCCCGGAGACAAAATTCCTATAGTCCGCGTCAGCGCCCTCAAAGCGCTGGAATGCGGCTGCGGCAAACCGGACTGCAAATGGTGCGGACCTATCCTGAAGTTAATGGATCAGGTTGACAACTATATTCCTCTGCCCAAGAGGCCGATCGATAAACCCTTCCTGATGCCGATTGAAGATGTGTTTGGCATTAAAGGCAGGGGCACGGTTGTTACCGGCAGGATCGAGCGCGGCGTGGTCAAAGTCGGAGACGACGTCGAAATCGTCGGCATCAAAGAGACCAGGAAGACCGTCGTGACCGGTGTCGAAATGTTCCATAAACAGCTTGGAACAGGGTGAAGCCGGCGATGCTGTGGGCTGCCTGATCAGAGGTATAGAGCGTGAAGAAGTGGAGAGGGGCCAGGTGCTGGCCAAGCCGGGTACTACTAAACCGCAGACACACTTTGAAGGTGAAGTCTACGTTCTGACGAAGGAAGAAGGCGGCAGGCATACACCTTTCTTTACCGGTTATAAACCGCAGTTCTATATCAGGACCCTGGATGTGACAGGGCAGGCTGAATTGCCGCAGGGCGTGGAAATGGTGATGCCCGGCGATAACATTAAAATGAATATCAAGCTGATTTATCCTGTTGCACTCGAGCAGGGAATGCACTTCGCTATACGTGAAGGCGGCAAGACCGTAGCATCAGGCGTAATCACCAAGATACTGGGATAATAAATGGCTAAAAAAAGCGATGCGAGAGGTGTAATCTACCTGGCATGCACAGCATGCCAGGAGAGGAATTACACCTCGTCTAAAAATAGGAAAAATGACGCTCAGCGCCTGGAAATAAAGAAATATTGCCCGCGCTGCCGCAGTCATAAGCTCCATCGGGAGACTAAGTAACATAGTGGCCAACGATAAAGAGCAGAATAAAGCTGTAGCAGTTCAAGATAAGAAAAATCTGCAGCCGGCAGCCAAGGCTAAAAAGGCCCAGGTGCAGGTTACGCAACCCAAGAAGCGGCGCTTTGCATTTTTTACCGATGTAATCGGCGAACTGAGAAAGACTGTATGGCCTACGCGGCAGGAGACTATCCGCCTTACCGCGATAGTCATCGGCATATGCCTTTTCATGGCGCTGCTGCTGGGCAGCCTCGACTATGGATTTTCCGAACTTGTTGCGAAAGTATTTTTAGGTGGCAAGTAAGGTGAACGCGACCGGCAGTGCGCAGTGGTATATAATCCACACTTACGTTGGGCACGAGGAAAAAGTTAAGAACAAGCTGCTTCAGCGTATTAAGTCGATGGATGCCGGCACTAAGATCCTTAATGTCGAGATACCCAAAGAGAATGAAATAGAGATAAGGTCCGGACAGCGGCGGACGGTTGAGAAGAAGATGTTTCCCGGCTACCTGCTGGTCCGCATGGTGATGGACCATGAAAGCTGGAAAGTAGTCAGGGAAACTCCCGGAGTAACCGGTTTCGTCGGTGACGGCAAAGAGGCTACCCCGCTGGAAGAAAGCGAGGCCAGCAGGATACTGAAACAAAAAGAGGAAGGCGTCGCACAGGTAAAGATAAGGTTTAAAAAAGGAGAGAGCGTCCGCGTTATGGACGGTCCGTTCACGGATTTTATCGGCACCGTAGACGAAATTAATATGGGCAAAGGAAAAGTAAAAGTACTGTTGACCCTCTTCGGCAGGGAGACATCCGTGGAACTGGACTTTTTACAAGTGGAGAAACTTTAAATGGCAAAGAAAGTTAAAGCAATAGTTAAACTACAAATCCAGGCCGGCAAAGCTACACCGGCGCCCCCGGTCGGCCCGGCACTGGGCCAGCACGGCGTCAATATCATGGGTTTCTGCAAGGACTATAACGAGCGCACCAAGTCGATGGAAGGCTCGATCGTCCCCGTTGAGATCACCATATTTGAAGACAGGACGTTCACGTTTGTTACCAAGACGCCGCCGGCCTCCGACTTGTTGAAGAAGGCCTTGAGCATTGAGAAAGGCAGCGGCGCTACGCCGACGACTATGGCCGGCACCATAACCAAAGCGAAGATCAACGAGATCGCCAAGGTCAAACAAAAGGACTTGAATGCCCTGGATATTGAGGGCGCTGCTAAAATTATCGAGGGAACCGCCCGGAGTATGGGCATAAAAGTGGAGTAAATTTCATGGCAACCAGAGGTAAAAAATACGAAGAAGCTTCAAAACTGCGCGATAGCAATAAAGTCTATGAGCTCAAAGAAGCCATCAGCATTGCCAAAAAAGCAAGCTATGCCAAATTCGATGAGACCGTAGAGCTTCATCTCAGGATGGGAGTCGACCCGCGCGCCGCCGATCAGCAGGTGAGGGGCACCGCTCTTCTACCCAATGGCCTGGGCAAACAGGTCAGGGTCGTGGTATTCGCACAGGGTGAAGGCGCCAGGCTGGCGACGGAAGCCAATGCGGACTTTGTCGGCGCCGATGATATAGTCAAGAAAATCGAAGACGGCTGGATCGATTTCGATGTGAGCATTGCCACTCCCGATATGATGGGCAAGGTCGGCAAGCTCGGTAAGATCCTGGGCAGGCGTGGCTTGATGCCCAATCCCAAGGCCGGGACAGTGGTTCAGCCGGCAGACTTGCCGCGTGCCATCTCAGAGGTGCGCAAGGGCCGTGTGGAGTTCAGGCTGGACAGGACCGCCATTATACACGTGCCGTTTGGCAAGAAGAGCTTCGACGAAGAGAAGCTTTATGAGAACCTGATGTCTATCATAGAAGCTATAGTGCATGCCAGGCCCAGCGGGGCCAAAGGCCAGTATATCAAGACAGCATCCATATCCACCACGATGGGACCGGGACTTAAGCTCGATACCAAGTCGATGATGGATCTGGCTGTCGGCGTATAGTTAATAATTAAATAATTGGCGCCGTTGACAGCGGGTGCCGCAAGGCTCAATACTTGCCCGCCGAGGTCATTTAATAGGCTGTAAAAAAGAACAGCGTATTTTATCCTCGTGTCAATGGCACGAGGATATTTTTTTAGGAGCATTGATATGTTACGTGAGAAAAAAGAAGAAATTATCAATGAGCTTGCGAGCAATCTCAGCAAGGCTTCTGTAGCCATTGCTACGGATTACCGCGGGCTTACTGCCAAGGAGATGGTCCAGCTCCGCAGGCAGTTGCACCAGCAGGGCGTCGAATATAAGGTCATAAAAAATACCCTGGCGCACTTTGCCGCTGAGAAGGCAGGTGTAAAAGGCCTGGACCCGTTTTTTACAGGACCTATGGCCTTGGCCCTTAGCTATGACGACCCCGTCAAGCCGGCCAAAATCTTGATGGACCACATCAAGAGCGCCAGCTCAGTCTTGAAGATCAAAGGTGGAGTCATGGGCGATAAAATTCTCAGCGCCGCGGATATCGTTAACCTGGCATCCATACCCAGCAAGGATGTCCTGATCAGCAGGCTGATGGGGCAATTGAAGGCGCCGGTATATTCACTCCACTTTATCCTCAGTTCGCCGCTGCGCGGATTAGCGGGCGTTTTACAGGCCAGGGCCAGGCAGTTGGAAGGAGGCTGAAGATAAGAAAATCCGAAGGATTCAACCTTTTATATTTAATCACGAAAAAACAACGAATTTCAGGAGGATATTAAGATGACCAAAGAAGAGATCGTAGCTTTAATTAAAGGAATGACAGTGCTTGAGCTTTCCGACCTGGTAAAGGCTCTGGAAACCGAGTTCGGCGTCAGCGCCGCGGTACCCATGGCAGTTGCCGGAGCACCGGCCGCCGGTGGAGCGGCAGGCGGAGCCGCAGCAGCAGACGAACAGACAGAGTTCACCGTTATACTTAAAGAGGTCGGTGAGAACAAAATCGCCGTCATTAAAGCCGTTCGTGAGGTCACAACCCTGGGTCTGAAAGAAGCCAAGGACCTGGTGGAAGGCGCTCCCAAGACGGTTAAAGAAGGCGTGAATAAAGACGAAGCCGCCGTAATGAAGAAGAAGCTCGAAGAGTCGGGCGCTAAAGTCGAAGTAAAATAGTTTCACCAACCATTCAGCAAGGGTTCACCGGTACCTTTCAGGCCCGGTGGACCTTTGCTTTGTTTTGCAGCATTATATCTTCCGGGCGTTGAAAATTTGTGCAAGGAGTGAAGGATGGAAGAATATGAAGACCGACGTGTTGTGGTCAGGGTTGTTTCGCAGAAAGGAACGTGTGTAGCCGGGCATAAGATGGGGGACGAATTCGAGGTCTCGGATATGTGTCCTGCCGGTATGTGCGCCTGGGCCTTTTATACAATATTCCCCTTCGCCCAGGTATTGATTTGCGGTGGCACTTTCCCCTGGGAGAGCGATCCCGATAAAACCACGGTCGCCTGTCCCGACCCGGCAAATCCGGTGGTTTTTGAACTGGTCCGTAAAAGGTGACCTCTTGCAAACAATGGTCGGTTTACCTTGAACAAATTGTGCAATAGAATCAATATTATTATTTGAGGGCTTCCAACGCCAGCCCCTGAGGTTTATGTCAGGCATGACTATGAATAACGACCTCTTTCCCAGCATTCCGCCGTGCTGTACCCTGGCAGCCGTGCCGGTCCAGGCATTGGCTGAACGGGAAAGGCAGTTCTTCGCCTCGTTCATGCCGGATGCCGTCACTGCAATTGTCGTGGCGCATCATATCGTGACGGAAGAGGAGTGGACATGGTACTCAAATGTCAGCGGGGTAGAAAGCTGCGATGCGGATGATCATCTTAGGGGTCAATGCGGGGCGATCAGGGACCAATTGGTGGGACAGGGATACCATGCCAGGTTGGTGAAATACCCGGGCGAAAGCGGCTTGCAGTTTCGCTTCGTTGCTGAAGTGGCCCGGCTTGGCGTAATTGGGACCAATGCTTTCTTGTTTCATCCCACGTGGGGTCCCTGGGTCCATATAAGGGTCATGGGAACAACCGCCGAACTGGATATACGGCCGGAGTCTCCAGGTGACCAATTCTGTGATGAGTGCGGCCTCTGTATTTCCGAGTGTCCAGCCTGGGCGATCTCGCAAAATACGTTTGCAGGACTTCGATGCCGATCTTATCGAAAGGCCAGGGGAGAATATGAGCCACATGGACCGCGAGGCCTCCTGCCATACTGCCTGCGGTGCATTTGGGTTTGTCCGAAGGGAAGGCAACCGGTACCACGCGTCAGACATTAAGGAACTGTCGAAAAAGCCCGCTCACCGGACTCGTTACTCAGTGCTGACGATGTGTAACATTGTGCGGGTCCCGATAAAACCATGGTCGGCTGTCCCGACCCGTCGAATCCGGTGGTTTTTGAACCGGCCCGGAAAAGGTGACCCTGGTCTCTTGTTATTTCCAATTTTGACTCCTATAATTTAATTAGGTAAATTAATTAGGGGGTGGGAGAGTATGTTATTGAGGAGTCTTTGCACACACACCTTTCAGTACATGTGCGTGCTTTTTGTCTTAAAAATAATAATTAGGGGAGGGCTACGATGGCGATGTATATAGCATATGCAGACAAATTACTGAATTTTGCTGAGCAGCATGCTAAAGATATTGCGCAGCAATGGCAAAAGGCGCTTGTTTCCAATAGTAAAACGCCATCATACAAGAAAGTCAGGGAATTTAAAATGGTCAATCAGGGCGAAAACTTCTATAAGAACCTGAAAAAACTGTATTTCGACCAGAATACCTATGACGTGGTTTCGGCGTATTTCACCAAGTTTGCCGAAGACCAGTTTTACGAGAATATACCGCTGGAAGAGGCCGTCTACGCGCTGATAATGCTCAGGCGGCACCTGTGGGTATATGCCGAGTTTCAGAACCTCTTTACCTCTGCGCTGGACCAGTACCAGGCCTCGGACGGCATCAACCGCACCGTGCTGATTACGGACTACGGAATAATAGCTATGGTTAAAAAGTATAAGGAGCTTTCCAAGTAGATCTACAAGGGAGTATCGTATAAAAGCCGGAGCGATCGCTCCGGCTTTTATTTTTGGAAACCTCTTAACAATTGACAGGGATATGTATATTTGAGAAAATTCCGCGGAGCGGCTTCTTAAACGTTTGATACAGACGATATAACAGGTAGCCCGCATGAGGAGAGTCCCATGTTAAAAAGGTTTACCCACATGGCCCACCATCATTTTATGTTTAAGAATTTCCTCAGGGCCGGCCTATTTATCATCCTGTTATGCTCCATCTGCCTGCCTGTTTCATCCGACATAGCGGCAGGCGCCGGGTCAGCAGCTCAGGCCGATACTAATGCCGATACGGCTTCTCCGAATAGCCTGTTGCAGTTCACCTCGGGAGGGCATGTGCTGGGCTTCGGCGGAAGCTCCGTTTACATGGCGGGACTGGACCATGCGCTGCGGCTGGAGTTCGCCGGCGGCTGGCAGGTCCAGCCGGCGGCCGCAAGGGCAGGAACAGCCGCCAACGGTGTCGCTCCACTGGGCAAAGTGACGTATCCCTGCATCTGGCGGAACATCGATGTCGTATATAACGCCGTTGAGGGCGGGGTAGCGGAGAGCACCTATGTTATTTATCCGGGCGGCAGCGCACACGACATCAGGCTGCGCTTCAACGTACCTGCGGAGATACAGCAGGACGGCACGCTACGCTTCACCTTCCAGAATGGATATATGCTGGAGCAGGCGCCGGAAGCATGGCAGGATATAGACGGCGTACGCGCAAGCCGTGCGGTATCCTTTGAACAGTTGGACCGGTATGAGATCGGCTTAACCCTGGCCTGCTATGACTCCAACTATCCTGTATATATAGACCCAACCTACATATGGCACACCTTCTACGGCGGGGCCGGTTACGATCAGGCCAATGCCATCGCCCTGGACTCGTCCTCCAACATCTACATCGCAGGAAAAAGCCATGCCGCGTGGGACGGCCCTTCGGGGCAGCTCCCACTGCATGCCTTCACGGGCAGTGATAATGACGATATCGTTGTCCTCAAGCTCAATAGCGCAGGCAGCTACCAGTGGCACACCTTCTTTGGTTCATCTAATGATGATGATGCCAGTGGCATCGCCGTGGACTCCTCCTCCAACATCTGCGTGGCGGGGTTCAGTTATGCAACATGGAATGGGCCATCGGGAGAGGCACCCAAGCATGACTTTACCGGAACAAATTCAAATATATTCGTGCTCAAACTCAATAGCGCTGGCGCCTACCAGTGGCATACCTTCTATGGCTCTCTTGACAATTATGCTAGAGCCGTTGCCGTAGACTCTTCCTCCAATATCTATATAGCGGGCTACAGTGATTTCAGCTGGGACGGGCCATCGGGAGAGACACCGAAGCATGACTATTCAGGCGACTATGATATATTTGTGCTCAAGCTCAGCAGCGCAGGCGCCTACCAGTGGCATACTTTCTACGGCTCATCCAACATCGATTACGGTTATGGCATTGCCGTTGACTCCTCCTCCAACGTCTACGTGGCGGGACAAAGCGATGCCACGTGGAATGGCCCTGCCGGGCAATCCCCGCTGCATGGCTATACTGGCGGTCAGGATATGGTTGTGCTCAAGCTCAACAGCGCCGGCGCCTACCAGTGGCATACCTTCTACGGCTCATCTAGATAATGATGGAGCCAGTGCCATCGCCGTGGACTCCTCCTCCAACGTCTACGTGGCGGGATACAGCTATGCCACATGGAACGGGCCATCCTCAGAAGCGCCTTTGCATGCACATTCGACTGGTTATGATATTGCTGTCCTCAAGCTCAACAGCGCAGGCGCCTACCAGTGGCACACTTTTTATGGTTCTGCGTCAGACTTCAGTATGGGCTCTTCCATCGCCGTGGACTCCGGCTCCAATATCTGTGTAGCAGGGGCGGATAATATCACATGGATCGGCAACACTGCCCGTATAACTCTAATCAAGCTCAGCGGCGCAGGCGCTTACCAGTGGCAGACCTTCTACCACTCAGCCGGAGACGATCTTGCCGATGCCGTTGCCATCGACTCCGACTCCAACATCTACGCGGCAGGATACAGTTCGGCTACGTGGAATGGCCCTGCCGGTCAATCGCCGCTGAATGCATATACGAGCAACTTTGATATGGTCATTCTGAAGATGCAAGACCCCACAGGGGCTTCAACCGCTAAAATCCCGTCAGCCTCGGTCGCCACCAGTCTGGGCCTGGTCAGCTTCAGCACCGATGGCGGCTCGATATCCGGCCTCACCAACATATCCTCGGACAGCCTGCCCTGCTCCTCCGGAGGATATATCTTCCCCTTCGGCATGTTCTCCTATAACATAACCAGCCTGGCAGCCGGCCAGTCGGTCAATGTAACCATCAAGGTACCGGTGCCTATCCCTATGGGCTCGAAGATCTTCAAATGCCAGAACGGCAGCCTGGTTGACTTCTCGCAGTATGCGCAGCAGACCGACCAGTACACCTTCGTCGTGACGCTGAGGGACGGCGGGCAGGGCGACGCCGACGGCAAGGCCAATGGCACGATAGTCGACCCCTGCGGCCCGGCCTTTCTGTTCAGCAACCCGCCGCAGTCATCCTCGGCGCAGGTGACCACAGCCTCTCAGTCCCCCGTGGCCATGGCCAACATCTCGGTGCAGAGCGCTTCGCTCTCGACGGCTAGAGTCGCCCCCGGCGCTCCCATCACCGTCACCGCCAACGTGGCTAACAAAGGCACGGCCAACGGCTCGGCGCAGGTCAAGCTGTACGTCAATGGGCAGGAGGAGGGACACCAGGGCGTGACACTGGCCTCCGGCAAGAGCGTACCCGTTAAGTTCACGGTGAGCCGTGACGAGATGGGTACCTACTCCGTCTACGTGGGAAGCGTGCCGGCCGGTAGCTTTACGGTTGACAGCTTTGCCGATCCCAACCTCGTCCTCTATATCAGCGGCGCCTGCCTCTTGTTTGCCTTCATCCTGGGCGCTATCTATATTGCAAAGAGAAAGACGCGATAGGGTAAATTACAAATAATTCCAAACTACAAATTCCAGGTGCCAAGTTTAAAAGGGCCGCAGCTTGAAAGCTGCGGCCCTTTTTTATTTTATACAGATAGCATCAAGGGAATAGCTTCATTAAAGGTTGATATTTCCTTGCCTGTAATATTCCAATATGTTTATACGTATTGACAATATTTTATCCACCTTTTAGCTTGCAAACTTGCTATTTAGAAGAACCAGGCCGTACGCCGGGGATATTTTGCAAATTGAGTTAGGGGATTATACAATTAATCAAATTCTTGTACGTCTAGGGTTAATAGAGGGAATGAAATGGCACAACTAAAATCAACAAACAGGAAAATACCTCAGCCTAACCAATTATATTGATGCACATGGTTCCCTGCATTTATGGATAAGGTTAAAGTGGTAGGGAAACTATTTGAACGTAAAACGGAGAAGTCGGCAGTACTGGCATATCTGAGTGTTATCGGGAAAAATGTAAAAGCTTTTAATAGTGAAGATGAAGCTATCAAAGTATCCTATGGATCAGCGACTCCGGTACGGGCTTTTAGATCCTTCTGTTCATCGCCTATTTTCGCCAAAGTGTTATATACTCAGTATTGTTTTACACTAACCGCTTGTTTTCTTTTCCCATTCCTCCGGATAGCGACCTCCCGCAATGCTAATTTTCGAGAGTGCGTAATTTATATCATGTAATTCTTCAGATATCAGTTTAATGTCAGCTGCTCCCAGATTTTCAACCAGGCGCTCCAATTTCCTTGTGCCAGGGATGGGGACAATCCATGGCTTTTGGGCAAGCAGCCATGCGAGTGCAATTTGGGCAGGTGTCGCATTTTTCTCTGCAGCGATTTTTTTTATAAAATCGACCAGAACCTGATTTGTATCGAGATTCTCCGGTTTAAAACGGGGAACAATATTACGAAAGTCCCCGGTGTGGAATTTTATATGTCTGTCAATCTTTCCGGTTAGAAATCCCCTGCCCAAAGGGCTGAACGGAACGAGGCCAATTTCGAGTTCCTCAAGCGCAGGTAACAACTCTTCTTCGGGACGTCTCCACCACATTGAGTATTCGCTCTGAACTGCAGTAAGCGGCTGAACTTTATGTGCGCGACGGATGGTCTGCACCCCTGCTTCAGAAAGCCCCCAATACTTAACTTTGCCTTCCTTAATAAGTTCTTTTACTGCCCCGGCCACCTCCTCGATCGGCACATTGGGGTCAACACGATGCTGATAAAGCAGGTCAATGGTATTAATTCTCAGTCGTTTAAGCGAGCCTTCAACCACTTGCTTGATGTGTTCCGGATGGCTGTTCAGGCCCACATCTCTTCCGTCCTTAATGTCGAAGCCGAACTTGGTGGCAATGACCACTCTGTCCCGATAAGGAGCGAGCGCTTCGCCCAATAGCTCCTCGTTCGTGAATGGGCCGTAGTATTCAGCCGTGTCAAAGAAAGTAACACCGCGTTCAACTGCGGCATGAATCAATTTAATCATCTCATTCTTATCTGCGGCCGGACCGTAAGCCCAATTCATTCCCATGCAGCCCAATCCAATAGCAGAAACCTCGAGGCCGCTCTTTCCCAGTTTACGTTTTATCATCTTCTGATCCTCCCTCGTTTATGAGTATTTAATGTTTTTCACAGGTATACTACTGGTCCTCACCCCGTCTTAGTGCCAGCCGATATGTTAGTTTTGCGGTCATGAATTTTTTCAGTTACCGATGCATATTCTTCTGGAGCCATATTGCCCGATGCACCATGCGGCCGTTCCTTATTATACTGCTGGCGCCATGATTCCACCTTTTCGCGGGCATCTTCAAGCGATAGGAACCAGCTTTCGTTCAGGCATTCCTGGCGCAACCGCCTGTTAAATGCCTCAATAAGTCCGTTATCTGTAGGTTTGCCGGGCCGGCTGAAATCTAGCTGTATGCCTCAAGTAAGCCCACTGATCCAACGCCTTACTTATGAACTCAGGACCATTGTCCAACCTGATCGTCATGGGGAACTTGCGTTCCTTGTCGATTGCATCAGTATCTCTACAGCCGGGGCATTAAAGATATAATCTGCACGTTCTGATTCTGAGATAATTTGAAACCAAGAGGCGGGGGCTAAACAGCCCCGGCCTCTTTTCTTATAGATTGATGTTGCGCTGCCTGCATTGCAGGGCTTCGGCCAGGTGGTTGGTCTTGATGGTGACGGTGCAGTCGATCATTATGAGGTCAGGACCTTTCTGCCCTTCCAATAGTCCAGATGTTGACCGTCTCCCACATCGAGAGAGCACTCGTTAAGCACTTCATATTCCAGAGATTCGTAGAATTTCCTTGATGGCAAAGAGATGCTCAGCACGACTTCTGATAACCCTTTTACCTTGGCTCTGCTCTCCAATTCAGAGATTATCAGTTTCCCATAGCCCTGGCCCTGGTTGTCCGGCCTGACAAAGACTGCCTGTATCTCATTTGCTGTCAAGGCCCCGGTTGCGACTATGGAGCCACCGCTTTCAACAATCAATATCTCCCCCCTCTTACTTCGTTCCATAATTCTCTCCTCGGAATGGTATTCCTTGAAGAACTGAATTGCGCGGGCCGGATACGCATCAGAATATGAAATATCGATCGTGTCGCAAATCATGCGGCAGAGTGAATGAAGATCAGTCTCGTGAAATGTACGGATCATATATTTGTATGTCTTGTACTTATAATGTTGGCCAGTACCTTTTTACAGATTGATGTTGCGTTGCCTGTACTGCAAGGCCTCAGCCAGGTGATTGGTGTTGATTAGATCGGAGTTGTCGAGATCGGCTACCGTGCGCGCCAGCTTGAGCGTCCGGTGGAAGGCGCGGGCGGTGAAGTGAATGTGTTGCATGGCAGTCTTCAACAGGGCCTGCGCTGCGGTGTCGATTTTACAGTATTGCTTCACATCTGCGGCGGACATCTCGGCATTGCAGGCCAATACAGAACCCGCATAGCGTTTGGTCTGCCGGGACCTGGCCTCTTGAACGCTGTGACCTGACCCCTTCCGAATGCTCGGCCATACTGTTGTCTACCAGCTTTTCATAGTCTATGCGTGGTATATCCAGGAAGATGTCGATGCGGTCCATCAGCGGCCCGCTGATCTTCTTTTGATAGCGGGTGATAACGGTGGATGAGCATTTGCATTCCCTGACGGGATCGCCGTAGTAGCCACAAGGGCAGGGGTTCATGGCGGCCACCAGGATGAAATTGGCCGGGAAGGTAAGGCTGCCCTCGGCGCGGCTGATGGTGACCACCCTGTCTTCCATGGGCTGCCTGAGAGATTCGAGGGCCATATGATTGAACTCAGGAAACTCATCCAGGAAAAGCACGCCGCGGTGGCTGAGGCTGATCTCACCCGGATGCGGTATCCGTCCACCGCCGACCAGCCCGGCATGTGAAGTGGAGTAATGCGGCGAGCGGAACGGCCGCTGCCTGACGAGCGGCATATCCTTGGAGATTAGGCCGCTGATGCTGTAAATCTTGGTTACTTCGATGGCCTCGTTCAAAGCCATGGCTGGCAGTATGGTGGCAAGCGCCCGTGCCAGCATGGTCTTGCCGCTGCCCGGCGGCCCGACCATCAGCACGTTATGGCCGCCGGCCGCCGCTACTTCCAGCGCCCGCTTGGCGTGTTCCTGTCCCTTGATATGGGATAGGTCTATACGGTGGTCATCTTGAGGGCTTTCCTGCCAGGAAACTTCGCCTGAAAACTCCTGGATATCTGTCTCCCCCAGGAAATAGCTTACTAGCTGGCTCAATGAGATTACGGGGAATACCTTGATGCCGGTGATCAATGAAGCTTCGGGAGCGTCATCGGCGGGTACGAAGACCCTGGTGACCCCGCTCTCCCTGGCCATGGCCACCATGGGCAGGATGCCGTGAATGTGCCTGACGCTGCCGTCCAGAGAAAGCTCGCCCAGGAAGAGAGCGTCGGTGGTATCCAGGCTTATCTGGCCGGAGCTGATGAGCACGCCGATAGCTATGGGCAGGTCGTAGGTGGGCCCTATTTTCTTGAGGTCGGCCGGGGCGAGGTTGACCGTGATGCGCTTCATGGGGAAGGTGCCGCCCGAATTTCTGATGGCAGCCCTTACCCGATCCCTGGCCTCCTTAACGGCTGTATCCGGCAGGCCGACTATAAGGGTATTGGGCAGGCCGGGCGAGATATCAACCTCAACCTTCACCATCAGGGCATCCAGCCCCATCATGGCAGCCGTATTTACGATAGCCAACATAACGTTACCCGTTGTACCCCTTGACACATGTATACCTTATATGCTAGCATAGGGGATAGATAGGATATGGAGTGTGCGTCATGCAAAAGTATAGCACAAAGGATTTTGACCGAGATTTCCCAACGGATGATGCTTGCTTAGAGTGGCTTTTTAAGAACCGCTGGCCGGATGGCGTGACCTGTGAGAAGTGTGGGAAGATAACACCTTATTATCGAGTAAAGGGACGTACTTGTTGGGAATGTGAGTTATGCGGTACGCAGGTGTACCCGATGGCTGGGACGATTTATCAGGATACGAGATTTGACCATTTGCGCTTATGGTTTAAGGCTGTAGCTCACATGTCGGTCACTAGATGCGGTATTTCATCCCGTCAACTAAGCCGTGATCTGGGAGTGACCATAAAAACAGGTTACAGAATGTGGAAGCAATTACGTAGCATGTTATCTGAAAATTCGGGCGTGGTCTTCACTGGTAAGATTGAGATTGACGAGACGTACGTAGGCGGTCATAAAACGGGCAAGCGTGGCCGTGGAGCGAGAGACAAGGGTATCGTACTAGGGATAGCACAACGCAAGGGCAAAATAAAAGGGACGGTTATCCCAGATGTCAAGGCGAGAACTATCATGCCTGTTATTAAAGCCAATGTAATGAAAGATGCTACCACAGTGTACACGGATGAACTACGCAGCTATAAACGGCTCGATAGACTAGGGTTTGACCATAAATCAGTAGAACACGCCAAGAAAATCTATGTAAAACCAGGGGATATTCACACAAATAGCATTGAAGGGTTTTGGTCTCAATTAAAGCGAAGCATTGACGGAACCTATCATCACGTGACACCTGAACACCTTCAAGAATATGTGGACGAGTACAGTTTCAGATATAATCACAGGAACGATGAGAGGCCGATGTTCTTGACTATGCTTGAGAAGGTTTCGAAGCCGGTTTCTCAATAGTTTTCTTGACGGGTTTATCTTTGGGAACGGATACAGTCTTTAATGCTTCAAAGAATTGGTCTCTGGTGATACTCTCGCTGTAATCGTCAAGTGTTTTAGGCTCTAGGTTTGTCTTTAGTGGCTTTTTCTTGGTCATTACATGGTTTACTATGCCATGATGACCTCTGTATGTCAACCGCTATCTACTTTAGATTCTAGGTTTTCGTGCCATTAACCTTTATTTACATCATCTGATTGCTGTTGGGAATTTGAATTATTCCTCTTCCTCAATTCTATAAGTATTTGATGCACATCTTCTTTCATGCCCTTATCAGCATGTCCCCTCACTACCAAATATAAAAGGACAAAGATAAAGACAAGCCCTAATTCCACGAATATCCCCACTTCTGATTCATTCCAATACGAAGATATAAGTGCACACTTCTGTTGCCAACATAATTGAACTGTGCAAAGTGTATTACCAATATATTGAACGTGCACTGATAACATGCTCGCAAATATCGCAAGCCCCGTAATAGCAGCAGCTTCAAAGGAATACCAAAGCCACTCTTTGAACTTGCCCATACATGTATTTTAACATAACAATTTAGCAAATTGGTATTATATCTCATCGTTGACACTCTCTGTTATACTTAAATTTAATCGCTTAGTTTAGGGGATGCTAGTTATGTGGATAGTCAAGTTACTCGTTGGATTGGCTATTTTTATTTGTCTCATTTTCTTTATTGCTAGTGGACTTGATATTATTCGACAATTTATTCCAATATTTAGCAATAATATTGTCTTCTCTAATCCGATCAATAAATGGCTTGAAAATGCTGAATTTTTTACAAGTTGGATTGTCTTCCTTATAGATGCCATAATCATCGGGGCTTTGGGATGGCTGTATACTCGCCTTTAGCTTTTTCCGTTTTTCCGCTTGTTCTATTTTTCTATATATGATTACGCATATAATCAAACAAACTATGCTACCGAAAAACCCAAAATATGGATATTTTAAAGCAAGTGAGGCAAAAGCGATGAAGAAAACAAAAACAACTAATATCAGTGCAATGAGAACAACCCTCTTAAGCCATTTTCTCCATCGAGGATGATTCCTTACCCACATCTAGCACACTTCTATATTGCACGTGAAAAAGGGCAAAACTCTTACATGTATATAAGGGAATATCCCGTAACGTTATGCCTGGTAATCCGGTTCGCGATTATAACAGATATGAGAATATTGGAAAATCACGGCATTACCGGGCTTGGTATGAGGCTTCAGCCGGCAACGGTCCTATACGTCCAATACGACACTTTTAATTTAATAAGAGGGAAACTGACCTACGGCAAAATCGCCGTCGTAATTAATGACTGCCCAAGCCGTGTTTGTGGCCGTATCCACCCCGTAAGTACCCAGCGTGTAAGCCGGATTCCAGGCCCCGGAAATGAACTTCCCGGCGCCATCCGAATTCTGCATTGCTGCATTCATCCATTTGCCCCCGGAATCTCTGGCGAGCAGGCCGAAACTACCGTTTTGGATAAGCGCCTGGTTGGTACCGCCGGGTACATAGCTCATGGCGAGAACGTAGTTGTCCGTTTTGGCGCTCACTGGGGTCATGGACATACCTCGAAGGCTGAGGATGTCGCTGGCCAGGCCATTTTCTGCAGCGTCCCACTCGGTGGTGACATCGTTATCGATCTTCTTGCCATAGTTCGTGGTTACAGTGCTGCCGTCCGTGCCCGAGAGGATGGACATCGACGTTCCCTTGAAGCTTTCCTTGGCGGCGACTGTCGTATTGTCCGTCATGGCATAAGAAGTACCCTGAGCGACGAGTTCTTCCCTGCCGTTCAAGCTGTAGCGCATAGTCGACATCTTAACGAAATTGAACGTGCTGCCATTAAGGCCATAGTATGCTCCGCCCGTGGAATCACCATAATAGTCGATTGTCACGCGGGGGCCATCCACGGTGAAGATGTAGTAGCCGACGCGGCCCAGGTCCTGCTGGATCGGCACATCATTGACTGAAACCGGTACCACCGGCGTATAGAACTTTGAGCTGTCGGACTGGGCTATTAACTGGTGCACCTTGCTTTGGCCGTCCGGACTGGTCACGACGGACTCATAATGATGATGATCATGGCCGGAGATGACGAAATAGACCTTGTTGGCCTGCATCGAAGCCAGGAAATTGTTCTCGGCGGCCTGTTTATTGGCTATGAAAACCTGTTGTGCCGCCTTTTGAGCATCGGAGCCATACGGCACGAATCCCGAGCAATCACCCGGATCGCTTTCAAACATGGGATTGCCTTTGGTATCGACCATGGGATGTCCATCGGCATCAAATTTGGGCAATTGAGATCCGAACATGTTGTCCTTGTGGTTGCCGCCCAGTATATTCTTATGGATAAAGACGAACGCATGGGTATTGGCCGGGCGGTTGGAGAGCGTGTCACTGATCCACGGCTGCTGCAGGGGGATGGTGCTGTTATAGTAGCTGCCGGAGCCATCGAACTGGTCGAGCAGCATAAAGGTGGCGTTATTATACTGGAATGAGTAAGAGAGGCTCTTATTGGCGGCGTTGATGGTGGTTGGTGCTGAGAAACCGGAGCCGATTGTAAAGGGTAGACCGGTCCTGGCCGCAGGTGGATTGTTGGCCAGGTCAGCGGCAGGAATGATACCGGTAGCAATGTCCGCCGGCGTATTATTATTCACACCGGTGCCGATCTGGGGGAAAGCATACTGAAATTCCAGTGCCGAGTCCAGGTAAGTTGGGGTCTTCTGCAGCTTCATGATTTCCACGGAGGGGATAAAAGCCGATTCCGGCGTTGTAGAGGTCTTGAGCATAGAGGGCCCGGGTGTCGATACTGGCTTTGCCGGGCTTGTCAACAGTGTCGCCGACGGCAATTACAAGCTTGACTCCGGCGTTAATGAACTGCCTGTCTACGTGCTTGATTATGTTGGCCGCAACGGTGTTAGGATTGTAGCCATCGTCAGGCACTGTCCACTGTGTATCGGAGATGACGCCGAAGGACCAGGTATGGGATGGGGCGGATGAAATCTTTGCCGCTTGAGTTGTTGTATTTGAGGAACAGCTGCCCCATATAAGCGACAACGCCATGATTGCACCAAGAGCTTGAGACCATTTCTTGATATTGATCATGTTTAACCCTCAATTAAGAAAAGCATGCTTTCTTTTACCATAACCTGCGGATTTGTGGGTTAAACTGCGGTAAAAAGTGGGTTAAGATTCTATTAATCTGTAGGTCTTACCAGTACGATCATTCACAACATAAATGGGTGCACAAGTTGATATCTGGAGTGGGTGAAAGCCAAAGGAAAATGCAGGGGTTGTGCCTACCGTAAGCGCTTGTTCAATCAAGCACGCTGTTGAGCGCGGTGGCAAGACCGGGTACGGTCTTATACTTGGAAAGGTCGTTGGGCTTGATCCATTTGGACTCGGTATGTTCCCAATCCGTTTTGATTTTATCAGGGTCGGAGACGTGGAAAAGAAACGGGTGGACGATCCACTTGCGGTTGAGCTTCCTATCGATGACCTCCAGCGGCTTGCCCTGCTTGATGAGCCGGATGGAGCTTTTAAAAAGTCCTGTTTCCTCCCTGATCTCGGTATAGGCCTGGTCCAGGGGGTCGGACTCCATATAACCGCTTACTCCCGCCCATGATCGCTGATAGGTGCCGACCCTGTGGCTGCGCCTCAGGATCAAGATCATATTGCGGTGTTCCAGGAAGCAGGTGACCACGTCCTTGACCTCGAAAGGCGCATTCACGACTTCATCAAGCCGTTTCTGAAAATAATCGATGAAAAGTTGCAGCGCTGCTTCGGCTGCCTTCTCCTTAATTTCTTCGCGCTTGCCTTTGAAGATGTATTTATGGTGCTGCGTACCGCCCGGCGTGGCTAACCCCATGTAGAAAAGACCCAGAGGTTTGACCGGCGTAGCCCCGTCGGGCCCGGCGATACCTGTGGTCGAGAGGCAGATATCCACTTTCAGCAACTTGCGGCCGCCTTCGGCCATCTCCCTGGCCGTTTCCTGGCTGACCGCCCCGTGCAGCTTGAGTGTCTCCTCTTTTACGCCTGCCACCTGCATCTTTATATCATTGCTATAGCTGACAATGGATCCCCTGAAGTAGTTGGAGCTGCCGGGTATATTGGTGACCTTATCCGCTATCCTACCGCCAGTCGCCGATTCCACGGTTCCCAGCGTAAGCCAGATACCGGTCTTATCGTGATAGTCGGATATCAGCCTGGCATTAGCCATCTCCAATTTTTTCATAGACAGTTGCCCTGGAGGGGATGGCATGAATTGTAACAGAAACCGTATTTTCAGTATAAATCAGACATGCTGATATAATTATGGCTGTGAATACGCTTAAAGATACGATTACCTTTCTGGGAACGGGTGGGGCCAGGTTCACGGTGGCCAAGCAGTTGCTGGCCACGGGTGGCGTCTGGATGAACCTGGGGGATACACAGTTGCTGATGGACCCCGGTCCGGGCTCACTGGTTTATGCCATCAAACACAAATGCGACCCGACGAAGCTGGATGGCATCATCCTATCCCACAAGCACCTGGACCATTCAGTGGATGTAAATGTGATGATCGAGGCTATGACCGAGGGTGGCTGGAAAAAAAGAGGAAGCGTATTTGCACCGGCGGATGCTTTCAATGACGGCGCCGTGATATTGCCGTACGTGCAAAAATTTCCGGAGAAGATCGACCTGCTGGAGGAAAATAAACATTATCAGGTCGGCGATGTGTCGTTCACCACGCCGGTCAAACATATACACCAGGTTGACACGTACGGGTTTGTTTTTCAGACGCCCAGGCACAAATTTTCCTGGATTACCGATACTAAAATATTTGATTCCCTGGCCGGCTATTACAGGGCCGACCTGGTAATAATAAATGTTTTAAGCCTGGAAAGCCGCCTGAAGATCGACCACCTGGCGTTGCCGGATGCCGAGAAGATCATCAGGGAGATCAATCCAAAGATCGCCCTGCTAACACACTTCGGTCTGACCATGTGGCAGGCTAAACCCTGGGAAATAGAGCAGAAAGTCAGCGACGACACGGGTGTAAGGGTAATAGCGGCCCGGGACGGCATGGTCTTCGATCTGGATGAGGTCGACAGAGAATAAGGCGACGTCCCCCACCCCGACATTTTGCAGATAACCTGATAGAAGATATTAATACCTGCGCACTATCTCTATACGGGCTCTCTACAGTTCACATAACCGTAATAAACCCTTAATACGGCTGTAACCCATCTTTAACTGAGATGTAACCCGCCTTTAACTTGCCTGAAATCCCACCCTCCTAAACTGTAGCTATTAAGAACAGAGCAGGCGGCAATCTATGGGGAAACTTACCGGATTGCCATCTGCTGAAAGGAGGGATTTATGAAGAACATACAGAGCCCCCCGGCTACCGGGGCACAGAGCACCGGCGGCATGAAATCTACGCTTAGCCTGACCGCCCTGACGGTCAACGCTATGGCGCTTATTGCCCCCGGCGCTTTCCTGTGGACTACTTTCCAGGTCCAGGCGGCGCAGATGAACGGCGCATCTTCCACGATGGGTGAGATGTGGACGGGCCTGTTTGCGGCGCTAATACTGGCCTTTCTCACGGCAATCTCATATGCCGAACTGGCCAAAATATATCCCAAAGCAGGAAGCGGCTCATCTTACTATTTCGCCGAGGCCGCGCTGCTTGAGAAAGAGAAAGCGGCCCACAGGCAGTGGGCACGCATCTCCAAATTCGTGGTGGGCTGGATTTCACACCTTTATTACTGGATATATCCGGGCATCATGGTGGCCTTCTCTGCCACTCTGATCGTATATATCTTTGGACTATTCGGGATATCACTGGCAATCTGGCAGCAGATCCTGGTTGCGGTGCTGTTTGCCGTCATCAACGGGTACATTGCCTATCGCGGGATCAGCGGTTCCACGATGACCGCCTTGATCATAAATGTCGTGCAACTGGTGTCACTGGTGGCATTTTCCATTATGGCGATCGTCTACAGGCAGACTCATCCGGACGTAGCATATGCTGCCTCGATCAGCACGATCTTGCTGCCGCACAATTTCACCAACGTAATATTCCAGTCGACCATAGCCATCCTGCTGCTGGTCGGATTCGAATCCGTCACGGCTTTGGGCGCTGAAGCCATTAATCCCAAGAAGGATATCCGCCGCGCCATCCTATTATCTCTTCTTATCCAGGGCCTTTTCGCTTACCTGTTTGAGTATTTTGCGGCCAACTACTTCGTGGGCAACCAGTTGACGGCCGTTAACTCTGCGGGCGCAACGGTTACAGGGTTGGCCGCTGCGGCTGCCTCCAGCGCTCCTATCGGAGATATGATGCGCATAATCGGTGACAGCCTGCTCGGCGGGTCGGGCCTTGTCATGGTATTGATCCTGGCCGCAACCGTTGTACTGGCGCTGATCGGTACCACCCTGGCCTGTCTCAACACGGGCGTTCGTATAACCTATGCCATGAGCAAAGATAAGGAAATGCCGTCCATACTTGGCCTCTTGCACGGGCGCTTCGCTACCCCGCACTGGGGCATCTGGGTTCTGGTGTTGATATCAGCTGCCTTTGGCGCCTACGGCGTGCTCAACATCGATAACCTGACGCAGATAACCCTTGCCTCCAATACCGGGACGTTCCTGGTGTACGGAATGACCAACCTGATTGCTCTTGTGGCCTTCCTGGGCCGGCCGGGTACCAACTTCTTGCAGCACCGGCTGGTCCCGCTGATGGGCTTTCTTGCCAACCTGCTTATGCTTGGAGGGCTTATCTACCTGAGCGTATCGGCAGGGGGCAGCACTTCAACCGATACTATGATTGCCATAGCCATGGTCGTCGTCTGGCTGGTGGCTGGAGCAGTCTGGTTCGTTCTTAACACCCGCCGGATGGGACATCCCATCCTGGTTAATCGTCAGGCGGCGCCTGCCCTCGGCAACGAAGAATAGAAACATGAGGAGATAGCGTTTGTCCATTACGCAACAGGATAGAATAATTGAGCAGCCGGTCCCGGTTTCATCCGGGACCGGCACCCGCATCGTGTGGTATGCTACAACTCACAACGGGCTTGTGCGTGCGCAAAATGAGGACGCACATATAGTGGATGCACAAGCCGCAAGAGATACTACACTGCGCTACCTGCTGGCTGTTGCTGACGGAGTTGGAGGGCACCGGGGCGGAGCCACTGCCAGCCGGACGGCCCTCAGTATCATTCTCAATGAATTCCGCTACTGGCGCGGCGGATCACCGGAGCGGTTCATATCCGGGGCAGTACGGCGTGCTAATGATGAGGTTTTCGGCGAGGCCCATTCGCATTATGAATTATCTAACATGCAGACTACCGTCACGGCAGTGGTCCTGGAACACGATACCCTCGCAGTTGGACATGTGGGCGATTGTCGCCTTTACCGGTCGCGAAGGGGCCATACCGAGTTGCTGACCAGAGACCACACCATGGCATCCGAGCTGGTCCATATGCATATGATAACCCCGGAACAGGGACTGGACCATCCCGGCCGTCATCAGCTTACACGATCGCTGGGGTCTGAACCTTTGCTGCAAATCGATGTGGTTAAAGGTAAAATCGTAACCGGTGACACATATCTCATCTGCAGCGATGGACTCTGGTCTCAGGCGGCCCAAAATGATATTGAAGATATAATGCGGAACAGGGCCCCCGACAGGGCATGCAGAGAATTTGTTAATATTGCCCTGAAAAGTGGGGCGCCGGATAATATCACCGCTATCGTGTTTAAAATTGCCAATGTGGGCAGCCGGCCTCCGGCACGATCTTTCTGGCAACGGATCCTGCGGCAGGGGAGCGATCTTAAGTCCGAATAGCCTGCAGGAGGCTGTATATTTTATATGGAAAGTAGTAATCTGATTACATGCCGGGACCAAGATGTAAACAAAGGTGTTTTGCCCCAAGGCATTTCAGCTCGAATTCCGGACGTCAATGTCTCCGCCGCCTTTTCAAGAGGATCAATGTTCCAACCAGGTGAAAAGGTCGGCCAGTATGAAATACTGGAGCCGGCGGGCGAGGGAGGATTTGCGCGGATTTATAAGGCCCGTTCCCCCGAGGGGGCCATTGTAGCGCTTAAGTTCCCGATGATCGATTTAATCGGCGATATCGCTACCTATGAAAGGTTCCTTAGAGAGTTCAAAATAGGTCAAAAGCTGAACCACCCTGCCTTTGCCCATATGATTGCACTGTCCGACAGCCCGTATGGCCCCTATATCGTGCAGGAATTTATTGAAGGCGAATCACTACGCAGCCGGTTAATTGATAAGAAGCCGTTGCAGTTGGCAGAAGGTTTAAACATTGCCGATCAAATCGCTGATGCTCTTGCCCATATTCACGCCCGCGGGGTTGTACACCGTGATTTAAAACCGGACAATGTCATCATCAGTCCCGGCGGGAAAATACACATTCTGGACCTGGGGAATGCGCTGTTTGAGCGGGCTCGAAGGGTCACCTGGAGAATATTTTCAGATGCTATGGGCACGCCAGATTATATATCCCCGGAGCAGATACAGGGCAAACGCGGTGACAACCGGACGGATATATATGCCCTGGGGATCATTTTATATGAGTTGTTAACCGGCAGCGTGCCGTTCCAGGCCGATAACCCGTTTGCAGCTATGAACTTGCGCCTGACATCAACCCCGGCCTCTCCGCGTAGTCTTAACCCGTCGGTCCCGGCGGGTATAGCGGCCATTACTATGAAATGTATCCGGAGGGAGCCGGATGAACGGTATGAAAGGGCCGACCAGCTGTTACACGATCTTAAACGTTATGAGGCGCTGGACCTGGCGGAGTTCGTATTCCCACCTGAAAAAACCGTCCGTGCCCATATAACCGACCGGCAGATATATATGCTCGGCGCCATTATAGGAGCTGCCTTTATTTTGGTTGCTGCTTTAATAATACTGGCTGTTTACTGGGTCCAGCACCGTTGATGCCGGGCCACATTTTCTACAGATAGCGTACAAGCGTTTTGAGCAGAGGTATACGCACCAGGAATCTCCTCGGTTGCTTAAGCTGACGCCGGAAGAATAGATTGCCGGGGCGATCGCCGCGAAGCGTGCTCTCATTCAGCGGGTGCTTAAGCAACAGCTGGCTCAGTGTTTCTCTAGCGCTTACCATAATATTATCCTATCCCTGAAGTTTATATCCGATCCCCCGTACCACAAGAAGATGTTCAGGATGGTCGGGGTCCGGTTCAATCTTCTTTCTGAGGCGGCACATGTGGACGTAGATAGTATGATCGCTTTCAAGGCCGCCATGGCCCCAGATCTCTTCGAGAAGTTCCCGGCGGGTTACGACACGGCCCATTTTTCTTGCCAGCAGAAGCAATAGATAAAACTCGGTCAAGGTCAGATTTATCTCAATTTCTCCCAGCCTTACCTGATGGCATAGCGGATCAATGTAAAGATCATTGATCATGTAGCTCTGCTCTTCCAGGGCAAGATCCGCCGGCTTTGCTTGGGTCCTTCTCAAAAGGGCATGAATGTGTGCCAGTAATTCTGTTTTATCCAGAGGTTTCGCTATGCAGTCGTCGGCCCCTGCATCAAGCGCCTTGATTTGCTCCTCACGCTTATCGCCGACGAGTGCCAGGACCGGGCCGCTGAATCTATGATGTAAAAGCCTGTGCAGCCGTGATCCTCTCATCAGGGAAATATCCGTATCTAAAATAATGATGTTATGCGGGGTATTCCTAATTATTTCCGGTATATTTCTGTATTCCGGCACATCGACCACGCGTAAACCTTCTCCGCTGAGGCTGTTTTTCAAATAAAAGATTAAAGACTCATCGGTAGAAACGATGATTGCCAGGTGGCCTGCGGTCCCGTGCAGACTTTTCAAATCTGATTTGATTTCTATCATTTATTTGTCCGGAAATAAGACCATCCGCTCCTGAGGATTTCAGCTGCACCTTGTATCCCATGCTCAAAATATAGTAAATCTAAATTTCGGGCATATTAACTCCGCATTACAATTTCGTTAACTTACAGTAGCCAGGATTGCCATATTGTTTGGAACTGAGGAAATCAGCAGTGTGGGACGAAAGGTTGGGCAAAGGGAAGTACTTAAACCAGTGATGCCAGGATGGTCCTGGCCAGCGCCTCGTTTATACCGTCCACCGAAGCAAGATCTTCAATCGTGGCATCCTTGATGTTGCGCACCGATCCGAACCTTTTAATAAGGGCTTTCTTGCGTGCCGGACCGACGCCGGCCACGCTATCGAGCTGTGATTCACGGCTTTTCTTGGACCTCAGTTGCCTGTGATAGGTGACAGCGAAACGGTGGGCTTCATCACGTACCCTCTGCAGAAGGTGCAGTTCCTCGGACGATTTGTCGAAGGGTACGGGCCCAGGCCTGCCGGGCTGGAAAATATCTTCGTTCTCCTTGGCGATACTTATAATAGATACATGGTACATTCCCAGTTCGCGCAGGGCTGAGCCGGCCGCGTTGAGGTGACCCTTGCCACCGTCGATCAGCACGAGGTCCGGTAACGCAGCCCATTTCTCCTCCGCATTGATATAGCCCTTGAAACGTCTTTGCAGCACCTCACGCATCATGGCATAGTCGTCGGTGTGATCGACCAGCTTGATCTTAAAGCGCCTGTAAAGAGAGGGCTTGGGCACGCCGTTTTCAAAGACCACCATGCTGCCCACGGCCGAAGTGCCCTGGATATTGGAGATATCATAGGCTTCAATTCTCTTGGGGGCAGCAGGGAGGTTAAGAATATCTTTCAGGTTTGACAGTATATTAAGGTATTCCGGCCTGGCCATTTTTTTACTCTTATAAATTTCAAGCTGCTGTCGCGCATTCTCCGCTACCATCTCCACCAGTCTTAAACCCACCCCTTTGTGAGGTACCCTGATCTCAACTGCGGCCCCTTTCTTGAAGGCCAGCCAGGAACTCAGCAGTGCCGTCTCAGTTACAGGCGATTGGATCAGGATAAGGCCGGGTATATGGTCGGTGGAGGAATAGTATTGCTCGAGGAAGCTTTCGAGTAGCTGGGCGTCGCTCTCGTCCAGCGACTTCTCCAGTATATAGTGCTCGTCACCTATTAACCTCGAGTCCTTGATGGAAAAGATGCGCACGCAGGCGATGTCCCTGTCGCGGGCCAGAGCTATGACATCCTGCTCGCCCCGAACGTTAAAGGTGATTTTATTACTGGCGATCACAGCTTGAATCGAGTGTATCTGGTCCCTGATTTCGGCCGCTTTCTCGAATTGCGTGTTTTCCGAGGCTTTTTTCATGCTGGCTTTTAGCTCACGGATGACCTGTTCTTCTTTTCCCTCCAGAAGGTCGACGGTCCGCCGTACAAGTTCGCCGTATTCCTCCCGGCTGATCGCCCCGATGCAGGGGCCAAGACAGCGTCCTATGTGGAATTTGAGGCAGGGCCTGACATCTTTGCCCGTAATCGTCCTGTTACATGAACGCAGGGGGAAAATTTTGCGGATCAGGTCGTAAGTCTGCCTGGCCGACCAGGCGCTGGGTATTCGTCCGATATAGCGGGCCCCGTCGTTATACCGCTTTCTGGTGATATTTATGGTGGGCCAATCGTTTTTGACATCTACTTTGATGTATGGGAAGCTCTTATCATCCTTAAGCAGCACATTAAATCGTGGCCTGTATTTCTTGATCAGCTGGCATTCGAGTACCAGGGCGGCTACCTCGGACTCGGTGACTACAAAGTCGATTTTATCGGCTCTGGCGGTAAGCTGCTCGGTCTTATCAGGCAGGTTTGTCGTCTGTTTAAAGTAGCTTTTTACCCTGTTGCGCAGGTTGGAAGCTTTGCCTACATAGATAACTTCATCCCTGGCGTCTTTGAACATGTAGATGCCTGGTTTATTGGGCAGGAGCTTCAAATAGGTTTCAATATTGCGTTTGATCATCTGCTGATAAATTTTAGCATCGGCTTATAAATACGACAAAGCGTGGCAACACGTGTAATTAAATATCCTATTCGTAAATATGGTTTTATGTTAAAATAGGGGTCGCTGGAAATGGTAGAAGACATAAGATTATTCCTAAATTACCTGGCAAAAGAGAAGAAGTGCTCTAAAAATACTCTGGACGCTTATAATAACGACCTGAGCCAGCTAGCCGACTTTATTTCATCGGCGAAAAGCAAAGAGGCGGTCGGGTATGAAGTGGAAGAGTTGGGTGAGGAGCATCTGGCATCGTATATGCTCTACCTCAAAGGTAAGAGCTATACGGTTTCCACCATCGCCAGAAAAATAGCCGCAGCCCGCACCTTCCTCAAATTCATGGCGGATCGTGGCAAGATCAACAAGGAAATGGCGCCCAAACTGGCTGCGCCCAGGGTTGTGAAAGCAGCGCCTAAAGCCCTGACAGTGGATGAAGTTCAGCGCCTGCTGGTTGAGACCGCACGGCTGCAGACTATCGATGCCAGAAGAGATAGAGCTATGTTAGAGCTACTTTACGCTACCGGCATGCTGGCCAGTGAGCTGATGTCGCTCAATGTGGATGACCTGAACATGGGCCAGAGTCATATAAAAATAACCAACCAGAGGGGGAAGAGCAGGGTCATTCCCATGGAAAGTCGCATTAAAGATTTAATGAAAGACTATATCGACTCTGTCCGCATCAAATTATTGGCTAAGGACAAGGAACGAGCGCTCTTCCTGAACCAGCGCGGTGAAAGATTGACCAGGCAGGGGTTCTGGCAGATTGTGCAGAGTTACGCAGACCAGGCCGGTATTACTTCGAAGGTTACCCCCGCGCTCCATCCGTCATAGTTTTGCCGTACACAGGCTCAGAAGCGGCTCCGATATACACAATATTCAGGAAATTCTCGGCCACGCTCATATTTCTACTACCAAGTCATACAAGCAGTCATAGTTATATAATTATGTATGAAATAAAAGCAGTTTAAACCTTATTTGCAAATATTTCCGGGAGATTTTTAGACATGTCAAAGAAATCACGTAAAGCCAGGGCCAGGGGAAGGGGAATAGAACCCATTGCACCCGCTGCAAGCAAACCGCAACCTAAAATACAAGTCGCAACGCCGGTCGCGTCCAGACAGCCGGCCCCAACGGCAGCGGCCGTTTTTCAGTCTAAAAGCTACGATTACGTTAAGTCCGACCTGGTACGCATTGCGATAATCGCAGGTTCATTGATCGTGATCCTTATAATATTGACCTTTATACCTGCGCTAAGGTCATAGCAGGGAAAAGCGGTGGATTTTGAAAGGCCCCGTGAAATTTTAGTTGAATCGCTAAAATTTCAAATAAAAGACAAACGGGTGCTGGGAGCCTTCTCAAAAGTACCGCGGGAGTTATTTGTACCTCCCGAATTGCAAGCTCTCGCCTACGAGGATAAACCCCTTCTGATCGGCTTCGGGCAGACCATCTCTCAGCCCTATATAGTGGCGCTTATGATCCAATCCCTGGAATTGAAAGGGAGAGAAAAGGTGCTCGAGATAGGCACCGGAAGCGGTTACCAAGCTGCTCTGTTGGCCGAACTGGTACAGTCCGTATATAGCGTAGAGAGGATTCCCGAGCTTGCTGAAGCAGCTAAAAAATTACTGGGTGAAATGGGTTATAGAAATGTCCATATCGGGGTTGCGGGTGAAGAGTTGGGTTGGAAAGAGCACGCTCCCTATGATGGGATAATAGTGGCGGCGGCGGCCCCATCCGTGCCCCAATCACTGGTGGACCAGCTGGCAACGGGAGGGATTATGATAATTCCCGTGGGGTCAAGATGGGAACAGGAACTTCTCAAGCTGCGCAAAGAACAGTCCGGGAACCAGATTGAGAAGCTGGGCGGCTGCCGGTTCGTCCCGCTAATCGGTAAGGATGCCTGGCAAGAATAGAACAGCGGGATTGATCATGGCTTCCATTTTACTTTGAGTATAGAGCGCCTACAGGACAAACGGCTACGCAAGAGAGGCAGGAATTACATTCCGTTTCAGCCAGGGGCATACCGGCGAAAGTGGAGACTATGGTGTTGATGCCCCTGTAAGCAAAATCCAGCACACCCGTACCTTCGTGCTGGCATGCCCATACGCATTTGCCGCATAAGACACATTTATTTTTATCCAGGGCGAAGAGCGGGTGGCTTGAATCGACAGGGTAGTTCATTGCGATTTTTTTAAATCGCCTGTCACGAAGTTTGAAGTGTTCCAATCCTGCAATATGCTGAAGCTCACATTTGCGGTTCTTGGGACAGCGGCCGCAATCCAGGTGATGGGCGCTTAAAAGCAGGTCAAATGAGCTCTTTCTCAGCCTGTTTATGGCAGGGCTCTTAACAGTTACTTTCATCCCATCGGCTACCTTCTCGGTGCATGCGGTTACCGGTTTTGGCAGCCCTGCTATTTCCACAAAGCATAACCTGCAGGACGCAAAGGGCTTGATATTGTCCCTGATGCTGCACAGATTGGGGATGAAGATGCCGTTATCCAGGGCTGTCCACAGCAGGTTGGCGCCTTTTTTTGAGCGGACCTCCTTACCTTCGATTATGATGGTGCTTAGCATGTACCAACGATAACAAAAAAGAAAGGCGGGTTACAACTTCGTAACCCGCCTTTGGCTAATGTGTACTGCGTATTAGCTGTAGATTTCTTTGACTATGCTTCCATCCGGCGCCTGAAGCTGAATGAGCAGCGGCATCTGTCCCAGAGCGTGTGTGGAACAGGAGAGGCACGGATCGTAGCAGCGTATGGCAGCTTCTACCCTGTTGAGAATGCCCTCGGTAACGTTGCCCTTCTTGATGAATTCCTTGGCTACCTCATATACCGCCCGGTTCATGGCAGCATTGTTGTGGCCGGTGGCCACGATCAAGTTCAACTTGGTGATCTTTCCCGTCTCGTCGCTCCAGTAGTGGTGAATGAGAGTGCCCCTGGGGGCCTCAACCACTCCGACACCTTGCTCATTGAACTTATTGGAGTTGACCTGTATATCGGTGGAGGTTATATCTTTGTCCTCCAGGAGTTCACGGGTCTTTTCGATCGAATAGATCAGCTCAATCAGGCGGGCATAATGATAATATAGCGAGCTTTCCACGAAGCCGAATTTGCTCAGCTTCTTGAACAGCTTCAACTCAGCATTGGCGATTGGGGTGGTGATTCCAGTGCAGGCGTTCAGGCGGGCCAGGGGGCCGGCACGGTAAATGCCGCCGGGATAGCCGAGGCTCTTGTAGAAGGGGAATTTCATGTATGACCAGTCTTCGACATATTCGGCGATGATATCCAGATATTTGGCAGGGTCGTACTGCTCTTCAAGGACTACGCCCTTAGAGTCGACCAGCCTCCATTTACCGTCATAGAGAGCCAGGTTATTGTTTTCATCCACCATGCCGAGATAGCCGGAGGGGAACTTGCCGAAGCTCTCCACCAGGGCTTCATTCTGGGCCGCATAGTCTTTCCAGATTTTAAGACCTACCTGGGCATCTGCCAGAACCCAGTCCATCTGCCTTAAGAAATAATCCCTGTCTTCGACGGAGAGCGCTGTGCTCATGCCACCGGGTACTGCAGCGTTGGGATGCACCTTCTTGCCGCCGAGTTTCTTGATGATGGTCTGGCCGAGGCTGCGCATTTTGACTGCCTTGGTAGCCAACTCGGGATTGACTCCGATGAGCCCGATGACGTTACGCGTCGCCGGATCGGAATCGAAACCCAGCAGCAGGTCGGGGCTGGCAAGATGGAAGAAATGCAATGCATGTGACTGAATATACTGTCCCAGGTGCAAAAGCTCCCTTAACAACTTGGCAGGCCGGGTCAGCTCCACACCTAGTATGGCGTCGCAAGCTTTGGCCGAACCTAGCTGGTGGCTCACCGGGCAGATACCGCAAATGCGCGGTGTAAGCGTCGGCATCTCCCAGAACACCTGTCCTTCGCAGAATTTCTCAAAGCCGCGGAACTGGGTATTGTGGAACCTCGCGGAGGCTACATTGCCGGCGTCATCAAGCTGGATGGTTACCTTTCCGTGTCCTTCGACCCTGGTTATCGGGTTAATTTCAATAATTTTGCTCGCCATTTTTCACCTCTTTAATCAAAGCGCATTATATTGCTGGGGAGAACCGGTATCCTACCCGCCAGCAATTCGGTAAGGCCGTATTTGATTGCCTCAGGCTCCGGAGGGCAACCGGGGATATAGCAATCGACTTTAACTATTTGATTGGCTGGATATACCTTGTCCAGCAGAGCCGGCACTCCGGGCGACTGCGGTATCTTGCCCTTGTAGGTGCTGGCTGTCTCGATATACCCGCACCTGAGAACGTCATCTTTATTGAGGGAGCTGCGCATAGCGCAGACACCGCCGAAGCAGGCGCAATCGCCCCATGCCATTAAAATCGTACAGTTGTGGCGTAATTCCTCAATGATCTCTTTCTCTTCTTCATTGCCGACTGAACCTTCGACTATGCCCACGTCAACTGGAGTGAATGTCTTAATATCAGTTATAGGGCTCCTGTGAAACTCAACCAGCTTGGACACATCGATAATAAACTCATCTATGTCCAGGAATGACATGTGACATCCTGAGCACGCTTCCAACCAGACAGTAGCTACTTTTACTTTTGCCATTTGTTCACTCCTTACGGGCGTTATTTTTTCAGAAGTTTGGTGATCCCCTTGAGGGTATCGGCATCGTTCTTAATGCCAGCCGGCGCTTTGACCATGGGGGCCGTCGACTTGCTGATACCGTCCAGGGTCGTATAACTGCCTTTCGATTCGGTCCAGAGCAACGAGGGAAGGACTACGTTCGCCTTGGCAGTTACAGGTGAGATATAGCTGGCCTGGACCACCGCAAACTCGATTCCCTTCATCGAATCAGATAAGGCCTGAGACTCTGCCAGATCGTCAGCCAGCAACAGGTATAGTCCCTTGATTTTTCCCTTGGAAAGCTCGGCTGCTGCAGAGCTCTTGGTATTGCTGATGCCAAGTTCCCAGGCGCCGCGGCTGTTGCCGTAACGTTTCAGGGATATGACTTTGGGCTTGCTGCTGATAAGGCCGGCCAGATTCAGAATGGTGGCAACCAAGTTGGCATCCTTAAATTGCAGTATGCCGCTGCCGTAAATGATAACGCTATTCTTAGATTCAGCCAAAATCTCCGCTGCTTTATAAATGTCATTGACATCCATGCCCAGTATCTTGGCGGCTTTCCTGGCCTCGACTTCCTTGAATTCCGCCGAAAACTTGGTCTTATCGCCGGATACCTTCCCGTGGTCCAGAATGGCATTGCCCAGCGCTTTGATGGCAAGCTCTTTCTTGCCCTCAGGAGGTCTGAGCCATGCGCTGGCGCGGAACGTGAAGGGATTGCGCAACGGGTCGAGTACCACCAACTGCGCCTTGTTCTTGGAGACAGCACGCATGACATAGGACCCTATTACAGGATGAGTCTTGACCGGGTGTGCGCCGATTATCAGGATGGCGTCGGCTGAAAGAATGTCCTCGAGTTGGGCCTCCATATTGAGTTCGGCTTTGCTGTCGAATTTGGCTATGCCCTGTGATACTGCCCGGAAGTCGTCGCCGTCCAGGGTATCTACCAATTTGGTCCCCAGGGCTTTATTAAGGTCTACGAAAGCTTTAAGGGCTTCGGTACTGGCGTTGCCGGAAGCTAGAGCTGCCACATTATCCAGGCTGCCGAGCTTCTTGGCTATGGCCTCGAAGGCCTCATCATAAGAGCAGCTTGCAAGCTGGCCCTTGGTATTGCGTTTCATGGGCGTAGTCACCCTTTCCGCAGGTTGGTAAAGCGGCTCAAATCTGCCCATATCGCAAAGAAGGCCGCGGTCCTTCGATAAATCAGGGCTGTCGATCCTGACCAGGCGGTTATTCTTAACGAGGCCTTTGACCTCGCAACCAATGCCGCAAATAGCGCATGTAGAGTCAACGGCAGTGCATTCTTCGGGCCTGCCCTTGTAGGCGCTGCCTTTGGAGAAGATAGCGCCGGTCGGACATGCCTGGAAGCACCCGCCGCAAGAGATACAGGAGGACTCGCCGAGGGGCTGGTTTATGTCTGCGGAAACCGTGGTCTTCCAGCCACGTTTGCCGAAATCGAGAGCATGGGCGCCGGTGATTTCATCGCAGGTCCTGATGCATCTGCCGCACAGAATACAGCGGTTATGGTCGAGCACCAGGTAAGGGTGGGAAGAATCTACGATCACATTGGGCCAGGCATACAGATACCTTGCATTATCCATCTGATAAGTGTAGGCAAGACTCTGCAGCTCGCAATCGCCGCTGGCCACGCAGTAAGCGCAGAGATGGTTGCGCTCGGTGAAAAGCAGTTCCAGCACCAGACGCCTGTATTTCTCCAGTTTGTCATTGCTGGTTACGACTACGATGCCATCACGTGCAGGATAAGTGCAGGCCGGCACCGGTTTTCTCTCTTTCTCGATCTCGACCAGGCAAAGCCTGCAGGCGCCGACATCGACCAGCCCTTTGTAGTGGCACAGGGTAGGCAGTTTGATGCCATTGGCTTCGCAAACGGCCAGAACGGTGTCGCCCTGTTGGCCTTTGACCTGTTTACCGTTGATAGTTAATGTTATTTCACTCATTTGCCTTTTCTCCTATCCTATATCGCATCTCAGGCATCTGCTGCATTCTTCTTTAGCTTGTTTAGCCGTATAGTTGACGATGCATTCCTTGAAGGAAGATTTCCGTTCGGGCAGCGGGATCTCCGAGAGCTTGACCCTCGGATGTTCACTGGTCTCCTCATCGGTGGGTGGAGTGTGGTCATAGCTCACGGCCTCCGGATCCTGTCGGTCTACCCTGGGCCCGAGGTCCTTGCCGTTCAAGTATCTCTTGATCGACGAAGCCGCCCTCTGGCCGGAAGCGATGGCTTCGATGACCGTGAAGGGGCCGGTGAAGGCATCGCCGCCGACGAAAACGCCCTTCTGCTCGGTAGCGAGCGTCCTCTTATCGGCGACCAGAGTGCCGCCCTTGCCGACCTTGGCGGAGCCAAGTTTCATCGAAGAGGTATCCGGCCTCTGGCCGATAGCCTCGATCAGCATATCTACGTCGAGTGTGAACTCGGAGCCCTGGATGGGTTTGGGTGAGCGGCGTCCGCTCTTGTCGAAATCACCCAGTGCCTGCTTCTGGCATTCGATAGCAGCTACCTTGCCGCTCTTGCCGATTACCTTGACCGGAGTGGTGAGGACATGGAGTTTGATCCCCTCTTCCTCTGCTGCAGCGATCTCTTCTGCCTCAGCGGGCATGTCCACCTTCTCCCTTCTATATACGATGTGTACTTCCTGAGCGCCCTTGCGGAGGGCGACGCGGGCTGCGTCAATGGCGGAGTTACCGCCGCCCACTACGGCTACCTTCTTGCCGACCTCAACATACTTGCCGAGGTTGATGTTCCTGAGGAAGTCGATGGCGTCATAAACGCCCTCGAGCTCCTCACCCGGGATGCCCATCTTGTCGCCTTTGTGAGCGCCTATACCTACGAAAACGGCCTTGAATCCGTCTTTGAACAGGGCGTCGATGTCGTTGACCGGTGTATTTAGCTTAATCTCGATGCCCAGTTTCTTGATGTTCTCGATCTCTTTGTTGAGTATATCCTTGGGCAGCCTGTATTCCGGTATACCCACGGCAAGCATGCCGCCCGCCACGGGCAGGGCTTCAAAGATCGTTACTTTGTAGCCCTCAACTGCCAGGTCCCAGGCGGCCGAAAGACCGGCGGGGCCTGCGCCTATGACGGCGACCTTCTCGGCCTTATTACCTTTGATCTCCGGGACATATGAAAGATTATGCTCATAAGCAAAGTCGGCGGCATATCTCTTGAGGTGCCTGATGGAGATGGGCTCGTCGACCTGGCCCCTGCGGCATTTGCTTTCGCAGGGGTGCGGGCAAACCCTGCCTACTGTCATGGGCAGAGGAAGCCGCTGGCTCATAAGCTTGTATGCATCTGCCGGCCGGCTCTCCTTGATCAGGGCGATATAGCCGTAGACGTTCAGCCCTACGGGACAGGTGTGCTGGCAGGGCGCTTTAAAGAGCGCTTGGCACATGGCAGCCGGACATTTCTTATCTATAATATGCGCTTCATATTCTTCCTTGAAATGCCGGAGAGTTGAAAGAGCGGGATTGGGAGCAGTCTGTCCGAGTGCACAGAGACATGCATTCTGCATCATCTCGGAAAGCTCTTCGAGTGTAGCGATATCCTCCATGGTACCTTTACCATCTGTGATCTTGGTCAGAATGGCTAAAACCTTGGGGATACCGGCACGGCAGGGAACGCATTTACCGCATGATTCATCTCTGCAGAATCCAAGGAACATCTTGGCAATATCAACCATGCAGTTGTCTTCATCCATGACAACCAAGCCGCCAGATCCCATGATCGCCCCTAAGGCGGTAACGGATTCATACTCAACAGGTACATTGACATGCTGAATCGGAATAACGCCGCCTGACGGGCCTCCTAATTGAGTAGCCTTGTATTTTTTGCCATTGGGGATACCGCCGCCGATATCAAATACGATTTTACCGAGGCTGGTGCCCAGCGGGACCTCCACCAGACCTACGTTGTTGACTTTGCCTACCAGACTAAAGGTCTTGGTGCCTGTACATTTTTCAGTGCCGACACTGGTGAACCAATCTGCGCCCTCGCGAATAATCCTGGGTATATATGACCATGTCTCAACATTATTGAGAGCAGAAGGTTTCTGGAAAAGGCCTTTATCAGAGGGGAAAGGTGGCCTCTGCTTCGGCATACCGCGTTTGCCTTCAACCGAGGTCATCAGAGCTGTTTCTTCTCCGCAGACAAAGGCGCCTGCGCCTGGGAAGATATCGAGGTTAAACTCGAAATCGGTCCCCATGATATTCTTGCCAAGGAATCCGTACTCCCTGGCCTGCTTGATGGCTGCGGCCAGCGTTTCAATTGCCAGCGGATACTCAGCTCGTATATAGGCAAACCCATCCTTCACATTTTCAACCGCATAAGCGCCCAGTGCCATCCCTTCAATAATGGAGTGAGGGTTGCCTTCCAGCACCGCGCGGTTCATATAAGCGCCGGGGTCGCCCTCGTCGCCATTGCAAAGAAGATACTTGACATTACCCGGCGATTTCTTGAGAAATCCCCACTTTGTTGCGGTCGGGAAGCCTGCACCACCCCTGCCGCGTATATTGGCTTTCTTTACCTCCTCCAATACGTCATCTGGCTTCATTTTGAACAATGCTTTGGCTAAAGCTTCATAACCACCGCGCCCGATGTACTCTTCTATATTGTAAGGATCGATAAGTACGTTATTATGCAGAATACGAAGCTCCTGTTCAGCAAGGAAGCCGATTTTCAGCCTTTCAGGTATGGCTTCGTTGGTAACAGGATCGTGATAGACCAATCTCTCTACGATCTGCCCCTTTAGAATATGTTTTTCTACGATCTCCTCAACATCTTCTGGTTTGATCCTTACATAGAGGATATCGCCCGGATTTACGATGACCGTCGGGCCCATTTCGCAGGGGCCGAGACAGCCGGTCCTGACGATAGTGACCTTACTGCCCATGCCCTTTTTCTTGAGCAACTCTTCAAATTTCTCGGTTACCTTATCACCACCGGCAGCGGTACAACCTGCACCTCTACATTGCTGAATGCAAATCTCCGGAGATGTCTTAAATGCGGAAAAATCCCTGTTTTCGCGGACTTTTAAGGTTGGTGCGATCTTCTTCTGAAGTTTAATTAGTTCATCATATGAGGTTATTTTTGGCACTTAATTTACCTCCTACTGATACATGGCCAGGATGTCTTTAACCTGGCCCGGTTTAACTTTGCGGTGAATATCATCGCCGATCGCTATTACAGGCGCCAGCCCGCAGCAGCCGAGACAGCGGACTATTTCAAGAGAGAATTTACCGTCAGGGGTAATTCCCTCAGGTTCAAGTCCGTAATCCTTTTTCAGAATATCCAGGATGTCCTGACCGCCCCTCACATAGCAAGCCGTTCCCAGGCAAACCTGGATAACGTGCCTGCCCTTGGGCTGCATGGTGAAGAAGCTGTAGAAAGTTACGACTCCGTGTAGCTCAGCCAGAGGGATCTTGAGGTCTCTGGAGATGGTCTTCAACACGGTGGGGGGCAGGTAGCCGATGATGCCCTGTGCCTGCTGCAAAACTCGGATCGGAGCACCGGCCTGGCCGCCTGTATCATCTATGATACCCTGGATACGTTGGAACGCCTTTCCTGCGAAGCCTCTACCGGTGTCGGAAATGGGTATTGGGGCTGACTTTTGTTTTGCCATAAAAATCCTCCTAACTCAGGCTATATGCGCAAAAAAGGGAATAACGTCTTTCAACACTATTCCCCCGTATAAGCATTCAGGGATGTAACCCAACCATTGATTATTGTATCCTTTTTAATATACAGGGTCAAAGTCCCGCCGCCTTCTCAAGTGACTTCAAAGAACTGTCCAGTCCCCTGCCGAAAAGTTTGAGCTTGATGGGTTCACCATTGCTGTACTTTTTATATACCCGGCAGACCTCGCAGATACTGGTATCTACGCCCGACTCGCCATAGTCATCCAATTTACAATAGGTGCCTTCAATCTGCCAGCACGGTATAAAAAGGTATTTGGGGGCCGGGCATTCCTCCCTTATCATGGCCGGGCAGTGGCACATTTCCCAGCAGGGCGATTTTCCGGTCCAGAAGCTGGCATGCTCGTCAGTATTAGATCGGGTTGCCAGATTGAGCTTTTCAACAATTTCTTGAGAGATGGGACTACCTCCGGGCCAAAGCCTTACGAACGCTCAGGTAGAGCGCTCTAATATAAAGGTTTTAGCCTAACTATTAAATGTAAGGTAAATATTCTGCGCCTGCATCCGCCTCAAAGCTTAATTTCATTTCGGAGAAATCCGGATATTTACGGAGAAATTATATCTGGTAGGGAATTTAGGAAATCGCGCTCATTTAACTTAAAATACTTAGGTATTTGTACTGAAATAAATTGCCGCCCGGCTTGAATACTGTATTTATTGTGTATATAATCACCCAAGTGGCGGAGATATAAAATAATGGAAAAAATTCGCATCCTTCTTGCCGAAGACCATAAGGTAGTCCGGGAAGGGACCCGGCGCCTTCTGGAATCGCAGGAAGATTTTGAGGTGGTGGGAGAGGCGAGCGACGGTATCGAGGCCGTCGAATTGGCCAAGAAGTATCGACCTGAAATCGTTATCATGGATGTGTCGATGCCCAGACTGAACGGTATCGAAGCTACCAAGCAGATAAAGGCGCTCTACCCCAATATGGCTATCCTGGTACTCACGGGCTACGATGACGATGAATACGTCTTTGCGCTTCTCGAGGCCGGTGCAGCCGGATACCTGCTCAAGGAATCAAGCGGTGAGGAACTGATAGAAGCTATCAGGCAGGTTATGGCCGGCGAACCTGTTCTTCATCCCAAGATCATGAAGAAAGTCCTGAACCGGCTGAGGTCACCTGTGGAAGAACAATCTCAGCAAGTGCCCGGGGAGGTCTTAAGCGATAGGGAGATGGAAGTATTGCGGCTGGCGGCCAAGGGCATGAGCAATATGGAAATAGCCGATAGTCTCACGCTAAGTGTCAGGACGGTGCAAACCCATCTGCGCAGTATATTTAACAAATTGGGCGTAGGTTCCCGTTCCGAGGCTATCGTTTATGGTTTAAAGAAAGGATGGCTAACTTTAGAAGAACTGCCGTGATGCCCTGTCGCCTGCCTTCGCAAAATTTATCTGAAGCCCAACGATCATGAAAATCCCTCATAGGATTTGGAAGCGATACCATTTTTGGATAATTCTCGTCCTCTTCGGTCTGGTAACTGTTTTCCTGTATAGAGATATCATATGGCCGTCAGGAATGACGTCCAATCTTTTCCTGTTCAACGTCAGCCGCCATACCATTGAGCGAAATCTGTTTTTGCTCATAGCCATTTATGCCGGCTTCGTGTTCGGAATTCTCCCGGCCCTGATAGTTATAGGAGCATCGCTGGCGGTGATGCTACCTCAGGCACTTTTATTCACGCCCAATATAAGCGATGCAATACTGGAACTGATATTGGTCACTGCAGCCGGACTGGCATTCGTGTACTTCGTGCATATTAAGGAGGACGATGACAGGAGGTATAAGAAGGCTGTGGCTGCGCTTGAGAATACACAGGAGCAATTACAGGCCAGAATCCGGGAAGCCAGGGCCAATGCGCGCCGGCTGGCGACGCTGAACACCATTTCCAATGCTCTCAGCCAGTATTTGGAACCTGCCAAGGTTATTGAGCGGGCAGTGGAAATGGTCGGCGAGGTTATGGAGGTAGAGGTCATCCTAGTCTACACCGTCGAACCGCGCCAGAGCGAACTGATATTGACAGCCTATGAGGGCATTTCCGCCGACTCTGCCATGGAGCTTGACCGTGTAAAACCGGGAGAAGGCTTCAACGGACAGGTGGCTGCCACCGGCGAAGTGATGCTCGTTCCTGATGCCTCCAGCGATCCACGGCTGACCAGGCCCGCAGTGATCCGCAATAAGCTGCACCCCATGCTGATAGTGCCCATGAAATCCAAGGGCGAGGTCATCGGCACTCTGTGTGTGGCCATGCGGCGGCCGCGGACCTTCTTGCCGGACGAGATAGACCTCTTAAGCACTATCGCCGGGCAGATAGCTTCGGCGCTCACCAATGCCAAGTTGTACGAGGAAGCTAAACAGATAGCAGACCAGCTTTATAAATCGGCTCGTGACTATCGGAACCTGTTTGAAAATGCCCATGACGCAATATGGTTCCATGATATCGATGGACGGATACTGGCTGCTAATAAAGCCGCACAGGATCTAACCGGTTATCCCATCGAAGAGTTCATCGGCAGAAAGGTGCAGGAGTTTATGGACGACGAGATGATCAAACTGGCAACCGAGGTTAAAAGAAAGCTTTTAAACGGCGAGCCTTTTACACAACCTTATGAGCAGCAGACGGTGACTAAGGATGGCATCAGGAAGACGGCCATGATCACGTCCAGTGTTATGACCATCGATAACGAGCCTGTAGGTTTCCAGCATATCGGCCGTGATGTAACGGAAGAACGCAGGATGCAGAATAACCTGCGCTTTTATCTTAATCAGATCACACGTGCGCAGGAGGAGGAACGCAAGAGGATTTCGCGTGAACTTCACGATGACACGGCCCAGGCTTTATTTGCCATTTCCAGACAAATGGATAACTTTATTCGCGATAATTTGACTCTATCTGAGCAGCAAAGGAGGATATTGCATGACATAAGGCAAAGGATCGGCGTGACCCTGCAGGGTATCAGGCGCTTCAGCCAGGACCTGCGCCCATCGATTATCGACGATCTTGGCCTGATGCCCGCCGTTAAATGGCTGGTAAAGCAAAAGTCCGAGGAGAGCGGCATCGACATCCTGCTGAAAATATCGGGCAAAGAACAGAGGCTGTTGCCCGAGATGGAGCTCATACTTTTCAGGATTATTCAAGAGGGACTGAATAACGTCAGCAAGCATGCTGCCGCTTCGGAAGCAGAAGTCCGGGTTGAATTTGAAGATTCACGGGTCGATGTATGTATCATCGATAACGGCCAGGGATTCGAGTTGCCCCAGACCGTGGGAGATCTGTCCCCCAGTGGCAAACTTGGGCTGGTGGGAATGCAGGAGAGGGTTTCATTGTTAAACGGCTCACTGAATATAAAATCCGAACCGGGAAAAGGGACTGAGGTAAAGGTGAGCGTGCCTTTTGAAATATAGCCGGTTAAAGTTTATCCAGGTAATCGGATACTTCTTCTTGTTCCAGCAATTTGGTGGACTTATCTTTTAGAAGGCCATTCATCTCGGGTTGAACGTGGTTCAACACGATGGCTATGGGCAGCTTATTGTCCAGCTTCCTTATCTTGGCTAGCTCGTTCACGTCCTCGTCCGTCGGGAAATATACCAGGACTGCTTTGGGTTCACTTATGAGGAATGTATGCATCAGGTCTTCGGCGCTCTCGGTGGTAAAAACCTTATAGCCTTTGCTTTCCAGGCCGGCGACCACCCCTCGCTCATACTCCCCGTCTTTGCTGAAGATGAGCAGTGTCCTTAACATAACGTTCATCCTGGCTATTATATGGTCCAGTTTGGCATCGCCATCGGCGTTGTATTTCTTTACATAAGGTATTCCGTAATACATTATTTCAATAAGTTTCTCGGTCTCTTTGAGGGTGGTGGCACCCATAGCTACGATCGGTTTTGATTTGCTCATGCATGCCTGTAATATCTCTTCGATGCCTCCGGGCAGGTCCACGTCGATAATGCAAGCGTCAATATCGTACTGAGTAATTTGCTTAAGAGCGGTCTCTTTGCACTCAGCCGGATAGAGGGCATAGTCGGAATCGAGCAGCGCCCGCCCCAGCATGCTCATAAACTTGGCGTTACTGTCAGCAATTACGATTTTAAATCCCATTTTTAAGGTGTACCCGATTGATGGTGCTTCAGCGTTTATGTGCAGTAAAGTATTTTACAGTTAAAACCGCTGTTAATACAAGAATGCATGAGAAAAGGGGCTGTCCGATTGGCTGATCGGCCAAGAATTTGCCCGTGCGGACTACGATTGTTCGCAATTTGACAGCTCGCCTGCGAACGGGCTTGCTTAATAATGCTTGACTTACGAAGGTGTTTGTTGTATTTTTATGCACAACGCATTGCCACGTTCTAATGGTAGTGATGTGCAAAAGGAGGTGAGAGGAATTCTCCTAAATTAGCAGGCGTTCAATTTCAATTAATCTCAATATTTATTATTTAAGGAGGAGCCCAGACAAGTGTTCAAAAGCAAAGCGTTATTCGTAGTAGCAATCCTGGTCATTGCATTGGCGGTTATTGCCTCGTCCTGCGCGCCGTCCACACCGGCAGCGACGCCGGCAGCTCCGGCAGCGACCCCGGCAACTCCGGCGACGACCCCGGCGGCACCGGCAACGACCCCGGCAGCTCCGGCAACGACCCCGGCAGCTCCGGCAACGACGCCGGCAGCTCCGGCAACGACCCCGGCGGCACCCGCGGCAACGACAACCCACTCTTGGGGTGATTCATCGGTTTACACCAATGATACAGTTGGGTTCACGGTAACCTATCCGGCCAAGTGGAAGACAGAAACAACCAGTGCGGCTACTGCAGTTTTGCAGATAGCAGCAGATCCCAGCAATAACGTGGGCGACAGGGTTTATGTTGATGTAATTCCGGCAGCCACAGATCTTAGTGCTGCGGCAAAGGGCCTGTTGGATAACAGCGCTGCATTCCAGCAGTACAAAGTGACGGCTAGCATTACTTCCAGCAAACCTTTCACGCTGACCAGTGGTTCGGTCACAAGTGCCACCGCAACCGAATTGTCGGCCAAGATCGTCATTTATCAATTCTACTTCTATGCAATTGGCGCCACTAGTGGTAGCAACTCGGTAAATGTCATGGGCGGCACGACCGGCGGCGGCAATGCCAAAAAGCAGCTTCAAGAGATCTGCCAGACACTTTCTTTCAAATAAATACACGCGGTAAAGAAGACAGGAGGCCTTGCGCATGCGCAAGGCCTCCTTTTTTTATATGGATTAGCCTATGATACAATTCATAAGTAGCACACTATTTTTAAATGTGTATCGGAGGATATCATGGGTGATCAGGGGTGCTTTTCAGGGATCGAGCAATTTAAGCAGGCATATCCGGCTAAATTCGCCGATGAAAGGGAAATATTCAGCAAAATTCATCCGGGTAACCGTATATTCATAGGCACGGCCTGCGCCGAGCCTCAATACCTGGTCAAATCACTGATCAATTACGTTGAATCTAATCCCAAGGCTTTTTTCGATGCCGAAGTGTTGCAGGTGTGGACGCTGGGAGTAGCGGCGTATACGCAGGAAAAGTTCAAGTCAAATTTCAGGCATAACTCCTTTTTTATCGGCGATAATACGCGCGGCGCTGTAAATGAGGGATTGGCTGATTATACGCCCATTTTCCTATCGCAGGTCCCCGATCTTTTCAGGCGTGGTATAGTGCCCATCGACGTAGCTATGATACAAACATCGATGCCGGACCGTCATGGGTTTGTAAGCCTGGGAATAAGCGTTGATATCGTAAAAGAGGCGGTGGAAAAAGCTTCTCTGGTTATTGCGCAGGTCAATTCAAACATGCCTCGCGTGCAAGGAGATGGTTTTCTACATATAAACGGCATTGACTATTTAATTGCGCATGATGAGCCGGTACTTGAGTTTGACGTACCGGTGGATGACGAAATCGCTAAACGCATAGGAAGCTATGTGGCCCGGCTTGTACAGGATGGCGATACCATTCAAATAGGATACGGCAGCCGTCTTAACTCCATGATCAGGTGCTTGAATGGCAAAAGGCATCTGGGCGTCCATACTGAATTGTTATCCGACGGCATCGTTGAACTCATGAAATCGGGCGCCATAGATAACACTCAGAAAAGGGTAGACCACGGTAAAACGGTGGCTACCTTCTGCATGGGAAAGAAGTCAACTTACGATTACATTGACGATAACCCCTCGATCGAATTTCGCACCATAGACTACACCAATAATCCTATGGTCATAGCGCAGCATGACAATATGGTCGCCATCAACAGTGCACTGGAGATCGACCTGACCGGGCAGGCCACTGCCGAATCGATCGGCAAGACCTTTTACAGCGGTGTTGGAGGGCAGGCTGATTTCATGCGCGGCGCCATGCTGTCGCATAACGGCAGGACCATTCTTACTATCCAGTCCACAGCTCAAAACGATGCTGTCTCAAGGATAGTGCCGTTTCTATCCGAGGGTTCGGGAGTGACAATGGTACGAGGGGATATACACTATGTGGTGTCTGAATACGGCATCGCCTATTTGCATGGTAAAAATGTCCGGGAGCGGGCCATGGAGCTTATCGGCATTGCGCATCCCAAATTCCGCCCATGGTTGATCCAGGAGGCCAAGAAACTCAACATAATTTTCAAGGACCAGGCGTTTGTGCCCGGCAAGAGGGGCGAATACCCTGAGGCGCTGGAATCGTTCAGGACGACTAAGAGCGGCCTTCAGCTTTTATTCAGGCCGGTCAAAATCAGCGACGAGCCGCTTTTAAAGGATTTCTTCTATTCGCTTTCGGACCAAAGCCTTTACCGGCGGTTTATTTCAAGCAGAAAAGATATGCCGCATGAGCGGCTGCAGGAATTCGTTGTCATCGACTATACGCAGGAACTGGTTATCCTGGCAACCATAGGTAAAGAAGATAACGAAGAGATCGTGGGCGTCGGCCAATATGGCATCGGCCAGGACGTGCACAGTGCCGAGGTGGCCTTTGCGGTCCGTGATAAGGATCAGCGGCAGGGCATTGGGACTGAGTTGCTGAATTACCTTATTTTCCTTGGCAAAAGAAATGGCTTGCTGGCCTTTGTCGCCGAAGTGCTTTACGAAAATAAGCCCATGCTTTCGGTCTTTGATAAGGCGGGTTTCAAAATAGTCAGCAGTGGTTCAGGGCTTATATTATCTCAGTTTAAATCTGTGATCCGGAGAAGTTTTTAATAACAGGAGGTAGTTTTATGGATCTGGCAGGATGGCGTGACCTGGTCATTATTATCTGGGGTCTGATAGCTACGGTAGCATTTATCTTTTTATGCATAATCGCCTATCTTTTCTACAGAAGGACTATGTCTCTGCTTGAATCGGCGGACGTGGTGGTCAACAAGGTGGCGGATATCGTAGACTATGCCGATAAGGAAGTCATACGTCCGGTAACCCAATTGGGCACTTTGATTCAGGGAATCGTTCAGGGAATTAGCTTATTTAGTAATATGTTTAAGAAGAAGGAGGGGTAAGATGGATAGGGATTCCAGCACTGGTTTCTTTGCGGGGCTCATTGTTGGGGCGATAATCGGGGTGGCCGTAGGTGTGCTGTACGCACCGCAACCTGGCTCTGAGACACGCCGTATGGTGAAAGAAAAAGCCGTCGAAGTAAAAGACAAGGCTGCGGAAGCCGTCAGACGTATGAAGGATGCCGTATCGAGCAGAATGGCCGGTGAAGAAAGCTAGAAATATCCCCTGGCCATATGGCGTTCTGGGATATCCGGTACAGGCGTCCCTGTCGGAGAAAAGTGCGCGTGATTTTCCATACCTGCCTGCCCTATAATCAGGGACATTATTTAAAGAGGTATAAATATGACCAATGTCGGTTCACTGAGGAAATACTGGCAGCCTTTGCTAATCCTGGTAGTAATCATCATAGCTTTGTGGTTGGTAGTTGTTTCCATGGCGGTGCTGGTCCCCTTTCTGATCGGTATCTTACTCGCCTACCTCTTAATGCCCCTGGTAACCTGGTTTGAGCAAGCTTTACCTCCCAAGAGCAAGGCGCTGAAAGCCAAAAGAGTAATAGCGATAGTACTCTTGTTTCTCCTGATCATCCTGTTAATGGCATTATTTGCCGCCTATATCGGTTCTGCGTTGGCCGGCGCCTCCAATATATTGATCATCAAAGCGCCTGATTTTATCGATATGAGCGCCAATCAGATCGGCAAGTGGCTCGATAATTTCCGGGGCAGTTTACCGCATATGATAGCTGTGCAAATCGGGATCTTCATCGATAATATCGGGCCTGCCACCGGCAAATTTGTACAGGATTTTGTGATAGGAAGCCTTGCGCTCGTGCCGGCCAGTATGCCCACAGTGATCGGATTTTTAGTTATGCCCTTTTTCCTGTTTTTCCTGTTAATGGACTACGAGTCATTCCAGAAGCATTTTAATGACGTTTTGCCGCCTAAAATTGCCATGCATGCAGGTAATGTTCTGGGAATCATCGCTAATGCCATGGGACGTTACATCCGCTCCCAAATAATTCTGGGGCTCATCGCCGGAATCCTGGTATTTATTGGCTTACTGATCCTTAAGATCGATTATGCTCCGGCCCTGGCTGCCGTCACGGCCGTCATGCAATTTATCCCTATAATAGGCCCGGTGATTTCAGGAGTAATTATTGCGATTATCACACTGGCTCTTGCGCCCGATAAGATACTCTGGGTAGTGCTGGTCGTAGTTGCCGTACAGATATTGCTGAATACGGTTTTCGTAAATTGGATACAGGGAAAGTACATGCAGATCCATCCGGCCGTCATCATGGTGCTTCTGGCGGTCGGCGGCTACATAGGTGGGTTCTGGGGTATGATCCTGGCACTGCCGGTGGCAGCCACCATCTGGCAAATATATAAATACATTCACAGCCAGCAGCAGGCTGAGAAATTGGAAGCTTGACGTAAGCCCGTAAGGCAATTTTTCAGCGGGCATCCTATGAGATGAAGTCCCTTTCAGAAGATAAAGTTTTGCGTAAAACAACCAGGATGGTAAAAATTTAGAATATTAATAGGCAGCTTGACAGTCCAAATTTCATAAGGTATCATTTTCGTTTGGTTGTATTATGCCCGTAAATCGGTAATTTTTTTTGATCTATTCTGACTTGTCTTAGCAGTTTTTTCCCTGGTTAAAGCTTCGTCTCGAAACTTACCCTGATAAAAACAAATTTAAGGAGGATCAGTAAAGCAAGTTATGGCAGACAAACCCGAAGAGAAAAAATCAACCATCACCTCTATGTCGGTAGAAAACAGAAAATTCCCCCCGTCCAAAGAATTCACGTCGAAAGCCTATATCAAAAGCATGGCTGAGTACAAGAAAATGTACAAGAAGTCCATAGACGATATGGAAGGCTTCTGGGCAGACCAGGCTAAGCAGATCGACTGGTTCAAGAAATGGGACAAAGTCCTCGTAAACGATTTCAAAAATGCCCATCATGAATGGTTCGTCGGCGGGAAGCTCAATGTTTCCTACAACTGTCTCGACCGCCATCTGAACACCTGGCGCAAGAACAAGGCCGCCATCATGTTCGAAGGCGATATCGGAGACTCCAAGACCTATACCTATGAGCAGCTGTGGTGGGAGGTCAACAAATTTGCTAACGTTCTGAAGAAGCACGGCGTCAAAAAGGGCGACCGCGTTGCAATTTACCTTCCGATGATTGCCGAGCTTCCTATCGCTATGCTGGCCTGCACCAGGATCGGCGCCATTCACTGCATCGTATTCGGCGGATTCAGCGCCGAGGCCCTGCGTGACAGGATCCTTGACTGCAAAGCATCACTGCTCGTTTGCGCCGACGGCTACTATCGCGGCGGCAAAGTCGTCAACAGCAAAGCCAATGCCGATGCGGCACTACAGTCCTGCCCCGACTGCAAAACCGTTGTCGTAGTTACAAGGGCCAACAACAATGCCCCCATGGTCGCCGGGCGCGACTTCTCGTGGACAGACCGAAATGGACGCAGAGGATGTTAAGAAACCCTGCGAGCCCGAGAAGATGGATGCCGAAGATCCCCTTTTCATCCTCTACACCAGCGGCAGCACCGGCAAGCCCAAGGGCGTGATGCACACAACCGCCGGCTACCTTCTCTATTGTATGACCACCTTCAAATACATCTTCGACTATAAAGATGAAGATACTTTCTGGTGCACCGCCGATATCGGCTGGGTAACCGGACATAGCTATATCGTTTACGGACCGCTCGCCATGGGCGCCACCAGCATCATTTTCGAAGGCGTTCCCAACTATCCCAAGCCCGACAGGTTCTGGGATATTATCGAGAAATACAAGGTCAACATTCTTTACACCGCCCCCACCGCCATCCGCGCTATCATGAAGGACGGCGATGACTGGGTTAAGAAGCATGACCTGTCCTCACTCAGGCTCCTCGGCACGGTCGGCGAGCCGATCAACCCCGAAGCCTGGATGTGGTATTACAACGTAATCGGCGGCGGCAGGTGCCCGATCGTCGATACCTGGTGGCAGACTGAGACCGGCGGCATCCTGATCACCCCGCTGCCGGGCGCCTGGCCAACCAAGCCCGGTTCCGCAACTCTTCCGTTCTTTGGTGTTGCAGTCAAGGTCATCAGGGAGGACCGCACTCAGGCCGGCGTCAATGAGGGCGGCTCACTCATCATCGAGAAACCGTGGCCCGGACTTATGCGCGGCGTTTACGGCGATCCCGAAAGGTTCAAGAATACCTACTTCATTCAGAATCCCGGCGTGTATACCACCGGTGACGGCGCCAGGGTTGACGAAGACGGCTATTTCTGGCTGATGGGCCGCATCGACGACGTCATCAACGTATCCGGTCACAGGATCGGTACGGCCGAAGTCGAGAGCGCTCTGGTTTCCTATCCTAAGGTTGCAGAGGCCGCAGTTGTCGGCATGCCTCACGACATCAAGGGCCAGGGCATCTATGCCTACGTAACCCTTAAATCCGGCGTCGAGAAATCGGATGATCTCAAGAAAGAGCTTGTAGCTCACGTACGCAAGGAGATCGGCCCCATCGCTACCCCGGATAAGATCCAGTGGGCCGATGGCCTGCCCAAGACCCGCAGCGGCAAGATCATGCGCAGGATCCTCACCAAGATCGCTGCCAATGACGTATCCAACCTGGGTGATACTACCACCCTGGCTGATCCCTCTGTCGTCGACGACCTGGTCAAGAACAGGATCTAGTCTAAAGCATTTTAGAAACGGCGCCGTCTCAAACGGCGCCGTTTTTTTATTGCCCTTTAACGGTTACTCTGCCCATCGTGCTTATCGTGCTTATCGCGCGTGTTGTTGTCCAGTGAAAATGTCCCTTTAATTGTCCAGTGATTTTGTCACCCCCTGTCCAAATGTAATATTGGCATATGTCTCCAGGGATGGTCAGGAGCCGGTTTGCGAAATTTTGTTGATTTGAATTGTGCGATTTGCGAAGGCGGTTTTAGCGCCGGCAAGACGGACACGGTTTGGGCCACAGTGGGCCTAGCGCCCTTTCTGGCTCTAAGGGCTGTAGCTTCGTAAGGAGCGGGCCTGGTTAGCAAGCATTTCCCATCGTAATGTACTGACAGGCTGCCGTCCATATGTTCGTGCACGTTAACTATGCTATAGGCATAACTGGATCGACCGTTTGATGGTGCTATTTGCAACCTATGACGGGCGAAGCGAACTACATTGTCTTTACCCACTGTACGTCGATATTTGAAGCAGAAGACATCGTCAGACATGGCTGATGCAGGTGGTTTACGGTAAGCGCTTGCGGGTTGGGCCGCAGGAACCGAAAAGCGTTTATTATGAGACCGGATGAACCGATCCAACATACTGTTTGCCTCAGCGATAGTGCTGACCCGGCTGAGGCGTAGTTCGCTCACCAGTCTATCCTGGAGCGTGCCCCATAACCGTTCGATTCTGCCCTTGGCCTCCGGCGATAGTGCAGCGATCGATGTTATTCCAAGCTCTTGCATAAGCCGCCCGAACTGAGTCAGTTCCCTCTTGCCTTCCAATTGTTCTTCGATCGATTCCTTATCCAGAGGGGATCGTTCGAAAATCCCATGGCGGTCATGGTAGAAGGCCAAGGGTATACCATATTGGGCCACTACCTGCTTTACCAACAAGAAGTAACCCTGCGCATCTTCTTGCTCTCTGAATAATGCGCCAGCCACTTTACCTGTGGCGTCATCTATGGCTGCGATCAAACTAAGCTTGGGTCCCCTTTCCTCAAGCCAATCATGCGGACTGCCATCGATCTGAAGCAGCATCCCTTCTTGAGGATACCGGTCCCTGCGCTTACGATGTTTTGGTGGCCTTCTTCTCCGCGGACTGCGTATTCCAACCTTTAGCAATATCCTCCTCACGGTAGAACGAGACACGGCTATACCTTCCCTCTCAATCAGCATCTCAGTAAAGTGCTGCTGGTTAAATCCAAAGTACTTCTCTTTCATGAGGGTAACAATCCTGTTGCGCAGGTCATCGCACAGAGTATGAACTGGTTTTCTGCCACGATTGCCGTGTGCCAGGGCTTCCGCAGCCTTCACCCTATACGCCGATCTCAATCTCTTGACATGCCGCTCTGAAAGACCCAGAAGTTCAGCAGCTTCATTTATTCTAAGCTCACCCTTCTCCAACTTATTCAGGATCATTAGTCGTCTTTGTTCCTTTTTGTTCAAAGTCACCTCTTCTCTCATAGGGTGACATTTTCACTGAACAATTAAGGGGTGACAAAATCATAGAACATTAACATCGTGCTTATCGCGCGTTGACACACCTTCTGAGAGCCACGTATAATAACGAGCCAGTATTTTCAAAAATAAGAGGAGGTAATAACTTGGCGCAACAAGAAACTGAGATCTTAAGGTCCATAAAGGATACCACCGCAAATCCGGCACCATTGGGGCTCTTGGCATTCGGTATGACTACTGTCCTCCTGAATCTGGCCAATGCAGGAATTTTTACACTCGGCTCAATGATCCTGGCAATGGGCATATTCTACGGCGGCATCGCACAGGTGATTGCGGGTATACTGGAATGGAAAAAAGGCAATACGTTCGGCGCAACTGCTTTCACATCATACGGACTTTTCTGGCTTTCGCTCGTGGCGTTGCTGGTAATGCCCAAAATCGGCTGGTGGGATGGCACGGATAATGGCGGTATGATCGCCTACTTCATTATGTGGGGGATTTTCACTACGGTTCTATTCGTTGGCACATTAAAGCTCAACCGGGCACTGCAAGTTGTCTTTGGCACGCTTGCTTTGCTTTTCTTCTTGCTGGCCATCCGCGACATAACAGGGAGCAAGATCATTGGCGTAATCGCCGGATACGAAGGAATCATCTGCGGCTTCTCAGCTATTTATGCCGGCCTGGCACAGGTTCTGAATGAAGTCTATAAGAAGGTGGTTTGGCCCATCGGACCGGTTGCCTGATAATCAGGTTTTTATTGCTTTTTAAGGAGGCTGGCATTTTAATGCCGGCCTCCTTCTTTTATACGATTGATTTCCCGGTGCTACAATAGTATGGTCTAATCGGATAAAGGGATATTTTATGACACTTAATAATATAGTCGTGCGAGGGGCACGCGAACATAATCTGAAAAATATAGATGTCAGCATACCACGGGATAAGCTGGTAGTCATAACCGGTGTATCGGGATCAGGTAAAAGCTCGCTCGCCTTCGACACTATCTATGCCGAAGGACAGAGGCGCTATATAGAATCCCTGTCGGCCTATGCGCGGCAGTTCCTTGGCAGGATGGACAAGCCCGACGTCGATTACATAGAGGGCCTGAGCCCGGCCATCTCGATAGACCAGAAAGGCCCGTCGCATAACCCGCGTTCCACCGTGGGGACGGTAACCGAGATATACGACTACCTGAGGCTGTTATTTGCACGCGTCGGCAGGCCTTTTTGCCCGCAGTGCGGTCGGGAGATAGCTCGCCAGACAGTCCAGCAGATCGTAGATGCCGTGCTCAGCATCGAGCCGGACAGGCGGATTATGATCCTGTCGCCGCTCATCAGGGACAGGAAGGGAGAGCATCAGCAGATATTCGACGACCTGCGCAAAGCCGGGTTTGTGCGCGTGAGGGTCGACGGCTATGTGCGTGACCTGTCGGAGGAATTCAGCCTGGATAAGAATAAAAAGCACACCGTGGAAGCGGTGGTGGACCGCATTATAACCGGGGAGGGCAGCAATACGGCCAGGATTGCCGACTCCGTTGAAACCGCGCTGAAGATGGGTGGAGGGGTAGTGCTGATCTCAATAGCTGAAGGCGAGGAAATGCTTTTCTCCGAACATTTCGCCTGCGTAAATTGCGGGATCAGCCTGGGTGAAATAGCCCCGCGCACTTTCAGCTTCAATAGTCCGCACGGCGCCTGCCCGACCTGCACGGGCCTTGGCTTCAAGCTGGAAATAGATCCCGACCTGGTGATACCCAATAAGAACCTGACTATTTCAGAGGGGGCCATCAGGCCGTGGGCCACCTATAGCTGGTATTTGAGCCAGCTTGAAGAGATAGCGGAACGCTACGGATTTTCGCTGCGGGTGCCGGTAAAAAGGTTGGCTAAAGAGCAGCTAAACCTTGTGCTGTACGGGGAGAATCCCGAAAAGCACAGGTATCGCTACCGGTTTGGCAAGGTGCGCGAATACGCAGTTGGCTTTGAAGGTGTTATACCCAATCTTGAGAGGCTCTACAGGGAAACTGAATCGGAAAACAGGCGTGCGGAGATAGAACGATATATGTCGGCGTCACCCTGCCTTGCCTGCGAAGGGAAACGGCTTAAGCCGGAATCGCTGTCGGTCAAGATAGACGGTAAAAATATTATGGATGTGACGGCCATGTCGGCTATTGGGGCGAGTTCCTGGATTACGGCTATAACGGGCATGCGGGACGGCAAGCCCATATTGAGTGTGAATGAGAAGACCATTGCCCAGCAGATCATCAAGGAGATAAATGCCAGGCTGGGTTTCCTGAAGGATATCGGGCTGGGCTATCTTACGCTGGAGCGCGCTTCGATGACCCTGAGTGGAGGCGAAACGCAGCGCATCAGGCTGGCCACGATGATCGGCAGCGGACTGATGGGCGTCCTGTATATTTGCGATGAGCCGACCATCGGCCTGCATCCCGCTGATATCCACCGGCTGATCAGTACCCTCAAAAAATTGAGAGATCTGGGCAACACGGTAATAAGTGTGGAGCACGATGAAGCTATGATGCGGGCAGCCGATTTCATCATTGACCTGGGTCCGGGCGCCGGAGAGCATGGCGGATCGATCGTTGCCACCGGCACGATCGACGATGTGATGAAAAGCCCCGACTTCCGTAACGGGGCAGTATTTGAGCGGGGTTAGGGAGATTCCGATGCCGAAAAGGCGCAGGAACGGCTCCGGCAAATATGTTGTGATAAAGGGCGCCGCTGAAAATAACTTGAAGAAAATCGATGTAAAAATCCCCCTGGGCAAGCTGGTATGTATCAGCGGTGTATCGGGAAGCGGCAAGAGCACGCTCATGAACGATGTGCTTTATAAAAAGCTGGCGCAGATTTTCTATCAGTCCAGGGAAAAACCCGGTAAATGCGAGGCTATCACCGGGACGGAGAATATAGACAAGGTCATCAATATAGACCAGTCACCTATAGGGCGTACCCCTCGCAGCAATCCTGCCACCTATACCGGCGCGTTTACGCCCATCAGGGAACTGTTTGCTTCGGTGCCGGAGGCCAGGGTACGCGGCTACGGGCCCGGGCGGTTTTCCTTCAACGTGCGCGGCGGGAGATGCGAAGCTTGCCAGGGCGAGGGCTATATACAGATAGAGATGCAATTCCTGCCGGATGTCACGGTGCCGTGCGAAGTGTGCAAAGGAAAACGCTACAACCGCGAAGCACTGGAAATTCAATTCAAGGGCAAGAACATAGCCGATGTGCTGGATATGACTATCGAGGAAGCTACGGCCTTTTTTGAAAATTTTCCCAAGATCAAGAATAAACTGGGTACGCTGCAGGATGTAGGGCTGGGCTATATGAGGCTGGGACAGCCGGCTCCCACACTGTCCGGCGGCGAGGCGCAGCGCGTCAAGCTTGCAACGGAGTTATCGCGACGCTCGACGGGCAAGACAGTCTACATACTGGATGAGCCTACTACCGGCCTGTCGTTTGCCGATATCGACTGCCTGCTAAGGGTGTTGCAGAGGCTGGTGGATTCGGGAAATACGGTGGTCATCATCGAACATCATCTCGATGTGATAAAGAATGCCGATTATATAATCGACCTGGGGCCGGGCGCCGGGGATGAGGGTGGGTACGTAATAGCTACAGGCACTCCTGAGCAAGTAGCGGAAATAGAGGGGTCTGCAACAGGGCGCTACCTTCGAACCACACTCGGCGAGAAAAGACGCAGCCGGCGCCACCAGGGCATCCTGAAGGCGTCAGCCATAGCCTGAATAAATACCACAATCGGGCCGTTGTCTGCAGTTACCGGCCAATTTGCCGTGTTTCAGCATGTCCATAAAATATACGTTTCAGAACTAATTATCCTAATAGCTCACAATATTGTGTCTATTCGACCATTGCATAATTGGTCGTATGCCCGCATATTTGTATACATTATGAAAATAAGGAAATAAATTAGCTGCCGGTGATTTAGCAATACATGTATATCGTCTCCATACTACACTTCATCTGCTTCCTGGCAGAAGCCATGCTGGTTATACTGATAGTCAGTAATAACCCCAGAGCGCAGATAAACCGTGCCTGTGCAGTGCTTATATTCAGCCTGGCTATATGGAGTTTCTTCTTTGGCCTGATCAACCTGGCGCACACGGAAGAAGAAGCTACAATTTTCTTCAATTGCGCTACCGTAGGCCTGAGTTGTTTTCCGGTTGCAGCAATCTGGTTTATACTTATCTTCACGCGCAACGACCGCCTAATCAAAAATGCCGCTGGCATTGCCGCTACAGTCTTGCTTCCGGCTTCGATTATGTACTGGCAGTGGTCCGGCAATCTAATTTACCGGGCCGTAAAGACATGGTGGGGTTGGGCGATGATCTGGTCACCGGGCCTGTATTCGTGGGCTTATGTATTTTATTTTTATGTACTGTTCGCTATATGCGCCTACTTTTTGATTCGCTATTTCCGCACGGTAAAGACTTTTCGCCAGAAAAAGCAGAGCAAGTTGCTGATTATTTTTGGCAGTATCGCAGGTATCTTCGCCTTAATTACCGGTGTCTTTTATCAACTGGCAAACTCATTTACAATCCCACAGTTAACTGATTTCGGAGGTCTGATCTGGGGCATCGGCCTCGTCTACGCGGTGTTGAGATATGGACTGATGAGTTTCATGCCGGTAGTTGCCGCTGATGAAATACTCGGCACCATGACCGATTCTGTATTGCTGCTGGACGAGAACGGTAAGATCATGTACGCCAATAGCGCCAATGCTTCGCTGCTGGGGATGCGCGGGAATCAACTTAAAGGCGCCGAGTTCAATTCAATAGTCGTGGACAAAAAGAAGGCCAATGAGCTTCTGGCCAGGAGCACTGTAACTGGCCTCCGTGCACAGTGCGAGATGTCATTCTTGTCAAAGGGGGGAGTCACGATACCGGTGCTGGTATCGGCATCGGCTGTGAATGACTCGTATGATGGCATAGCCGGCTTCGTCGTTTCGGCCACCAATATAAGTGAACGGAAGGAGGTGGAGGAGCAGCTTCTTAAAAGCAACGAGAAGCTGAAGAAATCACTCAATGATGCCATCAATACCATGACTAAAATAGTGGAACTGAGGGACCCTTATATTTCCGGTCATCAACTCAGGGTGACCGACCTGGCAGTTGCCATGGCCAAACATATGGGTCTGGATGCGGATAGGATCGACATACTGCGTATGGCCTCTACCATTCACGATATCGGCAAGATATATGTGCCCTCCGAAATCCTGAGCAAACCCGGTAAGCTTAGTGAAATCGAATTCCGCATGTTGCAGACTCATCCTCGGGGCGGCTACGACATCGCCAAGAGCATGGATTTTCACTGTTCCGTGGCCGATACGATATTACAGCACCATGAAAGGCTGGATGGCTCCGGTTATCCAATGGGGTTGAAGAAAGAAGAAATCCTGCAGGAAGCGAAAATACTGGCGGTGGCGGATGTCGTTGAAGCCATGGCCTCACATCGTCCTTACCGCCCGGCGTTAGGAATCGATAAGGCGCTGGAAGAGATATGGCATAACAAAGGCGTTCTCTACGACTGTGACAGCGTGGATACTTGCCTGGAGCTATTTAACCAGAAAAAATTCATATTTAAATGAGCCCTTCACCTGACGTTTCAGTGATGGAGCCGAAGCGTTGCTTTACCCGCTGCTCCCACATCTCGCAGTGGTACTAATTCCCGGCTGATTATAGCCAATGTTTGCGTGATCGATCTTATGATCGAGGACGAGCTGGCGTCCTGCTTCTTCGGCTGCCGCGAGGAATGTCCTGCACCGGCGCCCCCGCCTCAAGCATTATTTTCAGGGCCGCGGCGTGCGGCCGGAGCAGCGCTCCAGAAAATTCACGGCCCATATTCCGGCACATCGTTTTTATATGTGAAAACCAGCGGGTCGAAATTTTCCAAACCGTAGAAACCGCAGCTTGAAACCAGCACTATACGGCCTTTATTGGGAGGCAGCAAAGGCATCATTCTATCCATCAGGTTTTTCATCTGGCCGTTCACGCCCCATATATACAGCGGGCTTGCGATCACCAGTATGTCTGCGCCTAATTTAGGGGTCAGCATTTGAATGTCATCATCCTGCAGGCATCCGGCGGGGCTATTAAGCATGCAGTGAAGCTCACCGCGGCAAGGATTAATGTTCAGTTCAGCGGTATAGAATAGCTCAACTTCCGCCCCTGATTCCCGTATGCCCTTAAGAAAGGGATTAAGGATAAGGGCGGTGTTACCCTTGTCTTTGTGCGGACTACTGTTAAATGCGAGTACTTTCATTTCAAAAAAAAGTTGGACTCTGTCCCGGATCAGTCGAAGGAAGTATTAATCATACAACTGCGGAGCGGAAGATTGCATGCCGGTGACGCCGACAAACTGGGGGTGAGCCATTATGCGAACCCAATAAGGATATCGGCGGAGAGGACGTTCTACCCGTTTTTACTGCGCCCATCCGGTATTGGACGGCTTATTGCCTGGAGTTTGCAGTCTGTTGAGCGTTCCCATGACAGCGGCGCTGTAATTATCGCTCTCCGCGCCGGTTGGAGTGTTCGCTTCAGCCTTTTGTACTTCCTGGGAAGATATCGAGTTTAAGGCGTCAGTGGCTTTGTGGTTGGAGAAAGGACCGATACCGAAAACCCAGAAAGTGAAAACCAAGGCTGAGACAATGGAGATCATAAGAAATACCGTTTGTATTAAACCCTGAAATCCCTTTTCGCACCCAGCCAGCCTTGTTATTGGATTAGTTATTTTCATGTCCATCTCATCCGATATTATCCGCTACGCGGATATACCTTTAATACGCCTAAGCCATTATATCTGCTCAAATAGAATTCTCAATGGTAAGTTAGTACCGAAAATATAGTACTAAAGTAATAGTCCCATTAAATGAATAAAACCTTAAATCTACGATCTGGACAAATCGCATGCTATACTGAAATATATGTTGATAGAAGTACGCATAGGCCCGGGCAAGAGGAAACTCTCCGAGTCCGTTGCCAGGTTGAGCCGGCTATGCGGGACGCCGATAACCAAAATTCACCGGGTGCCGCATATCTCACTGTACGGCAGCTTTGCAGCCGACTATCAGCAGGTTGAGCGGGTAAAAGAAGTCCTGCTATCCGTGGGCAGGCGTTACTCGTATTTGCCCTATCTCATTGATGGCTTCAGATGGATCAATGGCAAACAGGGCAGGGTCATATACTTCAATATAGTTCCGTCAGCCGAATTCCAGAGGTTCAGGCAGGAGCTGGCGCAAAGGTTGCTTAAAATCGTTCCCAGGACGCAGCCCTATGACAAAGAAGATGATTTTATCTTCCATTCGACGCTCGCCTACAAGCTGGATAGCCGGGAGTTTGAAAGCCTGTGGTCCTATGTATCGACCGATAGGGTGCTGGCGGAGAAATTCTCGGTCCGTGCTGAGGATGTCGAGGACTACCATATGAGGTATTTCTATCTTCCCCTCGATGCTCTGAGGGTGACCTTTCTCAACGATCAGTCCAAAATAGTCTGTGAATACGACTTTTTACAGCAGAGGCTGCTCACCAGGGCCGAAGCTACGAACCCCCACGAATGGGGCCATACCCTTAAGCTATTTCGGATCGATAGGGGCATTGAAGGCTGCAAATGCAATGGTGAATACGGCCTTTCATATGTCAGCAGCGACCTGCACCTGGACCATACCAATATAATTCACTATTGCGCAAGGCCGTTCGCATCTTCCGATATCGAAGAGATGAACCAGGTGCTGATAGATAATTGGAATACTACCGTGGGTAACAATGCGGTCTATTTCCTGGGTGACCTGGCTTATTCCAGAGGGACGAGGCCGGCCGATTACTGGCTCGGCCGGCTGAAGGGTAAGACGTCCTTCATCAGGGGAAGCCATGATACCGAAATGCCCGGTTCCAAAGACTACGAGCTTATAAAAAACGGAAGGTATACCTTCCTCTTGGTGCATGACCCTGACCGGCTGCCTGTCGATTGGAATGGCTGGATCATCCACGGGCACAAGCACAACAACGACATGAAGAATTATCCCTTTATAAACGGAGATCGTAAGACCATTAATATAAGTCCCGAACTGGTCAACTACAGGCCTGTGAGCCTGGAATTTCTGTCATCGTTGAAACTCAGTTCAATCAAACGTATGGATACGATAGACAGTCAACCGGTAATAAGATAGCCTGTTGACAGCTTGAATTCACGCGGTATAATTGACCAAATTGGTCTCAGGAAGGTATGAGATCCGGGTCATTGATATAGCTCCCAACTTGAAGCTGCTGGACCTGCAGCCGCCCATCCCCGGCTACGGCCGGTTCATCTCCAGTTATCTCATTATAGCTGGCAAAAAGGCAGTTATCGATCCCGGCCCCGCCATCGCAGTGCCGGGACTGCTGGCAGCGCTGCACGAAGCAGGCACAAAGCCACAAGATATCGACTACATAGTGCTTACCCACATACATATCGACCATGCGGGAGGCATCGGCAGGATTATTAAGGAGATGCCCGGCGCACAGGGTTGTTGTTCATGAAAGGGCCATTCCTCACCTGATTAATCCGGATAAGTTGTGGGCTGCCAGCCTGAAAACACTGGGCGAACTGGCTGCAAAATACGGCCGTATAGAGCCCGTGCCTGAAGGCAGAATAATTGCCGCCAAGGATAATATGAAGCTCGACCTGGATGGCACCGAACTGGAGATATTTCTAACGCCGGGCCATGCCATACATCATCTCAGCCTGTTCGACCGGGCAGGCGGCATACTGATTAGCGGGCGAAGCCGCCGGCGTTTGCACCGAAGGCAAAATCAGACCGGCCACTCCTCCGCCCTTCAAGCTGGAGGAGACGCTTGCTTCTGTTGATAAGCTTATCGAGCTTCAACCGGAGAAGATATGCTACGGGCATTTCGGGTGTTATGACAATGGGCTGCAAAGGTTGAAGCATTATCGGGAGAAGCTTATACAATGGCAGGATATCGTCGCTGAGGAGATCGGCCGGGGTAAGAACACCCGAAGAGATACTGGCAGTACTAAGAGAAAAAGACAGCGATCTCAGCTATCTGGACAAATTGGGGGAGAACGAGTACCGGAGGGAACTGATATTGCTTATAAACAGCATCCGGGGCATGGAGGGGCCTCCCGCCTAGAACTGCCTGAGCATATTTTTTAGCATGGGCCTGCCGGGGCGCCCGCTCTTATGTTAATCTTGTATGCTTCTGAAAGCGATGGTATACTACTCTATCGACTATGAAGCTATGGCGCACACCTTTCGATCATAACCATTCTGCCGAACCCCTGGCATACGTATTTATTGACAGGGAGAGATGCAAGGGATGCAGCTTCTGTGTCGAATACTGCCCCAGGGATGTCCTGAAAATGGGACCCGAGTTGAATTCCAAGGGATATAATCTGGCAGCAGTCAAAGACGGCACGAAATGTCTGGCCTGCGGGTTCTGCGAGTTGATCTGCCCGGAATTCGCCATCAGGCTTACTATCAATAATAAGGCCCATTCGGAAATTAAACCATAACCTGCTGCGGCCAGGACTTTCGCCGGACTTAGCTGCAGGTTAAATATTGAATTCGTTCCGGGCATATTTTGTTTTGTTAGACGCTGATGTCAGATAACGGACACCTTTTAGGTGAATTTTTCATTAACGGCGATGTGGCTTGCGCCGAGGGAGCCATAAGCGCAGGTTGCCGGTTCTTCGCCGGTTACCCCATCACCCCGGCCACCGAGATCGCAGAAAGAATGAGCCGCCGCTTGCCCTCCATGGGTGGAACCTATATCCAGATGGAAGACGAGATAGCATCGATGAATGCTATCCTGGGAGCTTCCTGGGCGGGTGTAAAGTCTATGACTTCGACATCCGGTCCCGGCTTCAGCCTGATGATGGAAAATATCGGACTGGGAGTAATGCTGGAAACGCCGTGCGTGGTAGTAAACATCCAGCGTGCCGGACCGTCCACCGGGTTACCTACACTGGTCGGACAGCAGGATGTCATGCAGGCAAGATGGGGCTCGCACGGCAGCTATGAGATCATCGCTTTGAGCCCGGATTCTCCGCAGCACATGTTCGACCTTACCGTCAGGGCCTTCAACCTTTCGGAAAAATACCGCGTGCCTGTATTGATAATGTCCGACGAGGTGGTAGGGCATATGAGTGAAAAAGTCGTTATACCCGCAATTAGCCCCGCTGACCTTATCTACAGGAAAATGCCGCAAATAGGCGTCGCCTCCTATCAGCCGTACGAAGCAGATGAGAGCCTGGTGCCGCCCATGGCCATCGCCGGGCAAGGCTATCGGTTTCACGTCACCGGCTTAACACATGACGAGCGTGGATATCCGGTAATGACGGCCGCGGCGCAGGATAAGCTGGTCACCAGGCTGGTAGATAAAATCAAGCTCCACGCCGACGATATCATCACATATGATGAATATATGACGGGGGATGCCGAGACCGTGGTTTGCGCATACGGTATAACGTCCCGTATTGCCAAATATGCTGTCAAACTGGCACGCCAGCAGGGCATCAAGGCTGGTTTTTTGCAGCTCATCACCCTGTGGCCCTTTGCCGAAAAACGCATCAGGGAGCTATCATCCCACGTCAAGAATTTTGTTGTGCCTGAGATTAATCGGGGCCAAATTGTTTACGAGGTCGAGCGGTGCTCCTGCGGCAGGTCTCGCATCCTATCGGTCCCTCAATCGGGTGGGGATGTGCACAGGCCGGAGATGATCTTGTCCGCAATAAAGGAGTGCCATGCCTGATCATGAGGCTAACGGGAATTCCCGCATAGCAAAATATCTCAGGCAGGATAGGCTGCCGCATATCTGGTGCCCTGCCTGCGGCATAGGGCCTGCCCTAAATTGTTTCCTGAGAGCAATCGATAAATCGGGGTTGGACCCGGATAAAATTTCCATTGTCTCGGGCATAGGTTGCTCGGGCCGTGTGGCCGGCTATGTTAAACTCGATTCTTTTCATACCACGCACGGACGTGCCATCCCCTTTGCCACGGGCCTAAGGCTTGCCAATCCGGAGCTGAAAACCGTCGTCTTCTCGGGTGACGGAGATCTGGCGGCCATCGGCGGCAACCACCTGATCCATGCCGCCCGCCGTAACGTTGATATGACCGTGATCTGCATAAATAATTTTAACTATGGCATGACAGGCGGACAGGTGGGGCCTACCGCGCCCTATGACGTGCGCACCTCCACCACACCATATGGCAATTTTGAGCCGCCTTTCAATCTGCCCCTGCTGCTTTATGCCAGCGGCGCATCCTATATCGCCAGGTGGACGGTCCTGCACTTGCATCAGCTTGAGAGCACAATAACGGAAGCTTTATTGAAACCGGGCTTTTCATTTGTCGAGGTTATCAGTCCCTGCCCTGCAGTATACGGCAGGATGAATAAGGAGCCGGAAGGCCTCGATTCGCTCAAGAGCTATGAGAGAAGAAGTATTATCAAAAACGGCGCAGACCCCAGGGACGTCGATATCACGTCTACCGGCCCTATAATCGTGGGCAAGTTTATCGATGTCGAGCGTCCCACACTGCATGGCAATCTGGCAGTGGTTGTCGAAAGGGCCAGTAAGCTGCCTAAAAAATAATCAGTAGTAATTCGGAAAGCTTGAATGAAAAAAGCGGAAATCAGGCTGGCAGGATTCGGCGGACAGGGTATTGTTCTGCTGGGCAATATTATCGGTAAGGCCGCATCGATTTATAATGGTTCGTACGCAGCCTTAACTCAAAGCTACGGCCCGGAATCAAGGGGTGGCTCATGCCGCGCCGAGGTTATCATAAGCGATTCCCCAGTTGAGTACCCGTATATAACTGATCCTGAGGTGCTGGTCATGCTATCGCAGGAGGCCTACAACGAATTCGGCGCCAACGCTAAAAGCAATGTGCTGCTGATCGTAGATTCGGAGCTGGTGAAGATGGATAGTCAGCCGGCGGCCAGGGTGCTATCCATACCGGCCAGCCGCCTTGCCCAGGAAATGGGTAAGCCGGTGGTGGCTAATATCATTATGCTGGGTTTCCTGGCGGCCAACAGCGATGTCATACCTCGTGAAGCGCTGGAGAGATCGGTTAAAGATTTCATCCCGGCGGGAACTGAAAGCTTTAATATGAAAGCATTTGAGCTGGGATATACCTATTCATCGACGGAAAAAAGGCCTGCCTGACATGGGGGAAAATAAACAAGCCGCAGTTATAGGCAGCGATATCAATGCTCTGCAGGCTGCGCTTTACCTGGCCAAAATAGGCTCGCAGGTAAAATTAATTACCGATTTGGCCGCCTTTGCATTCTTCGATTCCAGCGGGTCTGATCCCAGGCTGTTCTGGTCCACTGTTTTGAATGCTGTTAGGGAACCTTCTATTGAATTTGTCTATAACACTTCGGCGGTTGACATAAGCGGCGTGAAGGGTGATTTCATTATTAAGACAACGCAGAATCTCAGGTATGTCGACAGCGACCTCTGCACCGGCTGTAAAAAATGTGAAGAGAACTGCTCTACCAGGCTAACCAAGATCAGAGACGGCAAGAATATAATATTGAATGCCATTCACAAACCCTATCCGGGCAATAAGTCGGTGCCCTCGACTATGGTCATCGATAAAAACGAGGTCTCTCCCTGCCGTGCCTCCTGCCCGCTGGGCATCAACGTTCAGGGATTCGTTTCGTTGCTGGCCAATAACAAGGTCCAGGAGGCTTATGACCTGATTAACAGCTCAGCGCCGCTGGGAGGCATATTGGGGCGCCTGTGCAAACATCCATGTGAAAGCAAGTGCAGCCGCGATAAAGTCGACAGCCCGGTCTCCATCAGGTCCCTGCACCGCTATGCTTATGATAATGTTATAACCCCTGCAGTAAAAACCATGGCGCCGGCCAACGCCAACTCCAAAACAAGATAGCGATTATAGGCAGCGGCCCCTCGGGACTCATGGCTGCCTGGGACCTGAAACGAAAGGGGTATGATCCCACTATCTTCGAGTCTCATAATGTCATCGGCGGAATGCTGGCTACCGGCATTCCGAGGTTCAGGTTGTCCCGGGAGATCAGGGAGCGTGAGCTGGGCCAATTGCTGGCTATGGGCATCAAGATCAGAACAGGCATCAGCGTCGGCCGGGATATAGATTTCGCTTACCTCAGGGAAAGGGACTACAAGGCCTTCTTTCTGGCCATAGGCGCATCCAGAAACAATAAGTTGAATATACCGGGCGAGGAACTATCGGGGGTCATCGATTGCATGTCGTTCCTGTTAACGCTCAATCTCACCGACGATGTATTCGTCGGTTCGAACATAGTGATTATCGGCGATGGCAATAGCGCCGTGGACTCGGCACGCGCTGCTATCAGGCAGAACAAAGGCAGCGTAAAAATCGTTAGCTGGACTGTCCCTGAGGAATTGACCGCATCTTCCGACGAGGTTGAGGAAGCGTTGGAGGAAGGCGTTACCATTGAGTACTCGGCTTTCCCCGTTGAAATACTGGGAAATGAGAAGAGGGTGGCAGGTGTGCGGTTCCGCCGGACTAAACTTACTTCGGACCTGATGCGTAACGGCTGGCATAGGCCTGAGCCCGTCGATGGGACCGATTTTATTATTGAAGCAGACCACGTGATCGTTGCTATAGGGCAGTCGGCGGATGCGTCCCCGTTGAATTTGGACGGGCTTGCGATCGATAAGGCCTCGGGCACGATCAAGGTCAATCCGCTTACATTGGAGACCAGTTTGCCCGGTGTATTTGCGGGCGGCGATTGCATGCGGGGGCCCAATAATGTTGTAGAAGCTATGGCCGATGGCCTGAGGGCTGCCGAATCTATTGACAGATACCTTTCCGGCGCTGATTTGCAGGCAGGCCGGCAGATTGAATCCAAGAAGATTGCGGAAGTCGATTTAAACTCGATTTGGGCCTTTCCCGTCAAGAGGGCTGAGATGCCCTACCTGGATATGGAAAGCAGAAAAAACACCTATGAAGAAACAACAACAGGCTTCTCCGCTGAAACTGTAGTGGAAGAGGCGCAAAGATGTCTGAGTTGCGCTTTGTGCAGCGAATGTCTTGAATGTATCAAAGTTTGCAAGTCCGGCGCTATCAGGCACGATGATGCCGCAAGGCAAAGGGATCTAAAAGCGGATGTTATTCTGAAGTTCCAGGGGGCAATAAACATTAACAAAGAAGCGCCGGTAGCCGATAAGGACGGCATATATATAATCAATCCCGGCACGGACGTGTTTCAGGGAGATGTAAACACTAAACTGATGGCCGCAGTGATGCAGACCATTCTGGATTCTGACATCGATTTCCTGGGCAAGTTGCCGGTAGGCCAATTCACCTGCCGCCAAGATCCTGAGGGAAGCCATCATACTGACCGCCATCAGGGTCAGGAGCCGGTCTCCAGGCAGGGCATATTCCTGTGCCGCTGCAATGGTGAAAACAGCTCTGCCATAGACTTCGGCCGCCTGCTGAGTTTGGATCATGCGAAATTGGATATCGTTCACGTTTCGGAGATCGACCAGGCGTGTACCGAAGAAGGAGCGAGGCTGATAGTGGAGCGCTGGAAAGAAGCCGGCCTGAACTGTGCGGTAGTAGCTGCCTGCAGGTGTTGCAACTTCGACCAGGTATGCTATAGCTGTAATGACAGGCGTATACTAAGTCGGCAGTACCTGAACCGTAATATAGGCAGTCAAGGTAGTGCGGCTATTGAATACGTCAATATCAGGGAGCTGTGTGCCTGGGCGCACAGTGGCCAGCGGGAAGCTGCCACGGCCAAAGCTATTAAGATGCTGGAAGCTGCGCTCACATTAATCCTCGTAATCAATGCACGGAACGACTTCCGGTTAATCCGGCGGCGCTCTTCATCGGAAGGTCCGGTGCCGGGAAGATCGGGGCCATGACTCTCGAAGTTCTGGGCTGCCAGGTCTTTCAGATAGAACAGCTGTCCGGTGCGCTCGAGATCAGCGGCCGGCCGGGCGATTATGATGTGAAGCTGGGCTTTCCCGACAGGGAGGAGATCATTAAAGCGGGCGCCATTATTGTTGATGCGTCTTTGAGCCAGGCGGACATAGAGAAAATGGGAACGACGTATACCGGCCGTCTTTTCCAGCGTTTGATCTCGGGTATGAAAAAAGATGCCGGTACAGTCAGATTCAATATAAATAAATATATAGCGGCCCTTGATAAGGCCGGCCTTTTTATCATTGCCTGTCCCGATGACGGCGAGAAAATCGATGAAAGCGTACAGGGCGTAGCACTGGCTGCCCGGGTATTCCTCTATCTGAGGTCGAAATGGATTGCGATGGAGGCCTCGGCGGTGCAAACCAGTATGGAGCTGTGCCGTGAATGCGGGACATGTGCCGGGCAATGTCCGCTGATCGAGATGCGCGAAGGCAGCAACGGACTTCGGCATTCGTACCTTGAGCGCTATCTATGTACAGGCTGTGGGGCTTGCACCAGCGTCTGTCCTACAGGCGCAATACATATCACCAGGCAGGACAATAATGCCATCGGTGCGGCTTTGAAATCATACCTTTGCGCTGCAGAAATATGAGAAGAACGGGTGATAATTGACGTCCAGGGTTTTGATATTTTCTTGTAACTGGGACGGATGGAGCTGTATCGACTCCGCCGCCAATGCCGGGCTGGGATTTCCAGCCTCGGTTAATATAATTAAATTTACCTGTCTTTCCGCCGTGAATGCGGGCCTGATTTTGAAAGCCTTCGAGCACGGTATTGAAGGCATAATGCTGCTCGGCTGCCAAAACCTCCAGTGCCAGCACGGGCAATTCGGAGAAAGTATAGAGAGAGAATGTAACAAGGCCTCCGATATCATTAAGGTGCTGGGGGTCAAAGGCGACAGGATCTTGGTGACCAGGATGGAACCATTCGATGGCAGGCCTTTATCGAGCAGCTTAATGGGTTTATGCGCGAGCTCAAGAGCATTAATGTACCGGCCGGCGCCCCTGCGGGAACCGATAAGAAATAGATATTAATATTAAATGTCTGAACTAAAAGAAATAATACGCCAGACCAAAGCGCAATTCTGCCTGGACTGCGGCAAGTGTACGGCCGTTTGTCCCGTCAGCCGCTTTGATTCACAATTCAGCCCCCGCTTGATTGTCCGCAAAGCTCTGCGCCATCCTGAGAAAATATATTCCGATCATAACATATGGTCCTGCATCGGGTGCAATATGTGCACGATCAGGTGTAATTACAACGTGAGCTATGTTGATTTCATCCGGTATCTGCGTATGAAATCGCGTGAACACGGCATGGAACCGGTTTACAGCCACGGCGGTGTGACGGAATCCTTGATGCATATGATGGGCAAAAAAGATGCCAGGCAGAACAGGTTGGACTGGGTACCTCACGATATCGTTATAAATGAGTCGGCAGACACGGCTTTCTTCGTAGGCTGCGCCCCCTATTTCGATACCATTTTTCAGGATATAGGCGTCAGGGCTACTGAAAGTTCGATAGGGGCAATGAGGCTGCTTAAACAGGCCGGGATTCCCTACACAGTGCTGGACAATGAGCGCTGCTGCGGGCACGACCTGCTTTTGTCGGGTGATAAAAAAGGTTTTATGGACCTGGGGTATGCCAATATCGCAGAGTTCAAAAACAGGGGTATAAAAAAGATCATTACGTCATGCCCGGAATGCTACTATACCTTGAAAGTGGACTATCCGAGGTTTTTTAATGACTGGCATATGGAGATTCAGCATTTAACAGAAGTGCCCGAAATATATAAAATTACGGTTAAAAACAGCCAGGGCGGCAAAGCGCGGACCAAGGTGACATTTCATGATTCGTGCAAGCTTGGCAGATTTTTCAAGAAATATGATGAGCCGCGCAATATTTTGCAGACCATGGTCAACGTCGAGCTGATCGAGATGGAAAATAGCAAAGACAGCGCTCTCTGCTGCGGCGCAAATCCCTGGATGTTCTGCGGTTCGGTCAATAAACGAATCCAGGATGAAAGGCTCAGACAGGCCGGCGCCACTGGCGCCGAAATCCTGGTCACGTCCTGTCCCAAATGTCAGATTCATTTAACCTGCGCCAGCCGTTCATCCGCAGAGGCCGGCGAAAAAATTAAAATTGTTGACATCTATCATTTAATCTCACAGGCGGCGCTAAAGGAGAACGATTAATTGGAAGAAGGAAGCAATAGAGTAGGCGTATTTGTTTGCGATTGCGGCATGAACATCGCCGGTTCTGTGGATTGTGAAGCCGTGAAAGAAACGGCTTCCACCCTTCCCGGTGTTGTCGTGGCCATGAGAAACAAATATACGTGCTCCGATCCTGGACAGGAAGAGATCAAGAGATGTATCCGCGAGCACAATCTCGACCGGGTAGTTGTCGCTTCGTGCTCGCCCCGGATGCATGAAACGACCTTTCGCAATTGCATAAACAAGGCTGGCATGAACTCTTACCTCCTGGAGATGGCCAATATCCGCGAGCACTGCAGTTGGGTCCACCTGCATGATAAGAAGGCCGCTACCGAGAAAGCCATCGATATCGTCAAAGTGGCGGTGGCCAAGGCCAGGCTGCTGCGGCCTATCGAGGAAGCCAGGATCCCGGTAACGGATGCGGCGCTCGTCATTGGGGGCGGCGTTGCCGGCATTCAGGCTGCCCTGGACCTGGCGGACAGCGGTCACAAGGTCTACCTGGTGGAGCGGCAGCCATCCATCGGCGGCATCATGGCCCAACTGGACAAGACCTTTCCGACTATGGACTGTTCGATCTGCGTGCTGGGTCCCAAGATGATGGACGCAGGCAAACACCCTAATATAGAGCTGATAGCCTTCAGCGAGATAGCCAAAGTTACAGGATACATCGGGAACTACACCGTCGTTATCAATAAAAAAGCCCGCTATGTCAACGAGCTGGACTGCAACTCCTGCGGCAAATGCGCTGAAGTATGCCCCGTCGTGGTGCCCGATGAATTTCAGCAGGGCTTTTCCTCGCGCAAGGCTGCTTTTATTCCTTTCCCGCAGGCCGTGCCTCCCGCATATCTGATCGATATGAAAAATTGCCTGGGCAACAATCCGGTCAGGTGCAATAAATGCGTGGAAGTCTGCGAAAAAAAGTGCATCGATCTGAACATGGCGGACAAAGAGATCGAGATAAAGGTGGGGGCCATCATTGTATGTACAGGCATGGATGTCTATGACCCGACAGCGCTGGATGAATATGGGTATACACGCTTTGAAAACGTGATAACGACCATGGAGTTCGAGCGTCTAATCTGCGGCGGTGGCCCGACCGAAGGGCAAATCCTGAGGCCGACCGATCGTAAGGTTCCCAAGCGGATAGGTTTTATACAGTGCGTGGGTTCACGGACAGCCAACCGGGGCAATCCGTACTGTTCCAACGTGTGTTGCATGAACACCATCAAAGACAGCCTGCTGATCAAAGAGCATCACCCCGATACCGAGATATACGTCTTTTACATGGATATACGTGCCTATGGCAAAGGTTTTGAAGACCTGTATAAGAGGTCTCAGGAAGAAGGCGTCCATTATATACGCGGCTTCCCGGGCGAAGTTACCGAGGACGCAGCCAGCCGCAATATTAGGGTACGGGTGGAAAATACCACCACATGCCAGGTTGAGGACTATGATCTGGACCTGCTGGTGCTATCGGTGGGATTGCACCAGGATGCCGGGTTAAAGAAGCTGTGCAACCTGCTAAACGTATCTCTGACATCGGATGGTTTTGTGATGGAGGCCCATCCCAAGCTGAAACCTGTGGATGCCCCTACTCCGGGCATATTCTTCGCCGGGACCGTGGAGGCGCCCAAAGACATTAAGGACAGCGTAACACAGGCCAGCGCCGCCGTATCCCGCAGCTCCATTATCCTCAATTCCGACTTCATCAAAGCTGACGGCGTAAAGGCGTTTGTGGACCAGGAAAAATGCACCTCCTGTGGTGTTTGTGCGCGGGTTTGTCCCTATAATGCCATCGAAGTAGATATTAAGGCCAAAAGCGGGGCCAAGATAATTGCGGCAGCATGTTCGGGATGCGGCGCCTGCTCCGCTGAATGCCGGTTTGACGCTGTAACAATCCACCATTTCCTGGATGACCAGATACTTTCCCAGATAAGCTCGGCTTTAGCTACGAACCCGCAAAATAAGATAGTCACTTTTCTGTGCAACTGGTGCAGCTATGCAGCCAGCGATGTGGCAGGTATCTCGAGGATGCAATATCCTGCCAATAACCGGTTTATCAGGGTCATGTGCAGCGCACGCGTTACGGAGAAATTCTTATGGCATGCCTTCAAAATGGGCGCGCCGCTGGTGCTGCTTTCGGGGTGCCACATCGGTGACTGCCATTATATTTCCGCCAATCATGCAACCCAGAGGCGGGCGGATAGGATGTGGGACGCTATGGAGAAGCTTGGTATCAGGCCGGAGAGGCTGCAACTGGAATGGATCAGCGCTGCGGAGGGTCCACGGTTCGTCCAGATCATGCAGGAGCTGGAAAAAATGCGCCAAAAAGTAACCAGGGAGGAGATAGAATTTACGCAGAGGGTGCTCGCCGCCAGGGATCATTCCGCTTAAAGTACGGCCATCAGGTTTGAAAACTGATAATTATTTGGGGGGAAATACGACTTGTCTAAAGAGAGCTTTAAATGTTTACACTGCGGCCACAGTTATGAAATGGAGCCGGATGCCAAAAGCGATATGAAGGACCGGATTTGCCCCAAATGCAAGTCAAATAGCGTCCGCAAAATTAAAAAGCAGTAAGATTCCCCTCTCAGCGAGCGGAGCTATTCCACCTCTATATCTTTGATGCGCAGTTCGGTGCCGCCTGTAAGCTGTATATTGGGGCTTCCGCACTTTGGGCAAACGTATTCGTATTCTTCCACCGAGAAATCTGAATTGCAGTCATTGCAGTGGCCGGTGACAGGAACTTCTTCAATATTCAGGTAGGCTCCGGCTGGCGATGGTGTCTTTAGCTACAATGCCGAAGCAGAAAGTCAGCTGCATCGGCACGATGCCGCGCAGCTCGCCGGCAACGAGGTCGATCCTGGTAATTTTGGTGGCGCCTTCCTTGTTGGCGGCCTCAACGGCTATTTCCAGGATATTCTGGGCGATGCCCATCTCATGCATTGGTCAGCTCACCCAGCTTTTTCTGATGGTGGGCATCCAGCCAGGCGATCCACTCATCCAGCCCCGTGCCCTTGGTGCAGGAGATTTCAATGATATCGATATCGGGATTGATCTTGCGGGCGTTGGCCTTGGCTTCTTCCAGGTTGAAGTTGGTGTACTGCAGCAGGTCGATCTTATTGATCAGCATCAGCGCTGATTCGTGGAACATCAGGGGATATTTAAGCGGTTTTTCATCGCCCTCGGTCACGCTCAGGATCATGATCTTGTAGTCCTCGCCGACGATGAACTCGGCGGGGCATACCAGGTTGCCGACGTTTTCCACGACCAGTATGTCGATTTTATCCAGCTCCAGGTGTGGCAGAGCGGAGGCCACCATGTTGGCGTCCAGATGGCAGGCGGTGCCGGTAGTCAGCTGGATGGCAGGGATATTGAATTTGCTGATCCGGTCGGCATCCCTGGTCGTCTCGATGTCGCCGACCACCACTCCCAGCCTTAGCTTGCCCGCCAGTTTCTCGGCCGTTTTCTCCAGCAGGGAGGTCTTGCCTGCGCCGGGCGAGCTCATCAGGTTCAGCACCAGGTTACGGTTCTTTCTTGAAACAGTTGCCGGTTTTCCTCAGCAATCCTGTCGTTGGCCTGCAGCACGTCCTGCATGACATTTATTTTCATGGCTGTACCTCTAACAAATATCTTTATACGAACGAAATGACGTTTTTAAGTATACAGTTATAGTTATACCGGTTTCAAAGAACCGGTGGCCCTGATCGTATATTGCTTATTCAGCGGCGCTTTCCTTATAATAAACCATTACCCAATAATAATAGCTTCTAAATTGTAATTGACGAAAGTTTATTAATGGAATCACACGGCAAATTTAACCTCCCTGAACGCATTGATGGCCTTGCACAGCTTTCCTATAACCTGTGGTGGAGCTGGCATCCTGAGGCACGCGAAGTCTTCAAAGTATTAGACAGGTCGATGTGGAAATCATACGGCCACAACCCTGTCAAGCTGCTGAAAGCAATACCTTACTACAGGCTGGTGGCCCGGGCCGGAGATACCAGTTATTTAAGTTTATACGATAAGACCATATCCGATTTCAATACGAGCATAACATCCGGCAACACCTGGTTCGAGAGAAACCATCCCGAATGCGCCGATAAGTTAATAGCATATTTTTCTTTGGAATTTGCCGTGCATTTTTCACTGCCCCTTTACGCCGGCGGGCTGGGAGTGCTGGCCGGCGACTATTGCAAGGAGGCCAGCGACCTGGGACTTCCCCTGGTTGGCGTGGGCTTAATGTACCCTCAGGGCTATTTTCACCAGTATATTTCGCAGGATGGCTGGCAAAGCGAGGTATATGACCAGGTCGATTTCAATGAAGTTGCAGTTTCACGGGTCACCATGCCCGACGGCAAACCGCTGACGGTGAGCGTGCCCCTTGATAATGTCTCGATTCATGTCGCGGCCTGGCAAGCTGAACCTCGGCCGCCTCAAACTCTATCTGCTCGATACCAATCTCAGCGAGAATCCGGCGGCCTACCGCAATTTGTCGGCGAGGCTATATGGCGGTGACCGGGAGATACGCCTCTTGCAGGAACTGGTGATAGGAATAGGCGGGGTCCGTGTATTAAGGGCATTGGGATTGAATCCTTCTGTATGGCATGCTAACGAAGGCCATACGACCTTTATGATGATGGAGCGTATCCGTGAGCTGGTGCAAAATGGGGTGGCCCTGGAGGAAGCTATCGGAAAGGTGCAGGCCAGTTCTGTATTTACAACTCATACGCCTGTTCCTGCCGGTAACGATACTTTCGCTCCCGAACTCATAGATAAATATTTCCATAATTACTGGGGCCAGTTGAAGATGGACCGTGGCCAGTTCTTAAAGATGGGCCAGCTCGACGGCCAGGACTTTAATATGACTGTTCTGGGCTTGAAAATGGCGGCATTCAGGAACGGCGTCAGCAAACTTCACGGCCAGGTCTGCAGGAAAATGTGGCATGGCCTGTGGCCGGATATGGAAGAGGATAATGTGCCCATCGAATCTATCACCAACGGGGTCCACGAAAGGACCTGGATAGCTCCGCAGTTCCAACTGCTCTTCAGACAGTACATGGGGAGTGATTGGATAAAAAAACAGGACGATCCCGATATGTGGCAAAACGTCCTGCTTATACCGGATGAAGCTTTGTGGGGTATGCACCGCTGGCTGAAATCAAAGATGATTAATTCGGTGTTGTACAGGGCTCGCCGCAGATGGGTGCGGGACAGGGTGGCCCCTATACAGCCTCTGGCTATGGGAGCCCTTTTGGATAACGACGCGTTGACCATAGGTTTTTGCCGTCGTTTTACCGGCTATAAACGGGCCAGTTTAATCCTTAGGGATGCTGCAAGGCTCAAGAAGATTTTGAACCGCACCCTTCAACCCGTACAGTTAATTTTTGCCGGAAAAGCTCATCCCAATGATGAGGACGGGAAGAAGTTAATACAACAGATATATAACATTGCCAAGGACCCGGACTTCGGCGGCAGGATCGCTTTTGTCGAAGACTACGACATGCATTTTGCCCGTGATATCGTCAGTGGCGTGGATATCTGGCTTAATACTCCGCGCTCATTGATGGAGGCCAGCGGGACCAGCGGTCAGAAAGCCTCCGCTAACGGCGTGTTGAATTTGAGCGTGCTCGACGGGTGGTGGTTCGAAGGTTACAACGGGCTCAACGGGTGGGCTATAGAGGAGAAAAGCGGTGAAGACCCCGACTCCGTTGATAATCAGACTGCCAAGTCGATCTATGATTTACTTGAGGAGCTGATAATACCGTTATTTTACGAGAGGGATGCGGAGGGGCTGCCGCGCGGATGGATTAAGATGATGAAAGAGAGCATACGTTCCAACAGCCCTATTTTCAATACTTCCCGGATGGCCAAGGAATACACCGAGCGTTTTTATCTTAAAGCGATAAATAACCAGGGTAAATAAAATATTCGTAATTATCCGCTTCAGGTTGCTTGAGCCGTTTGTTACAGTGTAATATGTGCTAAATTATTGATACAATTTGTTATAGCTTAACATAATGAAAGCGATTAAAAAGATAGGTGTACTCACAAGCGGTGGCGATGCGCCGGGCATGAATGCTGCCATCAGGGCCATAGTGCGAGGCGCGGCTTATCACGGAATTGAGGTGGTGGGCATACGCAGGGGATTTGCTGGTCTTATAGCAAGAGATTTTCAGAAATTTAACAGGCGTTCGGTAGCCAATATCATTCAGAAAGGTGGAACAATACTTGAAACCTCGCGCTGCAATGATATGTATTCGGTCGAGGGAAGGAAGAAGGCTATCGATGCCCTTAAGGGCGAGGACATCGACGCGTGCGTAGTCGTAGGGGGCGATGGTTCGTTCAAGGCGGCATCGCTGATGTGCGCAGAGAGCAATATATCCTTTATAGGAGTACCCGGCACTATTGATAATGATATTTCCGGCACCGATTACACGATCGGGTACCAGACAGCCGTCAATACAGCCCTCGATGCCATCGACCGTATCCGTGATACGGCCAGCGCTTTCGAGAGGGTCTTTTTTGTAGAAGTAATGGGTAGGACTTCCGGCTTCCTGGCAATTGCCGTAGGGCTGGCCGGAGGAGCGGAGCAGATTATCATTCCTGAAATCAAAATGGATATGGAAAAGCTCTGCCACAATCTTAAGGAGAGCTTTAAGAGGGGCAAGAGAAGCAGCATAATTGTGGTCGCCGAGGGCAACCAGGTCGAAGACACCATTAATATTGCCAAGTACGTCGAATTGAGATTAAAAATAGAATGCAGGCTTTGCACGCTGGGCCATATACAAAGGGGAGGATCGCCGACAGCGAGAGACAGGATTCTTGCCAGTTTCCTGGGAATCGCAGCCGTGGATGCGCTTCTGGAAGGCAAGAACGATCAGGCAGTGGGTGAAGTAAAGGGAAGGATCGTCCTTACTCCGTTTAAGGAAACCTGGGAAAAGAAAAAAGAAATCGATCGTCGTTTTCTCAAGATCATGCCGATTTTATCCTCCTAGAGTCGAACTGTGCTTTTAGTTGTTTCTCATCCCCGGCGGTTGTTGTGAATCACCATATTTATATAAAGGTAAGATATTTATTTCAGGAGGACTTCCATGGAAATAGTTAAATGGTTCGAGGACCTGGCTAAAGCCGACGTAAACAAGGCCGGCGGCAAGGGCGCCAACCTGGGCGAGCTGGTCAGGGCAGGTTTACCGGTGCCTCCCGGTTTCGTCATCACGGCGCAAGCGTATTTGCTTTTTATTACTGAGAGCGGCCTCTCGCAAAAAATATCCCATGCCATAGAAGGCCTGGATGTCGATAATACTGCAGAGCTGCAAGCTAAGGCCAAAGAGGTACAGGACATGATAACCGGTACGGATATGCCGTCGGTTATCAAAAGCGAGATCATAAAGGGCTACGAAGAGCTCTCGAAAAGGGATTCCACTAAAGCACAGTTCGTTGCCGTCAGGTCCTCGGCTACCATGGAAGATTCCGAACAGGCCTCCTTTGCCGGTATGAATGCTACCTTCCTCAATGTGCATGGCAAGGAAGATCTGATCCGGAAAGTCAAAGAATGCTGGGCTTCTTTATATGGCGCCCGGGTTATTTTTTACCGGTCTAAAAAAGAGTTCCTGGATGAGCCGGTCATAGCTGTGGTAGTCCAGAAAATGGTCAACTCGGACAAGGCAGGCGTGATGTTTACCGCCAACCCCAGCAACAATAACCTGGCCAGCCTGGTCATCGAAGGCGCATTTGGCCTGGGCGAAGTGGTTGTTGGTGGGCAGGTGTCACCTGATTACTACGAGGTAGAGAAAGCGACCATCAAAATAAAAGATACAAGGGTATCTCATAAAAACTTTAAGATCGTGCGTGACGACAAAGGGCAAAACCTGGAAGTTAAGCTATCAAAAAAAGAAGCGGAAGAGCAGGTATTGAGCGATACCGAAGTGCTGGACCTGGCTAAGTTGGGCCTCAAAATCGAAGCTCACTACGGCAGCGCCCAGGATACCGAATGGGCCATTGAAGGCAATAAGATATATATGGTGCAGTCCAGGCCTATAACAACGTTGATCAAGACTGCTAAAGAAGGAACGGAGGAGGAGGGCAAGGAATTGATCCGGGGGTTGGGCGCCGGCCCCGGAAGGGGAAGCGGTGAAGTGAGAGTGCTTGCCTCTCCTACACAGGACAATGGTTTCGAGAGTGGGGATGTATTGGTGGCGGAGATGACAACACCTGACTGGGTGCCGTTGATGAAAAAAGCGTCGGCTATCGTCACGGACGGCGGCGGCATGACATGCCATGCGGCGATCGTATCACGTGAAATGGGGCTCCCCTGTGTGGTAGGCACCAGGAATGCCACCAAGATATTGAAAGATAAAATGCTGGTCACGGTTGACGGCACACATGGCATTGTCTACGAGGGCAAACTCAAGGAAAAGAATAAGAGTGCTGAAGAGGTGGCATCGGCTATCATGCCCAGGCCGGCCCCGCTGGTTACAGCAACCAAGCTCTACGTCAATCTAGCTATGCCATATGAGGCGGAGAGGATCGCCAAAGAGGATGTCGACGGCGTGGGTCTGCTGAGAGCCGAGTTCATGGTAATTGACGCCTGTGACGGCGTGCACCCGCGACAGCTCATGGAAGAGGGCAAGAGCCACCAGTTCATCGATTCCATGGTCAGGAACCTGCGGATTTTCACACGTGCCTTCTTCCCAAGGCCAGTCATCTACCGCGCCATCGACTTCAGAACCAATGAGTTCCGTAACCTGCGCGGCGGTGATAAATATGAGCCGGTCGAGCAGAATCCCATGATCGGTTTCCGCGGCTGCTACAGGTACGTGTTAAATCCTGACCTGTTTGAGCTTGAACTGAAAGTGCTGGCCAAGGTGAGGGAACAGGATAAAAACCTGCATCTCATGATACCCTTCGTCCGAACGCTCTGGGAGTTCAAGAAATGCAAGCAGTTGATCGATAAAAGCGAGCTGGCCGACGACAGAGAAATGCAATTGTGGGTTATGGCCGAGGTGCCTTCGGTAGTTTACTGGCTGGAGGATTACGTTAAAGCGGGTATTACCGGCGTGTCCATCGGCTCCAATGACCTCACCCAACTGGTACTTGGTGTGGACAGGGACAGTGAAGTTTGCGCCCCGTTGTATGACGAAAGGGACAAGGCTGTTCTCGATGCCATCAGACAGATCATAGGCACTGCCCAGAGGATGGGTATCACCTGCTCGATATGCGGGCAGGCGCCATCTAACTATCCGGATTTCGCAGAGAAACTCGTAGACTGGGGTATTACGTCCGTATCTGTAAATCCTGATGTCATTAATATAACCAGGCACAATGTGGCGGCGGCCGAACAGCGCATGCTGCTCAAAATGATGCGCAAAATGAACTCCGGTACTTAGCAAATCGGTATTAGCAGACGGCAATTGACAGCAGGACGGCTGCAAGCACTGGCACAGGCGGTCGTCCTGCTGTTATTATATTTTCGAAGTCGTTTTTGCGCCCGGACTGAAAGCCAACTAAGATTAACATGGGAGTCCGCCCGGTCCTGAGTAGATGAACAACATCCGAAATTTTTGCATAATTGCCCATATCGACCATGGAAAGTCCACCCTGGCCGACAGGATACTCGAGCTTACAGGGCTGATCAGAAAAGCCAGCATGGAGCAGATGCTGGACAGTATGGACCTGGAGCGTGAGAGGGGCATAACTATCAAAGCTAAGTCGGTCAGGATCCCCTATAAATCGGCAGGGGGCGAAGAATTCATCTTGAATTTGATCGATACGCCGGGGCATGTGGATTTTAACTACGAGGTGTCGCGCAGTCTTATGGCCTGCGAAGGGGCGGTTTTGCTCGTGGACGCCTCGCAGGGCGTCGAAGCCCAGACTATCGCCAATGCCAATCTTGCCCTCGATGCAGGGCTTAAAATAATACCCGTAATCAATAAAATCGACCTTCCCAATGCCATGGTAGACGACTGCAGCCTGCAGCTATACTCGATGCTGGGGTTGCATATAGAAGACATCTTACTGGTATCAGCCAAAGATGGCACCGGCGTGCTGGAGTTGCTGGAGGCCATCGTTGACAGGGTTCCTCCTCCACAGGGCAGCGCCTCCGACCCGCTGAAATGCCTGATATTCGATTCCTTTTATGATGCCTACCGGGGTGTGATTCCGCACCTGCGAGTATTTACCGGCACGCTGAAAGCGGGGGATAAAATTATGGTCAAGTCGACAGAGAAGGTCTTCGATGTCGAAGAGGTGGGATATTTCAGCCTGGGACTGGCGCAGGCAGCCGGTTTGAGCGCTGGCGATGTGGGCTACGTTGTGGCGCTTATCAGAAATGCCGGAGAAATCCACGTTGGCGATACCGTGGTATCGGCTGATCACCCGGAGGTTCCGGCTATCCCGGGGTTCAGGATGTCGCAGCCTATGGTCTATTGCGGTGTCTATCCCATAATAACCAGCGATTATGCCAGGCTGGGCGCAGCATTGGAGAAATTTAAGCTTAACGATTCGTCAGTTACATTTGAGAAGGAAACTTCCGCTGCCCTTGGCTACGGTTACCGCATGGGGTTCCTGGGCCTGCTGCATATGGAAATCGCCCTGGAGAGGCTGAAACGAGAATACGAACAGGATATTATTGCCACCATGCCCTCCGTAATATATAAAGTGGCTACTAAAAATGGCGAAATACAGATGCTGGATAATCCTTCCAAGTTCCCTCCCGAGGGCCAGATCGACCATATAGAAGAACCCATGATAAGGGCGCGGGTTATCGTTCCGACGGGCTTTGTAGGCCCCTGCATGGAGCTGGCCGAATCCAAGCGCGGCACACTGGTCGGCATAGAGCATCCCGATGATAAACGGGCGACGCTGGTCTATGATCTGCCGCTGGCCGAAATGATAACCGATTTTTATGACCGGTTGAAGAGCGTCAGCCGGGGATATGCCAGCATGGACTACGAGATGAACGGCTACCGTTCCGCAGACCTGGTAAAGGTGGATATACTGGTAAATAACGGACCCGTCGACGCGCTCGTCTTACATATCGCCCAAGGAAGGGGCTTCTATCAAAGGCAGGGCGCTTATCTACAAGCTGAGCAAGGTAATTCCCAGACACCAGTTCAAGATACCTCTGCAGGCTGCCATAGGTTCACAGGTAATCGCCAGGGCGGATATCTTCCCCATGAGAAAGGACGTAATCGCCAAGTGCTACGGAGGCGATATCACCCGCAAGAGAAAGCTGCTGGAGAAGCAGAAAGAGGGCAAGAAGAAAATGAAGATGGTGGGCTTTGTGGAAGTGCCGCAGGAAGCCTTCCTGTCCCTGATGAAGATAGAGGAGTAGCTTTCGAGATGCCGGGGCTTTATATCCATATCCCTTTCTGCCTGAGCAAATGCCGCTATTGTGACTTCTATTCTCTGGCGGGTAAGGCCGACCTGATGGACCGGTACGTAGCCGCTGTCATACAGGAAGGCGGGCTTTATGCGGGAAGATCGTTCGATACGTTGTATATCGGAGGCGGCACTCCCAGCCTGCTGGGGCCGCAAAGGCTGGACATGCTGGTGGACGGTCTCCGCAGCCATGTTGAAATCGATCACCTGAGGGAAGCTACTATCGAGGCCAATCCCGAATCGGCCGACGAGGGGTTCCTCGAAGGCAGCGCAAACTCTCGACTTCAACAGGATTTCTATCGGAGTTCAATCCCTGGATGATGCAGAGCTGAAGAAGTCAGGCAGGGTGCACAATAGCGAGCAGGCCCTCAAAGCCATCGACAGTTCTTATAGTTGCGGTTTTGAAAACATATCTGCAGATATAATCATCGGCCTGCCGGGCCAGACGGGCCTGAGCCTGGACAGCACCGTGCAGAAACTTGTGGATAGGGGACTAACTCACATTTCGGTCTACTGCCTTTCTATCGAAGAGGGTACAGGCTTTGCGGCCAACCCTCCCCCCGATCTGCCGGACGATGATTTTCAAGCCTCTATGTACGAGCATGTATCCTATATATTGAAAAGGCACGGCTTTATGCATTATGAAATATCAAATTTCGCCAATCCGGGAAGGGAATGTTTACATAATCTAAATTACTGGAGGGGTGGGGACTATATCGGCCTGGGGCCGTCGGCTGCATCGCATTGGCAAGGAAGGCGCTGGAAGAATTCGTCCAACCTGGAAACGTATATCGAGGACCCGCTGGCCGGGGATTTTGAGGAAGATATTATCGATATGCAGAGTAAAATGGCGGAGGAGGCCATGCTGCGCCTGCGTTTAATCGAAGAAGGCCTGGATATGGCCCAGCTTGCGATGCGCTATGATACCGGAGAATGGAAAGAGCTTGAAAGCCGGCTGAATAATCTGACCGTGCAAAAGAAACTGATTAAAAACGGCAAAATATTCAAGCTGGCGCCGGGCAGCATACTCACCTCCAACCGTGTCTTCGTTGAAGTAATTAACTGACGTAATTACCAGATGCCCGGTATGAGGGCCTTGCGTTCGGTTGGATAATCCGGGAACTGCCGGCGGTACCAGGCATTATGTGATCTGGCACGGGGGACCAGGTTGGCCATGGTCCAGAGCGCAAAACTGAGCCCGGCCAGCGACCAGGTTGCTATGGCCCATCCTACCCACACCAGTATTTCCCCTAAATAGTTGGGACAGGAAATATAGTTGTAAAGGCCGCCCCGGGGTATGCTGTAGGTTTTCTCTCCCGGCTTTCTTAATTTGCTCAATATGAAATCTGCTTGCCTGTTAATGATGAAGCCGCTGATGAAAATGATGGCCCCTGCAATAAAGCGCGGATCTGCGAGCCACTGGTCGGCATATCCGCCTGATAACGTAAAGACCCAGTAGCCGTTCAGAGAGGCGTTAACCAGGTTGAAGAAGATGCCCAGCAGTACAACCGATAAAGGCATTTTATCGTTGGAATTTTTCAAGCTGAACGGGTAAATGAAGGCCCGGTGAATGTAATGCGCCTCCCACAGGAGCAGGAAGATGATCGAGGTTATAGACGCGGGCGCTTTTCCCAAGATGAAGCAGAGCGCAAATATGATGGGCGACCAGGCCTCCATGATAATCCAGGCCAGTTTGCTGCCCACAACGGGTCCCCACCCCTTCCTCACATGGCGTCCGTAGGGGGCGACTATGAAGAACAGGCCAATGAAAATCGCCGCCGATAACATCAGCCAGGTTATTAAAACGATGTAATATATTCTGTCTATCAACATGTCAAGAGCTTAAGTAGCCATTATCTTTGAACCATTGGATTGTATCCACCAGGGTATCGCGGATGGGACGAGGATTGTAACCCAGTTCGCGGGTGGCCTTATCGTGCAGTATATGACGGTTGCTTATCAGTGCAGTCAGGGAAGCTGTGGTGAAAATCGGCCTTGTTCCTGAAATCTTTGACGAAAGAGTGACGATCGGAGCGCAGGCGCGCGCTAACGGCATAGGACATACCAGGCTGGCGGGTTTATTCCCCACAATGCCGGCCACAATGCCGGCTACCTCTTTGACTGAGAGCCATTCTCCGGACAGCAGATAGTTGGAGCCGGCCGGCGCAATCTCCTCGGCCTTGATAGCGTATTCCGCTACGTCCCTGGCATCGACCCAGTCGAAACCTCCCTCTATGAGCATCGGTAGCTTGCCTCTGGCCATTTGCAGCAGCGCCAATCCGAAATGCGAAGGCCTGTAATCATAGGGGCCGACTACTGCGGTCGGGTTAATTATGATGGCATTGAAAGCCTCTTCGATGGCCCTACGCACTATTTTTTCTCCGGCTGCTTTAGAGCGGTCATAAGGAGGCGCCTTGGCGGAATATACATGCGGGCGTGATTCATCGAGGGGGCTATCTAGCGGCTCCTGGCAGAGCGCGTGAATGGAGCTGAAATGGACCATGCGCCTGACCCCGCATCGCCGGCAGGCTTCCACCACATTGGCAGTACCGGCTACGTTGACTTCCAAACAATGAGGCCAATCGTCCATCATCAGCGATATGTGAGCGGCCAGATGATAGACCACGTCCGCGCCGCGAAAAGCTTCGACCAGCGAGTTTAGATCGCCTACATCGGCCTTAGAATATTCGATCGGCAGGCCTTCCAGTCCCCTGTCGCTCAGATGCGAGAGCGCACCCACCTGTCTGCCTTTCGATAAGAGGGCACGTATGAGATTAATGCCCAGGTGGCCCGACGCTCCCGTTACAACTGTTTTCATAAAGAATGGCGGACATTACCAATTGGCACAATTCACGACAGTTTAAGTTGCATATAAGACCTTTGTCAAATGAGGCTTAGCTCGCTTCG
>CAWKFY010000011.1:0-16639 GCA_963848815.1 uncultured Chloroflexia bacterium
AGTTGGTGTGCTGGTACTATCCCGTTCTTTTTACTGGTGGGATTAGGATACGGGCTTAATAACGGCCAACGGCACAAGAAATGCCGTGCCGTTGGCCGGCTGCAATAGGCTATAATGGTTGCGGTTGTGGCGAGGCAATGAATGTACGGGTTTCCTCATAATAAACATGGTCTTAAAGTTAATGCCGGATAATAAAATCACAGATAAATCACTGCAATATGCAAGCGCTAAGGCAGAATATTACGTCGCCAAAGAAACGCATAGGGAGTGGAAGCGGGCACAAAAGGAATTGCGTCGCCAAAGACGGCGTAACGATCCGGGAGTATACCTTTTCGTAGGGTTGCTGCTACTAGTCGTGGCGGCGGTCTTTTTTCTCTACCAGATGCACTATCTAAATGCAGGCAACTGGCTTGGGGCTTTTATCATTGGCCTGGGTTTTATATTAATCATCACAGGCGTCCGCAGGTCACTTGCTTCCAGGCATCGCTCTTTTATTGCCATAAGGATGATCGGTGGCGGCATCATCCTTTGTCTATGGTGTGGCAACATTACTGGGTTTAAGTAACTGGTGGCCGCTGGCCCTGGTCGTGGTCGGCCTCGCCTTGCTTTTCACATTCTTTTTTCTTCAGCGCGAAGTCAGGCAGCGCAGGATTGCCCAGGAAACCCTGCAGGAGAGCGAGGTAAAGTACGGGCATATTATCGATAATGCCAATAGCATAATTATGGAGGTTGACCCGGAGGGCAATATTACATTCGCCAATAAATTCGCCCGCGATTTTTTCGGCTATGAGGCGAAGGAAATCATTGGCCGCAACATGGTCGGTACTATCGTGCCGGATACCGGCCTCAGCCGGCAAAGAGCAGCAGACGATGATTGAGGACATTGCGGCGCACCCCGAGAACATATCTGCATAATGAGACAGGAGAACATTCTGCGAAACGGCGGAAAAGCCTGGATTATCTGGACCTATAAGCCCGTATTCGATGAGGATAACAATCTGAAAGAAATATTGTGTATCGGCATCGACAGGACCGAGCAAAAGAAAGCTGAGGACCTGGCGGCCCAGCAATTGCAGGAAAAGACGGCGATGGAAGAGCGTACCCGCCTTGCCCGCGATCTGCACGATGCAGTGAGCCAGACCCTGTTTTCGGCCAGCCTGATCGCCGATGTATTGCCTCGCATGTGGGAGAAGAATAAGGAGGAGGGATTGAAAAGGCTGGAAGAGGTGCGTCAGCTTACCCGCGGTTCCCTGGCGGAGATGCGTACCCTGCTTTTCGAATTGCGGCCGGCCGCCCTGGCGGATGCCGAACTTGGCGACCTGCTGCGCCAGCTTGCCGAGGCGGTGAACGGCAGGGCGCGGCTGCCGGTGGCAGTAGAGGTCGAGGGAACATGTGAAATTCCCGTCGATGTTAAGATCGCGCTCTACCGGATTGCGCAGGAGGCGCTGAACAACGTGGCGAAACATTCCGGGGCCAGTCGCTGTCAGGTGACTCTCCATTGCGAGCCACATGAGGTCACGCTGCATATTATTGACAACGGGCACGGCTTCGATACGTCGCAGGAGAGCATCCGGGGGATTCGGAGTTGGGCAATATGAACGAACGGGCAAACCAGATCGGCGCTTCGCTGAAGATAGAGAGCAAGATAAATGAAGGCACGGAGATAACGGTTGTCTGGCACGACCATGCCGGGGAGATGACGAAATGACAGGACCAAACCGATACGAATTTTGCTGGCTGACGACCATACGGTGGTGCGCAGCGGGCTGAGTGCTGTGCTGGCCATGCAGGATGATTTCAAGATAGTGGGTGAGGCAGGCGATGGAGAAGAGGCGTTGCGCCTCTGTGAAAGCCTGCAGCCCGATGTGGTATTGATGGACCTGCTAATGCCGAAGCTGGACGGCGTAGCGGCTACGAAGGCGATCAAAGAACGCTGGCCGCAGATCCAGGTAATCGCCCTGACCAGCTTTAAGGAAAAGGAATATGTGGAAGGGGCCCTGAAAGCCGGCGCCAACGGCTATCTGCTGAAGAATGTCTCGGCGGATGAGCTGGTGAATGCGGTGCGCCGGGCGGTTGCCGGACAGCCAAGCCTGTCGCCGGAGGCGGCGCAGGTGCTGATTCAAAAGGTAAACGAACCCGCACAGCCGGGCCTGGATATGACCGGGCGGGAGAAGGAGATACTGGCCTTAATGGTTGAAGGCCTTTCCAACAATAAAATTGCGGAACGCCTGACTATCAACCAGTCGACCGTCAAATTTCATGTGAGCAATATCCTGGCCAAGCTTGGCGTGACCAGCCGGACCGAAGCGGTGGCCCTGGCCGTGAAAAATCGCATGGTAGGATAACTGCTCCATTTGTTGACCAATCGGAGTTATAGTTTGAATAGAAAGGCTACAAGGGGCCTCTACAACGCGGGAATTGATATGAACATTCTTGCCAGCGGGGAAGCATTACGAGGATTTACGGTATGAGGGGATAATTAAGATGGCTGAATATCAGCGGCTAGCTCTCATTATTTAGCTGTTATCCTTTCGTTACTAACGCTTGCCTTCACAACTATCACGTCGCTGCAACAGTTTATCTTTACATCGATGTAACCCATAATATCAACAAAAAGCCGTGCAGTATCAATTTGAATTTGAATCGCTCGTTTATCCGTAAACATTAATGAACGTGGGCTGACCTTTATCCATTTTTGCCGTGGAATCAAATTCCCTTCTATACGGCCCAACCCGAGATTTCTTAAAGTTATGGTCTGTGGTGAAGGAATAACATCTGTAGCTACCTTGAATTCGACAACCCTCCTATCTATTTGCAGGACAGGTCCTTTCATTTCCAACTCCACATGTACTCTAACTTCCTCAGAATGAATCGTCTCTTCACTGATTATCTTTATAGGGATAAAGCAATCAAATTTTGTTCCTTTCGATGGCCCGGTTACATTAATATGAATCCGCTCTGCCAATGGGTCGTCGCTTAAGGGTTGAATTTCGGCTATTTCCAACCATGCAGGCAGGCTATCTTTAACTATTGCACAGTTTATAAGTGAACTACCTGAAATTTTTATATCAAAATATGCAGTTTTGACTTCGCCCTGATCGAGATCTTTAAATCTAATGCGTTTCGGTGATACTGACAGGCTATAACTGGCCTTGGCATGGGCAGGTGTCCCATTTGTATTAGGGAGATTGATACTTTTTTGGACCCATTCGACATCGTAGTCTTTTCTTTTAGACGGATCGTGCAATATTTCATACGCCATATTGATGTGCTTCATTTTTCCCGCATCTGATAGGCTGTTGTTAACATCCGGATGATATTTCCGCGCTAATTTCTTATACGCAGCTTCGATTATTTCCGGCTCTGCCAGGAAATGTACTTGGAGTATCTCGTAGTAGTCTTCAAATGTGTGCATTCAAGATCATTTTGGCAATAGCCGAAGCGCATGGATTAGATCCAATACCAGGTCAGGAGCCGATAAAGCAGCCGCAATGAAACCCACCTGGTATTGCAGTCTTGCATAGAATCTAAAACTGGCCTTTCTCCAGCGTGCCGACTCCTTAATTGATATCGTTAGACTTTAAATGTCAGGCTGAGGACATGTGCAAGCTCCACGGTATCGCCATTCTCAATCGTGTGTTTGCCGCTACCCTTGATCTCGGACCCGTTTAACTTCGTACCATTTGTACTATTAAGGTCTTCTATATAGTACACGCCGTTTGTATAGGTAACCAGGATATGCTGTCTGGAGATGGTGTCAATCTTGTCCGGCAAAGTCAATGCCTGGAAATCTTTACGTCCCAACGGCTTGCCCGTAATCGGCATAGTGATTCCTGCCGACGATACAAATTTGGCCGGAAGCCCGATTTCAATGATTGTTGTCATCGGTGTTAATGTCGCCGGCTGGGTAGCTGTGACAATGGTAGTTGCTGAAGTGGCGTACTCTGTCTTCATGCCGGCGCGCTGCGTATTGGCCACAATGGGTTTTCTTCCAAGCAGGACGGATAATACTACGGATGCAACGACCAGCAATCCAAGCAACAGGTACATCGGCCACAGGTTGACAGCTGTAGTCCTACCGCTGTTGGTTTCATTAGAGTTCAAGATGGTGCCGATGCCCTCATTAACCTGACTGGTATTCACTGTGCCGGCAGATGGAGTTCCAGAACTGACCGTGTCTGTGTTTACGCCAGTATCAACGGCGTATGCGGGAGTAACGAAGGAACTTGCATTTGGCGCAACGGTCACGGTTGTGCCGGCGCTAACCGTGCCCGTGTCACTGTAGGCCGATATTGTATATGTCGTTGTGTAAGTGGGAGTCACGTCAAATGATCCGGTATTGGCGACTGTGCCCACAAGCGGTGATATAGTGACCGTGTCAGCGTTATTTACGGTCCAGGATAATGTGGCTGCTTGCCCGGCCTGAATATAATTGGGGCTGGCCGTGAAGGAGCTGATAACCGGCGTCCCGTATGTCCCTTCATAGTCGCCAACGTACGGTGTAACAGTGACAATTGTGCTCGCATTTACCGCGCCCTGACCGTTGTAGGCATATAGTGTATATGTAGTTGTGTAAGTTGGCGTTACAACGTACGAGCCGGAGTTGGTTACCGATCCCACTGTCGGGGATATGGTAATAACGCTTGCGCCGCTGACATCCCATGACAACGTGGCTGCCTGTCCTGATTGAATGTAATCGGGGCTAGCCGTGAATGAACCGATCACTGGCTCATTTATGGCCAGCGTATACCCCGGTTCATAAGGATAAGAGGGGTAGGTCCGATAAGTCTGTGCGGGCAAAGGATTAGAAGTGTATGGAGTATGATACCTATCCGGTTGGAATGATGGTACGTGAGCTGTACTATTATCCGAAGGGGCAGGGAAAGTCGGGAAATGCGCTGTCCCGTTGTCTGAAGGCGTAGGGATGGATGGGAAATGCAGTGTGCCGTTATCTGAGGGTAGGGGAAAATGGTGTACCGCTGTCAGGGTTCCATCTGCCTGAGTTATCGATGGTAAAATGTTGGAAGCTGTCGGTGAGGTTGGAATGGTAACCGTGGCCTCAGAAGACACCGATGAATTAGTTGTAGAACTGACTGCAGAAGTGGCTGTCACCGGTAGAGCGGGTGCAGCTATTATTGTCGCTGTGGCAGGTGGAGGAGGATCTGGCAGTTCAATGACCGCAGTCAACGGTGCGGTCTGGTTATCCCCAGGCTGACTGGTGGCCGCTTGACCGGGTATCGAATCCTGTGTGGCAATTGTGGTAGTCGCCGGTGTGGTTGTAGGAGTGACTGCATCTATCAGCGGCTCGGTCTGATTTTCCGAAAGCTGACCGGCGGCCGCCTGACTGTATATCAAATCCGTTGCAGCGTAGGCCGGAGCCATCGGTACCAGCAGTAAATAACTGATTAATAATGCCGCTACCAGGAAGAGCGTTGCTTTTTTCATTTCTTTTTGCCTGTTAATGATGATGCGAGAAGAATGTTAACTAAAGATTTTTTCATTACGTGACTCACTGATTCAATGTCCTTGTAATCAAATTTACTCCGGTCTACGAGTTCATGCTTGACCGCAGGCTAACAAGCGACTGACAGTTAACTTATAAAAATGCCGGCGATAGCAAGATAGCTGGGAGGATTGTGACGGGCTCCGTTACCCCTCGATAAAGTCCATTGAGCGCTTGGCTCTCGATTCTTCAGTGCCGGCTATAACCTTGATGGCAGTACCGTGGCAGTCAATCAGGGGGATAATTTGGGCAACCTGTGGAATTCACGTACGAGCTGTCATTGGAAGCCAAGAGGGCATGGCGCATAGGTACGTACCTACTGCGGTTTACTGATTTCCAATTAGTCGTTGATGGTAAAGACTTTGTATTGCATGCCCCCGTGCCGCTTGGAAAAATACATAGCGGCGTCAGATTTGCGCATCAGGATATCCAAGTCTTCACCATTGTCGGGATAAATGGCGATGCCTATGCTGGTCGATATTTGCAACCGGTGCCCGTCAATTTGCAAAGGCTCCTTGCATGAGTCGATGATTTTCTCTGCTATCAGGATGGCGTCCCCAGGACAATGTATCTCCTGTAGCAAAAGTAAAAACTCGTCTCCGCCCAGGCGTGCAACGGTGTCGCTGGAGCGGAGTATATTTGATAACCTGGTTGCCATGGCCGTGAGCAATTTATCTCCCGTGGCATGCCCCAGATTATCATTGACTTCCTTGAAGTGGTCCAGGTCCAGCGATATGATGCCCAGCTTATAATTGTTACGATGGGCCTGCGCCAGCGCCACCCGAAAACGGTCGTAAAGCAGTATCCTGTTGGGCAACCCCGTCAAGAAATCGTGCGTTGCCATATCTGCTAGCTTCTGCTCCATCTGTTTTCGCTCTGTAACATCCCTGCCAACACAGCGGAAACCTGCGATTGCACCCTGTTTATCTCTTACAGTCGATATGGCTACTTCGACGTAGCGAACTGCTCCATCCTTTCTTATTATGCGGTGTCCATAGCCCTTGTTGGGTTCTCCGGATCCATATACATTGTTAAAGGCGGAAAACACCGGGTCAATGTCCTCCTCGTGGACAACCTGCCGGAAATTCATCCTGGTGAGCTCTTTCTTTGCATAACCGGTATGGCGGGCTGTCGACTCATTGACGAATGTAAAATTACCTGAGAGGTCTACTTCATAATAGGCATCCTCCATCTCCTCCAATATGGTCCGGTGCCATTCATCCGATTGAGCCAGCTCATCCTCAAGGACTTTGCGCTGATTTATGTCCATTAAGCTGCCCATGGCTGCCCGCTGGCCCATATATTCTGTGGATGTGATACGCTCCATCACCCACACGGCCTCCCCCGTCTTTTTCAATAACCTGTATTCATAGGTATTGGCTTTGCTCTTTTCCCTTAATATCCTGGTGACTTCTTCTCTGATCAGGGCCTTGTCATCAGGATGTACCAGATTAAGGGCGGGCGTGCCCAACAACTCCTGCATGGTGTAGCCGGAGATCTCTTCAAAAAATGGATTGACATAAACAAATTTTCTGTTCTGAACTACATAGATACCGGCGCCTGTATTATTGAGGATTGCTTCGATAAGCGGCGTCAGACCGGAGAGATCAGACTGATTAAGTTTTAATTCTTCCCCCATCGGATGTGGAGCCCTGGATAATAATCTATTAAGCAACGTATTTGTCAACATTTTATTATAAAAGTAATTATTGTAAGGCAGATGCCTCATCATTGCAACGTTTGGTTCTCTATTATTTCCAATATAGGTGGTCATTGTTAGGATAATGTTGGGCTGATTAAGTTCGCGGCTAAACCGTCAGTGAACCGGACGAGTGGTGGCGATGTCATTGAATATGAGCAAATAGTCGCATGCGGCTGATATCCGTATGGTTGATCATATTATTAGCCTTTGACAGCCTGGTAAATGAAATTACGTGATACTTGCATTCTTGATTATGCAGGCAACTCCTTGTCCAAAACCGCAACACATGCTTGCGGACCCATAGGTACCGCCTTTCTCCTGCAATATCCGGGCAAGTGTACCTATCAGCCTGACACCCGATGCGCCCAGCGGATGCCCTATAGCCAGTGCGCCGCCCTTAACATTCACCTTATCCGGATTTATGCCAAGCTCTTTTATGGCATACAAGGGTACAATGCTGAAAGCTTCATTGATCTCAAAGTAATCTATATCGGAGATTTTCAGGTTGGCATTCCCGAGTGCTTTTCTATTAGCTGGAACCGGCCCCTCACCCATGAGTGAAGGCTCTACGCCGGCCACGCCGAAAGAAACCATAACGGCCATAGGTTTAAGGCCGAGCTTTTTGGCTTTTTCACGGGACATCAATAATAAGCAGGTGGCGCCCACGTTCATCGGCGAAGAGTTGCCGGCTGTTACGGTGCCGCCCTGTTTATAAGCCGGTTTGAGTGCAGCCAAGGCTTGCATAGTGGTGTCGGCACGAACGCAGGCATCATAGTCAAAGACCTGTCTGGAGCCATCGGCCAGAGTAATATTTACGGGCAATATCTCACCTTTGAAATATCCTTCCTTTTGTGCTTTAGCCGCTAGCTGATGTGACCTGACCGCCCACCTGTCCATATCTTCCCTGGTAAAATCTGTCTTAGAGAGCAGCTTCTCTGCCGTAAGCCCCATACTCATGATATTGGCCGGATCTAAATATTTATATTCCTCGTCATTAAACAGCTTCATAGGCGGCAATGTGGCGCCACCCCCATCCATAGGTGTATGAGTCATATGCTCCGTGCCGCATACAAAAATAGTATCAGCATAACCGGCGGCTATGCTCAAAGCAGCCGTCCTGACACCATTCAACGAGGAACCGCAGGCCATGTCCACTTGCTGGGCCGCAACTGTCACCGGCAGTTTGCCCAGCAAAACCGGGAATCTTCCGCCGCCTGTATAGGTTTCAAAGAAGGGATTGGCCACACCAACTATGCATTCATCGATCTCGTCAGGCTCGATCATATTTCTATTAAGTATTTCATTCATCAGCAAGCCTGCAACTTCATCCATCCTGGATTTATTGAACAAGTCTTTATCCGGGTCTTTGGGGCGTGAGCGGGAAAACGGAGACCTCAGATAATCTATAAGTACTACTTCTCTTGAAAGCGCCATTTTTATTACTCCTTATCAATAATTATTCAGACCCATGCATAGCCAGACCGCTAAATCCGGCGCCATCGAGCACTTTCCGCTTAGGCCGGCCTTTTCTTCATGAGCAATTTCAAATATCCCTCGGACACCTTAATTTCATTCTGGTTCATGACATCGAACTTTACGGTGACTGCGCCGTTTGTCCCGTTCTTAGATTCTTTGAGCTCGGCTATGGTCAGGTGGGCATAGATTGTATCGCCCGCTTTTACAACATGGAGGAATTTCCACTGCGTTTCTAAAAGGGCCACGACCGCACCGTCCCAGTAGCCGAGCTGATTAAACTTGCCGGTCATCTTGGAAACAATAAGTATGCCGTGAGCTATCCTGCCGCCAAATGATGTGGTCCTGGCAAATTGCTCATTGGTATGCAGTGGACTGTAGTCTCCGGAAAGGCCGGCGAATAGAGTAATGTCGACTTGATCGATTGTTACGCCGTCGGTATCGAAATTTTGGCCTAGAACAAAGTCATTAAAATATCTTGCATTGGGATTGATTTTCATAGATTGCCACCTCCTAAGCATTTGCGATTAAAGATGGATCTCAAGGAATCCCCATTACGGATTGGACCAACCGCCGTTTAATACGATCTCGGTAAGCCCAATCTCTCTGCCAGGAAGTTGCGCACCATCTCATTGGTAACAGGAGCGAATTCAAAGAGTTTGGTGTCCCTCCAATAGCGCTGCATATCGTAGTCCATCATATATCCCATCCCTGCCATGATCTGCATTCCTCTTGACGTGGAGTATAAGGCCGCCTCTGAAGCGGCCAGTTTTGCCATATTCGACTCCATATGACAGGGCTGTCCACTTGACTGTAACCAGGCCGCCTTATATGCCATCAAACGTGCGAGTTCGATCCGAGTGTACATATTGGCCACGTAGTGCTGGATTGCCTGGAACTGGCCGATAGGCCGTTGAAAAACAATCCGCTCCTTGGCATATTGTATTGAATCGTCGAGTGCAGCCTGGGCGCCGCCCAGGCAAAGTGCCGAAATAACTATCCGTTCATTATTCAGGGTATTCAGTAGTTGATACCAGCCTTTGTCCCTGTCCCCCAGCAAATTTTCCTTAGGTACGATGACATCATCGAAGAACAGTTCACAGGTTCCCAAGGCTTTTATTCCAAGCTTCTTTACCCTGTTGATAGCAATGCCCTTAGTCTTTAGGTCGACCAGAAACAGCGATATCCCGAATGACTTCTTTTTTGGATCGTTAGTCGTCCTAGTAACGAGTAAAACATAGTCGCTGACATGCGCCCCGGTAGTGAACATCTTGCTTCCATTGACGATATAACGATCACCCTTTTCCACGGCTGTGGTCTTTAAGGCGAGAGCATCCGTGCCGCTGTGGCTTTCAGTAATGCCGAGACAAATCTTGATCTCGCCACTTGCCAGTTTTGGCAAAAACTCTGACTTCTGTTTTTCGTTTCCATAGAAGCAGATCGAAGTCGGGCCGAAGCAATTAAATTGCATAAATGCATCGCCGAGAGCGAACATACCCCGCGCAAGTTCCTCCACTGCCAAAACCATATCAACTACATTTCCACCGGCGCCGCCATATTGTTCAGGGATTATGAGACCGAACATGCCCATATCGGCGAGTTTTTTCCAGAGGCCATGTGGAAATTCTTCTTTCTCATCTAACTCCCTCTGGTATTCTCTGGGGCATTCCCTTTTGGTGAAGTCTCTTATACTTTGTCGAAGAAACTCTTGTTTTTCGGTAAACTGGAAATCCATTATCCAATCTCCTCAAATATCTTTAATACAAATAGAATTCCCGTCGTTGACTTTTTCAACGTGCCGATTGATTTTATGCTAATGAAAGATAGTTGTCAAACGGTCGACCGGTAGACTATTATTTAACAGGATGTATTGAGATTAAGGCGGTTCAAAGTCTAATTTGTCCGGATTAAGTGAGAGACTATGGTTCTGTTAACATTTTCTGCCAGCCATGCAGGTGAAATGCCTGTGGAATCGGACATTCCCGGTCAATTCGACGCGGCATCCACTGAACCGGTATACCCGCTTGTGTGAAAACCGGATACGTTGTAAAATACGTCCCTGTTATTATTTGTACGATGCTACCATACATTCACCACTTAGCGAAGAGAAGGAAAATTGGCAAGTAAAACAAGCAAAGGCGCAGGCTACTCCGGTGACGAACGAATCAAGCAAATAGTAAAGACGTCCGCCGCCCTTTTTTCCAAGAAAGGATATCACGATACCACCACAAGACAGATTGCAGAAGCTTGCGGAATAACCTCGGGCACTCTTTATCATTATATAAGAGCCAAGGATGACCTGCTTGCCATGTTTGCGGATTTGCTAACCATTGAGTTCGGCAAGTTTGAAAAGAATATCCGCCGCGATTTGCCTGATGTATCGCCGGCAACTGCTCTCAGCAACACTGTAGCCGGCTTTATAACATTAATCGATGACATTCAGGATATGGCACTTTTTTGGTACCAGGAGTCTAAGAATCTCGACAGTAAGCATTTGAAAAGAATGCTGGATATGGAGAGACGGATAGTCGGACTCTTTATAGAGATGATTGAGATGGGACGAAAAAGTGGGCAATTTAAAGTGGATGACCCTGTAATTGCCGGCTTCAATATTAAAATGATGTGCGATATGTGGGCATTAAAGCGCTGGTATTTCCATAACCTTTATTCGCTAGATCAATTCAAAGCTAAATGTGTAGCTGTGGCCTTGTCGATTGTACATGATGAGAGCACATGGATATCTCGCTGAGATGAAGTCGGTCAAATAACAGTACCTTCGCCGTAAGCCTAAGTGAAAAGCTCGTAATTCTGCAGGCTGCACATTATTGTCTATATTTCACGCGCTACCCTGGACCCTTCCGCAATGCCATCCAGTATCGAGCGCGGCCTGGCGCAATCTCCGATTACGTGTAGACTAACTTTGTCCTGTAACAGGCAGTATAGCTGATCATCGGATCTGGCCCCGGCCGCTATGACAATGGTATCTGCTTTGAGCTTTATTTTTTCGCCGTCCTTATCAACGGTTAGAATATCGTGTCGAATTTCTTCGGCTCTGGCAGATGTCAGCATTTGGGCGTTTAAACGCCGTAGCGTGCGTAAGGCAGGCACCCGGAAAGATAACCCCATATCGCTGCCCATTTGCGGGAGCATCTCAACTACAGTAATAGCTTTACCCTTTTTAATAAGCACTTCCGCCACTTCAAGACCTACCCTTCCTCCGCCGATGACTATAACTGTATTTCCCGTAACGGCTTTGCCTGTTAAAACATCAATGGCGGTAACCGCGTTCTTCTGACTGATACCGGCAATGGGAGGGATGAGGGGGCTGGCTCCAGTCGCCAGGATTACCTCTGACGGATTTTCCTTATAAACCATGGCAGCGGTCACTTCATGTGTGCGCCTGATAATAACACCGGCCTTTTTCAGCTGGCCTGACAGGAAGCGAGTGAGGTTCGAAAGCCCGTATTTATGCGGACCCCTGGCGGCATACATTATCTGTCCGCCGAGACGGCTGTTCTTTTCGTAAAGCGTCACACGATGTCCTCTCATAGCCGCTATCCTGGCAGCTTCCATACCCGCAGGCCCCCCACCGATCACCATCACTTTTTTCTTTCGTCCGGCCGGTTTAATTTCATATTCCTTTTCTTTGCCCACTGCGGCATTAACGGTGCACGATATCCTGTAAGCAGGGTCTGCCGGCCGGAGACGGTCAATACATTCGTTGCAGGCTAGACACCTTCTGATTTCATTAATCCTTCCTTCGGCGGCTTTAATAGGAAGGTCAGGATCAGCAATAAGCTCCCTGCCCATGGCAATAAAGTCAGCTTTACCCTGCTGCAATATTCGTTCGGCAAAATCAGGAGTATTGATCCGGCCGGCGGCGATAACGGGTACATCAACCACCTTTTTAACATCGCTCGCTAGGGGGACAAGCACCCCACGTCTTACAAACATGGGCTGTATTACCATTTGTGTGTGGCTTTCGTAAGTCCCCGCCGACACGGAGACGGCATTAGCACCAGCTTCGACTAACCATTTTGAGACCCTTTTACATTCGTAAATGGTAAATCCTCCATCCTTAACAAAGTCGCTTCCGTTTATCCTGAACCAGAGTGGGTAGTCCCGGCCCAGCTCCTGCCTGACGCTCTTCATAATAGCAATAGGCAATTTGGCCCTGCCTTTGAGGTCACCGCCGTATTCATCGGTCCTTTTATTCGAATAGGCAGATAGAAACTGGCGTAGCAGATACCCGTGAGCACAGTGTATTTCCACTCCGTCAATTCCGGCTTTTTTTGCTCTTTGCGAAGCGCTCGCAAAAGCGTCTATCAGGCGTTTGATCTCGTCGACGCTGAGTTCCCTGGGCACTTCTCCCCATACACCCGCTATCGGGGAGCAGGAAACCGGCTGCGTGCCCGTGACGGCCGACAATGCCCTGGCGCCGCCATGGCCGACCTGAATACCTATTTTGGCGCCGTGTTTATGTATCATATCTGCCAGGCGGCTCAAACCTGATATAAATTTATCATCCCACAAGGCAGGCTGGTTCACGAAAAGCCGGCCAGCCGGCTCAACAACCGACATCTCAACAATAATCAGGCCTGCTCCCCCCGCAGCACGCGCTGCAAGGTATTCAATCAGCTGATCGGAAGCATATCCGTCAATTGCCAGCCCTGTATACATGGGAGGCATGATAATACGGTTGCGCAAAGTCATGGAGCCGATCTGCCCACTCTCAAATAGCCTATTGAACATTCAAACCACGCAATAATTATTCTTTACCTGGATGAGGGCGCAATCTACATTTTGATATAGCCGCCGTCTACGAAAGCCGTATGACCCGTCACATAGTTGGAAGCTGATGAGGCCAGGTAGATCATAGTTCCAACTATCTCCTCGGTATCGGCGATGCGCTTGATTAATGCGACATCTATGTAGTCTTTTTCACGGCTCGGCTTGACATCGATGCTGGAATCAAGCAGCCTGGTATGGAAATATCCGGGTGCCACCGCATTTACCCTGATGTTAAAGGGGGCCAATTCCTTTGCCATGACTTTAGTAGCGGAAATCACCCCTGCCTTGCTTATGGCGTAAACGCCATTATCCTGTTCAGGTATATAGCCATCGATTGAAGCTACATTGATGATACAGCCGCTTCTCTTTTTCTGCATGACCTCGGCAACCGCCTGGCTGAGAAAAAACAGGCCCTTTAGATTAAGGTTGATAATTGTATCCCAGAGCTTCTCCTTCGTCTCAAGAAAGGAGGCAAAGGCCGGGCTGGTGCCCGCATTATTGACAAGGATATCTATCCCGCCGAATTCTGCAGCAACATTTTTAGCTACTATACTTACCTCCTCCGGTCTGCCCAGATGCGCACCTATAACCAGCGCGCGCCCCCTTCCCTTTTAATCTCGGAAGCGACAAGCTCCAGATCATCGATTTTACGGCTGCAGAGCGCAACGTTCGCACCCGCCCTGGCAAAGCCGACAGCGGTAGCACGTCCTATGCCGCGACTGGCGCCGGTTACAAGGGCAATCTTGCCTTTAAGAGAAAACTGTTCAAGTACATTCACAATAATAACCTCGCTTTATCTGTGATCATTTTCACTACTTGTGCAATCAATTAGCAGGAAATGCGTCTATTTAATGGATAATTCTTTGATTACTTCGCGTGCTATGATCATTTTCTGGATTTCGGAAGTGCCGGCTCCGATTTCATGGTGCTTGGCATCACGAAAGTATCTGGCGACCTTATTATCTTCCATATAACCATAGCCACCGTGAATTTGGACGGCGTCCTGGGCGGCTTTCATGGTGATTGTCGATGAGTACAGTTTCAGCATGGAAGCCTGCTTGGTAATTTTCTTGCCGGCGTCGGCCATACGGCACAAGTTGTAAAGGTAGCTGCGAGCTATTTCAATGCCCATGGCCATCTCGGCGATTTTTTCCTGAACTAAGCTGGTAGCTGGATATCGACTTTCCGAAAGCTTTTCTCTCGCAGGCATAGGCCACGGAAGCTTCCAGGCAGGCCTGTGCGATACCTACGGTAGATGCCCCTTCCATCAACCTTTCCACATCCAGCGATTCAACCATGTAATAGAATCCTTTGTCGACATTGCCGAGTACCTGATCCTCCGGAACTATGACATCCTGCAAAAATATCTCGCCGGTCGGTGACGAGCGCATGCCGAGTTTGTTGAATGGTTTTCCTGTCGCGAGACCTTCCATGCCCCTTTCCAGAATGAACCACGTACCGCCTTGGATCTTGCTTTGTCGCTTACTGGTACGTGCAATAACCAGAAAATAGTCAGCTATAGGCGCATTGGTGATGAAGGTCTTGTTCCCATTGATTATATATCTGTCGCCCTGCTTGACCGCCGTCGTTTTGATATTGAAGGCATCTGAGCCTGCCTCAGGCTCCGATATGGCCAGTGAAGCTATCTTTTCCCCGGCGATGACAGGAATCAGGTATTTCTTTTTCTGCGCTTCATTGCCGTGTAACGAAAGCGCCCTGGCGAATAGCACGATATCAGCGAATAATGTGATATCAAAACCAGCGCTTATTTTGGCGGTCTCTTCGCAGACAATTGCCCTGGATAACAGCGACATATCGCTGCCACCATATTCCTTGGAGAAGAAAGTGCCAAGGAAACCGAGGTCACCCATTTTCCGGATCAAGTTCCTGATCAGGATATGGTCTGTATCAGTTTCGATTGCTTCGCTTAGTGGCTCAAGCTCTTTTTTAAAGAAATCGCGTATGCTGTCCCGCAACATGATTTCTTCATCTAATAATTCAATCATAATGTATGTATCCTCAAGTTAGACGGCTTTTCGTGGAATAAGCGGCTAAGCCAAGCCGAACAATTTATTCACGCGTAAGATATCTTCCTCCTTGATCAACTCGTGGGCGCCCACGCGGCTGACAGGCGGGAATTTTAGTTTTTTAACCAGGTCTACCCGGGTTTCCAGTGTTTTCAGTCCGACGCTCAGGCAGTCAAAGATGGGGGCATCATACTCTTCAAGCCTTGTTATACCTGCGCTGGCTGCTATCGTGCTTAGTCCAGCGCTGCCGATCACTACAGAGTTAGCGCCGGCCTCGATTAGCATTCTGGCTTTCTCCTTGAGTTCTTTGCCCATCCATTCCTTGTCCATGAAACCCTTGGTGAAGGCCTCGGTGGATGGAATGGAGATGCGCTGAACGCCAGCCAACCTGCTGTGTATGCCGTAGCGGACGGTCATTTCCTCGCAATATTCGGCCCAGCGGCGATCATGGACGGTGAGTATGCCGAATTTACCTCCATACATGCAGGCCATGAAAAGCGCTGCCTCCATAGGGCCCACAATGGGAATGTTGGTAATATCCTGCCCCTCGGCCACACCCGGGTCGCCGGAGCAGGCCACCATGGCGCCGTCGTACCCCTCTTTGGCGGCAGCGCGGAAACACTGCACGATCTCTGTTCTGTTAAGTTGTACGAAATATGAAACGATAGTGTCGGTCGCTCTTTTCAGGCATTTCACGTATTTATGTTCGATAATGGTGTCGTCTCTCTTTACACGGTTGAAGTTATCCGTGAGTAGTTTGGTATAGGGAATGGAAACGGCTTCTTGGTTGACATGCACGATACACAGCTTCATAATTGTTACCTCCATTCATTTATTTTTATTGGACTGGGTGACAGGTTCATCGACGATTAATATCCGATGGAAAGCCCGCCGCAGACAAAGATGGTTTGGCCGGTGATAAAACTTGCCTCCTCTGAAGCTAAGAAGTAAATAAGTTCAGACACTTCTTCCGGCCTGCCGGGTCTGCGCATGGGGGTCCTGGCGATCCCCTCCTCCCGGAAGTCCTTGGGAGTGGTAAGAAACATGCCCGTATTGATCAGTCCGGGTGCAACGCAGTTGACCGTGATACCGTAATGAGCCCATTCCAGGGCGGCGGCCCTGGATAACCCCTCGATGGCGCCC
>CAWKFY010000012.1:0-41424 GCA_963848815.1 uncultured Chloroflexia bacterium
TTGTACCACTTGACCAGACTACGTATTGCTCAGAATAACATGAATTAAAGATACAAGGATTTAGGGTTTAGAGCTTAGAGTTTCCCCAAATCGGCTTGTCGCACTTATAATAAATGAGCCATGCCGGACTTCAAAATAATTTCCGACTTCAAAATGACGGGCGATCAGCCGCAGGCTGTCGACGGCCTGGTGCGCGGCATCGAAGCGGGCCTGGATAAGCAGACGTTGCTGGGAGTGACCGGCAGCGGCAAGACCTTCACCATGGCCAACGTGGTTGAGAGGCTGCAGCGGCCGACTTTGGTCATGTGCCACAATAAGACCCTGGCGGCACAGCTCGCCTCCGAGTTCAAGGAATACTTCCCCGAAAATTCTATAGAATATTTCGTCAGCTATTACGATTATTACCAGCCCGAGGCCTATATACCCAGGACCGACACATATATCGAGAAAGACACCGATATCAACGAGGAAATAGACAAGCTACGGCATGCCGCCACCCGGGCATTGCTCACCCGGCGGGATGTGCTGATCGTTGCCTCCGTCTCCTGCATATACTCCCTGGGCGAGCCTGAAGAGTACCAGAGCTTCGTGGTCAGCATCCATAAAGGAGAAAAGATCGAACGTAATAAGCTGGTACGCAAGTTCGTGGATATGCAGTACGAACGGAATGATTACGACTTTCAGCCGCGGCAAATTCCGCATACGCGGGGATACGCTGGAGATATTGCCTTCCTATGAGGAAATTGCCCTTCGTATCGAGTTCTGGGGCGATGAGATCGAAAGGATTGTCGAAGTGGACAGCCTGACCGGCGAGCTGCTGGCGGAAAAAGAGTCCGTGGATATCTTCCCGGCCAAGCATTTCGTAACCTCTCCGGAGAAGCTCGAGCTGGCCGTCGAGGATATCAAGGCCGAGATGATAGAAAGGGTAGCCGAGTTCAACCGCCAGGGGAAATTGATCGAGGCGGCCCGCATCGAGCAGCGTACCAACTATGATCTTGAAATGCTGACACAGCTAGGTTACTGCAACGGTGTCGAGAATTATTCACGCCACCTTCAGCGCAGGGCTGCCGGTAGCGCCCCCTGGACTCTGATCAACTATTTCCCAAGGGATTTCCTTCTCTTTGTAGATGAATCGCACATGACCATACCGCAGATACGGGGGATGTACCACGGCGATATGAGCCGCAAACAGACGCTGATCGACTATGGCTTCCGCCTGCCGTCGGCGCTGGATAACCGTCCTCTCAATTTCCCTGAGTTTGAGAAGCTGATCAATCCGGCCCTTTTCGTATCGGCGACCCCCGGGCCCTACGAGTACAAAAATAGCCAGCAGGTGATCGAGCAGCTTGTCCGTCCCACCGGCCTGCTGGAGCCGACCATCGAGAGTCAAACCGACCAAAGGCCAGATCGACGATCTGATCCATGAGATCAAGCTCAGAGTAGGCAAAGGTGAGCGATGCCTGGTTACCACGCTTACCAAGAAGATGGCGGAGGAGCTGGCGGACTACCTGCGTGAGATGGACGTTAAGACCCATTACCTTCATTCCGAGGTGGATACGCTGGAGCGTGTAGAGATACTGCGCGACCTGCGGCTGGGTGTATATGACGTCGTGGTGGGCATCAACCTGCTGCGTGAGGGGCTGGACCTGCCCGAGGTCAGCCTCGTGGCCATACTGGATGCCGATAAGGAAGGCTATTTGAGGTCAAGAGATTCGCTCATTCAGACTATGGGCAGGGCGGCCAGGCATATCGACGGCCATGTCATCCTTTACGCTGATAAGCTCACCGATTCGATGAAGAATGCTATCGAGGAAATTTACCGGCGCCGCAAAATACAGGAGGAGTATAACAAGGAGCACGGCATAACCCCTCAGGGCATCAAGAAAGCCGTAAAAGATATAACTGAGAGAGTCAAAGTGGTGGCAGAAGAACGGGCTAAATATGAGGCCGGACACGTTCCGCCTGATGAAGTGGCACGGCTTATAAAAGACCTTGAATCGCAGATGAAAAAAGCGGCCAAGAACCTTCAATTCGAGAAGGCTGCCCTTCTGCGAGACCGGATCGTGGATTTAAGGAAAGATGAAGAGCTCTTTTCGCCTTTCAAACGAGATAAGAAATAATACGTGCATAAGGCTATAATATCAAGGGATTATTGCAGGAGGGAAAAGATATGGAAAAAACATGGAAGACGCTTACGGCAGGCATCCTGGATATTGTCTCAGGCGTGGGAATGATGTTTGTATGTTTCTGGCTGGTGGTATTGGGTGGCATTTCGGGTGTTGTACATACTGTGCCGCAATGGGTGCCGGGGCTGCTTTTTAGCCTGTCCACTCTGCTTGTAATCGTGGCTATCGTAGCTGTGATAGGCGGCATTTTCGCCATTAATCGCAAAGCCTGGGGCATGGCGTTGACCGGCGCGATCGCATCATTCTTCTGCTGCTTTATTTTCGGCGTTGTTTCCATCGTCCTCACCGCCCTGGCGCATAAGGAATTCAAATAAGCCGGGCGCCGGACTTATCGCTGAAGCCGGCTTTCATTTAACATGCGCAATAATATTAAGATATTGACGGCGGTGGCATCTATAGCGGTAATTACGATTATAGGAGGCTGCACCCCGGGGCTGGTATCGAAGCAGGATGGTATAGAAGTGTACCAGGGAGTACAGCCCCCCTATTTAAGGACCAAGGTTGTAGATGCCGGAGATGTGGGGAATGTTCACCTGATCAGCAATCCGGCTGCCGTGAACCCCAGCTGGCAACAGCTCAAAGATTTCATCCAGCAGGATAAAACGGATGAAGATACCTATAATCCTATAGTGAATCCCTGCGGCGCTTTTGCGGAAACACTCTACAACAATGCCGAGGCTAATGGCATCAGGGCTGCCTTCGTGGCTATAACTCTTGAGGGCAGCGATATCGGTCATGCCTGTAACGCCTTTGACACTACCGATATGGGGATGGTCTATGTCGATTGTACGGGCATGACCGTTGCGGAATCTCTTGCCAACTCCGACCAGCACCTGTCGCCCGACGGGAAACCGGCCAAAATATTCGGACAGGCCACAAGCCATGATAAGATTGCCTATGTGGCAGTAGATAAGGAGTTGGGATTTATCAGCCTTGAAGTAGCCGATTCCCCCGACTATAGCTATTACGAGCAATACAAAGCCAGGCTGGATAAATTCCTGAGCGACCTTCAAGCCTGCAATACTGCTATTGCGCAAGGCGCGCAGAGAAATACAGTGGAGAGGTTAATCGCCCAGGTAAATTCTGAGGCCGGCGGGTTGGGCGCTTTCTGGCCCGAAGGTGGAATAGTGGAAGGTGTGAAAATATACTGGTAAAAACCCCCTGAGAGTAAATTCCAAATTCCAAACAAATTTAAATATTTAAAATTAAAAAATTTTTTGGAGCTTGGAATTTAGAGCTTGGAGCTTATGAGTAGGAGGGGAAATGTTTCCCCTCCTACTCTTTTATTATACTATATCGATGCTCAGGGGGAATTTGGACAGCGCTTCGCAACCGGTGGACGTTATCAGGATAGGGTTCTCATAGCGGAAGCCCACGTCTTCCTCGGGACAGGCATACTGCACGGCGCAGATCAGCATCTCGTTCTTTTTATACACATGGTCCGGGTTGGTCCAATAGTCGAACGGGCCATCGTTCAATCCGATGCGCCACTCGTCGCCCATCAGTCCGATACCGTGTTCGAAGCCCGGCACCATGTAGTCCTGGAAGCCCCTTTCCTCCGTAAAGGCCAGCATCTCATCGGCCAGCGCTGTCGGGGACACGCCTGGCTTATAGGCCTTGAGGCACTTATGGATTAAATCGACGAAATTCTTGGCGTGCCAGAGCTGGCGCTTGGTCGCTTTGCCGAGGAAGTAATTGTGGGAGTGGTCTCCGAGTCCCAGCCTGAACATGGCATGCAGGTCGACCATCAGGGGTTCACCTGCCTTAAGCTTTTTCCTGCTGGCAGGGGTGCACGCGCCGGCTGCCAGGCCCGTGCGGTAGCCCGAGGCTATCTCATTGCCGCCCGTGAAGGACCATTCCCACTCACTGCCGGCCTTGCGCATGGCATATGCGGCCAGCCCGGCGATCTCGGTTTCGGTCATATCCTTGTATCCGCCGTTGCGGATGGCTTCGTAGACCGCCTTGTGGCCTATATCGACCTGGCGTGAGGCCTCGCGGAAACGGTTGATCGTGCCTTCATCTTTGATGAGGGACAACTGGTCAATAATGTCATGAGCATTCTTAAAGGTGGCCTTGGGCAGCGCCGCCTTCAACGTTACGAACTCGAAGAGGGTCAGATGCCCCTCGGGCAAATAGGTGCCCATGCCTGTCTCCATGCCGATGATACCTTTCCCAGCCTTCAAATGCGGCTTGATGAGCCCGGCCAGCAGCGACACCTGGTCTTGGCCCCCCATCGGGCCGTAGCCCAGTATATGGTCCTGGTCGAGCCAGGAATCGTCCTGCACGCGTGCCGCGTCTATAACGAAGGTGATGGCGGTGGGCAGCCCCTCAGGGGTGATTACGATATAGGAGCGCCAGGGCATGAATGCATCAACCGTCCAGGATAGGGTGCGCAGGCGTGAACCCAGGTAGACGTCGATCCCGTGTTTGGCCATCTCCTTCTGGATGGCCTTGATCCTTTTAGGAAAGTCTATGAAGTAAGGGTCGTCCCTTTTTAATTTCTTCTCAGGCATTTCTTTTACTCCTTTGGCCCTTAGTAGTCGGTCGGCACAGTGGCGATCACTTCGTTGAGCCGGTCGACCGTCGGAGAGAGGGTCAGCGCCTTGACCAGATTGCCTTTCAAAGTCATCTTGCCGGACATCAGCGCTGAACGTGCCTTCAGCTCGCCGCGTGATATTTTGGCGAACATATCATAGTCGGCGGTAATGGAGAACTCAGCCTTGGGCATCGCGCCTTCCACCAGAGTTACGCTTTCCACCTTGCCGTCCTTAAGTTTATAAAAGAGCGCCCTGGTCTTTTTGTCCGGGCAGTTGGTGTAGATGGTCAGCATCGAGGAGGTGATATGCTTCATTTTCTCGGGCGTAAGCTCCTTCTGCAGCCGCTTCTGCACTTCCTCCGCCCATTCTTTGCTCAAATACTTAAATTTCTTGGCAGGCATCTGTAACCTCCTGTAAATAATATTTATATTGAACGGCGCCCGGTTGGCGGCCGGAGCCGTCTAATTTAACAGGACTTTACTTGCGGAATCCCGCCAGCCGCTGGTCGGTATCCGTAATGTCGAACTCGCTGCCGAATTCCAGCTTGAGGCTCTTGTCCAGCGTCATGCTCTCGTTTTCATTGTATAGATTCTTGTAGGCCATGATAGACTGCGGGCTGTTGGCCATGATCTTTTTGGCCAGCGTCTGCAATGCCTCCTCCAGTTTTTCCATCGGCACCGCCATGTTAACCAGGCCGATACGCTCGGCCTCCTTGCCGCTTACGGCGTCGGCAGTGTAGGAAAGCTCATGGGCCTTGAGGAAACCCACACGGCGGGGCAGCCGTGCGCTCATGCCCCAGGTCGGCCTCAGACCCCACTTGGCGTGCGTGTCGCCTATCCTGGCTTCCTCCGCCGCTATGGCCAGGTCGCATCCCAACATGATCTCCATGGCGCCTGTAAAGCAAAAGCCGTTGACCATGGCGATGACCACCTTGGGCACGGCACGTATGGCATCTATCAGCTCCCTGGCCGGGATGTCGAGGATGTCGCCTACCTTTCCCCTTAAGAGTTTGCGGTCGCCCAGCGCTTTGAGGTCTACGCCTGCGCAGAAGGCTTTGCCTGCGCCGGTTAGAACAATGACCTTCACCTGGCTATCTTTGCCGGCCTCAAGCACGGCCGCCTTCAATTCTTTGAGCATACCGGGAGTGATGGCGTTCATGGCCTCGGGACGGTTAATAGTGATCCTGCCTATGCCTGAATCCTTGGAGTAGATGAGGGTCTCGTATGGCATCCTTCGCTCCTCCCTTTACTATTTGGCGGGTGATAAAAATGGGCACCGTTGACTATCAGGTCAATGACAGTAATATAGCACAATCCCCGTCTTTTGACACTGCATTGAAAGTCATAAGATAATAACCGGAAATATATCTGTATTGATTCCGGCCCTAGCAGGGGCAGCGGCCAAAACGGATTACGGAGGCATGTGATGATTAACAACGGCATACCCGACTTGAAATATCTATTCGAGCCCCGGTCGGTTGCCATAGTTGGCGCCTCGAAGGATCAGTGGAAATCGGGCGGCATGTTTATCAACAACATGCTCAAGGATAAATACTCCGGGACGATCTATCCGGTCAATCCCGGAGAGCCGGATATCATGGGGCTCAAATGTTATCCGGGAATTGCCGATATACCGGCTGAGCTCGACCTGGCGATACTGGCCATCCCGTCCTCTGCCATTGTCCCGGCTATGGAGGACTGCGCACGTAAGCGCGTGAAATTCGCAGTGGTTCACGCCGTCGGTTTCAGCGAGATGGGAGCGCCGGGCAAAGAACTCGAGAAGGAGATGATTGCCGTTGCGCGCAGCGGCGGCGTCAGGATTGTAGGACCCAACTGCATGGGCATCTTCACTTCGAAGGGCCGCATCAATACCGTTGTTCCCTATGCCAGCTTGCCTCTCGAGCCGGGCGGGGTGGGCTTCGTCGGACAGAGTGGCTGGGCCAGCGAAACGATGTTGCGCCTCGGCAGCGCACGTGGCCTGCGTTTCAGCGGCATTATCAGCATTGGTAATCAGAGCGACCTGACCATTCAGGACCTGATAGGCTACTGGGGAAGCGATCCGGATACCCGGGTGATAGCAGCTTACGTGGAAGGACTCAAGGACGCACGGCGTTTCATGGAAATCGCCAGGGAGGTCAGTCGGTGCAAGCCGGTCATTATCTGGAAAGGCGGCAGTTCTGAAATGGGAGCCCGGTCGGCCGCCTCACATACCGGCTCGCTGGCAGGGGATTACCAGGTCTTCCAGGCCATGTGCCGTCAGACCGGCATCATCGCTGCCGCAAGTATGGAGGAGGTGATCGACCTCGCCGTAGCCTTTAATTGTCCTGTCCTGACCTCGGGGAAACGGGTCGGACTGTTGATCGAGGCGGGCGGTGGAGCGGTAGCTTCCTCAGATACGTCTGCACGCGAAGGGCTGACCATACCGCAGCTTCGACAGCAGACGCAGGATAAAATAGCAGCTTATTTAAAAGGCAAGGTGCCGCCTTCCAATAATCGCAAGAACCCCGTGGACCTGGTCTGGGTGCCCATAGGAGACACGTACGGTGTTTATGCGGATGTCCTAGAAATGATCCTGCCTGAGGTGGATGCCTGCGTCATGGTGGCCTACGGCTTCTTGCAGATCGACCAGTTCAGGGACAGGCTGGTTGAGCTGCGCGACAGGTTGAAAAAGCCCGTTATCTACGTGCCGGGAAACCCCACCGACCAGGTGCTGGGCATGGAGATGGCAGTCAAAGCCGGCATACCGGTCTACATCATGCCGGAAAATGCCATTCACAGCCTGGGAGCTATGGCCAGGAGAGCGGAGTATCTTAGTAAGACAGCGCCGGCAAAGAAAAGCGCCGTGCAGGCCTGATTCTATTCAGACTTACCAGGGGTCAACGAACGTGCGGCCGGATTCCCGGTAAAGGTCAGCGGGCACGGAGTTCAGTCCACGCATTATCCAGCGGCGTGTTTCAGCGGGATCGATCACGGAATCTATCTCCATATATGCCGCCATATTGGTCGCCTTTCCTACAGCATAGGCCATCTCGACGTAGAATTTGTAGGTCTTGTCCCGCTCGACAGGGTCCTTGATCGCTTCGAGCTCCCGTCTGAAGCCGTGCTTGACCGCCCCTTCCAGCCCCATACCACCGAATTCCCCGGTGGGCCATGAAGTAGTGAAGAACGGCTCGTGGAACCCGCCGGCAGCCATGGCCATGGCTCCGAGGCCGTAGCCTTTGCGCAGGACTACGGTGAAGTACGGAACAGTTACCTTGGCGCCCACCACGAACATGCGGCAGACGTGCCGCACCTGGGCTCTTGCTTCGATATCAGGCCCTACCATGAAACCGGGCGTATCGCACAGCGAGATCACGGGCAGGCGGTGGACTTCGCATAATTGCAGGAAGCGGGCTGCCTTGTCGGCGTCATCGGCCTCAATAGCGCCGCCCACGTGCGTGCAGTCATTGGCCATTAGTCCGAAAGGCCTGCCCTCAATGCGTATGAGAGCGGTGACGATGCCGGGGCCGAAATGGCGGCGCAGCTCCAGCACTGAGCTTTTATCAGCCAGGTTCTCGATAATTTTTCTTACATCGTATACACGCAGCCTGTTCTCGGGGATGAGCCAGCGCAGCCAGCGCTGGTCTTCGGCCTCCCATTTTTTCAGGTTTCCCTGGAAGTAAGACAGGTATTTTTGGCTGAGGCCACGGCCTCCGCTTCATTGGCAACATCGATATCGACCACGCCGTTATGCGTCTGTATGTCGATAGGCCCGATATCCTCGGGCTTTACCACGCCGAGGCCGCCCCCTTCTATCATGGCGGGTCCGCCCATTCCGATGTTGGAGCTTTTGGTGGCGATTATGACGTCGCAGCAGCCGAGCAGAGCGGCATTGCCGGCGAAGCAAGGCCCTTCGACGATGCCCACGACGGGGGCCTTTCCGCTGAGCGCTCCGAAGCGGCTGAAGGTCGTCAAATCCAGCCCTGCCACCCACGGCGCGTCGACGTCGCCCGGCCTGCCGCCCCCGCCCTCAGCGAAGAGGACGGTCGGCAGGCGCCACTCGTTGGCGATATGCAGCATGCGGTCGAGTTTGCGATGGTTCATCATGCCCTGCGTGCCCGCCAGCACTGTGTAGTCATAGGCCATAACCATACAGCGGGTCTTCTCTTCCCCGAATAGTGGGGCATTGACCGTGCCAAGGCCGGTTATGAAGCCGTCCGCCGGGGTGTTCTTGATGAGGTCTTCGACCGACCGACGGCCGCGCTGTGCGGCCACGATCAGTGCGCCGTATTCGATAAACGTGCCGGGATCGAGCAGGTCATTGACATTCTCCCGCGCTGTGCGCCTGTTCTTGGCCCGGCGCTTGGCCACGGCCTCGGGCCGGTTCTCATCCAGTGTGAAGGCGTGGCGCTTTATAACATCGTCCAGGTCTTTGCGTATAGCGTCCAGGTCGATTTTTTCTTCAACCATTCTCGAACTCTCGGCTACCTCGGCCTCTTCCAGAAAGATCAGAGGCGCTCCCCTGGCAACAACGTCGTTCAAATTTACACAGACAGACCGCACGTATCCGCTGCGGTCACTGGTAATGACATGTTCCATCTTCATCGATTCGAGCACCAGCAGCTTCTGCCCGGCAACGACGGCATCACCCTCTATCACCTCGATATCCACCACGCAGCCCTGCAATGCAGCCCTGACCGCAACCGTCCCGGTCGGCGCAACCGGTTCTTCTGCTACGGAGCTGCTGTCTTTTTCTGCGGTTGTTATCGATTTGTCGACCTGTTGGGAGCAAGCACCGGCCAGGGCAGCCGCGTTATCCTCGATAAAGCTGGTATTGAACTCTCTATGAATAATCTCGGGACGTTCCAATACGGCGCGTAAAAAGGGGATGTTGGTCGTGATGCCCTCTATACGGAATTCATCCAGCGCCCGCCTGGCTCTGGCAACCACGTCCGGGTAATCAGGAGTATGGGATGTTACTATGAGCTTGGCCAGCAACGAATCGAAAGCGGGGTTGACGCTGTAGCCGCTGTAACCGTAGCCGTCAACACGGATGCCCGGTCCGCTCGGGACCTCGTAGACACTTATCGTCCCGCTTACAGGCATGACATCCCCGCTTGAGCTGTTAGTCTCCATATTTATGCGCAATTGTATGGAATAAGAGCGCGGGTCCGGCGCGTTCTCAGTCAGGCCGAGCTCGTCCAGCGTCTTTCCACGGGCTATTTCGATCTGTAGCCTGACCAGGTCGATGCCCATAACTTCCTCTGTGACCGTATGTTCGACCTGCAACCGCGGGTTGGTCTCCATAAAATAATAAGCCGCGTCGTCGCCGCCCGTGCCTTCCACCAGGAACTCAAAAGTGCCCAGGCTCAGGTAGTGCGCTTCCCGTGCTATACGCAGGGCGGCTTCAGTGATTTTATGCCTGAGTTTGGCTGAAAGCGTTGGACACGGTGATATCTCGATGAGCTTCTGATTGCGGCGCTGCAGTGTGCAGTCGCGTTCCCCCAGATGTACCACCCTGCTGCCGTCGCCGGCAACCTGCACTTCGATATGACGTATATTGCGTAGCAGCTTCTCGAGATACAGGTCTCCGCTGCCGAAGGATGACCGCGCCTCAGACTGGCAGCGCTTATAGGCCTCGTCGAGTTCCGCTGCACTGCAAACCGGCCGCATACCGCGTCCGCCGCCGCCCGTCACAGCCTTGACCATGACAGCCGCATCAGGTCCCAGTGAATTGAAAAAGGCCTTTGCCTGCTCTGGGCTTACCGCTCCATCCGAGCCGGGCACCAGCGGGACCTGACATTTCCTGGCAAGCTCACGCGCCCGGCTTTTATCTCCGAACAGCTCGAGCATTGCAGGCCGGGGACCGATAAAGGCCAGGCCGTTTTCCTCACAGCGCCGGGCTAAAGCGGCGCTCTCGCTTAGAAAGCCGTAACCCGGGTGTACGGAGTCGCATCCCGTCTCTTTAGCCGTCCGGATGATTTGTTCAATGTCTAAATAAGCGGATGCCCCTTTACCTTTCAGGGCATACGCCTGTCCGGTTGAGCGCACGTGCAGCGATTTGGCATCGTCCTCCGAATATACAGTGACGGCAGGAATATTTAAATCGGCGGCGGCGCGTGCTATGCGGATGGCGATCTCGCCGCGGTTGGCAATGAGGATTTTGGATAATTTATTCTGCATATTTCATTTCATGAATTGTGTTCTTTTAGGATTGGACCCGATATCAGCCTTGCCCCGCCTTATTAAGCTCCTCTTCCAGCAGGATCCTCCTGAGGACCTTGCCTGTCATACTCATAGGCAGGTCATCCCTGAAGTCGACCGAGCTCGGTACCTTGTAGGATGAGATACCCTTTTTTGCCCAGGAGATAATGTCCTCTGCGCTGACTTTCCCTTTGAACGCGGCTTTAGGAACGATGTAGGCCTTGATGACCTCGCCTTTCTTGGCATCGGGCAGGCCGATTACGGCCACTTTTTCCACGGCCTCATGTTGCATAAGGAAGGTTTCGACCTCCTCCGGGAAGACGCTGAAGCCCGATACCTTGATCATCTCCTTTTTGCGCCCCAGGAAGTAAAGATAGCCGTCCTCGTCGAATTTACCCATATCTCCGGTGTAAACCCAGCCGTCGATCAGTGTATTTTTAGTTTCATCAGGCTTATTCAAATATCCTTTGAATACGGCGGGATTATTCAGGGCAATTTCGCCCATTTCACCGGCGGGCACCTCTTTGGCCCTGTTTTCCCAGGACACTATCTTCATATTCTGTCCAGGTATGGGTATGCCCTGGCAGCCCGCTATATATTTCGGCCGGTTAAGAGGCATGAAAGTATCGAAAGTGTGAGTCTCGGTGAGGCCATAGGCCGCTTCTGCCAGCAGGCAGCCGCCGAGGTCTTCTTTCCAGCGTTTGGCTATCTCCTCGGTAAGCTGTACGCCAAAGCTCGTGGTAAGGCATAGCTTGAGCGACGAAAGGTCATACTTTTTCCTGTCGGGATGGCCCATGATCGCCAGGTTCATCGGCACCGAGGCCTGGAAGAATTGCAGCTTATAGCGGTCGATGGCCTGCATGGACGCAACCGGATCGAACATGACCATCATCACCTGGGTGCTTCCCATGACGATCATGTTATCCACGCTGCCCAGCATCCCGGCGATATGGAAGCTCGGGAGTATGGCGAGGCAGGAGAGATTGCTATAGGGAATGCCTACGTAGGCGGCGTCCGCTTTTATAACGCCCATCAGCGCAGCCACTTTGAATAGCTTGGCGCCGTGCGTCAGGATGGCCCCTTTGGGCAGGCCGGTGGTGCCTCCCGTATACTGAAGTTGGACTATATCATCCAGGCCGACCTTAACGTTAACGGGGTTGGCGGGGTAGCGCGCTAGAATGTCCATGAACTCGGTTGTTTCAGGGTAAGTCATCTTGGGGAAGCCCATGATGGGGGCCGGGTTTAGGGTGGTCTCTTTGGGAAGAAAATCGTGCATGCTGGTTACGATGATGTTTTTAATGCCGCACTCTTTGCAGGCGCTGGCTGCGACGGAATGCAGCAGGTCGAGCGCCACTATGGCTTTGGCGCCGGAATCGCGTAGCTCGTAAGTAAGCTCCCATTCTTTGAAGAGCGGGCTGCAGGGTACGATGATGCCTCCCATCTTGTTAATGCCATAGTGCGCTATATGGTATTGAGGGCAACTGGGCATGAACAAAGCAATCGGGTCGCCCTTCTTAAAGCCGGAATCCAGCAGGAAGCGGGCGAACTTTTCGGACGACTGGTCGAGCTCTTTGTAGGTTATCTCCCGGCCGTAGAAAATGAGCGCCACCCTGTCAGGGAACGCCGCTGCATTCTGACGCAGAATCTCAAATAAAGGTTTTTTCCCCAAGGGATAGCTGACCTCGGCAGGAACGTAATCCGGCCAGTTCTTCTTCCATATAGCTGCCATAATATTCATCTCTCCTTAACAGACTTATCGGCAAAGCCCTTATCAGGGTTGCTGTTGACTAATGGCAGGATTCATGATATTTTTCAACTTATGGGTATGCAAATTATACTCATTGGTATAATTTATTCTTTCCCAGTCTACATTTATTTATGAAGAAAATCAAGGCCTCTCAAAAGCCCGCCGGCAGGGTCCGGAGCACACCTCTGCGCAGGATGAGCAAAAATCCTGAGAAGGCGGAGAAGCTGAGGGAAAAGGTATACGAAGCCATGGCCAGGGTATTGATGAAACACCGTTCCGGCACCTTTACGCTGGATGAGGTTGCGGCTGAGATCGGCGTGACCAAGGGCGTTATCTATTACTATTTCCATTCCCGCGGTGAGATGCTTTACCAGTTGAATAAATATATCTACAAGATGATGCATGAAGACGGTGACCCGATATGGGATGATGATGCTCTCACGCCGCGCCAGAAACTGGAAGCCTTGGTCAGGTCATACATGCGGGTCAATGTGAAGCACTGGCAGATCGCCCGCGTGCTGTGGTCTGACATGGGATTGCGCGAGGGGACCCAGCATCAGGCCGGCATGATCAACAGGGAGAGGCGGGAGTTCAGGAGGAATATCGGCAGGGTGGTTAAAGACATCGTCAAAGAGGAGGGATGGGACCCTGTCGATGAACATATCGCAGCCTGGTTCATCTACGGCATACTGGTTTTTACCTCTGTCTGGTTCCGCACCGGCAGGGAGATGACCGAAGAACAGGTATGCGAATTTATCATCAACCTGATATTCGATGGGCTGTTTACCGCCAAATCTCACCAGGGCCCTGGCTTTTTGAGCTAATTAGACTTCAAGCTCTATTATCCTAGCCTTCTGGATATAGGCCGCTCACCTGCAATCCTTTATAATCCGAATCCAGCACGACCAAATATTTATTTAAAAGGAGCAGTTGAATGGCAAATAAAGTAGATATTCATGCCGATGTGGCGAAAAATCGCCTCTATATGATACTTGGCGGGTTCTTCCAGGATGAAGAAGTTGAAAAAGCCGTGGATAAGGTCATGGAAGAAGTAAATAAATTGAAGCCGGGCTTCGACGTAATTAATGATATCAGCGAGTTTAAGCCGGCATCGCCCAAAGCTGCCGAGGAAATAAAGCGCGGACAGCTTTTCGTTGTGCAAAACGGCATGAGAAAGACCATTCGCATATTCGGGGAATCAGTTATTGCGGAGGCTCAATTCGACCGTCAGTCAAAGGCCAGCGGCTATAAGGCAGATACTGCTGCCAGCATAGCAGAAGCCGAAAGAATATTAGACGGCAAATAGGCCGCCTTCGAAGACTCCGATAATTTAATAGGCGGGCCTTTTGGAAAATAAAGAGCCCCTCTCCCATCCGGGAGAGGGGCCGGGTGCAAATGCCCTGTTTGTCACCAAAAATCCTGTTTATCCTTTAACCAGGACGGTACGTACCTGTAATATTCGGGCGGATTGGCTTTCTGCAGCCCTTTATAGGTAACCCTGGCCATGCCGATTCCTTTGCGGGTGCGGTAACAGCCGGCCAGCCCCTGTTTCTCCAGGCTCTCGAGGTATTTGACCAGGTCGTCATCAGAGACATCCAGCCATTCCTTGATATCTTCCATCGTCATGTGCAGGCCGGGATTGATCCTGTAGTTCTCTGCCAGCACCTTGAGCACATCTGCCTTCCTTCTTTACAGCCGTTTTCGGCAGCGGTTTGCCGACGGGCAGCGGCAGCTTCGAGCTCGGGGTCGATGACCCTCTGCGGGACCTTTAGATCGTTCTTCAGGTTCTTGGTGCCCTGGCGGTAGATGAGCAGCTTCAGAATTTCGGACGTGCCGGCAGCTATCTGGGCATGCTTGGCATCGCGGAAAATCCTTTCCACGGGGTATATCTTCATAATGCCGTTGCCGCCCATGCACTGCACGGCTTCCAGAGCTGTCTCCATGCGTGGAATCCGCGGAGAACATCTTGGAGATGGCGGCTTCCACCGGCACATCCTTTCCCAGGTCGGCGCAGTAGGCGCTGTAGTAGATGACCAGCCTGCTCAGGTAAAGCTTCCAGATCATATCGGCCAGCTTGAACTGGTTGGTGGCTATGCTCCGGTGGGCTGGCCGAACTGCATGCGCCGCTCGAGGTGCTGCTGCGTATAGCGGATGCAATCGCGCATGGGTCCCAGAGTCGGAGCGGCGTTGAGTATCCTCTCCACGTTGAGCCCGCTCATCATGATCTTCCAGCCTTCGCCTTCCTGTCCCAGGCGGTTGAAAGCAGGCACCTTGGCATCATCAAAACTCAGGTAGCAGTTATATGAGCCGTCGTAGCCCATGGTGTCGTTTATCCGCTCGATATGGAAGCCGGGAGTGCCCTTTTCCACGATGATGGCGGTGAGATGCGTATATCTGGCCCTGTCCTCCAGGCTTGCTGCTGGATAGGAAATAGCACATATAAAGATCGGCGGCTGCAGCTATGGTCTGAAAACGTTTCTTGCCGTTGATAATATAGTAGTCGCCCTGGCGGACCGCCGTGGTCTCTATGCCGGCTATATCCGAGCCGGCATAGGGCTCGGTCATGGTTATGCAGCCGATCAGCTCGCCTCTGGCGTATGCTTGGGCAGCCACTTTTGCTTCTGCTCTTCGTTGCCGTTATGCACTATCTGGGTTGCGCTGCCGAACATGGTGGTGCCCAGTCCCCCGGCTGATTCTCCCGCCCTGGACGTCTCCTCGGTGATTATGGCGGCGCCGGTAACGCCCCATTCTTCGGCATGTCCGCCGTATTTTTTGGGGACAAGCGCCCCGAACCAGCCTTTCTCGGCCATCCTGGTTGAGGCCTTCACGGCAGAATTTCCTCAATAGTGCATCACGCTCTCCGATAGGTATCAGTACCTCATCAGTAAATTTCCTGGCATCTTCGGCCAACTCGATTTGTGCTTTGCTCCACCAGGGGAATGTATCCATAGTTATACCTCCAGTTTATTTTCTGAACTCGTCATTATGCCATTCTACCGACCGATTAGTCAATCGGTGATCGCAAAACAGCCTTGGGTGAGGGATTAATTCAGAACTTAATAGCTATCCCTGGGGCTCGCGTCCGGCCGGGACATCATCTATAATACGTATAAATGGACCAACCGCCTGAAAGAAAACGCCGCCGCACCAGCACCAGCGCCTTTGGCACGCAGGGCCGCATCAGCCACGACTCATCCAAATTTTATCAGGGCAAGCTCTACGACGGCCTGAAGGAAGACAAAACCTCCGTTTATATTGAAAAAAAGATACCGCGCAAATACATCAATAATATCTACTGCAAGAGCAGCGAGCACATGGACGAGCTGCCCGACTGCTCCGTCCACCTTATGGTCACATCGCCCCCTTATAACGTCGGCAAGCAGTATGACGATGACCTGTCGCTCGAGCAGTATCTCGGCCTGCTGAAGAGGGTCTTCGATGAGACCTACCGGGTGCTGGTCCCCGGGGGAAGGGCCTGCGTCAACGTTGCCAACCTGGGCAGAAAGCCGTACATTCCGCTGAACTCGTATATAAGCAGGGTCATGCAGGAATGCGGCTTCCTCATGCGCGGCGAGATACTCTGGGATAAGGGAAGCAGCGCCGGCTCGTCCACCGCCTGGGGCACCTATATGAAGGCCTCCAACCCGGTGCTGCGCGACGTGCATGAGTATATCCTGGTCTTCTGCAAGGAGACCTTCTCACGTCCCAATCCTCATCAAAGGAATAGCACTATCTCAAGGGATGAGTTTTTAGAGTTCAGCCGGAGCGTCTGGAAATTCCCGGCCGAGCGTGCCGGGAAGGTGGGCCATCCCGCCCCGTTCCCCGTGGAGCTTCCCTACCGTTTGATCCAGCTTTATACCTTCGAAGGCGAGGTTGTGCTCGACCCCTTCGCGGGCAGCGGCTCTACCTTCCTGGCCGCCGTGAAAGCGGGGAGACAATATGTTGGCTACGATGTGGATAAAGAATATTGCAAGCTGGCCAAGAGGCGTTTAAAGGGAATTACTGGTACATCCGCAGCAGCGAATCCACTTCCTGGTCACCCTCGATAGGCGGGAATTTCTTTATCTTTATCTCGCCGTCGCTGTTGAGGAAATACAGGGCGGGCCATCGGCCGGCCTGGTACTCATCGAAGACCTTACTGTCCAGGTCCAGCACCACGGGATATTTCAATTGCATTGACTCTACGAATTTCTCAGTATCTGAGCTGTCCTCGCGGGTGGTGACGCCGACAATTTCAAGCTGGTCGTGCGGCCAGTTATCGTAAATCTTCTCCAGCAGCGCCGCGGTCTGTATGCAGGAGGAACAGCGCGTGGTCAGGAAGGCTATGATCACCTTTTTACCTTTGAGTGAATTGAGCGAGACCTGTTTCAAATCGGGCGTGGAAAGCGTGAAGTCGGGAGCGGGGCAGCCGACGCTTGCGCAGGGCAGGCCCGGCGTCGAGGTAGTTTTCTCCTCGGGCAATACCGGCACCGCCTGCTGGGCGGTTGCCAGGCTGTCGATCAGCGGTTTGACCTCGCTGATGGCGGTAGCGAAGGTGGAGCACGTGCCCGACTGGTTGGTGTACTGGGAGTTGATGATGCCTATCACGTCCCCGTCGCTGTTGGTCATGGGGCCGCCGCTGCTGCCAGGATAGATCTTGGCCTCGCTCTCAAGGAATTGCACTCCGCTGATCTTGGGGAAGGCGCAGACGCTGCCCGTGCTCAGCATGATATGGTTGATATCGTTCTCGCCCGGATATCCCACCACCAGCACCGGGCTGCCGGTTTGCAGCGTATCCGACTCAGCCGAATTTCCGAGCGTGGCGTAGGGGTAGCCCGCCGCATTATCGGGCAGCTTTAAGACTGCCAGGTCCCTCGCTTCGTCGGCCGCCGCAACCGTAGCCGTATATTCCATGCCGTCATTCAGCATCACCAGCGGATTCTGGTTATCGCCCACGACGTGCTTGCTGGTCACGACATAGCCCTTGTCCGTTATGATGACGCCCGAGCCCATGCGGTCCTCAATGCTCACGCGCACCACGGCCGGAAAGACCCGCTGGACATTTTCGTAATACTTGGGGGCCTCGCAGGCGTTGAAGGCCAGCGCAAGCACCATCAGGAGCGATACAAAATAGAGACCTTTAGCTTTCATTTAAGCTCCGGATATTTGGGCTTCAAAATAACATATATTATAGTTCAAGAGCAATGGCCTAATACTGCCTGAGCAGGGCGTCGAACTGCTTGGTGCAATCGTCGATGGGAGGAAACTTCCTGACCTTTATATGACCGTCGGTAGTCAGGAAGTAGAGCGCAGGATGCTGGTCCGGCTTATATAGGTTAAGCACTTTTGCCGATGAATCGAGAAGCACCGGGCATTTTATATCATACATGCTTACCCAGCTCTGCACGTCGTCGTATTGCTCGCCGCTGATGACGAATACCATCTCAAGCTGGTCCCTGGGCCAACTGGCGTAAAGGGGCAGCAGGCATTCCACGGTCTGAAGGCAGGCATTACAGGTCGTCGACAGGAATGCCACGATGACCTTCTTGCCCCGGAGCGAGCTTAGGGTGAGCTCTCTCAGGTCGGTTGTAGGGAGGCTGAAATCGGGGGCCAGGCATCCCACGTCGGCGCAGGAAGAGGTTGAGGCTGTTGTGTTCGCTGAAACGGTTGCAGGCATCATGGGTGGCAGGGTGGCAGGCAGCGTGGCTGCTAACTGGCTGCCGGCCACGCTGTCGAGCAGTGCCTGCGCTTCGCTGGATGCGGTGGCAAATGTAGAGCAACTGCCCTTCAAGTCGGTGTACTGGCTGTTGATGATGCCTATCACGTCTCCGTCGCTATTGGTCATGGGACCGCCGATGACGGCCGAGTCGATTTTGGTATCGCTCCTCAACAGCTGGACGGCGTCGATCTTGGGAAAGCCGCAAATTGTGCCGGAGCTCACGCTGGCCTGGCCGGTCTTGTTATCGGCGGGGTAGCCGAGCACCATTACGGGGCTGCTTAGTTGCAGGGCGTTCGATTCCGTCGAACTGCCCAGCTTAGCATTTGGATAGCCGGCCGGGTTATCGGGCAATTTTATGATGGCAATGTCCCTGGCATCATCGGTTGTGGCGACGGTGCCCTGGTACGTGGCGCCGTTATTCAGCGTGACATTAGCGGACTTGCCGCCGTTTAAAAGATACTTGCTGGTCAGGACGTAGCCTTCTTTAGTCACTATCACGCCGGAGCCCGACCTGCCATCTGAGGAAATGTGTACGATGGCGGGGAAATCCTTTTGAGCATTTGAATAATATTTCGGCGCCTGGCAGGAATTAAATACGAGTGCGAACACAATTAATATCAATGGTGAGGCGAGGAAGAAAGATTTTACTGTCATGTAACGGCTCCGGATAAATGAGTTTGAAATGCTGTAGATATTAGCACATTTCGGTCGAACACAATTAATGGATGAACACAAACAGCGTTCATTTTTTGATTGATCTTAATAATTGAGCGGGCGTCACTATACGCAAACCGGACTTCTCTGCTATGGATGGTGAATGGAAATGCTTATCGCTGGTAACGAAATAGTCGGGTTCAGCGCTTACGGCCGCGGCCAGGATGACCGCATCCTCGAACTGCAGTGTATCGGTCCAGCGCTCCGACTTCTTTCAGCGGAGGGTTTTTAACGATCTCCGGCGGGGAGCTCATTAAAAACAATTGAAGGGCAGGCAGCGCTTGCGGTTTCTTTTCACGTAATTGTGTGGACCACTTCCTCAATAATGAGCCGGCATACTATGATATGAAGCCTTCCATTGGAGTGCAATTCAAGTATTTGAGCGGGAGTTCCGGTGGCAGAAAAAATGCCGGATATCAGGACGTTGCTGTCGACAAACACTTTTGGGTCAGCGCCGGCGGCCATACTCTTTCTTGACCAGTTGTTTGCGTATTTGGCGGCTGGTCTTCAATAGCTCTTTCTCGGTGACTTCGGAATCCTTGAATATCCTGTGTAGCTCGTCCAGGGCATTCAATGCAACGGTTTTGTTGGCCTTCGCAATCAGCTTGTCCCCTTCCACGTATAACGGTCAGCCGGTCTCCTTCCTCTATTCCGAGCTGTTCGCAGATATAACGTGGAAGCGTAACCTGCCTCTTATCGCGGACTACGATGTCATCTGATACTTTCTTACTCATTAGCTTTCAGCATTGGATGTACGATGTCATACATCCAACATCCAATATTTTACCACATTCCCAAAAAATCAATACATCCTTCAGGCGGTGTCGGATATGGTGTAATATTATTCGCTTAGCTTAAATTCGGTTATAGTATGTATTGTATTTGGACTAAGTAATTATGGATCAAAATAAGGCCAGTCCCATCAATCCCGAAATATTAGTTGACCTGGTGTCCATAAGAATGCCCTTTGGAAAATACAAAGACTATGTCCTGTGTGACCTGCCTGAACCGTATCTGGCCTGGTTTCACCGGAAAGGTTTCCCACCGGGAAAAATTGGCTCGCTATTAGCCGCTCTGTATGAAATAAAACTTAACGGATTGGGATACCTTCTTAAGCCGATCAGAAGGGATGCGCAGTGAAGAAGAATAATCCGGGTTAGATTAGCAATATGGCTGTTACAAAGCGTGAAAATATAAAACCGGGCTTGCGGGTCTCAATAGTAATGAAGGCGGACCAGCGGTCAGGAAAACTAACTGAGGGGATAGTCAAAGATATTTTGACGAACTCTTCATTTCATCCCCATGGCATCAAGGTCCGGCTGGAAAGCGGCCAGGTTGGCCGGGTTAAAGAGATACTTAATTAGCGTCTCTCTTACTCACCGCTAAAAGTGCAATGGTTTATGGTCATTTACGTGGTTGATTCCATCAGGTTTTGTGCTGGACCGGATATCAATATGGGCTTTTGTAATCATTAAATGGTTTTACTATAACGGATATATCTGGTTTTATTTATAGCCTCCAGTGCTTTTAAGGTACAACGCCGGAATAAATATTGGGGGATTATATACTTGACAAAGGGCATTGAGTGTGCTACTATATGAATTATGAAGATTCATTTGGTTTCTCGTCCTTCTCATGAGCTATCTTCTTTAGAAACTCTAGTACCTTCTTTGGAAATACCTTTTCCGCTAGTTCCTCGGTCGTCATATCTTTAGGATGCTTTTTACTTTTAGGCATAGGAGTTCTCCGATGAAAAACAAGAAACACACAACAAAACAAGACATGAACATAATGAAGCTGATGGAAGAATTCGGCACAGAAGACGAGTGCAGAGATGCCCTTGAAGCTTTGCGATGGCATGATGGTATAACCTGCCCTCATTGCGAAACAAAGAGCATATCTCGCTTAAAGACACATCATATTTACGAGTGTAATTCATGCGGGTATCAGTTCTCCGTAATGACAGGGACTATTTTTCACGATACGCATTTGCCACTCCCTAAATGGTTCATGGCTATCTACCTCATGGTGGAGTCCAAGAAAGGAATCTCCGCTAACCAAATAAAACGAACGCTCAACGTGTCTTATAAGACGGCATGGTATCTTTGCCATCGGATTAGGAATGCCATGATGGAACAAAATCCCAAGATGCTTGACGGCATCGTAGAAGTCGATGAAACATGGGTAGGTGGCAAACGAGAGCATGTTGGGCATGGCTACAAAGGCAATAAGGTCATTGCGGTTGGAGCGGTTGAACGTGATGGCGAGACAAGGCTTCAGAAGATCGATAACCGTGAAAAAGAAACGCTTCGTAATTTTATTAAGAGCCATGTAGCATCGGATACAAAAGCCATTTACACTGATGATTTCCCGGCATACAGGGGCATAGAAGATGCCAAGCATGAGACTGTCAACCATAGTGCTGATGAATGGGTAAGGGGCGATGTAAACACGAACTCTATTGAGAACGTGTTTAGTCTCTTTAAGAGGTCTGTAATGGGTTCCTATCATAAAGTATCTGCAAAGCATCTTGACGCTTACCTTGACGAATTAGAATGGAGATTCAACAACCGTGAGAACCCGTATTTGTTTCGCGATACGCTCTTGAAATTAATCAAATCTGATAATCTTGAATATAAAGAGCTTACAGCCAAACCATAACGCAAGAGGACTGGTTCCCTTTTTGCTGGGCGACCGTGTGGAATTGGATTCTTTTGAATTTACGTAACTTAATTTCTGCCACATCGTAAGTAGCTATCTCATAAACCTTTTGGGAAGGCCCATTTCTAGGGCTTGGACTAGAGGTAATTATGACTTCTAGTCTGATCTTAGTGACATTACTTGTAAAATTTTGCATTACCCGCTTTGTTTTAGTCTTAAGATCATAACCTAGTAATTTTAAGCCCTTTCCTAGTGGTGCTGTATCATGTGCTAACCTAACCTTTTCCGTACGGCCTTTCCTAATAGTTATCTCATTTGTATCAGAGTGTTCCCAATCACCTACCCACGGTGAGAATTCTGGAGCCGGAATCCAGTTATCATCCATTTCTATAGCAAGCAAAGATATTTGCGTTTCAAAATTGCCTTCTTCGCCATTATTAGTAACCCCTAAACACAAGTAAGCATTAAGATCAAACTCCGGCACAACTGATATGAAAGGCTTCTTGTTTTCGGATTCATCTAATTTGCTTGCTAAATCCCAAATCGCCCAAATTACGAATATAAAGAACACGAATCCTGATATAATAGCTATTACAATAGTAGTAGCGTTGGGAACGTATTTGGCAACAACAATATTCAATGGTTGCCAGAAGGTTGAGACTAGTGAGAACGTGCTAAGCCCTGCCGCTATAAGCATGCCCAGCACCTTCTTGATTGGGAAGTTCCTTGGCAATATTGCCACGTCCTTATTCTACCACCTTTGTCAAGTATATAATCCCCAAATATTGTTATAATCGTAATAATAGATTCTTGTGTCTCACTGATATGCGCACTGTAAAAGAAACGTCGGAAATCATGCGCCAAGTTCATTCGAGGGATACGGGGCCCGATATTTTGTTTCGAAAAGCGCTGTTTGCCCATGGATTTAGATATAAGTTATATGAGCCCAAACTACCAGGTAAACCTGATTTAGTATTACCATCATCCAAAGTAGCAGTATTCATAGATGGTGATTTTTGGCATGGGCATCAATGGCAAACCCGTGGCTTTAGTACATTGGATTCCCAATTTAGCAATGTTAGAAACAAGGAATATTGGGTCAATAAAATCCGTGGGAATATGGATCGCGACTGTAGGAACACGACAAAATTATTATCTAACGGGTGGACGGTTATACGTTTCTGGGAATCTGAAATAAAGTCTAATTTAGATAAGTGTATAAATTTGACCATTGATGCGATTAATAATGGCAATCGGAATCAAATTAATTTGATGGTCACTAATAAAACAGTCGCCGAGTTTTTTGCGGGCATAGGCCTTATGCGGATTGGATTGGAAAGATGCGGCTGGTCCGTTTGTTATGCCAATGATATAGATCCCATGAAACACGAGATGTATAGAGCCAATTTTGAAAGTGCAGACGGCTTTGTATTAGGGGATATTCATAAAATTTCTGGTTGTTCAGTTCCGTCCGTAACACTTGCTACAGCTTCTTTCCCCTGCAATGATCTGTCTCTGGCCGGATCAAGGTCTGGATTGCGTGGCGAACAATCCTCAGCCTTTTGGGGCTTCGTTCGAATTCTTTCGGAAATGGGAGAACGACGTCCGCCGATTGTAGTGATTGAAAATGTCATTGGATTTCTGACTTCAAAAAAGGAAAAGATTTGGAGGAGGCCTTAAAAGCACTGAATAACCTTGGCTATTACATTGACATACTAGCTTTGGATGCGTCTAATTTTGTACCTCAGAGCCGTCAGCGATTATTTATAGTTGGGGTTCGAGGGGACATTATTGAGCAAGATACCTTTATTACTAATGAAAATCGACAGTTTTACGAATGCAATGTAAGACCAAAAGCAGTTGCTGACTATGTGCTACTTCATCCCGAAATACGATGGCTTCTAAGACAGTTGCCGAATCAACCGAAAAGAAAAAATCATCTTGAAGACATTGTGGAAGATATCCCCGATGAATCGAAAGAGTGGTGGAGTACTGGCCGTGTTGATTATCTATTGAATCAGATGAGTGCCAAGCATAGAAAAATCGTTGAACGAATGATGAGTAATTCGCATTACTCTTATGGTACTATATTTAGACGGGTAAGAAAAGGTAAATCAATGGCGGAATTGCGAACTGATGGGTTAGCGGGTTGTTTACGTACTCCTAGGGGTGGGAGTGGCCGACAAATATTACTCAAAGCTGGAGATGGCAAGTGTTTTGCTAGGTTGCTTAATCCTAGGGAATGTGCGCGTTTAATGGGGGCAGATGACTATGTGGTCACAGTACCATTGAACCAAGCTCTGTTTGGCTTTGGTGATGCAGTCTGTGTGCCGGTGATAGAATGGCTGGCAAACTATTATCTAAATCCGTTAATTAATGAGCTTAGCAGGGGAGTTATATTGAAGTCGAAAATTGAGGTGATAATGGAATTAAATGTAACTGATCGAGCTTTAAACGCTATTTAACTCATGGTTTGATCAATTAAAGGTACACAAAGTATCCGGAGGTCCCGCAAGAGGAACTATAGCGGCAGCTTTACTTGTACTAGAAAAATTACAGAACGAGTTTGATCTGGATTTGAATTCATATATGACAAAAAAGGGCGAGGCTCAGATCGCTGGCCTCAATCAGTCGGCTATTGCTGCTATTTTGAGAAAATTTGATGAGACTAGGCCTTTCTTGAAAGAAGCCGGTCGAACGAATAGGGGTACCCGTGGGGATATGGGGAGAATGTTGAGCCAGATAGATGAAATGAAATTGGACAAACTTTCAAAAAGAGATCGTAATTTAGTTCTGCAAAAACTGCAGCTTTTTTTAGTTGAGCGGATCAAGGATTTTCACAACCAGAAGGTCATCAAAATATACTATGATGCTTCCTCCAGCACCTGGCAATTCATTAATAACCTATTGAAAATAGCAAGTGAGAGAGGCAAAGAAGGGGTAGTTGCGCAATATTTAGTCGGCGCCAAGCTTCAATTGAGATATCCGAGTATTGAAGTTGAGAACTACTCTTATAGCACCGCGGATGAACAGCTAAAGCGGAGAGGCGATTTCCAGATTAACGATACCGTATTCCACATTACGATATCGCCAATGCCTGCAATTTATGATAAATGTAAATCAAATATTGATGACGGATTTAGGATATATCTGCTAGTTCCGGACCGCATGTTGGCGGCTGCCAAAATCAACGCCGAAATGCATTTACCGGGAAAAGTATTTGTGGAATCAATAGAATCGTTCGTTGGACAGAATGTTGAGGAATTATCCGCATTTTCCAGAAGCAAATTAACGGATGAGTTTCGTCAATTGATTGAAATCTATAATCGCAGAGTAAATGCTATTGAATCGGATAAATCCTTATTGATCAGCGATCCCGGCTAATCTTGCCTAAAAAATAAAATTTTGAATTACGAGGTATAACACGAATATATGGTTTGCCACCCAATGGCCTTCTGTGCTTGAACGAAATAAGCCGGGTTTATGGGTTCGTCCTAAATTCAAAGATCGAGCAGAAGAAATAGAAGTTGGTGACAGAGTGGCTATATATGAAACGGCATATCATCCAGGTAGCCCTCTTGGTGCCAAAGGTATTGTTGCAATAGCAGAAATAACTAAAAATGAGTCAATATTGGAGGCAGATGGATGGCTTAAAGTTGCTGAGGTCAAGTATATTGCGATCAAGGGTTATTGTGGCATCGATAAATTAGCTCAGATATTCGGATGGAAAACTTCAGGAGATGCTCAAGGCTGGTTGCGCAGACGGGGTGGCAAGATTTACCCTATCACTTCAGAAGAATTCGCTAATATTTCTAAATGTTTTAAGGATTACCAGAAGGACGAAGTTGAAACAGTACAAAAAGCTATTCGTAGTTACCAGCCTGGCCAAGGATTTGCATCATATCGTGATGCCATGGCGATCGAATTATATGCGATGGGTAAAGCCAAGAAGTATATGAAAAAGCAAGGTTATAGAGTTAAAGATGTCTCAGCGACCGAATCATATGATCTGTTATGTGAGAGATATTACGAGCAGAAATTTGTTGAGGTAAAAGGGACAAGAGGGCAAGGAGATAAAATTATATTAACAGCAAATGAAGTCAAATTCGTACAGAATCATAAAAATCAAATGATTCTGTACATTCTGCATAGCATAAAATATGATGCTAAATCTCATCATGTCCAAGATGGAATTGAACGGATTATTGACGCATGGGATATTCACGATAAGAAATTAATGCCAATTGCCTATTACTATGTGTTAACAAATTAGGAACAATAAATATTCTATCAACCGGTCTCTCCACCTCTCTCCTTCCCATACCCCTCTTCTTTGAGCTTGTCCATGAGCCGGGCGGCGCGGGGGAAGCCGATCTGAAGCTTGCGCTGGAGGAATGAGGCGGATATATCCTTGGATTCGAGGGCAAGCTGGCGGGCGGCGTCCAGCAGTTCGTCGTCCGGCGGTTTCTTGCCTTCGGGGCCGGCCTGCGCCATATCCTCGAACCTCACCGGCTGCGCTTCCTGGCGGCGCTGTGCCGACCAGAAGGTGACCAGCCTCTCGATCTCGGGATCGCCCACCATGGTGCCCTGCAGGCGCTTGGGCTTGGAGACGTCCTGCGGCATGTAGAGCATGTCGCCCCTGCCCAGCAGCTTCTCGGCGCCCGCCGAATCGATGATGGTGCGTGGAGTCCACCTGCGAGGTCAGTGCGAAGGTGATGCGCGTGGGGAAGTTGGCCTTGATCAGCCCGGTGACCACGTCCACCGACGGCCGCTGCGTTGCCACAATCAAATGTATGCCGGTGGCGCGGGCAAGCTGTGCCAGGCGGCACAGCGCGTGCTCGACCTCGTCGAAGGCGGCCATCATCAGGTCGGCCAGCTCGTCGATGACAACCACGATATAGGGCATGCGCTCAGCAGGCTGCCGGTTCTTGTTGTAGTCCTCGATATTGCGGGCACTTGGTGGCTGAGAAGCGCTTGTAGCGGGTGTCCATCTCCAGGTTAAGCCAGCGCAGCGCCATGATGGCCTTATCGGTATCCACCACCACCGGAGCAACCAGGTGCGGGATGTTGTTATAGTTGACCAGCTCGACGCGCTTGGGGTCCACCATCACAAAGCGCACGGCGTCGGGCGTGTTATTCATCATCAAACAGCAGATCACGGAGTTGAGGCAGACGCTCTTGCCGCTGCCTGTGGCCCCGGCGATAAGCAGATGCGGCATCTTGGCCAGGTCGGCTACCACCGTCTCGCCGCCCGCTCCCTTGCCCAGCGCGATGGCCAGCGGCGACTTGGCCAGCATCTTCTGGAAGCCGGTGCTCTCCATGACGCCGCGCAGGCCGACCGACCCGAAGATGGTATTGGGCACCTCGATGCCTACCATCGACTTGCCGGGCACGGGGGCTTCGATCCTGATGCTGGGCGCAGCCAGCGCCAGCGCCAGGTCGTTGGCCAGCGAGTTGATGCGCTCCACCTTGACCCGCATGCGGCCAACTTCCTCCTGCCTGACATTCACATTGCCGTCCCGGTCCTTCTCCCTGACCTCCTTATACCTGCGGTCCCAGCCCGGCTCCACGCCGAACTGCGTGACCGTGGGGCCGCGGTTGACCTCCACGACCTTGGCGTCCACCCCGTAGCTGGTCAAAGCTTCCTCCAGCGTCTCCTTGCGCTTCTCGATCTCGGCATCGCTGATGACCGCCTCGGCGACCTTGTCCAGGATATTTATATTGGGCAGCGACCATCCGCCTACGGTGATGGACGACCTCAGCCTGTCCATCGTAGCTACGTGTTCTATGGGCTCGGGCTGCTCCACAGCGGCGGGCGCTGCCGGAGGATCGGATACAGGCGTCTCCGGGACCGGCTTCTTCCGGCCCGACTCTTTGATAACATAGATGATCTCTCCGAAGAACCCGGCCAGGCATTTGAAGGCGCGCTTAACAACGTTCCACGTCCATTCAGGCGCGATCAGGATAATGCCGAGGATTACCAGCCCGGCCACGATGAAGCCGCCTGCAACAGGAGACCGGGTTATAATGGCCTGTCCGACATAGCCGCCCAACGTGACCTCGGATACGACGAAGGTGTTGGGTGGACGGAAGAAGGCCAGCAGACCCCATAAGGCGGCCACGAAGGCGGCCGTGCCCAGCCAGTAGTGCCAGTGGCGGACGAAGGACGAAGGCCAGCCCATAATGATGAAAAGGCTCAGGAAAGCCAGCGCGGCAAAGATCACGCCTAAGCCGAGGAACCTGAAGGTGGCCAGCCAGGCGCTGTAAAGGGCGGTGTGAATGTCCTGGCCCAGCCGGTCGAACCAGGCCGATATCTGCGGCCAGAATATTATGCATAAGCACAGGATGACGACGAAGAGGAAGGCCAGTATGACGGGGCCTGAAAAAAGCGACCTGAGAAAGGACTTGCCGGAGCCTTTTTTTATTGTTTTCGGACCTCTATGATTTCCCCTGCCGTTCTTAGAGGGCATAGCTTATTCTACTATACCTCGATGGCGGTTGTAATTATCATGGGGCGGCGCTTGGTCTGCTCGTAGAAATAGCGGCTCAGCATCTCCTTGACCTGGGTGTGTATGGCGCCGTGCTCATGATGTCCCTTGCCAAATGCAGAAGCCACCAGCTCCTTGCCCCGGTCTATGACGCTGCCGTCGTGCTCAGCATCGACGAAGCCGCGGGAGACGATGTCCGGCTTGCCCACCAGCCTGCCCTCTTTCTTGTCCAGCGCCAGGATCACCACCACGATTCCGTCGCGGGAGAGCAGCTTGCGGTCACGCAGTATGACTTGCGCATGGCGGCCCAGCACCAGACCGTCCACATAGACATTGCCGTAGGGTATCTTGCCCGCAATCTTGGCTTTTTCAGCGTCGATCTCCAGGATGTTGCCGTTATCCATAATGAAGATATTGCTCTCGGGCATGCCCACGCTCTTAGCCAGCCCGGCATGCATGACCAGGTGGCGGTATTCGCCGTGGATGGGCGCGAAGAACTTGGGCTTGACCAGGTTAATGAGCATCTTGAGCTCCTCCTGGCTGCCGTGACCGTGCACATGCACGTTGGAGCGCTCGCCGTAGATGACGTTGGCGCCCTGCCTGAACAGGTTATCGATAGTGCGGTTGATTAACGATTCATTGCCCGGTATGGGCGTGGCCGAGATGACCACGGTATCACCGTGAATGATGCGTATCTCGGTGTGATCGTGGTTGGCTATGCGCACCAGCGCCGAGGTCGGCTCGCCCTGGCTGCCGGTGGTTATCAGCACGATCTCATTATGCTGGTATTTTTTCAGGTCCTCCACGTTGCAGATGACGCCTTCCGGGGCATGCAGGTAGTTTATTTCCATGGCCATCTTTACGGTATCCCTCATGCTGCGGCCCACGATGAATACATGGCGTTTATGTTTGGCGGCAGCGTCGATGACCATCTGGATGCGGGATATGAGCGAGGAGAAGGTGGCCAGTATCACGCGGCCCGGCGCCTCGCCTATGATGCGCTCGATGGTCTTCCCCACGATTTTCTCCGAAGGCGTGTAGCCGGGCAGCTCGGCGTAGGTGGAGTCGGCCATGAGCAGCAGCACTCCCTCGTTGCCCAGCTTGGCCAGCTTGGAGAGGTCGGTGGGGCGGCAGTCCACCGGTGTATAGTCGATCTTGAAGTCGCCGCTGTCCACGATGGCCCCCAGAGGTGTGTAGATGATCAGTCCCACGGCATCGGGGATGCTGTGACAGACCGGGAAGGCCTCCACCTTGAAATTGCCTACCTGGAACTTGACGCCCGGCGTTATCAGCTTGAGCTTGGCCTTGATCAGCGAGCGGTGCTCCTTGAGCTTGACGGAGATCAGCCCCTGTGTGAGCTTGGTGGCGTAAACGGGCACGTCGAGCTGCGGCAGGATGTAGGGCAGCGCCCCGATGTGGTCCTCGTGGCCGTGCGTGATGACGATGCCGCGCACCTTGTTTTTATGTTCAAGAAGGTAGGTGATGTCCGGGATGAGCAGGTCGACGCCGAGCATCTCGTCCTCGGGGAACATCATGCCGGAGTCGATGACTAAAATATCCTCGCCGTACTCGATGGCCATCATGTTTTTGCCGATCTCACCGAGGCCGCCGAGGGGGATGATCTTAAGCTTGTTGCGGGTCATGTTTTGTTTTAGAAAAGATTGAGCTGGGCGGGCTTGTCTTTTTCTTCCTCCATTTTCCCTGCCTCGGCCAGCACGGCCGGCAGCTTGAGTATGTCAGCCTCTATAACCTTGCGCAGGTTGCCCTGGTGCAGCGCCGCTGCCGGGTGGTACATGGCGAAATAGATCGTGCCCCCGATACGTTTGGCCCTGCCGTGGACCTTGCTGATGCTTTCGCCCGGGAAATATTTGGCCATGGAATACCGGCCGAGCGTCACAATCACCCTGGGTTTGATGATCTCAAACTGGCGTTCGAGCCATTGGCCGCAGGCCTGGATCTCGCCGGGCATGGGGTCGCGGTTCTCCGGCGGACGGCATTTGATCACATTTGTGATATAGACCTGGTTGCGCTTATAGCCGATCATGCCGATGAGCTGGTCGAGGTACTGGCCGGCGGGTCCCACGAAGGGCCTGCCCGACTGGTCTTCATACCAGCCCGGAGCTTCGCCTATGAATAGCAGCCTCGCATTTTCCGGGCCTTCACCGGGCACCGCCTTGGTGCGGTGCCTGGATAACTCACATTTTGGACAGCGTTCTATTTCAGCGTTTATTTCTGTCAGAGGTGACATCTATTCCGAATGATAACACAGCCTTCAGGCAGGGTCAATTTATTTCAATAGCAAAACGTAGCTGGCTGCAAGCATTAAAACCAGTATCACGCACACGATGAGAGGCTGCTTCTCGCGCGTCGCAATGAAGTGCGCAAATGATGTGACCAGGATGACCGCCGGAAGCAGCAGGATGATAAGTAGCCCCGCCGTTACGAAAGCGGCCGGGCTGAGCTTGAGAAGTTCGGGGATCAGCGAAAGCAATGGTGTCAGGCCCGACATGTGCGGCGTATTGGTGGCGACGGAAATGAAGATGCCGGCCAGCACCAGCGCCAGCCCTATGCCGATGCCGATGCGCAGCACCAGGCTGACGCGCCGGTTCAGCGATTGCAGTTTTGCATGCGGGCTATTTATATTTTGCATCGTTAATCAACTCAAAATATATTCAGGGCCCTCAATATCATTAATACAGCGGTAACAAGCAGGAAAGTAATAAATATTACGATCAACGCCCTACTCTGGACGCGGCGGGCGATGAATGTGCCCAGCCTGGCTCCCAGGAAGATGCCGGGGATGAGTGGAGCGATTATATAGGGCATGACATAACCGTTGTAAGCGTAGATCAGCGAGCCGGTCATGGTGGTGAAGGCCAGCAGCAGGCTGCTGGTGGCGATGGCCGCCTTGATGGGCACCTTCATGAGAAGGTTCATAACGGGGACGTTGACGATACCTCCGCCCACACCCAGCAGGCTGGAGATCACGCCGCCGAAGAAACCTATCGTCATGCCCGTGGCAGGGCGGTGCGCCTGATAGCTGACCTCTTCTTTGATGGCCGGGTCGTAGTAGCTGCCGTCCAGCCAGGCATGTGGGGCATGCACTTTCTCATGCGGGTCTTGGGCTGCCTCGACTTGCTCGGGGCTCAGGCGTCGCGTCTTCCTGGGGATGAGAGTATAACAGACGTAAACCATAAGGATGCCGAACAGTAAGCTGAGCACGGGAGACGAGAGCTTGGAGGCCAGGAACGCGCCGGCCACGGCCCCTGGTATCAGTGTGGTGGAGAGCAAAAGTCCCAGCTTGAGGTTGGTCACGTGGTTATCGATATATACGCTGGTTGCCGTGCAGGCGTTTATTACGATCGAGACCAGGCTGCTGCCGACGGCATACTGCATGGGTACGCCCATCCACAGGGTCAGGATGGGCACCATCATAATGCCGCCGCCCACGCCCAGCATCGAGCCGAGCGTCCCCGCTACCAGTCCGGTCCCGGCCAGCGCCCAGATATTAACGTCAGGCAGCATGATTAATTTTAAAGGATAGCATATTTGTTAAAATTCCAAATTCCCAAAACCAAACTCCAGGGGATTAACATATCATTATGAGCCCAGGTTATATCGTGGCGTGTCAATCATCCTTTTAACACGTCATGCGAAGAGCCCGCAGCGTCCCAATGAAATCGGGATGGCAATCCTTTGATCGTAGGCGGGAATTCAAAAAATTAATAACAGGTTACAGCCTATGAATCGATATCGGTGAAGCAGGTTCTGTAAATGATGGCGCTACGAAGAAGCCTTTCCGAATTTGGAAAACACCGATTTATAGAGCCCTCTAAATTTGGTTTTATCGATGAGAAATATCAGCAGCGAAGTGAAAACGATACTGAATAAAATTATGGAATAAGCAATGTTCTGTATAACGCCGCCGCCGCTTATCCCCTGTTGAAATGGAATCGAGGCCAGGACGGCGGTGGCCAGGCCCCGCGGGATGACCACGCTCATAATTGACGCATCATAAACCGGCCTGAATTTTTGGATGGTCAGCCTTACCACGGGAAGGCGGATTATATAAATGACGGCCGTCAATATCAGCCCTATTATTATCAGATACCAGTTGGCCAGTTGTAATGATATTCCAACGTATACAAAGAAGAGCGACTTAAGTGCAAATACAATCTCGGAAAAAAAAGATTTCTCGGTTGTATTAAGGCAACTAAGCATCGACTTGTACTGATTGCTGAAAGACAGGATGGAAAGCGTACAGATATTTCCCAGTGTAATACCAAATGCCAGCGCCGCCAGCGGCCCGCTGAACCCCAGCCATTCCGTGAGGCCATATACAATAAATACAAAAGCGGCCGTGGTGAAAATGGAGTTCTCCAGGCCGCGGACCTTTTGCAGCAACAGAGACCAGGCTATTGCGCAAAGCATCCCGATCAATATGGACAGCACGAACGATGCGAGGATTTTACCCGTGACCAATCCCAGGTCGAAGCTGGCCGGGTCACTCAGCTTTATGAGGTCGATCAGGGCGAGCGCTAAAATTACGGACAGCGCATCGGTCATTGATGATTCAAACGCGAGTATCGATTTGGTATCAAGGCCTATTTTCATGTGTTGTATTATCGGTATGACAAGCACGACGGAAGTGCAGCCTACGACAGTACCCAGCAGCGCAGAGCGCAAAATACCCAGTCCGGTTAAAAACCAGGCCGCCACGCTCACGGCAATCATGGTACAAAAGAAAGTCAGGGTGGTTAAAAGAGAAGTTTCCTTATACGTTGTGCGTATGGATTCTATGCTCAGGCCGGTGCCTGCTTCAAATAGTATAAAAATGAATGTGACTGCCGTAAATACCGGCCCTACAACGCCGAAATGCGTGGGCTGGGCTATCCCCAGCAGCGGCCCGAGGATCAGGCCTATGATGAACAGCGGTAATACATCGGGAATCCTGGTATGCCTGAATATAGCTTCGAACAGGTGCGCTGCGAATATCAGAACACCGACCAGCCCAATAACAAGTGCTACCCCATGCATCTATTCTGCCATCCATAAACCCCGATCAACAGGTTGCAAGTCATCAATGAAATTTCAGCTTAACAATCCGCCAGTAATTTCATCACAGCCCCAATTCTCCCCTTGCATGGAAGCTAGCATTCCGGCGGCAGCATTCTTGTGAAAATCTGCCATGCCACTCATCCTCCGGAAGCTCCGTTGCCCCATTGAAATATCGATTAATTGTATCATTAATCGTTCTATGGAGTCTCCTGTTTCTCGTACTGAGTATCCTGCCTGTGATCTGAGGAATGCAAAGGCGAATCTTCAATAAAAAGGTTTAATATCGCAATCAAGCTTAATATGATGTTATACTTCGCCTGAATTAATAAGGAAGGTTTTAAATGGCAAGAATAGACGGACGCGGCAATGATGAGCTAAGGCCGGTGAAGATAACGCTGGGCTACCAGGACTATCCGGAGGGCTCGGCACTGATCGAGATGGGAAAGACCCGGGTGGTCTGCGCAGTCAGCGTGGAGGACAGGGTGCCGCCATTCCTCAAAGGTAAGGGGACCGGCTGGGTCACGGCCGAGTATGGCATGCTGCCTCGGGCCACCCATACCCGTAGCCAGCGCAACCCGGACCGGCAGGGTGGACGTGCCCAGGAGATACAAAGATTGATCGGCAGGAGCCTGCGCGCCGCCGTTGACATGGATGCCCTGGGGGAAAGGACCTTTACAATAGACTGCGATGTGCTGCAGGCCGACGGAGGCACACGCACGGCCAGCATAACCGGCGCTTACATGGCGCTTTTCCAGGCCGTGGCCAGGCTGAGGAAGCAGGGGGTTTTCAAGGTAATGCCCTTCAAATGTGCGGTGGCGGCGGTCAGCGTGGGAGTGGTCGACAGGGTGAAGCTGCTCGATCTCTGCTATGACGAGGACTTCCGCGCCGGCGTGGATTTCAACGTGGTCATGACCGATAAGGGCGACTTCGTGGAGTTGCAGGGGACGGCGGAGGGCAAGCCCTTCTCCAAGGAGACCATGGACGGCATGATTACACTGGCCACTAAAGGCATCAAAGAGCTTTTTGAAAAGCAGAAAAAAGCGCTGGCCGATTTAAAACTGTAATCTCCAAGTCTTAAATAAATTCCAAATACCAAAAGCCAAATTCAGGGAAACTCTAATTTTTAAATTTAAAATTGTTTGGATTTTGGTATTTGGAGCTTGGAACTTGTTTTAATCAGGGTCTAACCTGTCCGTTTCCCCGGATGCACCATTTGTAGCTGGTAATCTCCCGTAGGGCCATGGGGCCGCGCGCATGGAATTTCTGCGTGCTGATGCCGATCTCGGCACCCATGCCGAACTGGCCGCCGTCAGTGAAGCGGGTGCTGGCGTTGGCATAAACGCAGGCTGCATCTACCTCATTGAGGAAACGGTCGATCGAAGCTGAGTCCTCACTGATAATGGCCTCGGAATGTCCCGATCCGTAGCGATCAATGTGGTCCAGCGCTTCATCCAGAGAGCCGACCACTTTTATAGCTCCTACCAGGGCCAGGAATTCCTTGCCCCAGTCATCTTCAGTAGCGGGATGAACATTAAGCCCGTGTATGGATTTGAGTATTTCCAGGGAGCGCTGGTCGCAATGCATCTCGACGCTTGCTTTATCCCATTCCTTCGCCATTTTAGGCAGAAAAGCGGCGGCTATATCCTTGTGCACTAATACGCAGTCCAGCGCATTGCAGACGGTAGGGCGCTGTACCTTGGCGTTGTAAGTGATGGCCACTGCCTTGGCGATGTCGGCGGTCTTATCCACGAAGGCGTGGCAAACGCCTATGCCGCCGGCCACTACGGCCATGGCTGCGTTGTCCTTCACGAATTTTATAAGCGCCGCCCCGCCGCGGGGAATAATGAGGTCGATGCTATCCTTCATTTTCAGCATACTGTCCACCAGGCCGCGGTCGGTAGACTCGATGAATTGCACAGCGCCGAAGGGAATGCCCGCCTTGTAAGCGGCTTCCTGTACGGTGTTGGCCAGCGCCAGGTTGGAACGGTAGGCTTCCTTGCCGCCGCGCAGCATAACCGCGTTGCCGGCTTTGAGGCAGAGCACGGATATATCCACGGTCACATTGGGCCTGCTCTCATAGATAGCGCCTATCACGCCCAGGGGCACGCGCCTTTTGCTCAGCAGAAGGCCGTTGGGCAGGGTGCGCTCCTCGATCATCTTCGCCCACGGGATCGGGCAAAGCGGCAACCGTCTTCACATCGTCGGATATGCCTTTGAGGCGGCTGGAATTGAGCATCAGGCGGTCGAGCATGGCCGCGCTCATGCCGGAAGCCTCGGCTTCTTTATAGTCCTTCTCGTTGTTGTGGAGGATCATGTCTTCTTTGTCCAGCGAGCGCCTGAGATATGGCAGCCAGCGCGTCGTTCTTTACCTGGTTGGTGTGAAAGCTAGCTTTTTGGACGCATGTTTTAGCCTGCTTGGCTTTTTCCTCTAGTTCGTTGATATCAGCCTGCATCGAATACCCCCATTAACCCTTCTTTAAAATATTAGACCAGCGCCAGGTTATTGCGGTGCACCGCTTCGTCGCCGTATTCGATAGCCCAGGATGTCGGCTATAGCGCCGGATTGCACCCCTTTGATGCGCTCCAGGTCAGCGAACTGTAATTGGTTATGCCGCTGCCCACCTGGTTGCCATCGCTATCATAAATGTCGACCACGTCCCCGCGGTTGAACCCGCCTTCCACTTGCAAGATGCCGGCGGGCAGCAGGCTGCGGTTCTGCTTGCGCAGGGCGGTCACCGCCCCCTTATCGATGATCAGCCTGTCCCATGCAGCAAAGGCCTGAGAGAAGCCAGCGCTGCCGGCTCTCGATCTTAGCTGCTGCGGGCTGTGAAGAACGTGCCCACGCTCTTGCCCGAGGCGGCCTTAGTTATAATATCCGGCTCTGAGCCGTCCGGTGATAATGACGGGGACTCCCGAGGCAGTGGCCAGTTTGGCCGCTTCGATCTTGGTGACCATGCCGCCCGTGCCGCGGGAGCTGCCGGCCCCGCCGGCCATCTCCTCGATCTTATCGTCTATCTTCTCAACCACGGGTATAAGTTTGGCGCCGGAGTCCTGCTGGGGATCGGCCGAGTATAGGCCCTTAACATCGGAAAGCAATATGAGCAGGTCGGCATCGACCAGGTTGGAGACCATGGCGGACAGGTTATCATTATCGCCGAACTTAAGCTCTCCCAGCTCGTCAGTGCAGACTACATCGTTTTCATTAATTATGCAGATTACCTTGAGGTCGATCAGGGCGAGCAACGTATTGCGTGCGTTCAAATACAGAGAACGGTCGCCCAGGTCGGACCTGGTAAGCAGCGCCTGGGCAACGTTGATACTATAGGCGGAAAAAAGCTCGTCATAAATATGCATCAGACGGTTCTGTCCCACCGAAGCCATGACCTGCTTGAAGGGGATATCCTTCATCTTGTTGGCGATACCCAGCTTCTCACGCCCGGCCGCCACCGCGCCGGATGAGACCAGGATTATCTCGTGGCCCTTGCGGTGCAGGTCGGCCACCTGCCTGACCAGGTCCTCCATCTTTTTATGGTCCAGCCGGCTGCTGCCGCCGGTCAGCAGGTTGGTGCCGAGCTTAATTACTATGCGTTTATATTGCATAACGATTAGATTATATCATAGGTATCCCGCTGCACGGCCTCCTTCGGAACTGAGGGGCTTATCCGCCGCAGCGAATATCACACGCACTGTTAATCCAATCTCTCGCCGGCGGTCCCGGTATTCTGTGAGGGATAATAAAAATACTTTACAACCACGAGCAGCGAGGCTATAATCTTTGCTTGTGTTCGAAATCGATGAGGATTTGAAGGGGATCCTTACCAAGCTTTCCCCGGTATGTACCTTTCCCGAATGTAAAGCCTACCTGGTAGGCGGTTTTGTGCGCGACTGGCTGGTGGGGCGTGATACGACCGACCTGGATATTGCTGTCAGCGGCAACTCGCTGACAATTGCGCAGGAAGCTGCTGAGCTGGTGGACGGCACCTATGTCATGCTGGACGAGGAGAACAAGGTGGGCCGGGTGGTGATTGCCGGCGAAAATCAGACCTGGCAGATTGACATAACGTCTTTTGCCGGAGATATAGACCGCGACCTGCTCAGGCGGGATTTCACCGTTAACGCCATGGCGCTCGACCTGGAAGCGTTTGTCAAAGGCGATGTCAAGCTGCTGGACCCTGCAAGCGGCGAGGAAGATTTGAAAAAAGGCCTGCTCAGGCAGGTCAGCGATATGGTTTTCCAAAGGGACCCTTCGAGGCTTTTGCGTGCCGTAAGGCTGGCCAGGGAACTGAATCTCGAAATCGAACCTATTACAGAGGATACGATTCGCAGCAACTGCAAGCTGGTGCTCAAAGTACCCAGCGAAAAAGTGAGGGAGGAGTTGCTCAAAATACTGGCGCTGCCTTATGCGTGCAACTCGATCCGCTGCCTGGATGATTACGGCCTGCTGTGCAAAATAATCCCCGAATTGGAGAGCATGAAGGGCGTTGTGCAGCCCAAGGAGCACTACTGGGACGTTTTCGATCATTCAATCGAGGCCATCGCCGCGCTGGAGTTTATATTACGGGATAGCGACTGGGTATACGGCAGGGGAGAATTGCGTGCCGCAGTCCCCTGGTCAGACGAGATCGATGAGCATTTTAACGAGGAGATAGCGGGCGGCAGTAAGCGCAGGACGCTGGTAAAATTAGCATTGCTGCTGCACGATATCGCCAAGCCGAAGACTAAGACCATAGAGGACGAGAGGATAAGGTTTTTAGGCCATACCAAGGAGGGCGCCGCCATGACCGCCTTGATCTTGGAACGGCTGAGGTTCAGCAACAGGGAGATACGTTATATCGAGAAACTTGTTTATCATCATCTGCACCCGGCGCAAATGGCCAACGAGGGCCTGCCCTCGCACAAAGCAATTTATCGCTACTTCCGCGATACCGAGGGCGCCGGCATAGACGTCATCTTTTTAGCGCTGGCCGACTACTTGGCCGTGGCCGGACCCCGGGTGGATGTTGACGAGTGGCATATGCATATTGAGCAGGTCAAGTATATAATGGATGTTCACAATAAACAGGAGAGCGAGATGCTCCCCACAAGGCTCATCAGTGGAACCGACCTTATACAGGAGTTTAAATTAAGCCCGGGTAAAACTGTAGGCAGGTTGCTGACAATGGTCAGGGAGGCCCAGGCGGCCGGCGAGATACGAACTAAGGAGGAAGCGCTTAATTACATAAGAAAAGAACTTGACAGAGGCTCCTGTTGTGCTGCCTGAATAGCGCAAGACACTCACGGGCCGCAATTATTTGAACGAAACTTAGGAGGGAGAATAGATAATTGAAAACGACTAACATCTGGCTACTGGTATTCATCCTGGCCATATTTATATTCGGCCTGTGGACCATAATACCGCTGGATAGTGACAGGTTCGGGCGGCAGGGGCTGACCCTGGGCCTGGATCTCAAGGGCGGTGCTTACCTGGTCTACCAGGCTGACCTGTCCAAGAAGGACCCAACTCAGACCACCGACCAGGTCATGACCAGCGTGATCAGCAAAATCGAACGCCGCGCCAATACCTTTGGCGTTAAGGAACCCATCATTCAGCGGCAGGGCGAGGACCGCATCCTGGTGGAGCTGCCCGGTGAGAAGAACATTGATGAGGCCAAGCAGCTTATTGGGCAGGTCGCACTGTTGGAGTTCAAGGAAACAACCACCGGCGCCGACGGCAATCCTGTCACGGATGCCAACGGTCAGACCATATGGACTATTGCCAAGGCCACGGGCAGTACCGGCCAGCAGGAGGAGCTGACGGGCAAGTACCTCAAGCCCAACGCCAAGGTCGTACTCGCTCCTACCACCAATGCTCCCGAGGTCGGCTTCGAGTGGAACGACGAGGGCGCAAAGCTATTTGAGCAGATCACCCAGCGCAACCTGCAAAAGCCGCTGGGCATCTTCCTTGATAATGAGCTCATCTCCGCTCCCAAGGTTAACGGAGTGATCAAGGCCACCGGCGTTATTGAAGGGCTGACCCTTAAAGAAGCGCAGGACCTGTCGATCGAGCTGAACTCCGGCTCCCTCGATGTGCCGCTGACTGTCATCCAGGAACAGACCGTGGACGCTACACTCGGCAGCGATTCGATCCACAAAAGCATCGTCGCCGGCGCCATCGGTATCTCGCTGATAGTCCTCTTCATGCTCCTTTACTATCGTGGACCCGGGCTGGTCGCAGTTTGCGCGCTGGGCATTTACAGCGTATTGCTGCTCACGATCTTCAAGCTGGTTCCTGTTACCATTACGCTGGCAGGTGTAGCGGCTGCCGTGGTATCCGTGGGCATGGCGGTGGACGCCAATATACTGATTTTCGAGCGTATGAAGGAGGAGTTGCGCGCGGGACGCACGCTGGGAGCGGCCATAGATGCCGGGTTCAGCCGTGCCTGGCCAGCCATACGAGACAGCAACGTGAACTCCTTCATAGCTTGCATAGTCCTGTACTGGTTTGGCGATACGTTCGGCGCCTACCTGGTGAAAGGTTTTGCACTGACGCTGTTCGTCGGTGTGGCGCTGAGCATGTTCTCGGCCATCACCATCAGCAGGATATTCCTGATGCTGGTTATTAAAATCGTCAAAAATCCCTGGCTTTACGGAGTCAAAATATGATGGACATAGTGGGAAAACGCAACTGGTTTTTTCTTATCTCTCTGATAATCATCATCCCCGGAATCATATCCCTGGCTGTTTCCGGGTTGAAGCTGGGCATTGACTTCAGCAGCGGCACTACCATGACGCTGCAATTCACTCAGCCTGTCGACCAGGGCAAGCTGCGGCAGGAGATGTCCAATCTGGGGTTTTCCGAAGCGACCATCCAGAAGACTGGAACCGGCGACTTTCTCATCCGCGTCAGGGAAATTAATACAGATGAAAAAAATGGGCTGATCAGCGGCCTTAACAAAGACCTGACCGATAACGTGACCATCCGCGACTTTCAAACGGTTACTCCGCTGGTAGCGGGAGAGGTTGCCAGGAATGCGGGCATCGCCATCATAGTCACTTCCCTATTCATGCTTCTCTACATCGCATGGGCTTTCAGACGGGTCCCTAATCCCTTCAGGTGGGGAGCATGCGCAGTCATATCGCTGCTGCATGACGTGCTGATCGTGCTGGGTATCTTCTCGATCCTGGGATGGACATCTGGGGGTGCAGGTCGACTCCATGTTCATAACGGCCATGCTGACGGTGGTTGGTTACAGCATGCATAACACCATCGTGGTCTTCGACCGCATACGTGAGAATTTCGGCAGGGGAATCAGCAAGGACTTTGCAGTTACTGTCAATGCCAGCATTCTCGAGACCATTGCCCGCTGCGTCAATACCAGCCTTACCGTTGCCCTGGTTGTGCTGGCCATTTACCTGTTCGGCGGCGCTACTACACAAAGAGTTCATGCTGGCCATGCTGCTGGGCGTGATTGCCGGCACCTACAACTCCATCTGCATCGCCGGCCCGCTGCTGGTCCTCTGGGACAGGGGCCTGGCTAAATCCGAGCCTAAATCCAAGCCGCAGGCGGCGACTGCAGCCTAGGATTAAACATTACTTGAAATAAAAAAGCGGGGCGATTGCCCCGCTTTTTTTATCTGCAATTGAAGTAGCTTAGTCTTTCAAGTTGGTGGATGCGGCGTACCATCTTGATGAAATTGTCCATGTCTGCCGATGTATAGAACATGGGAGGCTCACCGAAGGGATCAATCACCTCATTGTGTCCCAGAAGCACTTCGAAGGTGGCTGCTACGGAGTATGCCAGGGCCGGGCGGTTATAGCCGCCTTCCAGCGTAAATACCAGCCTGCCGGGGCAGCATTCATCGGATATGCCCTTAATTATCTTGGCCAGCCGGGCAAAGCCCGTCGTTGTCAGATTGATATTGGATATATTGTCTTTCCAGTGCGCATCATAGCCTGCCGATACCAGCACCAGGTCCGGAGCATAACGTTTAGCTACCGGCAGTAGCACCTCGTTGAAGGCCGTAAATACTCGCGGTCGCCTGAATCGGCTTCCATGGGTACGTTGACGTTGTAGCCCTCTCCTCCCCTGGCGCCGGTCTCATCGGTCCGGCCGGTAAAGGGATACCAGGGGTATTCGTGCGTGGAAAAATACAGCACCTGTGAATCGGTGTAA
>CAWKFY010000013.1:0-53423 GCA_963848815.1 uncultured Chloroflexia bacterium
GGATAGCCGTGCTGGGCGACGACGGCGAGAAGTTCGGCATCTGGCCGGAGACCTGGGAGCACTGCTGGGAGAAGGGCTGGGTCAGCCGTTTCTTCAAAGCCATAGAGGATAAAGTGAATGGCTGAGCGTTGTAAAGCTGGGCGACTACGTCCTCAGGTTCCCTCCGGCGGGGCGCATCTATCTTCCCTGCGCCTCCTATGACGAGATGATGGAATGGTCGCTGCCGCCCGAGCTTTCCTGGGAGTATACGCATTTGAGGGAACGGCTGGAGGAAGACGGCCGCGCCGATATTTTACGTTATACCTACAGCGGGTTCTGGCGCAACTTCATGGTCAAGTATCCCGAGGTCAACCGCATGCACAAGAAGATGTTGCTGGTGCACAACAAGGTCTACCGGGCGCGCAGCGTTAACGAAGCCGGGTGCGGCCTCGATTACCTGTGGAGGGGGCAGTGCAACTGCTCGTACTGGCACGGCGTGTTCGGTGGCATCTACCTGAGCGACATACGGGCCGAGACCTACTCCAACCTCATAAGGGCGGAGAACTGCGCCGACGAGCTGCTGCTGAAAAAGGATAAAGGCTGCAATTTATATATGGCGGACTATGACGGCGACGGAAGGGCCGAGGTCCATGGCCGACGGCCGCGAGTTCAACCTCTACCTGAGCCCGCACGAGGGTGGCAGCATCATAGAATGGGACCTGCGCAAAAAAGATTTCAACGTCCTGAGCACCATGGCGCGCCGGCCTGAAGGCTACCATAAGGACCTGCTGGCCGGGCAGGGTGAAGCGGCGGGCCCGTCCGGCGAGGGCCGCATCTCCAGCATCCATGACCACGTCAGGGTAAAAAAAGAATATACGGGCGGGCTTCCCGTCTACGATACCCTTCCCAGGTCCAGCCTGATCGACCGCTTCATCAGCGCCGAGGAGACGCCGGAGAGCTACGAGAAGAATACCTTCGTGGACACCGGGGATTTCGCCGGGCAGCCCTACGAGTGCAGCATCGACGGCGGGCCGGATGCCTGCATCAGGTTGAAGCGCCGGGGCTACGTGCAGACCGGCATGGTCCTGACCGACGTCGTCGTGGAGAAGACCGTCACCCTGGTGGAGAGGGAGGGCAGGCTGGATATCGCCTACAAATTCACCAACGGCGGCAAGACCACGCTCAACACCATCTTCGGCAGCGAGTGGAACATCAACCTGCTGGGCGGCGGGCATAATGAGAACGCCAGCTACGGGGTCGAGGGCAAGAATATCGGCGATGCGCATCTCGATTCCCGCGGCGTCATCGACCGCACGCGGGAGCTTACGCTGGCCAATCTGCTGCTGGGCATCGAGCTGATGCTGAACCTGGACCGTCCCCTGACCATCTGGCGCTTCCCGGTTGAGAGCCTCTCCAACTCAGAGGGTGGTGTGGAGGAGGTCTACCAGTGCAGTTGCCTTTTAATCTTGTTCCCGTTGCATATAGAGGCCGGGCAGGACATGGGGTTCCAGTATAGCTGGAGCCTGAAACCTTTCGGCTTGTGATTTTCCGCCGCATGGCTAATAATTGAGACCCGGAATTAAAGATATGCCCGTAACCCCTCTCAGGAAACAGTATCTTCGCATCAAGCAGCGCTACCCGGAGGCCATCGTCTTTTTCCGCCTGGGCGATTTCTACGAGACCTTCGACGATGATGCCCGGGTGACCTCCCGCGAGCTTGAGATCGTCTTGACCTCGCGGGAGATGGGCAAGGGCGTCAAGGTGCCGCTGGCCGGCATCCCCTACCACGCGCTCGAGAATTACCTGTCCAAGCTCATCAGCCGCGGCTACAAGGTGGCCATCTGCGAGCAGCTTACCGAGCCGGGCAACGGGCTGGTGGAGCGTGATGTCATCAGGGTCGTCACGCCCGGGACGGTCATCGAGCCGGGCCTGCTTTCCGAGAAGAGCAACAACTACCTGGTGAGCGTGGCCGTGCGCAAGGGGCAGGCCGGCATAGCCTACGTGGACATCACCACCGGGGAGTTCGCCGCCGCGCAGGTTCCCGCCGAGCAGGCCGCCGACGAGGTCGGCAGGCTCAATCCGGCCGAGCTCATCGTCGCCAAGTCGGACGGCTTCAACTCCGACGGCCTGGCGCGCAACACCACGAAGCTGGACGATTATTACTTCGAGCTGGATACCGCCACCCGCGTGTTACTGGAGCAGTTCCAGGTGGCCTCGCTGGAGGGCTACGGATGCGCCGGTCTGCCCGCGGCGGTCAGCGCCGCCGGGGCCATCATCGGCTACCTGCGGGAGAACCAGAAATCGGTGCTGGGCCTGCTGGACCGGCTTTCCACCTACTCGGTGCAGTCCTTCATGACGCTGGACATGCACACGGTGCGCAACCTGGAGCTTTTCAGCAGCCTGCGCTGGGGCGGCGCCGCCGGCTCGCTGCTTTCGGCCATCGATAAGACAAAGACCTCCATGGGCGGAAGGCTGCTCAAGAAATGGGTGGGACAGCCGCTCTTCGACCTGCAGTCCCTGAAGAAAAGGCAGGAGGCGGTCGAGTGGTTTTACGGCAAGGCCATGCTGCGGGGCACGGTCATGTCGCTGCTGGGTGATACGCCGGACATGGAGCGCATCATCAATCGTGTTCGCAGTAACAACGCCGCGCCGCGCGACCTGGTGGCTTTGAGGACGGGACTGGAGAAAGTGGCCGACATACAGATGGCGCTGCTGCCTGCCAACGCCCCATCCGTTTTAAGCGAACATTTGAAGCAATATCCCGACGTGGTCGAGCTGATCGCCAGGTCGATCGCCGACCAGCCCGCCGCCAATTTCGACCACGGCGGCGTCATCAGGAAGGGCTTTTCCGAGGAGCTGGACAAGACGCGCTCCATAGCCTCCGACGCCCGGCAGTTCCTGGCCGGCCTGGAGAAGCAGGAGCGGGAGCGGACGGGCATCAAGTCGTTGAAGGTCGGCTACAACCGCGTCTTCGGGTACTACATCGAGATCTCGACGGCCAACCTGGGCTCTGCGCCGTCCGACTACATCCGCAGGCAGACGCTGGCCAACGGCGAGCGTTTCTACACGCCGCAGTTGAAAGAATACGAGTCCATGATACTGAATGCGCAGGAGAGGATGGTGGAGCTGGAGAAGTCACTCTTCGCCCAGGTGTGCCGGCAGGTGGCCGAATCGGGCGAGAAGATACTCTCCTCGGCCAGGGCGCTGGCGCAGATCGACGTTTACGCCGGCCTGGCGGAGGTGGCCGTGCGCAATAATTACGTGAAGCCGCAGCTAAACGATGGCGATGCCATCGTTATAAAGGGCGGACGGCACCCGGTGGTGGAGCAGGCGCTGGGGGCCGGCGAGTTCGTGCCCAACGACACGCGCCTGTCCAGAGAGGACCAGCTCATCGTACTGACGGGTCCCAACATGGCCGGGAAGTCCACCTATCTCAAGCAGGTGGCGCTCATCGTGCTGCTGGCGCAGATCGGCAGCTTCGTTCCCGCCGATGAGGCGATAGTGGGCATAGTCGACCGCATCTTCACGCGCATCGGTGCGCAGGAGGACATAGCCGCCGGGCAATCGACCTTCATGGTGGAGATGATCGAGGTGGCCAATATCCTCAACAACGCCACGTCGAGGTCGCTGCTGATACTGGACGAGGTCGGGCGCGGCACCAGCACCTACGACGGCCTGTCCATCGCCTGGGCCGTCATCGAGTATATCCACAACCATACCAGGCTGAGGTCCAGGACGCTCTTCGCCACGCATTATCACGAGCTGGTTGAGCTGGCGGGCTTCTTGCCGCGGGTCAGGAACTATAACCTGGCCGTGGCGGAGGAGGAGGGCAGGGTAATATTCCTGCGCAAGGTCATACCGGGCGGCGCCGACAAGAGCTACGGCATACACGTGGCCCAGCTTGCGGGCCTGCCCAAAACGGTCATACACAGGGCGGAGGAGATATTGCAGGAGCTTGAGAAGGAGCAGCTTGAGCGCAAAGAAGGGGCGAAGAAAAAACCCTCAGCGGCGCAGCCCTTGCAGCTTCCCATCTTCGGCCAGGGGTCGGCCATCGAAGAAGAGGTCAGGTCGCTGGACGTGGACTCGATGTCCCCCATCGAGGCCATCAACAAGCTATATGAGCTGAAAAAGAAGGCGGAAGAGGAAAGGGGACCCTAGCGGTTAGACCAAGTAGCTTTACAAGTATTGTGGGCAGGGCGGAGCCAGCCTCCGCCCTTTATGAATTAACAAGTCGTTTTTAAAGCCGCTAGTTAGACTTTCCTGCCCGATATGCCCTTGGCGGTACTTGAGCCGGCTTTGGCTTTCTCTTTGGGACGTAAATCTCGGGTGGTTTTCCGGCCTGCCACATTTCGGAGTTGCCCATCTTAGCCAGTTCCTTACCTAATTGCACTTTATAGGTAGGCTTTACCGCAAGATGAAATTACCCGTTTGGTTTCCGCGCCTGAAGCCACTCTCTCATAGAGTTCCTTGAAAACCGGCATCACTGCCTTCTTAAACTTCGGTTTCCAATCCAGGGCCCCACGTTGAGCAGTCGCAGAACAGTTGGAATACATCCAGTCCATGCCGTTCTCAGATACCAGGCGAATAAGGCTCTCTGTTAGCTCTTCTACAGTCTCGTTAAAGGCTTCGCTGGGGCTATGGCCGTGTTTTCTCAGCGTATCATACTGTGCTTCCATGATACCGGCCAGCGCTCCCATCAGCACACCCCGCTCACCGACCAGGTCGCTGTAAACTTCATTTTCAAAAGTTGTGGGGAACAGGTAACCGGCGCCGATGCCGATTCCCAGGGCAATGCAGCGCTCCCGCGCCCTGCCGGTAGCATCCTGGAAGACAGCAAAACTGGCATTAATGCCTTCCCCGGAAAGGAAGTTGCGGCGCAGGGAAGTGCCGGAACCTTTGGGAGCGACCATGATCACATCAACATTTTTCGGAGGGATAACCTTGGTCTGGTCTTTATAGACTATTGAGAAACCATGAGAAAAATATAGTGCGTCTCCCTTTTTCAGGTTCTTTTTAATCTGCGGCCATACTGCTCTCTGGGCAGCATCCGAAACCAGCAATTCAATAATGGTCCCCCTCTTAACTGCTTCTTCAATCTCAAACAAATTCACTCCGGGTTTCCAGCCATCTTTGACAGCCCTGTTCCAGTCTTCCTTGAATTGCTTGGATTGCCCTATGATAACATTGAAGCCATTGTCTCTCAGATTTAATGACTGTCCGGGTCCCTGTACACCATAACCAATTACCGCGATGGTCTCCTTTTTAAGGACCTTAAGGGCCTTCTCCATCGGGAACTCTTTCCGCATGACAACTTCTTCTTTAGTGCCACCAAAATCAATCTTGGCCAAAGTATTTCCTCCTTATTTTCAAATATCACAAAGTATTTAAGGCCAATCCACAATCCGATTGCCCTGTCCCAACAATTGTACTACTTCGAAGGGGGGAGGTCATTGCCGGGATATGGCACTGCCTTTCTTTTTGGAGGCGTGCTGCAGCGCAAAGGACATACGGAGGCCACTGTCGGCCTGCCATGATTAGCCGGGTTAAAGCCCTGCAGCATACTCTGTGAACTGATGAATCCCGATGGTACGATGGCACGTCTTCCTGAATTAGTTAAATTCGCTGAAAAGCATGGGATGAACATTACCTGCGTTGCGGATTTGATCGCGTATCGCTCATCTCACGTTTGAATAATATTTTTGTTTTGGGAGGATATTATTTATGGAAAATGAAAATGAACACGCCAGATTGAATGAGGAAAAGTGGGATTTGAGGGCAAAAACTATTGACGATAGGCGTTTTAACTACTTCCACTTTATGCAGAAGAGATTGATCTGGACTTAATAAATGACCGTCTCCCCCAAAACTCGCATCCTCTATGGCCCAGTTTTCGGGGAAACCGTCAACATATTCAGTTTCAACTCAATCAGCCTGTCCACACCAAAGTGCGCCGCCGCCCTCAAATCTTCCAAGGCTTCCTGCTTTGTTTTGCCCATACTGATAACAGTCATAGGTCGCCAGATTATATAGTAATCCTGACTTTCAACATCATATTCAATTTTTATCCCGTCATAGGGTAGCCGTATCATGACTTTGTCCCAATCAATAAACTCTCTCTTTACCCGCAACATAATAAATGGCGCACGAAAATATGGTGTATTTGCATATTATGTTGCTACTGTTTTTCACAGTAAGGTATCCGGCATTTTTGTCTGCATGCATCGCAGTTCCCATACCTTCTGCAGTCAATTTTGGGGCAGGGACATCGGTGGTTACCAGGTACGACCGGATCATTCCTCAATTCAGTATCCCTATTTTGTTTATGCTGTAAAAAATTTCGAAAATGCATATGTAGATGTCTCACTGGTATCTCTTATTAATCTATTTTTATGCCTATAGTCAATCCATCACCAATGGGAAGTAATGTACTTTTTAAATCTGGGCATTGAACAATCATTTTGTTGAATTTATCGAGAGCTTCCATCTTATCGATTCAAGGTTATCACCCAGATACACCTAGCTTCATCGACAATTCCACATCGTTCGTAAAAGACACGGAAAAATATCCTCCAATTGCCGAACGGACCTTAGCGAGATAATCTGGACTATGGTCGGCGTCGTCGGCAATGATGAGTGCACCAGCACGTAAATGCGCCTCCAGAAGCAAGAGGACGTGAGGGTAGAGCTCTTTCGCTCCGTCTAGAAAAACAAGATCGATCGTTTCTGGCAAATCACGCGCAAGCGTATCCAGCGCGTCGCCTTCTCGTATTTCAACAAGATCGGACAGGTTTGCCTTCATTATATTTTCGCGTGCCCTAACGACCTTTGACGGCACAAACTCTGTGCTGATGAGGTGTCCGCCACCGTTGTCCTTGAGAGCGGCGGCAAGATGTAGTGTCGAAATGCCGAAAGAAGTCCCGAATTCGATGATCGAGCGTGCTTCTGTAGAGCGCGCGAGCATGTATAGCAGGACGCCCGTATCCCTCGAGACAGGGAGAGGGAAGTCCTTCATCCGGGCGTAGAGTTCCCGGTAGTCGCCATGCCCCTTCAACGCGTCATGCAACGCGTCATGTTCTTCAGGGGAAAGATTCTCTATTTGCTGGTGCATAGTGGCATGCGCTACATCCGCGTCGGCGAACAGTTGTACAAGAAGCGGTGCTAAAGGTGGGGTAATTAATGTGTTCATTTTAAACTCCTTAAAGTGCATTCATGCATAATTTACTCAGCTATCCATTTCGGGACATGATGAAGGACACAGAATATAAAGACAACATCAAAGGTTCTATCAGCGGCATCAATTTTTGCCAGGTCTCCGACAGCAAAATCCACTTTCAGGTTGCGTTTTTTCGCTAAGGCGATCTGTTCCGGCATGAAGTCGAAAGCTACAATGCGTGGTGGATGAAACTCATTTACAATAAGTTCGGTACCATATCCGGATCCGCATCCCCCGTCCATGATTACTTTGTCGTTCAGTTCAATGCCGGCTTTCTTTAGCTGGTCTTTGAATGTCTTAAGCTCAACATGTTTCTGATGCCACCTGCGGAGCGGATTATTCATGGCCAGAAATTCAAATTTACCCAATCGCATATCTTCTCTTTCATTAAAAAGGCTGTTCATAGCAACCTTCATTTATAAATGGTTATCTTTCTTGATATATTTGTTCTACCTCCCTGAGGGTTTTCGCCAGTATTTCATTGACTCTAGCGATTTTAGCGGTATCTTTGCGAGTAGCAATACGCCCGAGGAAATGATGTAAATCATGGACATAATTCATAGCTACCCGGATATCTTGCAGATATTCCTGGTTCTCAGAACCCCACCAGCCCTGCATGCGTTCTTCGATTTTCTCCGTGGTCTCTTTCTGGTCTTCCAGAAATTTTTTACCAGAGTCTGTAATCGTATAGATTTTTTTCCCTTCTGTTACATTCGAGGTAACATGCCCCATATCCTCCAGTAACTGCAGTATCGGGTAGACACTTCCGGCACTGGGGGAATACAAGCCGTGAAAACGGTCCTCCAAGGCCTGGGTGAGCTCATAGCCGTGAGCCGGTTTATCTTTTAATAAGTCCAGGATTACATATTTCATATCCCCCTTCTTAAACATGCGGGAATGCCTTTCAAAAGGGTTACCGTGTCTTTCAAAGTCGTGAAAATGTGAACCGTGCATATTTTCCCTCCTAATTCAATGTATTACGATGTATTGTAATCTATTATAATACTATTGTCAACGGCTGGGAAATAGACTATAATGCCTTCAGGTTGCATAGCTCCCTGGACGATTTAAGCCCATTGTCATACGTTCACAAAACCGGGAAAACCTTACTATGCATTGGACTATAACGCGGGATAAGGTCACCATATGCTTGGATGTAAAGAAAAAAGGGGGGAACATGACACGGACCATCGAAGGCAACATACTCGCTGAAGGCATGCGCTTTGGGATAGTCGCAAGCCGGTTCAATGATTTTATCGGCTCGAGGTTAATTGATGGGGCCATCGAAGCGCTTACGATGTCTGGAGCCGACATGAAAGATGTAGATATAATAAAAGTGCCGGGCGCCTTCGAAATTCCTCTGGCGCTAAAAAAGCTTGCCCTGAGTGGAAGGTACGATGCAATAATTTGCACCGGGGCCATCATTCGTGGAGCCACTCCCTATTCCGACTATATAAGCTCTGGAGTCGCAAAATACGCCGCAAAGCTGGCACTGGATATGAGTATTCCCATCGGCTTCGGCATGGTTATTGCGGATACGGTGGAGCAGGCGATAGAAAGGGCTGGGTCCAAAGCAGGGAATAAAGGCTGGGACGCAGCGGTCTCCGCAGTAGAGATGGTTGATCTTTTAAGGAAGCTTTCATGCGGGCCTTTGTGAGGCTGCGGCGGATACTTGCCGGTAATGCCGAACTTGCCCGTCGTCTTAATGAGTTAGAGGGCAGGTACAACTCGCAGTTTAAGCTCATATTCGATGCCATAAAACAGTTAAATAGCACCGCCATTATGTCCGTATGAGGTGGGCAGCGGTGACTTCCTATGGGAAGATGCCCCTGTCGTGCAGCGCTTCGTCGATGCGCTTTATTGCCAGTGTATAGGCGGCGCTGCGCATATCCATTTTGTCACGTTTCGATATCTCCAGCACTTCATGAAAGGCTGTTTCCATCATTTTACCCAGCTGAACGTTGACTTCGTGTTCGCTCCAGAAAAATGACTGCAGTCCCTGTACCCATTCGAAATAGGAGACCACCACGCCTCCGGCATTAGCCAGGATGTCCGGGACTACGAATATTCCCTTGTCATTGAGGATCTCGTCCGCTTCGGGTGTGGTGGGTCCATTGGCGCCCTCCACTATCATCTGAGCCTTCACCGCTGAGGCGTTGCGGGCGGTGATCTGGCCTTCGATGGCGGCCGGGAACAGGACATCGCATTTCATGGCAAGCAGTTCGGCGTTTGTTATGGAGTCGGCGTTCTTGTAGTTGACGACGGATCCGGTCCGTTCCGTATGCTTGATGACGTCCGCCACATCGAACCCTTTTTTATTATAGATGCCGCCATTCACATCGCTTATGGCCACTATGCGGCAGCCTTCTTTGGACAGCAGTGAGGCGCCGGCGGAGCCGACATTGCCGAAGCCCTGAACAGCCACGGTGGCTCCATCGATAGCCATGCCCAGGTGCTTTGCGCACATTGCGGTTATAAGCATGCAGCCGCGGCCGGTAGCCAGTAAGCGGCCCTTGCTGCCGCCTATGCTGAGCGGCTTGCCGGTTACCACGCCGAGCACGGAGTAGCCCTTTCCGGCGCTGTAAGTATCCATGATCCATCCCATAACCTGGGGGTTAGTGCCGACATCGGGGGCGGGAATGTCTCTTTCCGGCCCGATGACCGGCGCGATCTCGGAAGTATAGCGGCGGGTCATCCTCTCCAGTTCATTCAGGGATAATTGCTTGGGATCGCAGGTGACAGCGCCCTTGGCTCCGCCGAAAGGGATATTGACGACCGAGGCTTTGAGGGTCATCCAGGCCGCCAGCGCCTTGACCTCGTCCAGCGTTACGGACGGATGATAGCGGATCCCGCCCTTGGCGGGCCCGCGTATATCGCTGTGCTGAACGCGGTAGCCTGTGAACATTCGCACCTCGCCGTTATCCATTTTCACCGGAAAATGGACCGTGAGCTCGCGCTGGCATTCACGCATTCTTACATGGCAGGGTTCGTGAATCTTAGACCTCAGGCAAATAGTGTCTATCCGCTTCTGTACTTGCTGAAAATAGCTCGTCACTTCATTGGTGGGACTGGTTTTCGTTATTGTTTGCGGCATGGCGTTATTCATCTCCTTCGTGCTGTTTTTATCAAACCCGACTCATTTACATCATAAAAGCGCTATTGACCGGCGCCCGCTTTTTACTGCTTGAACATAGACCCCCTTGCGCCTGACAATGGTATTTTACCATTTATCTTGACGGCGTCAAGATTCTATATGATGATTATTATACCACGGCACCCGCAAAATACCACTCCGTGTATACCATCGCTCAATATATTGATTATGTGCTCATTATAATGAGCAATCATAGAGAAATTAAGATATTACAGTATACAGTGATGACTTAGCGGTCCCCATCGAGGCTATCAACAAACTTTACGAGCTGAAGAAGAGGGTGGAGAATGGGGCTGGACCTATTTTTTCAGACGTTTGCCCGACTGGTAGGCTGTTTTCTTATCTTTCATCAGCACTTCGTCGCGCCCCACCTGTTTAGAAAGTGCTGCTACCATGTACTGATTGAGGCTGACGCCCTCGATGGCAGCTATTCTTGCAAGGCTCTCGTGCACCGAGCTTGGCAGCCGTAATACCACCCTGCCGCTGTAATGTCCGGTATTCAGTGGTTTTGGCATCTTGTTGCCCAGTTTTAAATAAAGCTCGATGAATTCGGGTTTCTCATCCGCAAGTTCTTTGAGCGCTTCTTCTGGTGTAGCGCCTGTCATTATCAGCCCCGGCAATTCGATTACCCGGGCCACATAGTAATCGCCCCTGGGCCCGTTCGATTTCTCTATGGTTGTTGTGTATGGCAGGCTTGCGTAAAATTCTGCCTGTTTTTTTAGGTCCTCCAGAGAAACATTAGCGGGATTGGCCCTGATCCTTTGCTCCCGTTTCTCCTTCCTCGTCACGTATAAATAGTATCATATATAGTACTATCAATCAATTTATCTCAGGCATGTCCGGCCCGGTGCGGGTTATTGACAGAAAATAGCTGTCATGTGTTATCCTTCCTTATTTAATAAAGTAAAAGGGGGTCAGCCATGCCCTCCGACTTGCTCCATCAATTACAGCCGTTATTCACGCCGCGCTCCGTAGCCTTCTTCGGCGTATCGTCGAAGGATAACAGCACCGGCAACCAGTTTCTGCGGGCGCTCAAGGCCTACGGCTTTTCCGGCGACATCTACCCCGTGCATCCCAGCCTGGCCGAGATATACGGTCATAAAGTTTACTCCAACGTCAGAGATATACCCGGCCCGGTCGATATGGCCATCATTGTGGCCCCGGCCCGGCACGTGCCGCAGATCATCGCCGACTGTGTGGAGAAGAGGGTGCCCGCGGCCGAGATCTTCTCGGCGGGCTTCCGCGAGGTGGATGAGGAGGGGCGCAGGCTGGAGCAGGAGATAATCAAAAGGGTGCAGGGCAAGATTCGCATCGTGGGTCCCAACTGTTTCGGCGTATATTCCCCCAAAGGGGGGCTGACGCTGATGCCGGGCGCTAACTATCCCAGGAAGAGCGGCAACATCGGCATACTGGCGCAGAGCGGCGGATGGGTGACCGACCTCATCTGGGGCTCCGACGGCTTCAACGTGTTTTTTAGCAAGGCGGTCAGCTACGGCAACGGCATCGACCTCAACGAAGTATCGCTGATGGAATATTTTGCGGCCGACCCCGATACCGAGATCATCGGGTCCTACCTGGAGGGCATCAATGAGGGCAGGCGTTTCCTTGAGGTGGTTAAAAGCCTGCGGGGCAGGAAGCCCGTGGTCATCTGGAAGGGTGGCCTCTCCGAGACGGGCAGGCGGGCTGTCAGCAGCCATACCGGGTCGCTGGCCGGCGATCGCAACGTCTATAATGCCTTTTTCAAGCAGTCGGGCGCGGTGCAGGCCCATGACTTCGAAGAGTTGCTGGATACCATCGCCATTTTCGACTATGTCCCGAGGGGCAGCTACAGGAACTTGGCCGTTATCGGCGGGGGCGGCGGTGTGGGGGTGTCCGCCGCCGACATCAGCGAAATCTATAATATGAAAATCCCCAGGTCCACGCCGGAGATCATCGAGAAGATAAATAGCTTCTTGCCCGCGCAGGGCACAGGCAACAAGAACCCCTTCGATATCGGGGCGCCCTCGGCGCCCTCCAGCATAGTGCGGAACATGCTGGAGATAGCGCATGACTGGCCTGCCGTAGACGCCCTGATCATAAACCGCATGTTTTTCTATGGGATGAAAGAGCTGATGGCTAATGATTCTCCCGAGCAGCGTGGACGCCTGAGCGCCATCATTGAGTTCAAGCAGAAGGTGGCGAAGAAACCCATAATCCTGGTGCTGGAGGAGTTGGCGGCAGGCGTGGACCGTATCGGCATGGAGACGGCCCGCCGGCAGGTGCGCGACGAGCTGCTCAAGGCCGGTATCTACGTGGTGCCTTCGATGTTCAGGGCTATTCGTGCCCTCTCAAATTTGAGCGGATATTGGGAAGGGGCGGTGCATTAAAATAGCTGGAATGCTTGTCGCCATGCACTGTCTTGAGGCCATCGACAAGCTCTACGAGCTTAAGAAGAAGGCGGAGAATGAGACGGGGTAGGCATATACACTTTAGCCGGGTATGTCTGTCAGTCCATTGACACCGTTAATATCGATGTTATAATCCACATTAGTGCCGATTAATAACTATGCCTTTATCGATGGCAATAATCTTCATCTGACATTTATCGGGTTGGATAATTTGGTTAAGAAACTAATCTCGCTGAATAAGCTGGATATGGTCCTGGCCCCAAGCCAGGCAGGATGCTCACACCTGCTAAACAGCGCAGCACGTGGAAGAATCGCATTTCTGGATAAGCTAATTGATGAGATACAAAAATATTAAGGGAGAACCTTATGGGACTGAAACCCGTAAGATGCTCCCTCGTAGTGATGTATTTATTATACCGCGCCTGTCAATGTCTTCAAAGTCACCGTTTTCCAGTTTTTTCCCTGTAGCAAAAGGGATGATCTTTTTATTTTCAATACATTGCTTAAATATTACAGTAATGACTTATCCGGTCCCCATTGAGACGGAGGACAAAGAATAGGCTTTGGTAAAAAAAGAGGTCCTAGACTATTACAGTCAACCCGGGATGATGACGTCGGTCGGCAAATATCAGGAACTGGTGGCGAAGCTGCCGGACGATGTTGCCGGGCTAATGAAGGTTATCCAGGGGCTGGTTATCTATGAGCACGTAGCTTCCGCCTTTTACGGCTTCAAGATTCCCGGGGATAGACTTTGGGAGAGCCATATCCGCAGGGTTGACCGTATGCTCGACCGGATACTTGAATTGAGCGATAAACCGCTGACAACTGCGCGGCCGCCGGAGAAACGGTTGGTCGGGGTCTGCCATCACTATACGATACTTCTCGTTGCCATGCTGCGTGCCAAGGGCATACCTGCCAGGGCACGCTGGGGGTTCGCCGCCTACTTTAACCCCAACTTTTACGAAGACCATGTGCTTTGTGAGTATTGGGACTCCGATGAGAAGCGCTGGAAGCTGGCCGATCCTCAGTTTGACGAAGTGTGGCGCGCACAGAGAAAGATTGCACACGATATTGTGGATGTGCCGCGTGACCGTTTCATTATTACCCACGATGCCTGGGAGCGCTGGCGGGCCGGCCTGTCCGATCCGTCGAAGTTCGGCATAGCCTGGGGCAATTTGCGCGGGCTCTGGTTTATAGCGGACAGCCTGGTGCGGGATGCTGCATCGCTGAACAAGATGGAGATGTTGATGTGGGATGGCTGGGGTGGCATGGTTGCACCCGATGAAAATGTACCCGACGATAAACTGGATTTCTTCGACCGACTGGCCGCATTAACGCGTAACCCGGATGCTTCGTTCGAAGATATACAAGCATTTTATCAAGCCGACGAACGATTGCGGGTGCCGCCGGTTGTATTCAATTCCCTATTAGTTAATGAGGAAGAAGTTTGACAATCGGTGACGGGAATCAGGTAGCTGAATGTGGACTCCATGTCGCCCATCGAGGCCATCAACAAGCTTTGCGAGCTGAAGAAAAAGGCGGGGGATGGGGGGTAGTATAATAGATATCTTATAAGATGAAATTGATTTTTATCGGGTGGTTTGTCTGTACAAAAAATAGTTTAATGAACCACGTATTTGAATGATAGCGCAGATAGGTTATTAGTGGATATCTAATGGATGACCATCAGATAGACACCCTATCGGAGATCTTTTAGACGTTGGCATTATATAAATCTCCAGGCTATTGTAATTTTATGAAATATCATAGCACTTTTCTACTAGTACTAATCGACAAAGGCAGTATAAGTATTAGATTTTTGATAGAAATTGTTGGTCGATATTGCTTCGTTTTGTTCAAAGTAGTAGTATTTCAGCAAATATATAGCTATGTTTTAAATATATCTAGAAATATCATACTTAATGACAAATACGTAGAGTGTGATTTTTATTGGATAATAAACCTAAATATCTGAGTTTATTTGCTGGTGCGGGAGGCCTTTCTGAAGGATTTACTCAGATCGGATTCAATCCTATCGCGCATGTTGAAATGGATGAGGCGGCCTGCAATACACTTAAAACGAGAGCAGCTTATCATTGGTTGAAGAAAAACGGTCATTTACGTAAATACCATGACTATTTGAAAGGGACTATCAGCAGACTACAATTATATTCACTAATGCCGGAGGCTCAAATTTCATCGGTAATTAACGAGGAAATAGGGGAGAAAACACTCGCTGGATTATTCAGAAGGATTGATGAATTACTAGATGGTCAAACACTTGACATAATTATTGGTGGCCCCCCGTGCCAATCGTATTCACTGGTTGGACGTTCACGGGATATAAATAGAATGGTCGGAGACAAAAGAAACTATTTATATATTTACTACGCCAAATTTCTAAAAAGATATCGACCTCATTATTTTGTCTTCGAAAATGTAATTGGCCTGCTCTCAGCCAAAGATGAGAGCGGTCAGCTATATTTGGATAATATGCGGAAGATATTTCATGATATCGGGTATGAAACGGAATATCAGGTGCTAGCCGGATATAAATATGGTGTACTACAGAATAGACGTCGAATTATTCTAGTTGGCAAAAGAGGTCGCACAAAGGATTTCTATCCTAAAATAAGGCAATGGCAACCAAAGGTGACTGTGGGTGATATATTCGATGATTTGCCTCCTTTAAAATCAGGGGAAGGGTCATTTGGGCCTTGCCGAAAGGATGCTCTTTCTAGTCTATATCTTAAAAATGCAGGCGTTACGGACGAAAATACTCCTCTGACCTGGCACTGGGCTCGCAACCACGCTGAAAGGGACCTCGAGATATATCGATTAGCGGTCAACCAATGGAATAAAAAGCAAAAACGTCTTGATTATAATGATTTACCTGATAGACTAAAGACACACCAGAACCGGGATTCTTTCCTTGATCGGTTCAAGGTTGTAGCGGCCAATCTTCCATATTCGCAAACTGTTGTAGCGCATATTTCACAGGATGGGCATTATTATATTCATCCCGATATTGTTCAAAACCGCTCACTGACCCCTCGCGAGGCTGCAAGGCTGCAGACATTCCCGGATAATTATTATTTCGAAAGCGTATCTGAGACACCAGGATATACTGCAGCCTTCCATCAAATTGGCAATGCTGTGCCGGTATTGCTTGCCAGGGAAATTGCAAAGAGTATATTAAAAACATGGTAAGCAAGACACCTTCTTTTCGAACACACGCACGCATCATTCGCCAGCTTGGCGAACAACTCATCAAAAGTGAAGCCATTGCCCTGCTCGAATTAATAAAGAATTCCTATGATGCTGACGCTTCAAAATGTGATGTAACAATGGTTGCTCCTGATGATATTGAGCAAGGAGAAATCATAATACAGGATAATGGCGAAGGAATGGATTATGGTATTTTATCCAACGTCTGGTTAGGGATTGGGACCAGTTATAAAGTGACTTTGAAGGATAAAAGAAGTAGCCATTTTCATCGGCTACGGTTAGGGGAAAAAGGTATAGGTCGATTTGGGGCACACCGTCTTGGACGCGAGATCCAAGTTATAACCCGCACTACAAACAGCAAGGAATTTGTACTTACAGTTAATTGGGATAATATCGATAATAGCGAATTTGTTGAAGATATGCCTGTGGAAATAGTGGAGCGAAATCCTGAAATATTCATTAACCACTCGGGGACACGAATTATTATTAAACGGCTAAGGGTACCTTGGAATGAGAGAATGGCAAGGGAGTGCGCTAGGACGATTGTGTCACTCAATTCACCTTTTAAAAGCGACGATTCCTTTCGGGTCAGTTTTGATATTCCAGGTTATTCATGGCTTGATGGCATTGCTAAATTTTCGGATATTGAGAGATATAAATTATTTTCATTTGATATCAGAATGAAAGGGAATGATATTACGGCGTTTACCTATAGATTTACCCCATGGGATACGATGAATAAATTGACTCCGAGAAGGATTACCATCGGTGATTTAAAAGAAGAGAAGTTGACGAGAATGGTATACATTGACAAAAGAAAAACAATAGATATAAATCTGAACAAATACAAGATTGGCGAAGTTCGGTTCAAAGGTATAGTTTTTGATCGTGATACTAGGACTCTGGAGCTTGGAGTTCAAGATAAACCAGGCTTGAAGGAGTATCTTGACACAAATGGAGGGGTAAGGGTATTCAGGGATAACATGAGGGTTTTGGATTATGGTGAGCCTGGGAACGACTGGCTCGACATGAGTGGACGTCGTGTGAATTTTCCAACCAAGCGAATCAGCAACAATATCATATTGGCCGCTGTATATCTGAATCACAAAAAAGTACTGATTTAAAGGAAAAAGCGAACCGGGAAGGTTTTGTTGAAAATGAAGCCTATTGGGAGCTTTGGCGATCCATACGCTTTGCACTGGGAAGAGTTGAAGAATATAGAAAGATCGATAAAGACCTCTTAAGAAAGCATTATGGACCTCAAATGATCTCGGAACCGGTGACTACATCAATCTCTAAACTAAAGTTGGTTGTCGCTGATAAAGTTGACAATGAGTCAACCAGACGTGAAATTGACCATTATCTTGATCGTATTGAAAACGAGTATGAATTCATGACAACGAGTCTTATTCGAAGTTCAGGAGCAGGACTGAATTTAATACTAGTAATTCATCAGATCGAGAAAATAATAAAAGATATCACGGCGATGTTGAATAAAAAAGTATCCAATGACTTAATAGAAAATAAAGTGCAGTCTCTGGCTTCATTAGTTGAAGGATATAGCCTTTTAGTTAGAAATTCTGAAAAGAAAATGCGAGATTTGAGGCCAATAGTTAATCAAAGCATTTTTAACATACAATTCCGCTTGGACGCACATAAAATTGAGCTTGAGCCGGCATTTAGGTCTCGCGCACCTACCTTCAATGCCATCTGTTCGGAAGATCATGTTCTCAATGCCCTTATGAATCTCTTTGACAATTCCATATGGTGGCTCGGCTATTCCCGAACAAAGAATCCAACAATATTAGTAGATATTTCCGATAAACTCCTTGGATATATTTGCGTCATTGTCGCAGATAACGGGCCGGGTTTTACACTCCCTACTGATGAGATAATCAAGCCTTTCATAAGCAATAAACCTGGGGGAATGGGTATTGGATTGCATCTTACACATGAGATTATGCAAGCTTTAGGTGGAATGCTTATTTTCCCAAATAATGAGGATTTTGATATTCCCAAAAAATATTCGAAAGGGGCGAAGATAGCCCTAGCGTTTAAAGTTCTTAAGGAATAATAATATGCTTATTTCTGAAAGTGGCAGGATAGTTGTAGTTGACGATAAAAGAGAGGAAGTGGCGACTATCTTGGATGCATTAGGGAAAGAAGGTATACCTTATATTTATTTCGATGGAACTTTAGAAAACCTTCCCAAAGAACCTCTAAAAGGTATAAGGTTTGTATTTTTAGACATAGAACTACAAGGAATGAAAGCTCAGCAAGATAAAACAAAAGCCTCCGGCGTTGTGGCCGTTTTAAAAAAAGTAATATCCGTAGAAAATGGGCCATATGCAATTGGCTTCTGGACAGCACATCAGGAAGTGATCCCATTGATACTAGAGAACTGCGAACAGCAAAGGATTTCTCCTGTTGTATGGGTTGATGTAGAAAAATTAGAAGGGGTTCAGGGTGTTATCGACAGGATAGAGGATAAACTGAAAACAATAAGTGCATTTCAGGTCTATGTCGAATGGGAAAACACAGTCAATAATGCCTCAAAAGAATTCGTTCTAGGATTTTCTACATTGGTAAACCGAGGCTCCAATTGGTCAAAAGATACTGCAGCTCTATTTTATAGTCTTTATAAAGCATTTGTTGAAAAGAAAGAACTTTCGAGGGAAGAAGATAAATTTAAGTGTGCTTGCCATCTAATGAATAGAAGTTTTTTAGATACATTGGAAAATATCACTCGAAGAGACCTAACAATACCGGCAGGATTTAAACTTGAAAATACAGGAATATCAAATGATGTCCAATCAAAATTAAATACTTCTCTTTACTTAACCTCTAATGTTGCAGGTCGTCATTACCCTGGCAACGTATATATACATAACGATTCTACGCAGAAAGAATTACTCATCCAAGATCTATTTATAAATGGTCAAGCACCCAGCGAATGTGAACTATGCATGGTTATTATTACTCCAGAATGTGATTTGGCACAAAATAAAGTTATTAAGATCAAAGGGCCAGGAAGCACTGTACATCCTATGCATAGAGTACTGCTTGGCTTGAAAATTCCATATGATCAAAATGATAAATTACGTGGAAAGCGAGATAGTGAGTATCATATAGGCCCCGTATGGTTTGGTGGAAAATCGAATATAGTAATATTGCACTTTGGGACGATTTCATTCCAGCTTGAAAATAAAATAATTGGGGATCCAATATTTTCATTACAACGTGATCTTCTTTTTGATATTATGTCAAAAGCGGCCAACCACATTAATAGGTTTGGTATTTATTTATTAAAATAGGATTATGGATGTCCATTCATCTTTACAACGCAGTTACAATATGTCCCAGATCAGGGATAAAAATACTGGGCCGGAAACTATAATCAGACATTGGCTATGGCACAGCGGCTATCGATACCGATTACACTGCAAAGATCTGCCAGGTAAACCAGATATAATATTTCGCAAACAAAAGAAGATAATATTTGTAAATGGCTGTTTTTGGCATAGACACAATTGTAAATACTTTTGCTGGCCGTGTAGTAATAAGAAATTTTGGAGAACTAAGATATTAGGTAATGTGGAAAGGGACAAAAATAATTACGTGGAATTAGAATCCTTGGGTTGGCGTTATTTTATTGTCTGGGAATGTCAGATGAGAAAAAAGAATCTTGAATCGACCCTGAATAAACTTGTAGAATTTCTCGGCTAATAATCCAATCATTAGTTATAATATTAAAATTTCTTATCGCTATCAAATTTCTCTTTGAGCAAAGATTTATCATAAACCATAAAATTGGAACTAGCAGTATATGGATTTCAAGGACTGACGGCCCAGTTCGTATAGCCCTAGTGCAACAGAGGTTTTCTTTTAAGCAGATAGCCGATTGTTATGGGGCTTAAGTCGGTGTTAAAGTGGGCCGGTTAAGTTTGCTTCCTGAATTTGTCCTGAAGTTCCTTCATCTGCTGCTGCTTTTTAAGCTCTTCCTCGCTTAAATACTTATACGATACGAGTTCATCGTTTTTAATCTCGACCGTAAAGAGGGCACGGCATTTCCAGCAGCGATAAGGTCCAATATAATCCAGCTCAACCAGGGATATGCTGCCTTCAGTTTGGCAGGCCGGACATTTTATTTTTTTAAGCATTTTAATTCCACCCATGCTAATTCAGCTTCCTAAAGTATGTAGCAAATCTATATGAATGTAAAGAGTATGCGGCGATACTGGCAATATTACATAAAAAGTGCTATATTCTTAGCTTTCATGAAAGATAAGGTTATTGAGATCAAGCAGGGGACGGTGACCTCGCCCAACGGGTTCCTGGCGGGCGCAATCGAAGCCGGCATCAAGTATAAGGGACGCCTCGACGTGGGCGTGCTTTATTCCGAAGAGCCGTGCGCCGCCGCCGCCGTCTTCACCGCCAACAAGGTCAAGGCCGCCCCCATCCTGGTCAGCATGAAACATATCTCTAAAGGCAAGGCCAGGGCCGTGGTGGTCAACTCGGGATGCGCCAACGCCTGCACCGGCGAGAAGGGGCTCAAGGACGCCGCCGGGATGGCCGCACTCACAGCCGCCAAGCTGGGCATCAAGCCGGGCGAGGTGCTGCCGGCCAGCACCGGAGTGATCGGGACGGCCATGCCCATGCCCCGCTTCAAGGCAGGCATCGACAAAATCGAGCTGGCCAAAAACGGTGGCCACAAGCTGGCACGCGCCATCATGACAACCGATACCAGACCCAAGGAGATCGCTGTCCGCGTGACGGACGGCGCCGGGCAATATGTCATAGGCGGCATCGCCAAGGGCTCCGGCATGATCCATCCCGATATGGCCACCCTGCTGGGCTTCCTGTCTACCGATGCACTGGTCGAGCCCGACTTCCTGCAAAAAGCCCTCAGGGCCGCCGTCAACGACAGCTTCAACATGATCACGGTGGACGGCGATACCAGCACCAACGACATGGTCTCCATCCTGGCCAACGGCGCAGCCGGCAATATGAAGATAAATGATAAGAACGGCAGGACCTTTCAGGAGGCGCTCAGCCACGTGTGCCGCTTCCTGGCGCGCAGCATCGCAGCCGACGGCGAAGGCGCCGAGAAGCTGATCGAGGTCTGCATCGAAGGCGCCAAGAATGCCTCGGAGGCCCGCAAGATAGCCAAGACCATCGCCGGTTCGCCCCTGGTGAAAGCGGCCGTCCACGGCAACGACCCCAACTGGGGACGCATCGTGGCCGCCCTGGGACGCAGCGGCGCCGCCATGATAGAAGAGCGGCTGGAAGTCTTCCTGCAGGACGAGCCGGTCATGCGCGACGGTACGCCCGCTGCGATTCGAAAAAGACAAGCTCAGCCGCAGGCTGAGGGCGGATACCGTGAAGATCAGGGTCTGTTTGAATATCGCCAACGGAAAAGCCACCGCCTGGGGATGCGACCTCTCGCAAGAGTATGTTACTATAAATAGCGATTATACTACTTAACCCTCCCCGGATTTATTGATGCTAGGATCGAAAATCGTAGTCGTAAAAATCGGCGGCAGCACGCTCGGCCAGCATGATACCACCCTGGAAGACCTCGTTGCACTTCAAAAGAGAAAGTTTCCTATCGTGGTCGTCCACGGCGGCGGCAACGCCGTCACGGACTGGCTGGCCAGGCTGAATATTCCCACGCGCTTCACCCAGGGGCTGCGCGTCACCGACCTCAATACGCTGAAAGTGGTCACGGCCGTGCTGGCCGGACTGGTCAATAAGGAGCTCGTATCCGAGATCAACCGCCTGGGCGGAAAGGCCGTCGGGCTGAGCGGCGTGGACGGCGCCATCGCGCAGGGCAAAAACAAGAGCCGCGAGCTGGGGCTGACGGCCGAGGAAGCTGACCATCGACGCGCACTTGCTGAAGGTGCTGCTCAACAGCGGCTATATGCCGGTGGTGGCGCCGGTCTGCATGAACTGCGCTCTGACGGGACACGAGGGATCGAATATGTTGAATGTCAACGGCGATACCATCGCCGCACAGATAGCGGCCGCCCTGCAGGCCAGAAAGCTTATATTTTTAACCGACGTGCCGGGCATCTTCGACAACTCCAAGCAGGTGGTGACCCAGATGGACGCCGGCACAGCCAGGACTATGATCGAGAACGGCACGGCCACCGGCGGCATGATCGCCAAGCTGGAGGCCAGCCTGATCGCTTCGCAGAAGGTATCCCTCACCCGCATCATCGACGGGCGCATCGACCACGCCCTGCTCGATGAAATCGAAGGAAGGGGGAATGGTACGACCATTGTCAACTAAAAAAGACTGGCAGGCAGTAGAAAAAAAAGTATTTATGCAGGTATTCAACCGCATACCCGTGACACTGGTGCGCGGCAAAGGCACCAGGGTCTGGGACGACGAGGGCAGGGAATACCTGGACTTCGTGGGCGGCTTGGCCGTGGTCAGCCTGGGACACTGCCACCCGGTGATGGTCAAGGCGCTGAGCAAACAGGCCAAAACCCTCACGCAGACCTCCAATATCTATTACACCATCCCGCAGCTACAGCTATGCGAGCTGCTGGTCAAGACGAGCTGCCTGGACCGCGCCTTCATCGCCAACAGCGGCACCGAGGCCGTGGAAGGCGCTATCAAGCTGGCGCGCCGCTACGGCAAGCTCAAGCTGGACGGCGCCTATGAGATAATCACGGTGGCCAACTCGTTCCACGGCCGCACGCTGGCCGCCACCGCCGCCACGGCCCAGCCGAGCTTCCAGGAGCCCTTCACCCCGCTCCCCGCGGGCTTCGTAAACGCAGCCTTCAACGACGTCGAGGCCATTAAGAAGGCTACGACGAAGCTGACCTGCGCTGTCATGCTGGAGCCCATTCAGGGAGAGGGCGGCGTCAACGTCCCCGACGACGATTATTTAAAGAAAGTAAGGGCCTGGTGCGACGAGAAAGGCCTTTTGCTGATACTGGACGAGATACAGACCGGCATCGGGCGCACAGGCAGCCATGTACGCCTACGAGCAGTTCGGCGTCGAGCCGGATATCATGACCCTGGCCAAGGGCATGGGCAGCGGAATTCCCATCGGGGCGTTCCTCGCCAAAGAGAGCGCCTGCGTTTTCAAGCCGGGCGAGCATGGCTCGACCTTCGGCGGCAACCCGCTGGTGTGCGCCGCAGCTTTCGCCGTAATGGACTATATAGTTAAAAACAACATCCCGGCCCATGCAGCCGAAATGGGGCGGGATTTGAAAGACGGCCTGAACAAGCTGGCGCAAAAGTATGATGTGATCGTGGAGGTGAGGGGCAGAGGACTGCTGCTGGCGGTGAAGTTCAAGGAGGAGATAGCCGGGGCGGTGGGCATGGCCTGCCTGGACAAAGGGCTGCTGGTCAACCGGGTCAAGCCCGACGCGCTGAGGTTCATGCCTCCGCTCACCGTATCGAAAAAGGAAATCGACAGTGCGCTGGCCATACTGGACGGCGTTTTAAAGGAGAGACAATAAGATCATGGCTAAGAGAGAGAAAGTAGTACTGGCTTACAGCGGCGGCCTGGATACGTCGGTGGCCATCAAGTGGCTGGCCGACAAATACCACATGGACGTCATCACGCTGTGCGTGAATATCGGCGGCGTGAGCGACGTGGAGGGCATCAGGAAGAAGGCGCTCATGCTGGGCGCCGTCAAGTCCTTCGCCGTGGACGCCAAAGAAGAGTTCATCAGCGATTACGTCTTCCCGGCCATCAAGGCCGATGCGCTTTACGAAGGCCAGTACCCGCTGGCCACCGCGCTGGGACGTCCCCTCATGGCCAAGTGGCTGGTGGACACTGCCCATAAAGAGGGCGCCACCACCGTGGCGCACGGCTCGACCGGCAAGGGCAACGACCAGGTGCGGTTCGATGTCAGCGTCTTCGCCCTGGGGCCTGAGCTGAAGATAATCGCCCCGGCACGCGAGTGGGGCATGACCCGCGAGGAGACCATCGAGTACGCCCAGAAGCACAAGATACCCGTGCCCGTGAAGAAGTCCAAGCCCTACTCCATCGATGAAAATCCGTGGGGACGCGCCATCGAGTGCGGCGTCCTGGAGGACCCCTGGTTCGAGCCGCCCGAGGATATCTACGAGTGGACCAAGTCGCCCTCGGACGCCCCGGCCAAACCGGAATATGTCGAGCTGGGCTTCGAGAAGGGCCTGCCCGTCAGCCTGAACGGCAAAAGCCATGGGCGGGCTGGAGCTGATAGATAAACTGAATGTCATAGCCGGGCGCAACGGCATCGGCCGCATCGACCACATCGAGAGCCGGCTGGTGGGCATCAAGAGCAGGGAGACCTACGAGGCCCCGGCGGCGAACGTGATACTCAAAGCGCACCTGGCGCTGGAATATATGACCATGACGCGGCACCAGTTGAGGTTCAAGGAGATGGTGGCGCGCGAATATTCGGACCTGGTCTATAACGGCCTGTGGTTCTCGGCGCACCGCGAGGACCTGGACGCCTATATCGACAGCTCGCAGCGCTTCGTGACCGGCTCGATACGGGCCAAGCTGTCGCAGCGGCAACTGCATCATCGTCGGCCGCAAGTCGCCCTACTCGCTCTACAGCTACAAGCTGGCCACCTACGATAAGGGGGACGTCTTCGACCAGAGCGATGCCGTGGGCTTCATCCGGCTGTGGGGACTGCCCCTCAAGATACAGGCGCAGGAGCAGACGGCTAAGAAGCCGCAGGCCAAAACTGCCAAAAAGGGCAAGAAGAAATAAGTTCTTCGCCGCAGGCTAAAAAGAGGAGATAAGAGTGGATACTTCGAGTTTGATGCTATGGCTAACGGGTGCGGTATTGATCGCGGATCGGATTGCCGCTGTTTTACCTGGCAAGGTACCTGTTCGGCGCCGGAGGATAAGAAGCAACAAAGGGCGCGGGAGCTGAAAATCATAGCTATAATCTGGATGGCGGCAGGCGTGCTGCTTTACGTCAAGGCCATCCTGCAGATTATTATTAAATAGTTGAGAGAAATAAATCGGGTATAAAAGATGGCTGTTAAGAAAGAGTCCAGGCTACGGGGCCGGTTCAAGCAGGAGATCGACAGCAGGGTACAGCGCTACCTGGCGTCCATCCCCTTCGACTGGCGTCTCTACAGGTATGATATCGAGGGCAGCCTGGCGCATGCCGAGATGCTGGCCCGCCAGGGGATCATAACCCGCGCCGAGTTCAAGAAGATCAGGGCCGGGCTGCTGGCCATACTCGATGAGATAGAGATCGGAGAGTTCCAGTTCAAGCGCGAGCTGGACGATATCCACATGAATATCGAGAACCGCCTGTTCGAGAAAATAGGCGATACGGCCGGCAGGCTGCACACGGCGCGCTCGCGCAACGACCAGGTGGCGCTGGACATGCGGCTCTTCGCTCGTGAATCAACTTTGCAGGTGATAAAGACCCTGCAGAAGTTCAATATGCAGCTGGTCGATATGGCGGAGAAGAACATCCGGGTGGTGATGCCGGGCTACACGCACCTGCAGCATGCCCAGCCGGTGCTCTTCTCGCATTACATAATGGCCTATTTCCAGATGTTCAGCCGTGACATCCAGAGGTTCGAGGACTGCCTGAAGCGGATAAACGTCATGCCGCTGGGCAGCGGCGCGCTGGCCGGCGTGCCTTATCCCGTGGACCGCGAGTTCGTGGCGCAGAAGCTGGGGTTCGACTCGGTGAGCGAGAACAGCATGGACGCCGTCTCCGACCGCGATTTTATTATCGAGTTCGAGTCGGCCGCCGCCATGACCATGATGCACCTGTGCAGGCTGGCCGAAGAAGTGATTATGTGGTCGTCACGGGAGTTCGGCTTCATCGAGGTCGGCGACGCCTATTCGACCAGCAGCAGCATGATGCCGCAGAAGAAGAACCCCGACGTCGCCGAGCTGGCCAGGGGCAAGACCGGCCGCGTCTACGGCAACCTGATGGGCATGCTGACCGTGATGAAGGGCCTGCCGCATGCCTATAACCGCGACCTGCAGGAGGACAAGGAGGGGTTCTTCGACACCTACGACACGCTCATCTCCAGCCTGGAGGTGATGTCGGGCCTGATAGGTTCGATCACCATCAACAAGGCCAGGATGAAGTCGGTCATGCAGAGCTATATACTGGCTACGGACCTGGCGGACTACCTGGTGCACAGGCACTGCCGTTCCGCGAGGCGCACAGCGCCGTCGCCCGGCTGGTGGCCTATGCCGTGGATGCCAAAAAGGAGCTGAACGAGCTCGAGCCTGGCGGAATACAGGAAGTTCTCCAAGCCTTATTCGATAAGGATGTGTCGCAGATCACCCTCGATAAGTCCGTGGAAGCCAGGGCCTCGCAGGGAGGCACGGCCACCGAGCAGGTCAGGCACAGCATAGACGAGGCCAGAGAAGAGCCGTAAGGAATATGAAGCGTAAAAAGATAAAGATAGCGCCGTCGATACTGTCGGCGGATTTCAGTTGCCTGGGTGAGCAGGTCAGAGAGGCCGTCAAGGCGGGCGCAGACTACATCCACGTGGACGTGATGGACGGCCACTTCGTGCCCAACATCTCGATCGGCATCCCCGTGGTGGAGTCACTGCGCAAGATAACCGAAAGTACCGCTGGACGTGCATTTGATGATCGAAAAGCCGGAGAGGTATATCGAGAGGTTTGCCGAGGCCGGGGCCGACATAATGACGGTGCATGTGGAAGCCTGCATCCACCTGGACAGCACGCTCAAGGCGATCAGGAAGCTGGGCATGAAAGCGGGCGTGTCGCTGAACCCGGCCACGCCGCTCAACGTCCATCGAAGAGGCTCTGCCGCTGGCCGACCTGGTGCTGGTGATGACGGTCAACCCGGGTTTCGGCGGGCAGGAATTCATAGGGAGCGTGGTGGATAAGATAGCCAGATTGAGGCAAATAATTTATAATAGGAAAATCAAGGCTGAACTGGAGGTTGACGGCGGAATCACCGTCGCAACGGCGCCCATAGTCACTCAAGGCAGGAGCAGACGTGCTGGTAGCAGGTTCTGCGATTTTCAACGCGAAATCCGGTATCGGTGCAGCTATGAAGGAATTACGGAATTCAATATGTTAGCGGGAAACTTTGTTCCTGGTCCTGATGCACCTGGAGCACAGGTTAAGCGGACGGCAGTCCCGTCGATGTGAAAGTCGTCGGCTGAATGTTGGGAAGCCATGTCCGCCTGGTATGCTGCTTGGAATGGCTTATCCTATTGCCAAAGCGCAGTGTTTTTCCACACATATCACATTTGATAGCCAATTTTGAACCTCTTCGTTTGATACTTTAGCATGATTAATGAACAACAATGTTATATAATACCACAATCCCATTTGATGTTAAAAGGAGACCGATGACACAAGCGAATTCCTGGAATGGCAAAGACCTGAGAGACATGTTTGCCGCAGGAAGCAACTGGCTTGAAAAAAGCGTGGCCGAGGTCAACGCTATCAACGTTTTCCCTGTGCCGGATGGCGATACCGGCACCAACATGCTGCTGACGTTCCGGTCGGTGATTGAAGAGGCGGACAGGGCGGCCGATACCACAACGTCACTGTGATGGCCAAAGCCATGTCGCACGGGGCGCTGCTGGGCGCCGGGGCAATTCCGGCGTCATACTGTCGCAGATCTTCCGCGGCTTGGCCAAGGGGTTCGACGGCAAGGACAAGTTTCAACGGCGCCGACTGGGCCAAGGCATTGGAGCAGGCGGCCAAGACGGCCAGGGAAGGGCTGTCCAACCCGGTGGAGGGGACCATCCTCACAGTGATCAGAGATGCCGCCGTCTGTGGCCAAGCAGTGCGCTGAGAAAAATCCCGATGACTTGATCGGGATCATGGAGGCGGCCGTAAATGAGGCCAGGGAATCGGTGGCCAGGACGCCCAATTTGCTGCCCGCTCTGATGGAAGCCGGGCGTGGTGGATGCCGGGGGCGAAGGATTATATATTGTTATTGGACGGCGCTCTGCAGGTTCCTCAAGGGCGAGCTGGAAGACCTGCAGTTCAGGAAGCCGCAGATGGTCAGCGCCAATATCACCGCGGCCAAGGACCATCGACATTGCTTCTCCGAAGAAGAGGAAGCCTATGGCTATTGCACCAACTTCCTGCTGGAAGGCGATACCCTGGACCCGGAGAAGATAAGAACGTAAGCTGGACGGGCCGGGGACTGTCGCTGGTGGTGGCCGGGGACGAGACTGCCGTGCGTGTGCATATACATACCTACGACCCGGGCAGCATCCTGGCCTACGCCACTTCCCTGGGCACGCTGCACCAGATACAGATACAGAATATGGATGACCAGCATGTCGGGTTCAAGGAGATGCAGCGGCAGAAGGCGCTGCCGGCTGACATAGCCGTGGTGGCGGTGGCCTTTGGTGAGGGCATGACCAAGGTCTTCGAGAGCCTGGGCGCCGTCGTGGTCAAGGGCGGCCAGACCATGAATCCCAGCGTCAAGGAGATACTGGCGGCTGTGGAAGCCATCGAAGCCACAGAAAGTGATTTTCCTGCCCAACAATAAGAATATTATTTTGACTGCCATCGCAGATTCAGGAGCTGACCAGAAAAAGATCGAGGTGATTCCCAGCAGGACGCTGCCGCAGGGCGTAACGGCGCTGCTGACATTCAATTATGAGAGCACCCTGGAAGAGAACATCCAGGCCATGACCGAGGCCATCAAGGGCGTCAAATCGGTTGAGATCACCACGGCGGCGCGCTCGACCCAGATACACGGCCTGAAGATCAAACAGGGCCAGGCCATAGGCATCATCGACGATACGGACCTGGTGGCCTGCGGCGACGATGTCACCGAGGTGCTTGATGTCCAGCCTGGACAAAGGCCGGCATAGAAAATGTGGAACTGGTGACGCTTTATTACGGCGCGGATATCAAGGCCGAGCAGGCCGAGGCCGTAGTCAATAAGCTGAAGGAAAAATATCCCGGCAAGCAGATCGAGATGGTCAGCGGGGGGCAACCACACTATTTTTATATAGTGTCACTGGAATAAGGCTGGGGAGGTTTAGCTATGGTAAAGATTGTAACTGACAGCACCTCGGACATCCCGGCGGACATAGCCAAAAACTCGGCATCAGCATGGTGCCCCTCAATGTCATCTTCGGCACCGAGACCTACAGGGATGGCGTCGACATAACCCCCGACCAGTTCTACAAGAGGCTGGTCGAATCCAAGATCCATCCGACCAGCTCGGCCCAGTCGCCGGGCTATTTCTCCGAGCTATTCACCAAGCTGTCTAATGAAACGGATGAGATACTGGCCATAGTGATCTCCAGCAAGATAAGTGCCACCTACGAGAGCGCCATCCAGGCCAAGGCCCTGGTGGGCGATATCTGCAAGATCGAGATCATCGATTCGCTGCAGACCTGCGGCGGGTTGGGACTGCCGGTCATCAAGGCCGCCGAAGCCGCCCTGGCAGGCGCCAAACTGGCGGAGCTGGCGCCGAAGGCCGCCGACTGGTGCTCGAGGGCGCATGCCTATATGGTCTTTGACACGCTGGAATTCCTGCGCAAGGGCGGCAGGATCGGGCATGCCCAGGCGCTGCTGGGAGGGCTTTTGAAGATTACCCCGGTGCTCACGCTGAAGGAAGGCATCGTAACCCCGGTCCAGCGCACCAGGAGCCGGGTGCAGGCCATGGAGGCGCTGGTAAACCTGGTCAAGAGCGCCAATTCAATTGAAGGCCTGATGCTGGAGGACGCTACGACGCCCGAGGACCTGGAAGTGCTGGCGGGCAGGATGGCCGAGCTTTATCCCAGAGAAAAAACTTACCGAAGCACGGTCAGCCCGGTGATAGGGGTACACGTCGGCCCTCATGTGCTGGCCGCATGTTTCATCGAGGGCAAATAATGGCGGTTAAAATAGTTACCGACAGTGGAAGTGATATACCGAAGGATGTAGCTGAAGAACTGGGAATTACCGTCGTGCCCCTCTATGTCAGGTTCGGCGATGTCAGCTACCGCGACGGGGTTGACATACAGCCCGATGAATTCTTCGAGATGCTCAAACGGGAGGCAGTGTATCCGACCACATCGTCCCCTTCACCCGGCGATTTCGCCGAAGCATATCAGAAGCTGTGCTCCGACAGCGACGGCATAATATCCATCCATATTTCCAGAAAGGTCAGCTCCACATACGAAGCCGCCTTGAGGGGCAGGCAAATGGTATCGGATATGAAATGCCCCGTCGAGGTGGTCGATTCCCGCCTGGTCACCATCCCTCTTTACCTGCTGGGCGTGGCTGCCGCCAGGGCCGCCAGTGCGGGGAAAAATATGCATGAGATGCGGGAATATATCAACCAGTTGATACCGGCCATACACGCTTACGGCGTGCTGGATACCCTGAGATATATAGCCAAGGGCGGGCGACTGGGGCAGGCCGTGACCAGGATCGGCTCGGTGCTGCCGGTCAAGCCCATGCTGGCTATCAAAGACGGGGTGGTCAGCCCGATCGGCATGGCCCGTACACGCAACAAGAGCTTGGAAGACCTGCTCGATCGTGTGAGGGCCTGGCGCAACGTCGAGGAGGTCGGCATTTCTCACAGTACCAGCGAAGAGGAGATCGGCTCGTTTGTTGACAGGGTCAAGGCCATTTTCCCCAATATCAAGCCCACTATAGCCAAACTGGGCCCGGCGCTGGGAGCGCACGGCGGGCCGGGCAGCATCCTGATAGCTATGAGGCAGGAATTGGGCAAGACGGATGCGGATTTGGCGGCGGTTAAAAAACCGATATCGTTGCCGTCGATCCAATCTATAAGAGAAGGTATTATGCAGCATTTGCCCAAAGACACGTCGCATCCCTTCGTTTATCAGTTCGAAGCTGCTCAAGTGTAACTAATGACTGCGCAAGCAAGCGGCAAGGCTGCGGTTCTGGCCGTTATCTTAAAACTCGAGACCAACAATGGGTACAGCGACCGGGCTGTCATAGGCGGGCTGGATAAATTCCTGCAGAAATGGGCGGCCGACAATCCATCCTTCAAGTCCCTGCTTATCGGCGGCCCCGGCTACGCGGCCAAAAGCGTTGAGCAGCGCCGCCAGTGGGTACAGCAGGTGCTGGCCGAGCTGGAAAAGAGCCAAACAACCCCCGCACGGCGTACGGTTCAGCCAAAAAGTGCATCCCGGGACGGGAGCGAACGGCCGGAGCCTCGGACGAAGATTGCAACCGGAACAAAAGCTGCGCTCGATACGCCGGTAACGGCCGTCAAAGGCGTCGGAGAAAACATCGCCCACAGGCTTTCCAAACTGGGCGTCGACAATATAAGGGACCTGCTTTACTACTTCCCCAGGCGGTTCCTGGACTTCAGCCTCAAACGCACCGTCTCCACGCTGGAGCTGGGCAAGGAGCAGACCGTATTCGTGAATGTCTGGGAAGCGCGCACCATCATGCTCGGCCGGATGAAAAGTTCGGAGGCCATCCTGGGCGACGAGACCGGCAACATCCGGGCCGTGTGGTTCAACCAACCCTGGCTGGCCAAACAGTTGAGGACCAACTCGCGTATCGCCGTCAGCGGCAAGGTCGGCGAGTTCAACTATGTGAAGGTTTTCGAAAACCCCGAATGGGAATACATAGAGGAAAAGGAGCTGATGCATACCGGCAGGCTGGTGCCGGTGTACCCGCTGACGCAGGGACTCTACCCCCGGCAGGTGAGGTCCATCGTCAAGACCGCCCTGGACGAGTATTCGGGCGGCCTGGCGGATTTCCTGCCGTCCGCCATACGTGAGCGCTGCGGGCTGTTAAACCTGCAGGAGGCCATACTGAAGGCGCATTATCCCAAAGATTATGCCGAGCAAAACCTGGCACGGCAGAGGCTGGCCTTCGACGAGCTTTTCATGCTCCAGCTCGGCGTGCTCAGCAAGAAGAAAGAGTGGCAGGAAGACCAGCCCGGGCCTGAATTCACCATCGACGACGGGCGGCTTAACGGCTTTATATCCAAATTGCCCTTCAAGCTGACTGCTGCCCAGGCCAGGGTGACCGGCGAAATATGCGGCGACCTGCGCCGGACCGTGCCGATGTCGAGGCTGATGCAGGGAGACGTCGGCAGCGGAAAGACGGTCGTGGCGACCCTGGCGCTGCTGGCCGCCGTCGAGAACGGCTACCAGGGGGCGTTGATGGCGCCCACCGAGATACTGGCCGAGCAGCATTTCTCCACCCTTTACAAACTGCTTTCCTCTATGGGGACCGCCTGCAGCCGGGAGTCCAATATCTGCACTTTTAAAGGCGTCTTCCCCTTCGATTTGAATATAGCGCTGCTCACGGGAAGCCTGAGCGCCGCCGATAAAAAAGCTGCGCACGAAAAAATAAAACGGGGCGAGGTCAACCTGGCCATAGGGACGCACGCACTGATACAGAAGGAAGTGAAGTTCAAGGACCTGGGCCTGGCGATCATAGACGAGCAGCACAGGTTCGGCGTCCTGCAGCGCTCCGCCTTGCGGCAAAAGGGGTTCAACCCCCACCTGCTGGTCATGACGGCCACGCCCATACCCAGGACGCTGGCGCTCACGCTGTACGGCGACCTGGACATATCGACCATCGACGAGATGCCGGCCGGACGGCTGGCCATCAAGACGCGCTGGCTGCAGCCGGGTGACCGGCAGCGCGCCTATAACTTCATCCGCAAGCAGGCGCTGGAAGGCAACCAGGCCTTCATCATCTGTCCGCTCATCGAGGAGTCCGAGAGCCTCGACGTCAAAGCGGCGGTGGCCGAATACGAGCGGCTGCCCAGCGAGGTCTTCCCCGACCTCAGGCTGGGCCTGCTGCACGGCAAGATGAAGGGGGCTGAAAAAGAAGAGGTCATGCACAACTTCAAAGAAGGTGAGCTGGATGTGCTGGTCTCCACCTCGGTGGTGGAGGTCGGCATCGACGTGCCCAACGCCACGGTCATGCTGGTGGAGGCGGCCGACCGCTTCGGCCTGTCGCAGCTGCACCAGTTCCGGGGCCGGGTGGGGCGGGGAGACAAGCAGAGCTACTGCATCCTGCTCTCGGAAAATCCATCGGACTACGGCCAGGAGCGGCTCAAGGCCATCGAGGAGATCAACGACGGCTTCCTGCTGGCTGAGAAGGACCTGGAGCTGCGCGGTCCGGGAGAGTTTTTCGGCACCCGCCAGAGCGGCTTGCCTGACCTTAAGATGGCCAAACTCTCCGATACCAGGATTTTGGAGACGGCGCGGCGGGAGGCACGGACCATATTTGAAAAAGACCCCTTACTCAAGGAAGCCGGACATGCCCTGCTGGTCAGGGAATACAATCGAATCTGGCATAAAACGGTGGAAAACAATTAAAATAGTACTTTCTTGTTTATTTAATAGGCGAAAAGTATTACAATCTTCAAGTTCTTTCGCGAGGTAGCATATGTCGTTCAGAAAACAACTTGCCGGCGCACTGGAAAAAGCCTTCATCAAGGCCAAAGATAAAGGTCTGATGGGCGATGCCACCCTGCCTGAGATCACCATAGAGAGGCCGGCCAAGCCCGAGCACGGCGATTTCGCCAGCAGCCTCCCGCTCAAGCTGGCCCGCCTGACGGGCATGAAGCCCATGGATATCGCCGAGACGCTCATCCAGAATATCACTGCCGCCAAAGACGTCGAGAAGATCACCCCGGCCAAGCCGGGCTTCATCAATTTCACGGTCAGCAAGGAATGGCTCAACAAACAGGTGGATGTCATATGCCAAGAGGGCGAGAGCTACGGCAACGCCAGGCTGGGTAGCCAGAAGGTCCAGATAGAGTTCGTCAGCGGCAATCCTACCGGCCCGCTGCACGTGGGGCACGGCCGGGGTGCGGTGCTGGGCAGCACGCTTGCGCATGTGCTCAAGGCCGCCGGCTACAAGGTTTTCACGGAATACTATGTTAACGATGCGGGCAGCCAGCTCGAAGCTTTCCACCAGTCCCTTTTCGCTCGCTATAAGCAGGCGCTGGGACAGGAAGCCGAGATACCGGGCAACGGCTATCACGGCAACTACATGATCGACCTGGCCAAAGAGATCGCCGGGACTTACAAGGACAAGTTTTTACAGATGCCGCCCGAAAAGGGCGCGGCCGAGATCGGCAAGGTCGGCATCGAGATGGTGATGGGACAGATAAAAGACGACCTCAAGATACTGGGTGTGGAGTTCGACGAGTGGTTCAGCGAGCAGAGCCTGTTCAAGAGCGGTCAGTTCGATAAGACCATGAAGATGCTCAGGGACGGGAATTTTATCACCGAGCGCGAGAATGCCACCTGGTTCGCTTCATCGACCATGGGCGACGACCGGGACAATGTCCTGATCAGGAGCGACGGCACGCCGACCTATTTCGCCTCCGACATCGCTTACCACTATAACAAGTTCGTTACCCGCAAATTCGATAATGTTATCGATATCTGGGGCGCCGACCACCAGGGCCACGTCTCCCGCATGAAGGTGGTCATGAACGCGCTGGGGCTCGACCCGGAGAAGCTCGAAATTATAATCTGCCAGCTTGTGACGCTGCGCCGCGGGCAGGAAGTGGTCAAGATCTCCAAGCGCAGCGGCGACATCATCTCGCTGCGCGAGGTGCTGGATGAGGTGGGGCCCGACGCCTGCCGCTTTGTCTTTCTTTCACGCTCGGCGGACAGCCAGATGGACTTCGACCTGGAGCTGGCCATCAAACAGTCGGCCGACAACCCCGTCTACTACGTGCAGTACGCGCACGCACGCATCAGCAGCATACTCAAGAACGCCGCTGAAAAATGCCTGGACTTCGATGGCGGCAAGGTCACGCTTTTAGCTTCGGAGCCCGAGCTGACCCTCATACGCCAGATGGTGCGCCTTTCCGAGATCATCGAGATAGTCGCCACCACGCATGAGCCACACCATTTGCCGTTCTATGCACAGGATCTGGCGACGGTCTTCCACTCCTTCTACAAACAGTGCAGGGTCATATCGGACGACGCCGAAATGACCTGTGCCAGGCTCAAGCTGGTTGCGGCTGCCCAGATAGTGCTGGCCCGCACGCTGCACCTGATGGGCATGACGGCGCCCGACAGCATGTAGCAGCCTCGCAACAGCCTGATAATTTGAAGCTGACTTGTATTCTATGATAAACTCTTACGCCTGACCATGAAACAAACAGTATTTTCCGGCGCCCGTCCAACGGGCCGGCAGCACATAGGAAACTATATCGGGGCCATCGAGAACTATGTTAAGCTGCAAGAAAAGTTCGACTGCATTTACTGCATAGTCGATATCCACACGCTTACCACCATCGAGAACACCTCGGAGCTTCAGCAGAATATACTCGAAATGACCCTCGACTGGCTGGCGGCTGGCATCGACCCGAAGAAGTCCATTGTTTTCGTGCAGTCCCATGTGCCCGAGGTGGCCGAGCTCTTCACCTATCTGGGGATGGTCACCCCGCTTGGCTGGCTCCTGCGTGTGCCGACTTTCAAGGAGAAGGCCAGGATGCAGCCCGAGAATATCAACTTCGGCCTGGTGGGATACCCGGTCCTGATGGCCGCCGACATCGTGCTCTACAAGAGCAACGTCGTCCCGGTGGGAGAGGACCAGTTGCCCCACCTGGAGATGACGCGTGAGATAGTGCGCAGGTTCAATTTCATGTTTGGAGATACCTTCCCGGAGCCGCAGGCCAAGCTGACCAACTTCCCGCTGGTGCTTGGGCTGGACGGCGTGCAGAAGATGGGCAAGAGTTACGGCAACCATATCGAGCTGGCCGCAACTCCCGAGGAGACTTTGGAGAGGGTGAAGACCGCAGTCACCGATCCGGCCAGACAGCGCCGCCACGATAAGGGCCATCCCGAAGTTTGCAACGTATTCAGTTTGCAAAAATTCTTCAACATAGACAGGACGCAGGAAATCGAGGTGCAGTGCAGGTCTGCTGAGATCGGCTGCGTGGACTGCAAAAAGCTGCTGGCCGAAGGCATCAACAATTCGCTGCGCGATTTCCGCCATCGCAGGGCCGAGCTGGCCAAAGACCCCGGCCATATCTATGACATCCTGGACGACGGCGCCCGGCGCGCACAGAAGATTGCCGCAGAAACTCTTCACGAAGTCAAGACGAAGATGGGCCTCATCCGTAATGCCTGATCGACACCCTGTAGCTCTCCCCCGTTCGGTCCACCGGAAATCCGCTTTAACCGTAGCCAGGCATGCCGCTATTGAAGCGGGCAAAATCCTTAAGGGCCGCTTCGGCCTGCGTCACGAAATGAAGGTCAAGGGCAAACGGAATCTGGTCACGGAAGGCGACCTGCTCTCGGAGAAGCAGATCATCGGCTTCTTAACGGAGGAATTTCCCGGCCATGGCATCCTGTCCGAGGAGGCGGGCTCCTGCAAGAAGGGCGACGAGTACACCTGGATCATCGACCCGCTGGACGGCACCAACAACTACTATTTCGGCATTCCTTTTTTCGCGGTAAATATAGCCCTGTCCCGCAACGGCGAAATCGTGCTGGGACTCACTTACGATCCTATGAGAAACGAAATGTTCCAGGCCGTGAAGGGGAAGGGCGCCTTTTTGAACGGCAAGAAAATTCAGGTCTCAAAGCTGCCGTCGCTCGATGGGGCGGCGCTGGGGGTGGACCTGGGGTACCAGGCGGAACGCAGCATCGAGCTGCTGGCGCTGGTGGAAAAGCTCTGGCCGCACGTACACTGTTTAAGGCTGATGGGCTCTTCGGCGCTGGGCCTGGCTTACGTGTCGGCCGGCAGGCTGAGCCTGTATTTTCACAAATATGTTTATCCCTGGGATATTGCGAGCGGCCTGCTGCTGGTGCGTGAGGGAGGTGGGGACGTGGTAACCTTCGCAGGAAGGGCTGCAAACATGGAAGATAAAGACATTATTGCAGCGAATAAGTCGCTGTTGGCCAGCTTCAGGGAATCGGTGAAAAAGAGCTAGCCTATTTGCGGTGTTTGCCGATAAACCTGCCCATGCGTTTTAGCGCTTCCTCTATCTCGGGCATGGATGTTGCGTAGCAGCAGCGGATATAGCCTTCACCGGCTTTGCCGAAAACGGAGCCGGGCACCACGGCCACCTTCTCCTCTTTAAGCAGCCCCTCGGCGAATTCCTCGGATGTCATGCCCGTGGATTTGATCGACGGGAAGGCATAGAATGCGCCTTTCGGCTCGAAGCAGGAGAGGCCGAGGTCCCTGAAGCCTTTGACCATGATGCGCCTGCGCCGGTTATATTCCGCCAGCATGTCTTCGACTTCCGGGTTATTGCTTTCTTTGAGCGCCTCGACCGCTGCGATCTGTCCCATAATAGGCGCGCACATCATCGTGTACTGGTGCACCTTGAGCATGGCCTCGGTGAAATCGGGGTTGGCCATGGTATAGCCGACGCGCCATCCGGTCATGGCAAAGGTCTTGGAAAAGCCGCCGATCAATATGGTGCGGTCCCGCATGCCCGGCAGGGTCGAGACGCAGGTATGCTCCTCGCCGTAGACCAGGCGGGCGTAGATTTCGTCGGAGATTACGATCAGGTCGTGTTCGATGGCCAGCTCGGCGATCTGCGTGAGGATGTCCCTGGGCATGACCGCTCCCGTGGGGTTCGATGGGTAGCTCAAGAGTATGGCCTTGGTCTTGGGGGTCAACTTCTTCTTGATATCTTCGGGCATGATCTCGAAGTTGTTTTTTTCATAGGTGGGCACGGGCACCGGCACACCGCCGGCCAATGCGACGCAGACCGGATATGCTACATAGTGTGGATCGGTCATGATGACTTCGTCTCCCGGGTCCACGATGGCCCGGCAGGCCAGGTCGAGGGCTTCACTGCAGCCCGTAGTAACGAGTATCTCCAGGTGGGGGTCGTACTCGATGCCGTAAAAGTCCTTTTGATATTTGCAGAGCGCTTCGCGCAGCTCGACCATGCCGCGGTTGGAGGTATACATGGTGAAGCCTTTCTCAATGGCGAAGATGCCGGCCTCCCTCATCGGCCAGGGCGTCACAAAATCCGGCTCGCCCACCCCCAGCGAGATGGCGCCCTCCATGGATGAAAGCAGGTCGAAATATTTCCGGATGCCGGATGGCGAGATATCCCTGGCTTTCCTCGATAGATAATCACGCTTTATATTTGTCTGTTTCAAAGGTCACCTCCTGCGGGAGCACGGGAGGAAAAATTAAGCTACCAGACCCAGTCGCCTGGGTTCCCCCTCATCCTCAAGGATAACGCCGTCTTCCTTATATTTTTTCAGAATGAAATGTGTGATGGTGCCCTGGACCGTCTCCATCGGCGCCAGCTTTTCGGAGACGAATAAGGCGATCTCCTGCATGGTCTTGCCGGCCGTCAGAATGGCCAGGTCGTAAGTGCCCGAGGCCAGAAAAACCGACTTGGCCTGCGGAAAGCGATAGATGCGCTCGGCGATGGCCCCGAACCCTACATCCCGCTGCGGCACCACTTTCACTTCGACCAGAGCCCAGACCTGCTCTTCGCCCAGCTTGGCCCAGTTGATAACCGTCTTATACTTTACGATGGAACCGTCTTTTTCGGCCTTCTTAATTATTTTATGGACCTCGTCAACGGGGACACCGGTCATGTCGGAAACCTGGGCCGCCGTGAGCCTGGCATCTTTTTCAAGCGCCTGAAGGACTAATTTTACGTTCTCCATATCGTCGCCTCGCATACCTTTTTTATCGGGTAAACCAAATTATAACAAAATATATAAAGTAAATCGTATTCCCTATGGTAAAAGATGGGGAAAGCGGTTTACCGGAACGGCGGGGTCAGGCCAGGGCAGGCTTTTTCGTGTGCCAGGGAGTTGCCTGCTCATAGGCAAAGGCCGTGCGCAGCAGCATCTCCTCGGAGAAATGCTTGCCGATCATCTGCATGCCCACGGGCAGGCCGTCCACGAAACCGGCCGGGAGGAGATGGCCGGCACGCCGGCGATATTAATGGGCAGTGTGCAGACGTCGCTCAGGTACATCTGCACCGGGTCGTCGACTTTCTCGCCTATTTTAAAAGCCACGGTCGGTGAAACCGGTGTGACCAGGACGTCGTACTTCTCGAAAGCCTTGTCGAAGTCCCTCCGGATGAGCGTGCGGACCTTCTGCGCCTTTAAATAATATGCGTCGTAGTACCCGGCGGAGAGGGCGTAAGTGCCCAGCATGATCCTCCTCTTGACCTCGGGGCCGAAGCCGTACTGCTTGGTCTTCTCCATGGCTTCCCACATGTTGGTGGTATCGCGGTAGGAATAACCGTATTTAACGCCGTCATAGCGCGCCAGGTTGGCCGAAGCTTCCGAGGGCGCCAGGATATAATAGGCTGCCAGGGCGTACTCGGTATAGGGGAGGGATACGTTGCGGTCGACCCTTGCGCCGAGCTCCTCGAGCTTTTTAATGGCTGCGTCGATAGTATCGCGGACCGCAGGCTGCATCCCCTCCACAAAATATTCCTTGGGTATTCCGATGCGGACGTTTTTAATGTCTGCCTTGAGTGCTTTGATATAGTCGGGCACCTCGACGGGGACGGTGGTGGAGTCCCTTTTATCGTGGCCTGAGATCGCGTTCATGACCAGGGCGCAGTCGGTGACGTCCTTGGTGATAGGGCCGATCTGGTCCAGCGAGCTGGCGAAGGCCACCAGCCCGTAGCGGCTGACCCTGCCGTAGGTCGGTTTCAAACCCGACTACGCCGCACAGTCCGGCCGGCTGTCGTATGCTGCCGCCGGTGTCGGAACCCAGTGAGTAGATGGCCTCGTCGCTGGCCGTGCCGGCTGCCGAGCCGCCGCTGCTGCCGCCAGGCACGCAGTCAAGGTTCCAGGGGTTGTGGGTTACAAAGAAGGCCGAGTTCTCGGTGGAAGACCCCATGGCGAATTCGTCCATATTCGTCTTGCCGAGGATCACGTAGCCGTCCGCCTTCAATTTTTCGATAACATTGGCGTCATAGGGAGGCACGAAGTTTTCCAGCATCTTTGAGGAGCAGGTGGTGCGGATGCCTTTGGTGCAGATGACGTCCTTGATCAAAGCAGGCACGCCGGTGAGAGGCTTGATATTCCCTGCCGCTATGGCCTTGTCCGCTGCCCTGGCATCCTTAAGAGCCTGTTCGTCGGTGATGGTCACGCAGGCGCGGACCTTGCCTTCGACCTGGTGCAGGTGCTGAAGCACGGCTTCGGTCAATTCGACGGAAGAGACCTTTTTTTCTTTGAGGAGCTTGTGCGCCTCATGGATGGTGATTTTATGAAGGTCTTTCATGGGCTACTCCAGTACGGCGTTGACCTTGAATGAACCGTCCTCCTGTCCGGGGGCGTTGGCCAGCACATCGGAAGGGGGCAGGGAAGGTTTGGGTTCATCCGGCCTGTAGACGTTTTCCAGGTTTACGGATTGGGAGGTGGGCGGCAGGTCGGTGGTATCGACCTGTTTCAGTATCTCGAAATTCTCCATTATGTTGGAGAGCTGACCTCTGAACTTCTCAACTTCGTCTTCGCTGATGCCCAGCCTTGCGAGCAGGGCGATATGTCTTACTTCATCTGCGCTTAAACTCATTTTATTACCCCGGCTTTTCGGATGCCTGTATATTCAAAATAGCTTGGATATTATACCACAATGGTGCTTTCAGGCATCAGCCGGAGGATCGCCCGCAAGCGGATAGTTTGCGGGGAGAAGAATAGAATGATGCTATATATGACGGTAGTCAGACTGAAAACTAGTGAACCATCTCCTTATAGCAGGCGCAGCAAAGTATCTCGCAATCTGAAGGGGTATCAAGGTATTTACCGCTTACGCTGCGCGCCTGCCAGCCTCCGTTTGCATCCTTTCCCCGCAGTTCCCAGTTCAGGGGCCTGGAACAGCGGTTCCTGCCGTGATCGTGTGAAAGGTGGGGACATCCGCATTTTCCTCCTGACCGGTTCCAGGCTTGAGAAATAACGGATTCGGAAAACGACATATCAACCTCCCTGCCACAACGTACTTAATTAAAGTATAACAAAGTTGTCAACCGGCCCGGCGTATTCACCGCCAGTCCCGTATTTGAGCACACGTTTAATGCGATGCTATAATCTTGCTGAATCTACGGGAAGTTTAGATCGCTATGTTTGAAAAACTGGAATCACTGGAAAAACGCTACGATGAATTGAGCGGGTTGATCTCGCAGCCTGAGGTCTATAATGACTTTCAGCGCGTGCAGTCCCTGTCGCAGGAACGCGCCCGCATAGAGGACACGGTCAGCAAATATAAGCAATATAAAGCGGTGGTCAAGTCCATCGACGATACGCAGTCCATGATAGACGGGGGCCTCGACCAGGACATGCTTTCCATGGCTAGAGAAGAGTTGGCCGGACTCAAGGAAACGCAGCAGAAGCTGGCGGAGGAGTTACGGGTTGCGCTGATACCCAGGGATGAGAATGAGGACAAGGATGCCATCGTTGAGATCAGGGCCGGGACGGGAGGAGACGAGGCGGCCTTGTTTGCTTCGGACCTCTACCGCATGTATTTCCGCTATGCCCAGTTGAAAGGCTGGCAGATCGAGATCATCGACAGCAACCAGAACGAGGTGGGCGGTTTCAAAGAGGTGATCTTCGAGGTCAAAGGCAAGGGCGCCTACGGGCATTTGAAATACGAGAGGGGCGTGCACCGTGTGCAGCGTGTGCCGGTGACCGAATCTTCGGGCAGGATACATACCTCGACGGCTACCGTAGCGGTATTGCCGGAGGTCGAGGATATAGATGTCCAGATCAACCAGGAAGATTTGAGGATCGATATATTCCGCAGCGGCGGGGCCGGCGGCCAGAATGTCAACAAGCTCAGCACTGCCGTGCGCATCACACATATCCCCACCGGGATCGTGGCCGTCTGCCAGGATGAGAGGTCGCAACTGCGCAATAAGACCAAGGCCATGGCCGTCCTGCGCTCCAGGCTTTATGATATCGAGCAGAGAAAGCAGGAGCAGGAAGTCGGGGATGAACGGCGTTCCCAGATAGGAAGCGGCGAGAGGTCCGAGAAGATACGCACCTATAATTACCCCCAGGACAGGCTGACGGACCACCGCATCAACCTGTCGATGCACGGGCTGCCGAAGATACTGGATGGAGACCTGGACAAGCTGATAGACGCCCTGGCCAGCGAGGAGCAGTCGAGGCATCTCCAGGAAACCGCGCCGTGACCGTTGCGGAAGCCCTCCGTAAATATACCTCCGCTACTCAAGCAAAGCCATATCGACGAAGCGGCCGGCGAGGCCAGGGTGCTGCTCTGCCATGTGCTCGGCATAAATGCCGGCTGAGCTTTTCGCAGAACCGCAGCGGCCCCTTTCAGCGGAAGAGGAGGACCGGCTCGATGACCTTATCAGCCAGAGAATCCAAAGGGTGCCCACCGCCTACCTGACCGGCCGCAAAGAGTTCTATGGTATGGAATTCTTCGTGGATTCCCGAGTACTTATCCCCAGGCCGGAGACGGAAATCCTCGTGGAGGAAGCGGTCAAGTTTGCCCGTGACTGGGTCAGGCGCAACCGATGCATGATAAGGGTTGCAGATGTGGGGACCGGTTCGGGAGCTGTTGCCGTCGCCCTGGCAGCCTGCGTGCCGGATGCCGATGTCTATGCGATGGATGTCTCGGAAGCAGCCCTGGAAACAGCTCGACGGAATGTCGACCGCCACCACCTTTCAAATCGCGTTAAGCTCCTGAAAAATTCTTTACTGCAGCAAACAGAGGGAAAATTCGATCTGGTGGTGGCCAACCTCCCCTACATAGCCGAGCCTGAGATCAGGTCATTGCCCAAGGAGATACGGGACAATGAGCCGCGCCTCGCTCTGAATGGGGGCCACGGTGGGACGGAGCTTATCAAAGAATTGATCGTACAGGTTAGCTCGAGAATCAGTCCGGGCGGCGCCGTCTTACTGGAAATCGGGGCGGGCCAGGAAAGGGAAATTCGAGAGTTCGCTGCTACAGTGCTGCGGGAGACCGAGGTAACCCTTAAACGTGACCTGGCAGGCATCGACCGGGTGATGAAAATAGTCACCCGTGAAGGCGGCCGATGGCAATTGATAAACAAGTTTGTTAAATACCTTATTGTGGGCCTGCCCAATGCCGTCATTTACTTCGGTTCGCTGTACCTGCTTACCAGTGTGCTGGGCCTGTGGTACATATTGAGCGTCTGCATCGCCGTGGCGCTTCAGACGGTGACTTCTTTCCTGTTAAACCGCGCCTGGACATGGCGGCGTAAAAAGGCGGAGTTCAGCAGCGCTATCACGCTTTATAGGGGTATCAAGTACACCGCAGTTTCGGTTGGGGGCTTTCTGCTCGGCCTGCTCCTTATATACCTGATGACCGAGTACCTGCATTTCTGGTACATGCTGAGCACCTTCGTGGCCTCCAGCATCCTTCAGGGGCTCACATTCCTGGCGAACAACTACTGGACGTGGGGAAATGACGAAGGCAGAGAGCTTCACGGTATCGCCGGTTGGTTAAGGCGGTGGAGGCTGGCGACAATGATGGAGAAGATGGGCGTCCGGGTGACTTGAGTTGAACTCGGACGAGTTTTGACAACGAGATACCTTTCTTGTAAAATTCCCGATTGGTTAATTTTGTTAACTAAATCTCAAAACCGAGGTGAATTGCTACCATGAACATGATCGTCTGCTGTAAACAGGTACTCGATCCCGAGGCAGCTCCCTCCACTTTCAAACTCGACGCTGCCAATAACAGGATGGTCCAGCCGCCAGAAATCAAACCAGTCGTGAATCCCTACGATGAGCAGGCGGTTGAGGCTGCGCTGCGCATCAAGGACAAAGACAAGGCCGCGAACAAGATTACCATTATATGCCTGGGTAACAACCTTGTGCGTGATGTTGTGAAGAAGCCACTCTCCATGGGCGCCGATGAGCTCATTCTGCTCGAAGATCCCGCATTCGAAGGCGGCGACAGCTTCTCAGTCGCCAGCGCTCTTGCAGCAGCCATCAAGAAAGTCGGGCAATTCGACCTCATCTTCTGCGGCAGGCAGGAATCGGAATGGGATGATGGTCAGGTAGGTTCCGGCCTGGCCGAACTACTCGGCGTACCCAGTGTTACCGTTGCCAAGAAAGCCGAAGTCGTGGATGGAGGCAAAGTGAAAGTTGAAAGGGTAGTAGCCGACGGCTATCAGGTGCTGGAAGTCAGCACCCCCGCCCTGATCACTGTCAGCAACGAGCTTGGCGAAGCCCGCTATGCCACATTGAAAGGCATTATGGCCGCCAGCAAAAAGCAGCCCATAGTCTGGAAACCCGCCGATCTCGGCGTGGACGCCGGCAAGGTCGGAGCCGCAGCCAGAAAGTCCAAGATAGTCAAGCTGTTCCAGCCCGTGAAAGAAGGCAAATGCGATATAGTCAGCGCCGACTCACCGGCGGAAGCAGCCTCACTGCTCGCACTTAAACTGCGCGAGAACAAGGTCATTTAACGATACAGTCAGGATAATTATAGGAGGATACAATGGCTGATAATAAAGGTATTCTGGTTGTCGGTGAAGTTGCTGAAGGTAAATTACTCCCGATTACCCCTGAAATACTTGGCGCCGCAAGGCGTCTTGCTGATGAACTTAAGGAACAGGTTACCTGCATTTTGATTGGCGCAGGGATCGGCGATGCCGGGAAAGCCGCTGTGGCCGCCGGTGCAGATAAGGTCCTGGTAGCCGATGATGCTCAATTGAAATCCTATGAAAATGAGACCTACATGCAGGTCATGGAGAAAGCAGTTGCAGAAGTGGCCCCCAGGATTATTCTAATGGGCCAGACCTCCAACGGCCGCGATCTTGCTCCCAGGCTGGCCTTCAAGCTCGGCGTTTGCGCCGTTATGGACTGCCTCGAGCTGGCCATTGACCCGGCCACCAAAGCTCTGCAGAGCACCCGCCCGGTTTACGGCGGCAATGCCAAGGCCATTTTCACCACCGAGTGCGTACCGCAAATCTCCACCATCCGGACCAAGGCGAGTTCACCTATAGCTGCCGATGCAGGAAGGGCTGGTGAAGTTAAAGCCTTTGCCGTAGCGCTCGACGCCGCCAAGATAAAGGCCAAGGTGCTTGAGACCATCAAAGAAGAGGTCGCAGGCATTAAGATCGAGGATGCTTCCGTAGTTGTCTCCGGCGGGCGTGGTGTGGGTGGACCCGAGCCGTTCCAGAACGAGCTGGCCGCACTGGCCAAGGTGCTCAAGGGCGCAGTAGGCGCTTCCAGGCCTCCGTGCGACAACAAATGGGTCCCCGATTCCATCCAGGTAGGGCTGACGGGCAAGATCATTGCCCCCGAGCTTTACATCGCAATCGGCATTTCCGGTTCAAGCCAGCATATGTCCGGCTGCTCCGGCGCCAAGTGCATCGTTGCCATCAATAAGGACCCCGAAGCCAACATCTTCAAAGAGGCCCGCTTCGGCGTGGTCGGCGACTGGAAGGTCATTGTTCCGGCCTTCACAGCCAAGGTCAAGGAACTGGTCCAGTAATCAACTGCACACGATAACAGGATAATAAAAAAGCCCCCCGCAATTTGCGGGGGGCTTTTAATTTACCTTTATTGATTTATTGCTGGGCGGTGGCTTTGTGTTGGGCGATGATCTTCTGGGCGGTGAGCGCAGGCACCGACTCGTAATGGCTGAACGCAATGGTAAATGTGCCCCTGCCCTGTGTCATAGAGCGCAGGTCGATAGCGTAGCGAAGTACCTCGGCCAGGGGGACCTGCGCCTGGATGACGTTCATACCCTGGTTGGGGTTCATCCCGCTCACGCGGGCGCGCTTGGTATTAAGGTCGCCGATGATGTCGCCGGTAAACGAGTCCGGCACCGTTACGGTTATATTCATGATGGGCTCCAGTAAAACCGGCGAGCCGTCGAGCATGCCTTTCTTGAAGGCCTGGGCCGATGCGATCTTAAAGGCCATTTCCGACGAATCTACCGGATGGAAGCTGCCGTCGTAAAGAGTGACCTTCATGTCTACTGCCGGGAAGCCGGCCAGAACGCCCTCCACCCTGGCTTCCTTGATGCCTTTGTCGACGGCGGGTATATAGTTCCTGGGAACAGTGCCGCCCACTACCTTTGACTCGAATTCGAAACCTCCGCCGGGTGGCAGTGGTTCCATCCTGATGAGGACGTGCCCGTACTGGCCGTGCCCGCCGGTCTGCTTCTTATGTTTATATTCGGCCTCGACTGAAGTCGTGATGGTCTCCTTATATGGCACCCGCGGCACCTCAAGATTTACATCCACGCCGAATTTGCGCAGCATCCTGCTGGCGGCGATCTCAAGATGGGTATCGCCCATGCCGCCCAGGGTAAGTTCGCCGGTATCCGCTTCGCGTTGAACTTTTAAGCTGGGGTCTTCTTCGGATATCCTGGCAAGTCCGGAGCTCATCTTATCGAGGTCGGCTTTGGACTTGGGGTGAACAGCCTTGCTCAGTATGGGCGCCGGGAAATCGATAGTTGCCAGTTTAAGCGCATGTTCCTTGACGCCCAGCGTGTCGCCGGTAACCGTGTTCACCAGCTTTACCACCAGGCCGATATCGCCCGTGCCTACCTGGGTGACCGATTCCTGGTTCTTGCCCCGGGGCATCGATACCTGTCCGACCCTCTCTATTACGCCCTTATTCACGTTCCATACCTGTGAGTTGCTGGAAAGGACTCCTGAATAGACGCGGAAAAAGCTTATTTTGCCTACGTGCGGGTCGGTGGTCGTTTTAAATACCAGGGCTGTAAGCGGCGTGTCCGCCGCCGGTTTGACAGTCTCCTCGGCGCCCGAGGCATTGGCAGCCTTAATAGGACCGGCTGCCGCCGGTGACGGAAGGTAGTCGACGATGGCGTCCAGCAGACCCACCGCCCCGTTGTTGGTCAGGCCGGAGCCGGCCAGCACCGGGATGACCTTGCCCTGGCGAGTGGATTCAGCCAGACATTTGAGTATCTCTTCGGTGGTGATTTCGATGCCGTCGAGGTATTTGGCCATTATTTCATCATCTATCTCCACCACAGCTTCGACGAGCTTCTCCCTGGCGCTGTCGATTTCCGCAGCCATAGCTGCCGGTACTTCGATCTCCTTGACCGGTGAGCCGGCGAAAGCTTTTTTGCTGATAATATCGACTACGCCTTTGAAGGCCTTTTGAGAGCCGATAGGTATCTGGATGGGGAGGCACCTGGCGCTCAACTTGCTTTGAATCTGTTCGAGAGTTGATGCAAAGTTAGCGTTTTCACGGTCCATTTTGTTCATAAAAATGAGGCGTGGGGTATCGTTTTTAGAAGCGTAACTCCAGACCTGTTCGGTGCCGACTTCCACTCCGGAGGCTGCGCAGACCAGGATGACCGCGCCCTCGCACACTCTCAAAGCCGACCTTACTTCACCCACGAAGTCCGGATAGCCTGGGGTATCTATTATATTTAGCTTATTATTCTTCCATGATACCGGCAGTATAGCCAGGTTGATGCTGATCTTGTGTTTAATCTCGTCGGGGTCGTAGTCGGAGGTGGTGGTCCCATCGGCGACGTTTCCCATGCGGGTGACAGCGCCGGCGTCGAAAAGCATGGCTTCAGCCAGTGAGGTTTTGCCGGAACCGGAATGTGATAGGAGGGCTACATTGCGGATTTTGTCAGGTCCAGATTGCTGCATATGATTACCTCTATTATTAATCGGTCGGCAGGAAATACAATAGGGCATTGTAGCAGTGTATGAGTGTAATCGTCAAGGGAATTTGAGGTAAATGAAGGGTAACTGGAACCGGAAAGCCCATTTTTGCGAATCCTCCGTAATAACCATCTGAAATAACCGGATAAATGTAATGTTCGTAAATTATTGCCAAAATCTTCACGCCATTTTCATAATAGTCCATTACAATGTAGGCGACGATATGATACGAATTTTACGTATTTATCTACATCGTGCTAACATCCAGTCACCCTAATGCTGCATTACGCCGTTAAAGAGCTGTTTAAAAGATACAGGTCGTATCTGCTGAATGTCATCGTCATAGGCCTGGTTACAGCCATGGTTATTACCCTGAATCTGTTGGGAGTTGCTTATAAAGAAGCAGCACGTTTACCTTTCAAAGATATACAGGGCACCATTATTGTGCAGAAAAACGGTAATGTTCCCGAAAATATCTCGGGAGTCCTCTTATCCTGTTCCCTTGCGCCAATTCATCAGGACGCGGTCACTGCTGTCAGTAAAATCGACGGTGTACAGGATATTTCCAGCGCACTTTCCTTGTGGGTATTTGATCCCGATCATTTCAAACGTGTCCTTGGAGTTAACTGGCAGGATAGCTATGGAAAATCTCTTTCCTCCAGGGTGATCGAAGGCGCTGTTCCTGCAACGGACCAGCAAATTTTGCTTGATAAGACATATGCTGGCAAGAATGGAATACAGGTGGGTTCAAATGTGGCCATTGCCGGGAGGCAGTTCACGGTTTCCGGCATTATCGGCATGGTGGGAAATGAAATAGTGGCCGCTGACGTCTATCTGAATTTGGCGGTTGCGCAGGACATGGCTTATCAATCTAAAAACCTGCAATCGGTAGAGAAGGTTGATAAGAATGATGTGAATATTATATTTATTAATACGGGTCAGCAGGACCTGACGCTCGTAACTCAGAAGATCAAGCAAGACCTTAATAACCAGGATGGGAATGCAGGCCAGACACCATTAGGTCAGACCATCGGCACATATAATATTTATACTCCGGACACCTTTGAGAGTCAGATATCTACAGTCCTGAAATTATCCGATCAATTGACCTGGGTCATTTCACTCGTGCTCTTTATCGGGGCTTGCTTGATTATCGCCAGGAATACACTGCGTATGATGCTGGAGAGACGAAAGGAATTCGGCATTCTAAAATCGGTCGGCTTCACCAGCCGTGATATTCAAAAACTGATCGGTATAGAAACTACCCTGCAAGTCTTCGCAGGGTTTATTGGGGGCCTGGTGTTGACCGGCATAGCGGTTTTCATCCTGTCAAAGACGACGGTATCCATAGCGATCCCGTGGGAATTGAGCGCCTACCCGCATTTTCTACTTGCCAACCCGGAAGATGCCAACGTTGTTCAGACCCATCTTCTCCCGATCAGGTTCGATCTCATTCCGGTACTTGTCACATTTCTGGGTGTGCTGATTGTCGGATTAATAACTGCGCTGCTCAGCACCTGGCAGATAAGCAAGCTGAAGGCTATGGAGATTCTTAAGTATGAATAAAATCATAAAGGTTGAACATCTATCCAAGACCCTGGGTGACGTCAGGGTAATCGACAGCGTATCGTTCGAGGTGGGAAAAAGCGAGTTCGTTGCGATCCAGGGACCTTCGGGATCCGGCAAAACTACATTATTGGCGCTTCTGGCCGGCCTTGAAAAAGCGGATGCCGGCAGTATAGCGATAGACGAAAAAGATTTGACTTCGATGAGTGAGGACCAGCTTGCTCTTTTCCGCAGGGAGAACATTGGATTTGTTTTCCAGTCATTCAATTTGATACCTACGCTCAATGTTGTGGAGAATGTCGCCCTTCCCCTCTTCCCGGCTGGTCTACCTGCCGGAGAAATGTTCGACCGGTCTACCAGGGCCGCTGTTGAAGTCGGACTTGGCGAGCGTTTGAAACATTATCCAAATGAGCTATCTGGCGGGGAACAACAGAGGGTAGCCATAGCCAGGTCTTTGATTAATAACCCGAAGGTCATTTTTGCCGATGAACCGACCGGCAACCTGGATACAAAGACAGGTGAGAAGATAATAGAGTTGCTCAGGCTGCTTAACAGAGAGAAAAAACAGACCTTTGTGCTGGTGACACACGACGACCGTATAGCTGGAGAATGCGACCGCATAATTAAAATCGTCGATGGAAGGATTGGAGAGTAATAAATGTCAGATAGAATGATAAGTTGGCGAAGGCTATTCCTTGTTGTTTTGCTGGGAGTGAGCCTCGCAATATCGATTGCGTGTTCGCCGGCGGCGGCTAAACCCGGTGAAACACCCCAATCTACAGCAGATAATGGCGCTTCCGGTGTAACAGTTTCGCAACCCAGGGCGACTCTCTCAGACAATACTTCGGCGGCACAACCTGCCTCAGCAGCAGTCACATCAAAAACCGTCGATGTGGTCGTGGCAGGATATATAAATCATGGGCCGCTTCAACCTACCGTGCAGGCTATCAAGGATGTCCTTTCCAAATATGGAGATGAGGTCAAAGTTACATGGATAGATTTATCTACCCAGCAGGGCCAGGACTACTATAAAGAGCATAATCTCACCGCTCACATGAATGTGATAATAAATGGCACGTCCAAATATCAGGTAAATGGCAAATCAATTGAGTTCACCTGGTTTGAGGGCCAGGGATGGACCAGACAGGATCTTGATACTGTAATCTCAGGTCTGGTTAATAAATAAACATCTCCCGTAATCGGAAGCCCGCTTTCCAGGAGCCTTTTCTTAAAAATGTTCAAACCGAATTTACATTATCTTGTTAGGGAACTAACCAGGCGAAAGGGGAGGTTATTCACCAATCTTCTGGCAGTTGCCATCCTGGTAGCGATTTTCATTGTTTTGACCTCTATTATGAACGCTTACGCTGCCGCCGTATACTTGCCTTTTAAGGACATCGGGGCTGATATGATCGTGCAGAAATCGGTTGCAAAGGCGGCTGACAATCAGACTAACTCAATACAGTTGCCGTTTGGGAAAGGGCTTTTTGATCAAGCTAGCGTGGACAAGATAAGTGTCCTGCCTCATGTCAAGGATATCTCCAGGTCGCTGGTATTATGGCGCTATGATAAGGGGAAGTTCATTACAATAGAGGGTTTTGAGCCTGACAGCTTCATCGGCGCCATGTATAGCTCCTGGGTTACTTCCGGCCGTTCTCTAAAGGCCGGCGAGCAAAATACCGCACTGGTTGAAAAGCATTTTGCCAATTTTTACGGGCTCAAGCCGGGCGATAAACTGCAGTTGGACGCCTCTAATTTTCAAGTGGTCGGCGTAGTTGCTGTGGAGGATAAAAGCCAGGTTTCCGCGACCAATGTCTACATAAATCTGTCGGATGCACAGAAACTCCTCGGCACGTCCGGGTATAGTCAGCTCTACCTCTCACTCGACTCCTTATCTTCGGAAAAGGCTGTTCGGTCGGAAGTTACCGAGGTTGATAAGGACGCCGTGGTCATGTCGTCGAGTGCAATTGCCGCATCGCTTGGCAATTATATGGACATATACGAGAAGTATCAATTGCTTGTCTTGCTTATATTGGCCGCAATCCTAGCACTGATACTTTTTCAGGTCAATACAGCGTCGCTCATGGAGAGAAGAAAGGATATAGGGGTATTGCAGACCATTGGCTGGACAAAGCGGAATATCAGTTCCCAGATAGTCAGCGAGGTTTTCGTACAAACTATATTGGGGTTCCTGCTGGGGCTCGCTGCAAGCGTATTAACTTTGGTGGCTATCGGGTCTATTAGCCTGCAAACCAGGCTCTCAACGGGCCTTGGTAATGACTTGACGACGCTCTCCGCACCTTTGCAGTTATCAGGGTCAGCAATCTGGGAGTTTTTCCTGCTGACGCTGATAATCGCAGTCGCACTATCGTTCTTCCTGTCTGGAAAACTGGCCGGCATGAAGCCGGTTGATAATCTGAGAAAGATATAAAGCGTAAGGTCACCTTAAGGCTTATCTGATCAACCGGCGCCAGTATTAGACAACTACAGCAGATATCTGTCAGAATTTGTTGAACAGTGGAACAGATAAACACGCAGCCATCTCCGTCACCTCATAATCCGCCATCTTTGTGCAATCTTTTCTTGTCTTTCCTGCGCCTCGGGGCCACTGCATTCGGCGGGCCCGCCATGATAGCCTACATCAGACGAATGGTGGTCGAGCAGAAGAAATGGATTGACGATGCTTCGTTTAAAGACGGCGTTGCTTTCTGCCAGATGATACCGGGGGCCACTGCCATGCAGGCTTCTGCCTACGTGGGTCTGAAGTCGCGAGGCGTGTCCGGGGCAGCGGTCAGTTACATCGGCTTCGGTCTGCCGGCGTTCTTACTCATGACGGTTTTGTCAGCACTTTATGTGCAGAATAGGGAATTGCCGGTGGTCATATCGGCATTTAACGGTTTACAGGCCATTATAGTGTCAATAATTGCCAATGCTGCGATTACTTTCGGCAGGGCCAATATAAAAAACTGGAAAGCGGCTGTGATAGCCGTTGTAGCGGCCGTACTTTTCGGATTTGGTGTATCTCCATTCCTTGTGATTCTCCTGGCCGCGGTTGCCGGCATTTTTTTCTACATACGGCAGCCGACGCCCCATCCTGTATCTGCAGCTAAACCGATCGCCACCCATCGTTCCGTGCTTGTCATTCTGGGCGCTGCCGCTGCCGGGTTCATAGTGCTCTTTTTCGTGAACCGCGGGGTTTTCGATCTGGCTGCCTTGATGTTCCGCGTAGATTTATTCGCTTTTGGAGGCGGATTCGCCTCTGTCCCGCTGATGTTTCATGAAGTGGTAAATGTTAACTCCTGGATGGATAGCAAGACGTTTCTGGATGGCATTGCGCTGGGGCAGGTGACGCCCGGTCCCATTGTGATAACTGCCACGTTTATAGGCTATCTTCTTTACGGGCTGCCGGGTGCCGGTATCGCTACAGTAAGCGTATTCTTGCCGTCTTTTCTGATTGTAGTGGGGGTTGCTCCATATTTTGATAAGCTGCGCAGCTTCCCCTATTTTAGTAAGGCCATTATTGGAGTATTGAGTTCATTTGTAGGCCTGCTTTTAGCTGTGACCGTACTATTTGCCCTGAAAATACCATGGGAATTGTTCCGTATATTGATTGCCGTTGCTGCATTCATAGCCTTGTTTCTAAGGGTAGAGATTTACTGGGTTGTTATTGCCGGTGTAATCGTTTCGATCCTGTTATTCCAGATACATTGAGATAGAGGCCGAGCATTAAGTGATTTCAATTTTATTCCGTGTAAAAATGCGGATGCAATTGGCCTTCAGGGATATATCTATTCGCCTGGCGTATGATGGCTTTTAACGTACCTGGATCAAGTTCATCGTGAAACGGAATGGTCAGAGTTTGTCGATTATTACCGATTTCCCGTCAAAGTTTGACGTGGCTTCCCTGAGATTTGCAATTGTCTCATCAAGCGTTTTACCCTGGGTAACAACAGCTATTTCGTGACATTCGGCAACGTAATAATTATCACCTTTATAAACAAAGGCTTTTATTGAATGATGCATAATTCTCCTTGGCCGATTCCATCCTGATAGCTCAACTGTAATTAATAATTGGCAATTGCTCAACATTCACTCGGCAAGTAATATCTCGCTACTCTATTATGGGTTTAGCCGTATTGTTTCAGGTATAATGGTGGACGTTGCACTGGCTTAGAGGATGACTGAAATGGGTTATTTTAGAATACTGGCAGCCATCCCCGGCTTTTTCCTGAGCGCCCTGCTGGTCACGTGGCTATGGGGTCCGATTGCGCAACATTTCGGCATGCCTCCCATAGACTATCCCTATTCGATGCTGGTTACCATTACTCTATGGTTGGGGGTTGCGCCGCTGGCTGCTGTAGGCCACAAATGGGGATGAGCTCATTTAAATTTAATTGAACTAATATGTTGCTG
>CAWKFY010000014.1:0-48324 GCA_963848815.1 uncultured Chloroflexia bacterium
TGCCAGGGAGGCACTCAGGATTGGACTGATCCAGCACATCTATTCGAAGGAGAACTTGATGGGCGAAGCGATGAAGATGGCCGGGGAGATCGCGGCATTTAATCCGGTAGTTGTGCAGGCTGCCAAACGTGCCTGCAACGTGGCAATGTCTTACCCATTGGAAATAGGACTGAGTTTCGAAACTGCAACGTCGGCCTTTACCATGAGAGACTCCCAGCCTGGCTTCGGGTCCTTTCGCTATTAGATAGCAAAGATATCTTTGCCTGGTTTAGCCTTCCTGAAACACAGGTACTGGGGTCGGGAATTGTTGGGGAATTGGCTGCCGAGCCAGGATTCGAACCTGGGCAAATGGATCCAAAGTCCATCGTGCTACCACTACACAACTCGGCAGTTCGGTTTTAAGGTTATCATACAGATTTTGATAATGGTCAATCCATATTCCTTCGGGAAAATTGCATACGACCTAAACCTTTCCATCATAGCGGCGTTTTACAAGTATAAATGATAAATATAAGGAGCAGCATGATGACATATAATAAGATTTCGCAGCTCATCAACAAGGATAACAGGCTATGGATCTTGTTAGGCGGAATGCTGATCGACATTATATTTTAATCGCCCTAGTCATCTACGCCGGCATACTATTGCTGCTTTAAAATCCGAGATCGGGTGAGATCATAAAGGCCGCTGTAAGTGAACAGCGGCCTTTTATTTATTTTGACGGTGTTGACAGGCGATACTGGTCTACAAGTTGAGGGGAATTAATGCTCAATGGAAACTGGTGCCGAAGGTCGGACTCGAACCGACACGAGAGTTGCCCCTCAACAGTTTTTGAGACTGCCGCGTCTACCATTCCGCCACTTCGGCCTGTCGGCAAACAAATGGTGCCGAGGCCCAGAATCGAACTGGGGACACGTAGATTTTCAGTCTACTGCTCTACCGACTGAGCTACCTCGGCGCGAACGATATTTTAGCTTTTAGATAACCGGGGTGTCAATATTATAAGGTTCAATTTTGAATGTAAAAAGCATGTATTTACAACTTATGCATAAAACATTGAATTGATGCCCCGATGTCATTAAAATAGTTTCTAATTACATTTATAGGAAGCAAGTATGAAGAAATATTTTCCGTGTTACAAATGCGGAGTAAGAAATATGATGGGCGACGACTCCTGCAGAAGCTGCGGCGCGCCCTTTCAATATCATTGTCCGAGCTGCAACGCCATAATTAAACCCGGAGAGCCGCAATGTGGTAGCTGTGGGGAGAACTTGACTTGGCCATTTCAGGATGAGCTTGGGAGTGGCAAAGGCGACGGGTCTGATCGGGAAGTTAAAGAGAGAAAATCATGGCTTGCACCTTTGCTGGGACTGGTATTAGTCCTTATCGTGGTGGGCGGTGCAGTATTATTTTTGATGAAGTTACCTCAAAGCCCGGCGCCTTCGATTCCGGTAGACAATTCATCTCCTGCGCCAACCAGTCAAATCTCTGTCACGGATAATACCCCCCCCGTGATAAGCAATATAGCGGTTGACAACACCTCCCTGACTTCAGTGGAGATAAGCTGGACCACAGATGAACCCTCCACCAGCCAGGTATTATGGAATCCCAAGGGCGAATATGCGACGTCAACTCCCGAAAAAGAAGCCCTGGTAACCCAGCACACCGTGGACCTGGTAAACCTGACGCCCAAGACCGTATACTACTTCAAAGTTAGGTCTGTCGATCAGGCTCGTAATGAGGCTATATCGGAGCAGAAAGTATTTGGAATCGGGGTCGACCTGGGAAAGACTCAGGTGGTGGTCGTTAATAGTTCCATGTCGGTTGAAGACCAACCACCCGCCGGTACCCGAACATATATAAAGGGACAAATAAGCAATAACGGCAATCTTGGCGTTCAAACCAAGGATATCCAGGTGCCCATCCTGATTACCGTTGCGGGGAATCCCAGAAGCGAGATACTTGCAATACTGGATACAACCAGCCAAGAAATGAACCCCGGCGATTCCATAAATTTCTCAGCCATTGTTCCCAACGAAACCGACCCTAATTATAGTGTGTCAGTCCGAATAATTGGACAATAACGGACCTGCTTAGCCGCCCAGCCTGGTCAACGGCACCCCTCCGGAACAAAGCGGGCATTCTGAAGGCTTATAAGTTTTGGTGACTGATTTCAAGCAGCTGAAGAGTGGGAATCCAAGGTCTGTAGTTCCATCGGAGCGGTCTACCAGGATCCCAATGCCGACTATCATTCCGCCGACTGATTTGACGGCATCAATAACCTCTTTAACGGAGCCTCCTGTGGTCAAAATATCATCAACCACCAGTACGCGTTGCCCTTTCTCAATGGAAAGTCCACGGCGAAAGACACGCTTGGTTCCTTCTTTTTCTGCAAAGGCGCATCGAACCTTGAGTTGTCTAGCCGTTTCGAAGGCCAGTATAACTCCTCCCAGTGTGGGACCGGCTACCACCTCGATGCGCTCCTTTTTATAGTGTTCGGCAATTAAACCGCAAAGCTGCGAAGTATAATCGGGGTGTTGCAGGACCATGAATTTCTCCCAGTAGACAGGAGAATGGAGCCCCGAGGTCAATAGGAAATGCCCCTCCATCAACACACCTGCATCCTTAAATATTTTCAGTATTTTGTTTTCATTCATGCCTGTAATCTATTAATTATTCGGCCTGTTACCTTTGACGGCATCGACGATTATCATAATTAGCAGTATGGCAACTATCAGCCCGAATACGGGTATCATAACATAACGTATATCGCCCTGCTCAGCCGTCCAGTAGCGGAACCAAACTTTGCCGATAATATCCTGACTGGGCACCAGCCAGCCAGTGTGTGAATCGTTGCTATTATTGCGATTATCTCCCAGCACAAAATATTCTCCGGCGGGGATAGTTTTTTCCGGAAAGTAATATGCCGGCGGCTCCTTAATATAAGGTTCATTCTGGGCTATACCGTTGACAAATACCTGCTGGTTCATCACTTCCACCCTGTCTCCCGGTAAGCCGATCACACGTTTTATAAATTGGGTTGTATGCTGTGTGAAAAATAAATCAAATAGAGGCCTGGCATCGCTGCCAGGGGCGTAAAGGACTATGACATCACCACGCTGAGGATTATTGAAATGATAGATGAGCTTATTAACGATAATCAGGTCTCCCTCATAATAGGAAGGCTGCATCGATACATTGAATACCTCGAAACTTTTTATGGAGACCTGTAAAGCAGCAAAGATGACGATTGCAATCAGCAGCGTAATAAGGAATTCTTTAAATAACCTCAAAAACCGATCCTTGAATTGATTTGGATAATTATATGATATAAGCCGTCTTTCCGCTAATATGACTAAACTTCAGCCCTCAGGCTTGCGTTATAATAAGCGTATATCGAGGCAAGCTGGGTTGGCCTTTATAGTATATACAGGAGGTAAAAATGAGATTAAAGGGTGCAATATTGGCTGCGGTGATTCTATTGATAACTTTGGCGGCATGCAGCCGCATGCGCACCGGCGCCGGCCGTAATATACCAGGGAGCAGCCGCAACAGGCGGTTCGAATGGCATAATCGTTAGTCAGCAGAACCTGGGATTGTGGGTAAACGGACAGGGTAAGACCACAGGAGTCCCTGACGTTTGTGTGCTTCAGCTTGGCGTCCAATCCCAGGATAAAACTGTGGCTGCTGCACAAAAGGCGGCTGTCGACGCAATGAATGGTGTTATGCAGGTACTGAAGGCAAGTGGAATAGCGGATAAAGACATAATAACCTCACAGTTCAATATTGAACAGCAAACCCGCTGGGACGATAAACAAAATACAAACATAGTAATCGGCTATCAGGTCACCAACATCGTGACTGTCAAGATCAGAGATATAAGTAAAGCGGGGTCGATAATTGATGCTGCCGCGGCGGCTGGCGGTGATCTTATTAGGGTCAACAGCATCAGCTTTACGGTGGATGATCCGACTCCCTTATTAAAAATTGCAAGGGATAAAGCTATCCAGGATGCCATGGATAGGGCCAAGCAAATGGCGCAAACTTCGGGTGTTACGCTCGGCAAACTGATGTATATCACGGAAGCTACTCCCTATCTACCGTATACGGATGTTAATGCCAAAATGTCCCTGGCGGTCCCGGCGGCGGCAGCACTCACGCCGATAAGCGCGGGTGAACTTGAATATCCAGGTCAACGTGCAGCTGGTTTACTCAATTAATTAGTCTTTTGAACGGCGTTCCGTTTTACCGGCCCCTCAACTTTTATGGAGGGGCCGGTTTTGCTAAATGAAGTGTAGGGATGCTAAAATGAGTTTGAATTTAGATGGTTGAGCCGAAGGGTTGACCGTCTGACATTTATACCGAACCCCGTTTATCCGCACCGCTTTTGTTATATAAATTATTTTGAGCAAATGATGTTAAGCCGACCTATTGACTTCATGGCCTATTCGTTATCCCTGGCTGAGCTTGCGCTCGGCTACACAAGCCCCAATCCTGCTGTCGGCGCCGTAATAGTTCGCGATGGGATAGTTGTGGGCCTGGGCCACACTCAACAGCCGGGATCGGAGCATGCTGAGATCGTGGCCCTCAATCAAGCGGGCGAGATGGCCAGGGGAGCGACCCTGTATGTAACACTGGAGCCCTGCTGCCATCAGGGAAAAACACCGCCATGCACCGATGCCATAATCAATGCCGGTATTTCGGAAGTTCATATTGCAGTAAAGGACCCAAACCCACTGGTTAATGGCAAAGGTGTGCAGCAATTGGAAGCGGCCGGCATCAAGACTTATATGGGTGAATATGAGCAGAAGGCCAGGGAAATAAACGAGGGCTACTTTAAATATATAACCACCGGAATACCGTTTATTATAGCCAAATTCGCTATGAGCCTGGATGGCAAGATAGCCACCAGGACCGGCGATTCCAAGTGGATTACCAGCGATGAGTCGAGGAATTATGCCAATGGTCAGCGGCACATCGTAGATGCCATTATGGTCGGTGCTACCACGGTCAAGATAGATGACCCTCGCCTGACCGCACGTGGTTACAGCGGCAGAGCCGGAAGGACCAAACTGCAGCCTTTGCGCGTGGTAATCGATGGGAAGGGAACCGTGCCGACTACTGCCAGGATCTTTTCTGAACCGGGTAAAACACTGGTAGCCGTGTCAGATACTCCTGAAAACAGGAAGAAGGCGGAGATTAAGCGGGAAGGGACGGAATATATTTTCCTGTCGTCCGTCTCCGGGGTGCTCGATTTGAAGGAATTGCTTAAAGTCCTGGGGCAACGGCAGGTTACGACGGTGATGGTGGAGGGCGGCAGCCAATTGATGGGATACTTTTTTGATAATCATCTGGTTGACAAGGTCCTGGTTTTTATCGCTCCTATCATTATTGGGGGAGAGATGCCAAGACGGCTGTGGGTGGTGATGGTGTGATGCGAGTCAGGGATGCCCTTCAGTTGAAAAATGTGAAGATCGAAAGATTTGAAAACGAATTCCTTTTAAGCGGCTATACTGCATAATGATTCCTATGTTTACCGGAATAATCGAAGAAATTGGCACCGTCAAGAGCATGGCAATGAACAGCCTTTCTCTACAGGCAGCCATTGTATTGGAAGGCACTAAACTGGGAGACAGCATAGCAGTCGACGGAGCATGTCTGACCGTGATCGGCCTGGAGAAAGGCGGCTTCAGCGTGGAGATAATGCCTGAGACCAGGAGGCGCACAACGGTTGGAAGCCTCAGAGTCGGCGATAAAGTGAATCTGGAGCGGGCGCTGCCGGTGCAGGGGAGATTGGGTGGCCACTTTGTTCAGGGGCATGTCGATGCTACCGGGAAATTGGTATCGCTGGTCAGGCAGGAGGAGGCTATTATCGCCAGTATCAGCGCTCCGGAAGATGTTTTGAGGTATCTGGTTGACAAATGCTTCATTGCGGTAAATGGCGTAAGCCTGACGGTTACTGAGTGCAGTTCGTCGCAGTTTTCAGTTTCGCTGGTAACATACACAAGGAACAATTCAAATCTGGGTAAACTTAAGCAGGGCCAGAATGTGAATCTGGAAGTAGACATAATGTCTAAATATATCGAAAAATTTTATAAACAGGGTAACCAAAAAGGTATAATCAACGTATTAAATCAGTATGATTACCTGAAATGAGGAAATAGAAATGGCGTTATCACCGATCAATGAAGTAATTGAAGATTTAAAAGCCGGTAAATTCATCATCATCGTGGATGATGAGAACAGGGAAAATGAGGGCGACCTGGGGATCGCTGCAGAAAAAGTTACTCCCGAGCTGGTCAATTTCATGGCCACCAATGCCCGCGGGCTTGATTTGTATGCCTATAATAGGCAAAAGGCTGGATGAGCTGCAGATACCTCCCATGGTGCAGGAGAATACCTCCAAATTCACGACGGCCTTTGCGGTGTCTGTGGAAGCTAAAAATAAGACCACCAGCGGAATTTCAGCGTTTGATCGCTCGGTCACTGTAAAAGCCGATAATTGATCCGAAAACCAGGCCTGAGGATATCGCCCGTCCGGGACATATGTTCCCTCTCAGGGCCAAGGAAGGCGGCGTGCTGGTCCGCGCCGGGCACACAGAAGCCATCGTCGATTTGGCTAAAATGGCGGGCCTCTACCCCGCTGGCGTTATATGTGAAATTTTGAACGAAGACGGCACCATGGCCAGGCTGCCTCAACTGGAAAAGATAGCGGCCAAGCACAATATTAAAATCGTCAGCATCGCCGACCTGATCACCTACAGGAGACGCTCTGAAAGGCTGGTCCAGAAAGTGGCCGAAGCCAAATTCCCCACTAAATACGGCAACTTTACCATACTGGCTTACAAGAGCACCGTCGATACCGACGAGCATGTTGCCCTGGTTATGGGCGATCTGTCGGACAACAAGCCTGTCCTGGTCAGGGTTCATAGCGAATGCGTCACCGGTGATGTTTTCGCCAGTCTCAGATGTGACTGCGGAGAGCAGGTGCAGATGGCCATGAAAATGATCGCCCAGGAAGGCAGGGGAGTCTTCCTTTACATGCGGCAGGAAGGCAGAGGCATCGGGCTGCATAATAAGTTAAAGGCATATGCGCTGCAAGACCAGGGGCTGGATACGGTGGAGGCAAATATTGCGCTCGGCTTTGATGCCGATTTGAGGGACTACGGTATCGGCGCGCAGATACTGGCTGACCTTGGGCTCCACGATATCCGCCTACTTACGAATAACCCTAAGAAAATCGTGGGACTTGAGAGCTACGGCCTGAAAGTCGTGGAAAGCATACGTTTGATCTCGGTTCCGACCAAACATAATAGGAACTATCTTAAGACCAAGCAGGAAAAGCTTGAACATTTGCTGACAATTGAAGACTAACTCGCGGAACCGAACTTTAGGAGGTTGAAATGTCCAAGAATTATCAGGGGATGCTAGCCGGTAAAGGTTTAAAGTTTGGCATTGTCATATCCCGTTTCAATGAAGTGATTACTGGAAGGCTGTTGGAAGGAGCGAAGGATTCCCTCCTGCGTCATGGTGTTAGCGAGCAGGATTTCGATATAGCGTGGACTCCCGGCTGCCTGGAGATACCCATCGCTGCCAAGAAGATGATCGAAACCGGCAAATACAATGCTATTCTATGTTTGGGTTGTGTAATCAGGGGTGGAACCCCACATTTTGAATATGTTGCCTCCGAAGTAAATAAGGGCATAGCCAGATTAAGCCTGGATACAGGGGTGCCGGTAATTCAAGGAATCATTACGGCGGACAATCTTGAGCAGGCCATAGAAAGGGCAGGGGCCAAGGAAGGAAACAGGGGATTCTCTGCGGCCAACAGCGGAATCGAGATGGCTAACCTGCTGAAAAGCTTTGCGACTTAACCTTTATTCGGTTACCTTGTAAACCTTGTCGCCGTGGCGGACTTTGTCGCTTACCTTGATGCCTACGGCGTCACCGGCTTTAGCCGTAGTCACATTCTGATTATGTATCTGCATCGAACTAACGGCCATCTCTATATCTGTTGTATGTCCCTTTATATGGATATTGTCACCAACCTTCATCTCGGCTGTTAATTCGACGGCGGCCACAACCGGCTTGGCGAAAAAATCAGTAATAGTACCAATCTCAACCTCTGGCATAATGGCACCTCCCTCTCAACTTCATGGTCTGACGATACGGTTTAGTATATTTAGAACGGGCCAATAAATCAAGGTATTGAGATCAATAACCTGTATCGGACGCCGGATAAACGTATTCAGCATTTGTGCATTTGACACTGAATTTATATTGAGCTACATTATATTTTCGTTTGGTGATAGCACCTTCTGATAGCCACTTTCATACATTGTTTTATATGACGGAGGTATGTTCATGGTAAAAAAGGTCCTTCAGCTAGCCGTATTCTGCGTCTTTAGCATTTACTATTATATCGGCTGTCTTTACAAATAATATGCCGGCAAATGCCGCATCACAATCGTTCAGATACTTGCACGCTATAAATGCAGGACCAAGCGATGCAGCGCCGGCGGAAAGCCTGGACTTAACTTGCCAGTACCCCGTCTTGAGCGGCTATTCGGGCCAAAGCTATTCATATACTATAAGCATGAATTATAAAGGATCAGGCTCCAAGACCTTCGATTTAAAAGCGGTAGTACCGGATGGTTTCACCTACAGTATTTATCCCGGCTATGGTGAGGGGCAGGCGATTGCCGCTATACGTCTTGATGGTACCAAGGGCTATGGAGATTCGGTCAAACTTACGGTCAATCCCACTAATAACCAGCCGCCCGCAGCCGGGGAATATCCGTTCGTTTTTCAGGCCAGTTCGGACGACGTACAAGCCAGCATTGATCTCAAGGGCATAGTTACGGCTAATTATGAAATGAAGATGTCAACGCCCGACGGGCGGCTGAATACCGACGCTACTTCGGGGAAGGACAATAATTTTACGCTCGAGCTTGCAAATACGGGTTCGGGGGACCTGCAGAACGTGGATATCACCATTCCGTCAAGTGACAGGCCTGCCGGGTGGACCGTAACTGCCAAGCCCGATAAACTTGATACATTGAAAGCCGGGGATACCAAGGAAATCCAGGTCACCATTCACCCTTCAGACAAGACCATTTCCGGTGATTATATGGTTACCGTCCAGGCTGAACCCGACTCAAAGTATACTTTCACCAATTTACAGATCAGGGTAACGGCGGTTACTGATACGATCTGGGGTTGGGTAGGTGTTGGCATCGTTGTGCTGGTTGTTCTGGCCCTGGCTGTAATTTTCATGCGCTTTGGCCGCCGTTAAAATTGAATATGAGCGATAATCCCGTAATAGAAACCCGCAATCTAACCAAGGTTTATGGCAAGTTCGTGGCAGTCGACGACTTGAACCTGCTGTTGTCTGAAGGCGAAGTGTTCGGACTGCTCGGTCCCAACGGGGCCGGCAAGACGACGACAATCCTGATGTTAATGGGATTTTCTGAACCGTCTTCAGGCACTGTGAGAATCTTCGGCCACAATCCGGCCCGCGAGCCTGTTAAAGTAAAAAAGGCAGTGGGTTATATGCCCGAGAAAATCGGATTCTATGATGACCTGACCGCAAAGGAAAATCTTGAATATACGGGAAGGCTTAACGGCATTGCCGAGTCACGGTTAGCGGGCAAAATCGGGGAGCTAATGGAAATCGTAGGGTTGAAAGACAAGGCTGGTCAAGTAGTGGGCAAGTTCTCACATGGTATGAAGCAACGGCTTGGAATTGCCGACGTTATGATAAAAGAACCACGGGTAGCTATATTCGATGAGCCGACTTCGGGTATCGACCCTGAGGGCACGGACCAGATTTTGAATTTGATAAAGGACATGTCAAAACAGAAAGTCACTGTCTTGATTTCCTCACATCAACTGCATCAGATACAAAAGGTGTGCACACAGGTGGGTATTTTTTCCAAAGGAAGGATGCTGGCTTCGGGCTCTGTGGATAGGCTGGGCAGAGAAATATTGCGTGAAGGACAGTTCAATATAATATTACCTATCGCGCAACTGGCCGACGATGTGAGAAAGGAGATTAACCAGATACCCGGTGTTATCTCTGTAGAATGTGCTGGTGAGAGCACCGTGGTAAAAGCGGAAGAAAATCTGGAAAAAGAATTGGAGCAGGTTATACTAAGGTGCACCGGACTGAAGATCCAGATGAAGGTTGAAGAGTTTGATCTTGAAGAGGTCTATTTAAAATATTTTAAAGAGACATAGAAATGACAGGATTAAAGGAGATACTCAGGAAAGAGCTTTCGGACTGCTTTAACAGCAAGCGATTTATTATATTGTTCATGCTCATCTATCTGGCCGGGATAGCCACGGTCTATATAGGGGCGCAGAATATCCGCTCAGTTGTAGATGATTCTACCAAATATATCTTTATTAACCTATTTACCCTGTCCAGCACTAATAATCCTTTTTCCTTTCCCCTGTTCATGTCGATTTTTATACCCATAATCGGTATTGCACTGGGATTTGACGCAGTAAACAGCGAAAGGGTAAGCGGCAACTTGAGTCGCCTGCTGGCTCAGCCTATCTATCGTGATGACGTCATTAATGGCAAATTCCTGGCCGGGCTTATTATGATGGCATTAATGATCGTTTCCATGGTTCTTATTGTCGGCGGGCTGGGACTGCGGATGATCGGTGTCCCGCCTCAAGCCGAAGAAATACTGCGTATTTTTACATTTATCGTTGTCAGTATATTATACGGGGCCTTCTGGATGTCCCTGGCTATATTATTTTCCGTCGTCTTCAGAAAAACTTCGACATCGGCTCTGACTTCCGTAGGAATCTGGTTGTTTCTCTTCCTTTTCACGAGTCTTATCGCAGCATTAATCGCGGCCTCGATAACTCATATAAGTCCCAACAGTCCAAACGTTTCGGTGAGCGATGCCATCCAATTCGACAGCTTGTACAGGATGATTGCCAGAATTTCCCCGGGAACCCTATATACCGAGAGCATTCAATCGATACTGATACCCAGCATGAGTAACAGCAGCCCGATTATGATGGTAATTGGCATGTATTCCGGCCTTACTCCGACCCCCCTTACGTTAGTCCAGAGCTTGCTGATCGTCTGGCCGCAGATAGTGGGGCTGATCGCCCTGACCGCAGTTTGTTTTGCTATCGCCTACATAAAGTTTATGCGTGAAGAGATTAGGGCTACATAGCCTGCCGGTGGACAGCAACGAAATACATCATTAAACTTTAACTATTGCCTTTCATATTGCTCGGCACATTGGGCATCTGTTAATTACAAGGAGATCATGAGATGATATTCGAGGCTCTTAACCGTAGGTTTTATCGCCACCAACTGCTATATTGTTGCTTCCGATAAGTCGAAGAAGGGTATGGTGATCGATCCGGGAGGGGAATCTAAGACCATACTTAAGAGGATTGAAAAACTTGAGCATCTCCGTATCGTTGATAGTGGTTACACATTCCCACTTCGATCATATTAGGGGCCGTAAAGTCCTTGAAAGACGCGACGGGCGCTAAATTTGCTGTGGGAACAGGAACAGGCCAGACGACTCCAGGGGCATTCGTAAAACTGGTTGCCGCCATGTCGGGCGGCTCGACCCGTGTGCCTGAACCGGAGCTACTTTTGAAAGACGGCGACAAGATCGATATCGACGATCTTCACTTCGAAGTACTTTTCACGCCGGGACATTGTCCCGACGAAATATCATTGTACGGGCATGGCATTCTATTCAGCGGGGACACCCTTTTTAACTCGGGTATAGGGCGGACGGACTTTCCCGGATGCAGCTATAAGCAGCTTGAAAACAGCATTAAAAGCAAGCTGTATACCCTGCCCGACGATACTATCGTTTATCCGGGGCATGGTCCCGCTACCACAATCGGGGATGAGAAAAGGGGCAATCCCTTTATCAGGTGATTGCCCCTTTTTATTACTCGCTGAAGTCTATTTCTAAACGAAGAGCGGGCAGAGTACCAGGGTGATAGTGGCCAGAAGCTTTATCAGTACGTGCAGTGAAGGACCCGCAGTGTCCTTGAGCGGATCACCGACGGTATCTCCCACTACAGCAGCCTTATGAGCATCTGAACCTTTGCCAAGGATGTTGCCATTAGCATCTTTCAGCTGATCGTCTTCAATCATCTTTTTGGCATTGTCCCAGGCGCCGCCGCCGTTGTTCATGAAAGAGGCCAGCATGATGCCTGCAATTGTGCCGACCATTAGCACGCCTGCGACGACCTGTGCTCCATCAAAGCCGAGATATTTGAAGAGGAGGCCAATTACGACCGGGGCGAGGACAGGTAGCAGAGCGGGAGCGATCATTTCCCTCAAGCCGGCTTTGGCGGTGATATCAACGATCTCGCCATAGTCGGGTTTTTCAGTTCCGGCCATGATGCCGGGATGAGCCCTGAATTGCTCGCGTACAGCGGTGATGATTTTGCCGGCAGTGCGTCCGACTGCTTTGATTGCCATGGAACTGAACAAGAATACGAGCATGGCAGCAAGCAGTGCGCCAACGAAAACATCGATGCGTGCGATGTTAACTGAATCGAAAACTCCTCCCCTGAGGAAGGCCACCCTGGCCATGTAGGCCTGGAAGAGCAGGAAGGCAGCCAGGCCGGCGGAGACCATGGCGTAGCCTTTGGTAAGCGCCTTGGTAGTATTGCCGACGGCATCGAGCCTGTCGGTAATCCTGCGGATCTCTTTGCCAGCCCCTGCCATCTCGTTAATGCCGTTGGCGTTATCGGTGATGGGGCCGAAAGTATCCATGGATAGGACGTAAGGGCAGGTCATAAGCATGCCCATGGTGGCAACCGCAGTACCGAAAGCACCACCACCCAGTACGCCGCTCATCTGGCCGAACCAGTAAGCCAGCATAAGGGCGAGGCCGATTACGATGGCAGTAGCAAAAGTTGTTTCGAAACCGACTGCAAGGCCCATGACGATATTGGTCGCAGGGCCGGTTTTGGAAGCCTCAGCGATATCCTGGACCGGCTTGTAACGTGACTCCGTATAGTATTGTGTTACATAGATAATGGCAATGCTGGCTATGATGCCGACCATGCCGGCACCGAAGAGCCACCAGTTATTCAGCATGAAATATACCGTGATTGCCAGACCTATTATGGAAAGACCGATGGCTACAAAGTAGCCGCGATTGAGAGCATTCATGGCATTCTCGTTTTCTTTTGCGCGCACGATCATAATTCCGATCATGCTGGCGATCATGCCAAAACCACGAACACACAATGGGAAGAGTACCCATGCTACATTGTGTGTAATAACGTATATTGCGACACCCAGGATCATAGCGCCGATATTCTCGGCTGCTGTCGACTCAAAGAGGTCGGCGCCACGGCCGGCACAGTCACCAACGTTATCGCCGACGAGGTCTGCGATAACTGCGGCGTTGCGGGGATCGTCTTCAGGGATTCCAGCTTCAACTTTGCCGACGAGGTCAGCGCCCATATCGGCCGCCTTGGTATAAATACCGCCGCCGAGCTGTGCGAAAAGAGCTACGAAGCTGGCGCCGAAGCCGAAACCGACGATCAATTCCGGTGCAAGCTCGGGCGTATTAGCTCCGCCAAAAGCAAAGAAGATTACGGTTACGCCTATCAGGCTGAGTGCTGTGATCAGAAATCCGGAAACAGCACCGCCACGCAGAGCGACGCTCACTGCCTCGTTAAGATTTTTCTGAGCAGCGGCAGCGCAGCGTACATTGGATTTAACTGCTATATACATGCCTATAAACCCGGCTACGCCGGAACAAATGGCGCCTACCATGAACGCCAGAGCCGTATGCCAGCCGATCGATATGGCATCATAGCCAGCTGTTTGAAGTTCTGCCTCGGCCGGCATTCTAGCTACGATAAAGCCGATGATGATGGCCACGAACACGGAGTAAATTGCGATCGTGCCATACTGCCTCTTAAGGAACGCCCACGCACCCTCAAAAATCATGTCGCCAATTTCTTTCATCTTTGGAGTGCCTGTCGATTTGCGCATAATACTTACGATCAGCCATGCGGCGAACGCAAGTGTCAGCACACCGGCAACAGGTACGATCCAAAAGATCGGGGGAATTTGTACCATGGTACCTCCTTATTAGATTAATTATGGTCACGCTGCGAAACAGCGTATACCCACCAAATCGGGGATTTTACCAGCGGAGACGATTAAAGTCAAGCTAAATCTAGTCGGTAGAAATACGTAATTTGCTGGCTAAACTGCCTAATTTTTTCTGAAGGCGGTTATTATGAATTACCAGAGTCAGGTCGCCGCGGGTTTTTTCCACTATCCCTCTGACGCTGTCGGTATTGCGCCTTAAGCCGTAGGTGATTGCGTCAGGAAAATCCATGGTGACCAGGATTGTGTAAATATGGTCCATGACAGCCAGAAGCTCCTCTGAGGCCGAAAAATCATCTGTACGCAGACTGTCCAGCAGAAATCGCCTCAGTTCTCCCACTGATTCAGCCAGGCCGTTCAAATAGGCCGGGTAGGCGATGCCCAGAGTGTCGGGGTCAGGTATATCCCTCTCGAAGATGATTCCATAGGTGATGCGGGCTTCGGCAAATTCTTTGACGGCATCATGCACGTAGTTGGCGCTCAGAAGATCACTATGTGTTCCCGATAGGTCCGACTGGAGCTGTTTTACCAGCGAAGCCGCAGAGTTTACCAGCTCTAAAGCGTGGTCCTTCTCCCTGCGATGTATGGCTCTAATTGAGGTGGAGCTGAGCCGGATAATCTCCCTGCAATATTTAAGGCATTGTTCACGAGCGGAGTCCCTGGCACCCAATTTTTTGCGGATTTTATCTGCGATTTTGTCTAGCTTTCGGGAGGCTTTTTCTTTTTCTTTCAACTCTTTTCCTCCTCCGGAATTTTTCTGCACCTGATCAATTTGAAAGTTCGTAAAAGAGACTTCTTTGATCCTAGTAGGGCAATTTATAATATGGTAAAGTGACAGTCGGTTCAAACCCCAGTTTTTCCGCTAATTTATATGAACCGGTATTTTCTAAGCGACACGCCCAAACCGGTTCATAGTTATTCTCCAGGCAATAATCAATTAACGAAGAAGCAGTATGAAATGCAAAGCCTTTACCTCGAAAACCATCAACGGTTTCAATCCCAAATTCCAGTTGATTATCATGCATAAATGCCGAAAAGGCGGTTGATACTATTTTATTTTCATATATTAAGCTATATCCTGCACCACAACTATAAAAATGTTCAGCATCTTTCCAAAATATTTTGGTATCACAGTGCCTTGAATGTTTTCGAACATTTCTTTAGCTGTTCGAAGAATTCTGTAATCCTTTTTATTTTTTGTAAGTTTTAAATCAGGATAATTTTGTCTATGGAATTTAAAATTTACTCTTGTATTTTCTTCTATCTTATTATTCTTTATACTGCCAGTGTTGTCCCTGGAGTTTACCAGGTTATCACCAAATAAAGACCTAAGCTTTTTATTCCATGAATCGGGAAAAGCCTGTAACCATTCGTATTTGTCCCGCATCCCTAAAGTATTTAAAGCATAATCGAGAAATCCAGAATTAAAATCATCATTGTCTATTGCACCAAGAAGCAGCGACATACCGTAGGGATGAATTATATAAAAAGTTTTGGGGTTTTCCGTGTTATCTACATATACAGAACCGGACACTTTATTTTCTACCACTGAGCGAGCAAACAAATTATTAATTGTCACTTCCTTAAGCGGTCTTATCACTTTGTCATATTTACTCTGGTCTAATAAGAACATAATCTATCTTCCATGTCGTGTTAATTTCTATGCATTTACCTATCCACAGCTTCCTCTATGTGCCAAACCTCTTTGAAAGTTCGGCAATAAGCTGCTTTTCCAGCGTATATACAAGATAACGCCACCTTTTAAAATCGGTTGTAGGCATAGCAGCTTTTAACTCCGGTAACTTGGATAATTCCTCAAGAACACGCATTCCCTCCTGTGCCCTTTTTGCATTGGCCTTTACTATAGAAAATACGTCCTTGTGATCTCCTGTTATGTCAGAATTGGAGCCTATGTCACCTTCTGCATCCCTGGTCTCGATTAAACCGGGGTCGACGTTGCCTGCTATCTGATTTATGCCGTGTCGGATTTCTTTTAAGCTACGGCTTATTTCAGCGTCCTCCACAATAAATCTGGATATGTCTTCCAGTACGCGCAGCCCTTCGCTTACACGGTTTACATTGGCATCAATGGTACGCAGAATCCGGGGATGCATTATCATACAGACCCTTGACAGTTTCAGAGAGTTCTCCTCTCCGTGCTGCCTGGTTTCAGTCGTCTCCCCCGTTCGTATCTTGAGCCGCTGCCGGATTGGAGGGCATGTTCCCTCTCTCCATACGTTCAAGAGTCTCCCGGTATTCCGGAGCGACCGGTTCGCCGCCGCTCATTTTCTTATTCCACTCGGCCAATGCCCTGGGATCATTATTCATAAGGCCTCGCGTTAGCTGTGAGTCTGAAAGAATGTTATCATATACATCTTTATAAGAAGTGCGTACCCCGAATGTTGAGAACCTTCGTTGCAGCGAACTGTTACGGCATTTGGGACAAACCGGCGGATCGCTCTTGAAAGAGGCGAGGTAGATTTCTACCTTAATGTTGCAGTTACTGCACCAATATTCGTAAATAGGCATATCTGTCACCCGGTTTCATGATTTTAACATAATGTTATTTGAACATGTTAAAAACCACAGTGGAATCCATGAAGCAAAGACTTGATTCGCATTGACTTACATACGGGTACTTATATAAAATTCTCCGAGGTGAATACTTGTGAACAGCAATGAGATCCGCGCAGAGTTTTTAAATTTCTTTACAGGAAAAAAGCATACGGTTATACCCAGCTCCTCATTGATCCCTCATGGGGATCCGACGCTGCTGCTAACTACGGCCGGAATGGTACAGGTCAAACCCTATTTCCTAGGACTAGCTGTCCCGCCCAATCCAAGGCTGGCATCCTGCCAGAAGTGCTTCAGGACAACGGACGTAGAGTCGGTCGGCGATAATAAACATCTTACTTTCTTTGAAATGCTGGGCAACTTCAGCGTGGGAGATTATTTCAAGAAGGAGGCCATCAAGTGGGCCTGGGAATTTGTCGTTGAGAGGCTGCACCTGCCTACCGAAAAACTTTGGATCACTGTCTTTCTAGACGATGATGAAGCTTTAGATATTTGGAAGGAGATCGGGTTCCCGGCAAATAGAATAGTCAAGCTGGGAGAAAAGGACAATTTCTGGGGGCCTGCAGGAGATAGCGGACCATGCGGACCCTGCAGCGAGATCCACTATGATTTCGGCGAGAAATACGGCTGTGGCAAAGCTGATTGCGATCCTTCGTGCAGTTGCGGAAGATTTTCGGAGATCTGGAATCTTGTATTTACAGAATATAATCAGGACCGTGAAGGTAAGAGGACCAAGCTGCCGAAGCCCAATATAGATACAGGAATGGGCCTCGAAAGAATAGTCGCTGCATGCAATGGCAACCCCACCGTATATGATACCGATCTTTTTATACCCCTGATCGATAAAATCCGTGCCATCACCGGGAAAAAGGGCCGGCAGGATGAAATAACCGAAAAGTCGTTCAAAGTTATAGCGGAGCACAGCCGTGGAATAACATTTATGATCGCAGACGGAGTGCTTCCTTCCAACGAAGGCCGGGGATATGTGCTCAGGCGCATCTTAAGGCGTGCCTGTTTCCTGGGGAGAAAGCTCGGAGTGGACAAGCCCTTTATGAGTGAGATGGCTAAAGGCGTTATCGATAAGATGGGGGCTATTTACCCGGAACTGGTAGCCAACAAGAAGCTGATATTTGACATAATCCGTAACGAAGAAGAGAAATTCGAGGTCACCCTGGATGCCGGCATAAACCTCTGTGAAAAAGCCATTAGCGAAGCCAAGTCTCAAAATAGAAATTGCCTGTTAAACGACGAGGTATTCAAGTTCTGGGATACATACGGCTTTCCGCTGGAGCTTAGCGCCGAGATCGCGCAGGAGCACGGCTTGACGGTTGATCGCGCCGGCTTCGAGCTTGAGATGGAAAAACAGCGTGAGAGGGCAAGGGCTTCGCACCGATTCAACACACAGCTTTCAAACGATAGCGCTATAGATACAAAGATCCTTGAACCAACCGAGTTTGTCGGCTATGAAGAACTTTCGACCAATGCGAAGATAGTGCAGCTAATCGATAACTCTTCAGGCAAACCTGTATCGTCAGCAGGCAAAGGTAAAGACGTCACTCTGGTACTGGATAGGACTCCGTTTTACGGTGAAATGGGTGGACAGGTCGGGGATACAGGCAAAATAAAATCCAAGTCGGGTGAAGTAGATGTTGCCAATGCCGTTTCGCACATCGGCGCAATCGCTGTCTCGGGCCAGGTTGTTTCTGGCACTATATCCAAAGGCGATGTGGTCAGCGCATATGTGGATATGCAACGCAGGCTGGATGTCGAGAGGAACCATACCGCCACGCATATCTTGCAGGCAGTGCTCAGAAAGGTGCTGGGAAGCCATGTGGCCCAGCGGGGCTCACTCGTATCTCCGGAAAGGCTGCGTTTCGATTTTACTCAACTGAGCGCTATAAGCAAGCAGCAGTTAAAAGAAATACAATCCGGCGTTAACGAGATAATACGCCAGGACTTGCCGGTCGTCACGAATGTATGTTCATATAATGAGGCGGTCGGACAGGGCGCTACAGCCATATTTGAAGAAAAATATGGCGATATGGTCAGGGTGGTAAAAATCGGCGAACCCGGCGTCAGCATGGAGCTTTGCGGCGGCACCCATGTCAGACGCACCGGCGAAATTGGTTATTTTCTGATCACCAGTGAAGCCAGTGTCGGCACCGGCTTACGCAGGATAGAGGCTGTGACCGGAAGGGGCGCAGAGGACCTGATTAGCCAAAGACTGAGTATACTGGAGCAATTGTCCAGTGATTTAAAGACCGGCATCAATGACATACAGGGCAAGATCGTAGTTCTTCAAGATAACCTGGCCCAGGGCGCTCGTGAAGCAGCACAGCTAAGGCGTGAAAAATCTAAGTCCGAGGTGGATGAAATTATCAAGGACCATTTGAAAACCTTTAATGGAGTAAATATCCTTTCCGCGAAGGTGGAGCCCAGGTCTATGACCGACATGATGCAGATGGGTGATATGCTCCGCGATAAAATTAAGAGCGGAGTCGTAGTCCTGGCAACCGTATTTGATGAAAAGCCGGGATTTATAGCCACCGCTACACCTGATATCGTTCAAAGAGGCTTTCACAGCGGAAAACTTATTAAGGAAGTTGCTTCCATAGCCGGGGGAAGCGGTGGTGGAAAGGCGGAGATGGCTCAGGCCGGCGCCAAAGACCAGGATAAGATTGACGAGGCGCTGCAATCCGTACCTAAATTTGTCGAGGACCTAATTAAATAATTAAATAAAGACATGCCCAGAATTCTAGGATTGGATATAGGAGATAAAAAAATAGGTGTGTCGTTATCCGACCCATCTCAAGTATTGGCCAGTCCCCTCAGCACGATTATAAGAGAGCAGGATTCCAAGGCCATTGATGAGATAGCAGCCCTGACAAAGAAGTATGGCGCCAAGCAGATCATAATCGGACTTCCTTATTCCCTAAGCGGCGCCATAGGCAAACAGGCAGCAAAAGTCCTGTCCTTCAAAGAGAGGATAGCCGAGGCCGTAAACGTGGAAATCATCATGCAGGACGAGCGCTTGTCTTCTGTCTCAGCCAATCAAAAGCTGAGGGAAGCGGGTAAGAGGGGAAGCAAGCTGAAGAATGAAATGGATGCTGCGGCGGCCACGGTGATTCTGCAATCGTTCCTGGATGAAAGGGAAATGAACGGCAATTCCCCTTCCTCCGACGAAGCTGACCATTAGTCTTAGATCCCCATAAATAGTAATATTTTCAGTAGTTCCTCGAAGTATATTTTAAGCTGCGCTGGAGGTACCGGATGAAATCTCTAATTTCATTAACTTTACTGATTGTATTGGCTTTCTCTTTATTGACAGCATGCGGAACAATCGCTAATAAGATTGCGGTGATATCTCTTGATGGTGTTATTCAGATCGAATCAGGCTCTTCCATCTTCGGCGGCTCTTCCATTACGCCGGATGACGTCAGAAAACAATTAGAGAGGGCGCAAAATGATATAAGCGTCAGGGCGATAGTTATCCAGGTCAATAGCCCGGGCGGCGACGTCAGCGCTTGCCAGGAAATCGTTTGCCAGATGCAGAAGGTTACGAAACCTATCGTTATAAGCATGAGGAGCATGGCGGCTTCAGGGGGCTATTACATCTCCGCCGGCGCAAATAAGATCGTAGCCCTGCCGTCTACTCTTACAGGCAGCATCGGCGTGATTTCTGAGGTCCCTAATATGAAAGGGCTTTTCGATAAAATCGGCGTGGATATGCAGATTGTGAAGTCGGGTAAATATAAGGATATGTATTCAGGTATGCGCGAGCTGACGCCCGAGGAAACCGCCATTGTGCAAAAAACAAACGATGAAATGTATGACGAGTTTATTAGTATAGTGGCTGATGGACGCCATATGGACCCTGCCAAGGTAAGGGAGCTGGCTACCGGCCAGGCCTATACCGGTTTGCAGGCGAAAGACCTGGGACTGGTTGACGAACTCGGGGGGCTTGAAACGGCAATTGACGAGGCTGCGAAATTGGCCTCCATTGAAAACCCTCAGATAGAGTACTATCACCCGGAATCCCCCGGCTTATTTAAAATGTTATTCAGCGGAAACGGCAGCATATTGTCCGATTTTATCGGCGCCAAACTTTTAAACGCCGACCAGATTGCGGCATTGAATTTGATGAATAATTCATATCCCAGATTTCTTTACCAATAAGTATCGATCGGCCGCGATTTCTTATTAAAACCAACCGGGGTTTTGATGAAGCGATAAAAACGGTATATCATATTACAGTTATTTTGGTCTCCCGCTGTAGTTACAGACCAGGGATTGATCCAAGTTGAGCATAGTATTAAAAGCAGATTCGAGTCTTGTTGACTATATACATGTCCTCAAGCCGAGAGAAACCAGCCTAATATTTATAATCGGCGCCTGCTCGGCGCTGGTTGCATCATCAGCTATCGGCGGTGTATTTCCTGTCAAAGACTTTTTGATGGCGCTGGTTGCCATTTTACTGGGAAGCGCCGGCGCTAACGGACTGACCAATTACCTTGACCGCGATGTGGATACGCTCATGAAAAGGACGTGCAGCCGTGTCCTGCCGGCCAAGCGCATCCAGCCTCCCGAGAAGGTTCTGGCACTGACCTTAATACTTATAGCTGCCGGCCTTATTGTAGCCTGGTTCTTATCACCCCTGTGCTTCGTTATAGGACTGGTCGGCGTGACGGCTTCAGCAATATGGCGTAAGACCATATCCTGTACCTTCTTCGGGATAATAGCGGGGAGCGCTCCCGTTCTCATTGGCTGGTATGCGATCACCAAACAGCCGGCTCCGTATGTCATGCCGGTATTACTGTTTTGCTTGATCGCCTGCTGGACCCCCACTCACGTCTGGACGTTGATGATGGCCAATCGCGAGGACTATGAGAGTGCGGGGCTGCACTATTTCCCTTTGAGCTATAATGACCGGGACGTAATAAAGATGCTGGCAGTGCTATCTATAGCACTTTCAGTGTGCGCAGTCCTCGTTTATTTCTTGACGGGAAGGTTCCACTGGCTATATTTATCGGTTGCGGTTGTTCTTAGCGTGATGATGACCACTGCCAATATCAGGCTGCTAGTTAATCCTACTTCGAAGAATGCCTGGAACATGTATAAACTTTCGGCTTTTCCTTACCTCGGTATTATCTTCACCGTAATGGCAATTGATACATGGCTCCTATAGAAATATCTTCCGCTGCAGCACTGGATTACGCGTTTAATCCTGCGAGCGTCGCCGTTGTCGGAGCTTCGGACCAGCCATTCTCCTTCGGCTATCATTTCCTGCGGCACTTGCTTGACTATGGATTTAAGGGCGGTCTATATCCCGTCAATCCTCAGAAGGAATCGATCCAGGGTATCAGGGCTTACAAAAGTCTGAGTGATGTACCAACCTCCGTAGATCTTGTAATTTGCTGCGTTCCAACCCCGAGCGTGCTGCCGCTATTGGAAGAATGCCCCTCAAAAAATGTTAAGGTGATGCACCTTTTCACCGCACGTTTGAGCGAGACAGGAAGGCCGCAGGCGCTGGAACTGGAAAAGAAGATAAAAAGCAGGGCTGCGGAAATTGGCATCCGCATTATCGGTCCCAACTGTATGGGAATTTACAGCCCCTCGGCCGGCCTTTCATTTGGATACGGATTCCCCAGGGAGACAGGCCACATAGGAGTGGCTTTTCAGAGCGGCGGTTCTGCCACCACCCTTATCCAGAATGGAATGCTTCAAGGCCTGCGATTCAGCAAGGTTATCAGCTACGGCAATGCTATGGATATAGACGAGAGCGACATCTTCGACTATATGGCGGATGATCCCAATATCAAGGTCATTGCAGCTTACATCGAGGGGGTTAAAGACGGCCGGAAATTGATGCGCTCCCTGAAACGGGCGGCGGCAGTGAAACCGGTAATTGCCATTAAAGGCGGCAAGGGCAAAGCCGGAACCAGGGCTGTTATGTCACACACTGCAGCTCTGGCGGGTTCTCTGGACCTCTGGCGCACTGCGTTTCAACAGACCGGTGTCGTCGAGGTCAAGGATGTAGATGAGATGATCGATATGCTGACCCTGTTTAATTGCCTGCCTCCGATCAGGGGCGGTAGAATTGGTGTGATGGGTGGTGGAGGGGGTAAAAATGTTATGGCGGCTGATGTTGCCGAGGAGTACGGGCTGACTCTACCTCCTTTTTCCGATGATATGCGCAGACAATTGCGGGAGATAGTGCCGGAACTATGGGATTGGGTCAGCAACCCGGTCGATTTTTCTGTCTGGGGCGACAGCGCCATGAAGGCGCTTGAAATACCCCGCCTGTTTATCGAAAGTCCTGACTTCGATTTCCTGGTTATCCAGGTCTCGGACGATAATCCCATGGCGGATGACTGGTGGGTCGGAATTATAAAGATGGAAGTGGATAACATAATAAATTGTTCCAAACAAGGAAAGAAACCCGTTGTTGCCATCGTAAACACAGGGAAAGCGGGATACAGAGATTTGGAAAATGTGCGCTGGAAAGCTATATCCGAGCAGAGGCCTGTATTGGTAGATGCCGGAGTGCCTGTTTTCGAAAATATGTCTGAGGCCGCCGGCGCCCTTAATAAATATATCCGATACTGGAACAGGTTCTAGCACCAACAACTGCGATTGAACTATGTCGAACCGCATATTTCAGTTACAAGTCACCTGTACAGAGTCCAGGGCCAGGCTTGCTGAACTGGAAATGCTGCATGGAAAAGTGCAGACCCCCATATTCCTACCTGTAGGAAGCCAGGCTACTGTCAGGGCCCTTACTCCAGGGGACCTCGAAGAAATAGGCATAAAGATGATACTTTGTAATGCCTACCACCTTTATTTACGTCCTGGAATTGAAATTATAGAAAAGGCAGGTGGACTGCATAAATTCATGTCATGGGACAAGCCTATCTTGACCGACAGCGGTGGATATCAGATATTCAGCCTGTCTTCTTTCCGCAAAATTACGACCGACGGCGTCGTCTTCCGATCGCATATCGATGGCAGCGAGCATCATATCTCCCCGGAATATGCCGTCTCATTACAGGAGAAACTGGGTGCAGATATCATAATGGCGCTGGACGTTTGCCCGGAGAGTACGGCCCGGAAAGACCTGTTGACCGCAGCCGTTGCCTATACCACCGAATGGGCCGGCAGGTGCTTCCGGGCGCATGCAGATAACGGGCAACTACTCTTTGGAATTATTCAGGGCGGCCTTAGCACTGAACTTAGAAAATTATCGGCTGAGCAAATTACCGGTATAGATTTTCCCGGCTACGCAATCGGCGGGCTGAGCCTGGGTGAAACCAAATCATCCATGTGGGAGACGGTAGACCGCACCACAGAATCAATGCCGCATAATAAGCCGCGCTACCTCATGGGAGCAGGGTCTCCTGAAGATATAGTCGCCGGAGTAGGGAAGGGTATCGATATATTCGACAGCGCTTTGCCAACGCGGGTGGCGCGCAACGGCGCCCTCTATACACGCGCCGGAAGGAAAAATATAAAACATGCTGTCTTCAGTGATAAATTCGAACCTATCGAGGAATCGTGCGGGTGCTTTACCTGTCGCAACTTCACTCAGGCCTATATACACCACCTTTTCAAGTGTGAGGAGCTGCTAGCCTACCGGCTGGCCACTATCCACAACCTCTTTTTTATGGATAGCCTGCTATCCGATATACGCGGATCAATAAAAGAGGGTAAGTTTTCCACTTTCCGTGACAAGTTCCTTGCCGCTTATAAGACATCGGACGAGGACAGGAGGATCGAACAAAAAATCAGGAGCGTTGAGGCCAAACGCAGAAAAGGGGTGGAAGACTTTCAATAATATTCCTTTGGTGGTAACATAAAATTTCATGCTCCGGTATTGCGTCTATGAATGGAAAAGAACTGGCTTTAAATATCAAAGACCTTTCACTATGGTTTGGCGGCGTCAGGGCTCTGACGGATATTAACCTCGAGATAAAGAAGAACGAGATACTGGCAATCATCGGGCCGAACGGGGCGGGTAAGACCTGCCTGTTGAATTGCATTAACGGCTTCTACAAACCGCAGAAGGGCGAGATTTTATTCAATAGTAAAAAGATCAACGGCGTGCGTTCCGATAAAATCGCAAGACTGGGGATTGCACGCACCTTTCAGAATATAGAGCTATATTCCGGGCTCAGTACCCTGGATAATATCATGGCGGCCAGGCATGTACTGATGAAGCAGAATATCTTAAGCACCTTCTTGTATTTCGGACCGGCGCAAAAGGAAGAATTGGAGCACCGTAAAACCGTTGAAGATATCATAGATTTCCTTGAGATCGAGCAAATAAGAAAAAGCATCGTCGGATCCCTGCCTTACGGACTCAGGAAGCGCGTGGAATTAGGCCGGGCGCTGGCACTGGAACCGAAGGTGCTTCTCTTGGATGAGCCGATGGCTGGGATGAACCTGGAGGAAAAAGAAGATATAGTGCGCTTCATCTATGATATTTTCGAGGGGCAGGGAGAGACTTATCCGGCAACCCCGGTATTGCGGGACGGCGTCGAATCCATCGTGCTTATCGAGCATGACATGGGGGTTGTTATGGACCTTGCCGACCGGATTATTGTGCTGGATTTCGGACGTAAAATAGCCGAGGGTACTCCTGAAGAAATATCGCAGAACCCCGAAGTGATAGCGGCATATCTGGGCGAGAAATAAGAGGGATTACCCCGTCAGAGCCACCTTTTTCGACGTTTATAATGTTTGACGTCCTTGTAGCTTTTTTTCTCGCCGGAAGCCGAGATTCCCATATAGAATTCCTTCACATCCTCACGGCCCTTCAAGTAGTCCGCTGAGCCGTCCAGCACCACACGTCCGTTCTCCATTACGTAGCCATAGTGAGCTGTATTCAAAGCCACCCGCACGTTTTGCTCTACGAGTAAAATTGCGGTCTTTCTATCCAGGTTGAATTTCTTGATTATATCGTAGATTTGTTCGACTATCATGGGCGCCAGGCCGAGCGAGGGTTCATCGAGCATCATCAGCTTGGGTGCAGCCATCATGGCCCTTCCAATTACCAGCATCTGCTGTTCACCGCCGGAAAGATAACCCGCAATATTATGTTTGAGGCTTTCCAGTCGCGGGAAATAGGAGTAAACCATGCGAAGGTCAGCCTTTACATCTTTCATGTTGGAACGGCTGTAGGCCCCGACCAGAAGGTTTTCCTCCGTGTTCAGATGTTCAAAAACCCGTCTTCCCTCCAGGGCCTGCACAATGCCCAGCTTACCTATAGCGACGGCGTTTTTCTTGTCTATCCGAACTCCGTCCCATTCGATGGTACCATCGTTGATCTCGCCCTCTTCAATGCGAAGGAGGCCGGAAATCGCTTTTAAAGTAGTCGTCTTTCCGGCCCCGTTCGCTCCGAGTAGGGCGACAACGACACCGTCCTCAATGGTGATGGAGATGCCGTGTAACACCTTTACTACATTGAGGTACGATACCTCAACGTTGTTGAGTTTTAGCATTTCACCTGGATTAAGTTCTATTTACCAAACCAGTCTAAGTTTTCATATTGAATAAGGGGAGCATCGACCCAATCGGTAAGGGCAACCATCTGCCCATCCTGTATCTGGAATATTTTCACCGACTTGGAGCCGCGTTTGTCCAGCGGGTTGGAAAAATCTACCGGCCCTTGCAATCCCTGTACGTCATATCCCTTGACTTTCAGGAAGCCGTTGGTCTCGGCCAGTTGCCATGAAGTAGCATCGCCTTTCAACAGATCGGTAACGTTGGAATTTTGTATGGCCTGTCTTAAAATCTCTGCATTGATCAGGCTGGCTGCCCAGCCGGCTACGTAGTCATTATTGCCGGTATATTCCGGATGGTTGGCCTTGCAGTATTCCAGCAACTTGGCCATGCCGGTGACATTATCTCCAAAGTTGACCGTGGGGTAGACGCCGTAGACGCCCTGTGCCACATCTGCGCCTGCCGCATCGATGAGGGCCTTGGTGAAGCTTGCGTGAGCGCAGGCTACCGTCATGCCCGGGATCATACCGAGGTCACGTGCATTCTTAAGGATTATGGCCGTAGGAGCAGGCGTGCTCGAAATGAAAAGGATGTCCGGATTTTTAGCCTTGATCCTATTCAGTGCATCGGTCTCGGATATGGTCGTCGCTGAGTGTTGCTCGGTATCGACTATCTCCACACCAAGCTGGTCGGCCATGGCCCTTGCCGCGTCTCTGACGCCGAAGCCTGTCGAATTATTGAGCAATTCAAGCGCCATCTTGGGCTTGCCGGACCCCTTCCATATATTCTGCATATAGTATTTTGTGAACGCAGTCCAATCATCACCATAGTCCGGAAGCTGAGCGTAGATGTGCGCGGGAGGATGGGTGTTCGACGGTGAGCTGAATACAACCATGCCCGGGAAATCCGCACGGTTGGCGATTACCTGTGAAGAGCTCATATCTTTGGAAGCTACGACGGTGAAAAACAAGCAGCCATCGCTCATAAGTTTCTTGGCGATGTCAGTGGCCTTTTGCGAATCGTAGTTGGTATCATACCAGTCCGGATCGATTTTATACCCGGCCACCCCACCCAGCTCGTTATTAATATACTTGAAAGCATCGAGCTGACCCTGCCCTATGGGGGCGCCTTTTTCGGCTGCAGGTCCCGTCAGAGGGATGCTGAGCCCCAGTTTGATGGTCTGTTGAGCCGCGGGTTGTGTCGTGCATGCTGACGCCAGTGTAAACAGAGTTGTCACCAAGACCAACATTGTGACTGCCATAACTAGCCTGGACTTCTTCATTTAAACCTCCTCACTAAAATTTTGAAAATAAGGTGCTCATTATATCAAACTCAATAGATGTGCATAAACGTCAATATGAGAATGGCCACATCCTGTATGAAGCCTTAAACAATGACCATAAATGTGATAGGCCCCTTGGCTCAAATATAAGGATCAGGATAATGGCCAGTCCGAAGATCATGAGATTGAGGCCCGAAGAAAAGCCGGTTGGCATGAAAGTCAATGTATGCTCGAGCCAGGGAGCTACCCAGTTAGTTAATGACTTTTGCAGCGTCTCTATAAGAACCGTGCCCAGTATGGGCCCCAACGAGCTCCCGAGGCCTCCGACTATCAGCATGCCGATATAGAGTATTGATTGCTGGAAAGTGAAGTCTTCGTAAGAAATGTGGCCTTTGTATTGCGCATACAGAGACCCCGCAATGCCGGCTAGAAAGCATCCCAGGAAGAAAGCCAGAAGCTTGTAGCTGAATACATTTATGCCCATAACCTCGGCCGCCAGGTCATTGTCCCGGATGGCAATGAAGGCGCGGCCGATCCTGCTCCTGGCTAAATTGGTAGCGAACAGCACGCTTAGAGCCGCAATTGAAAATATCAGGTAGAACTGCTTTGACTCGCTGTCAAACTGGAAATTAAATATCGATGCAGGCAAAACATCGAGGCCGTTGGACCCGCGTGTAAAATCAGTCCAATTTTGCAGGATCCAGATAATAATAAATTGGGCTGCAATGGTGGCTATAGCCAGGTAAAAACCTTTAACGCGCAGAGACGGGATGCCGAATATCAAGCCGATCAGACCTGCCGATAAGCCTGAAATAATAAGAGCCAATAAAAAAGGCAGATGCAGATTTGCGGTCAATATGGCTGAAGTAAAGGCGCCCACTGCCATGAATCCAGCATGTCCGAGGGAGAGCTGGCCGCAATACCCCATCAGGATATTTAGACCCACCACGGCAATCAGTAAAATACCGATGGAATTAACCGTATCAAACAAGGAAATGGGTAAATAAAGAGGTAAAGCGATCAGCGCCAACATAAATAATATAAACAACACCCATTGAGTTTTCGTCCTGATAATGGCTATATCGGTATGATATGTGAAGTTACGTATACCGCAGGGCAGACTCATGATTAAATCCTCTCAATCCTCTCTTCGCCGAATAGTCCAAAGGGCTTGATCATGATCACTATCACAATGATAATGAAAGGTATCAGTTCTTTTATGCTTGAGCCAAACTGCGAACCACCGAACGTTTCGCAGAGTCCGATGATGGGGCCTGCGACAACGCAGCCCAGAAACGATTCCATACCACCCAGGATCACCACCGAAAATGATTTGAAGCCGGTCTCGACGAGACCGTAGTTGATGGCAGCTATACTGGAAATCAAGACTCCGCCGATAGCTGCCACTACACAGGCAAAAATCCAGGATATAGAAAAAACACGATTTACCGGTACTGCGCAGGCTTGAACGGCCAACTGATCATCCGCCGTAGCCCGCATGGCGATTCCCATACGGTGGTACTTAAAAAAGACAGACAATAAAATAAATAGGACCAGTGAGATGGCTGCAGCCCATAATAACTCCTGCTGAATCATGGCAGGTCCTATCTGGATAGACGTCTGAGGGAAGATCTTGGGCAGATTAGCCTGGCCCTGCGGCCAGATAAACGCGCTGAACCCTTCGAGGAAATAGGCCAGTCCAAGTGTGATGGCAATCAGCGAAAGTATTGGCTGCCCGATCAGCGGACGAAGTGCTAGCCTTTCGATCAGCCAGCCCAGCAATATGGCAAAGACGATGGTCAATATCATCCCGAGCCAGAAGGGAAATTTGAATTGGACCAGCATGCTATAGGTAAACCAGGAAGATATCAGCACCAGTTGTCCAAGGGCCAGGTTGGCAACCCGGCTGGACTTCCAAATGAGCGCAAAACCAAGCGCTATCAGAGCATATACCATTCCCGTGGCAATGCCGGTTATGATATTTTGAATCAGTATATCCATCTTCTTTACGTTAGAGGTCCCATATTCTGATGCCTGTGGATACCACCCCCTTACGCCCGTCACGGTAAGTTACGGAAGCATCAACATTCAGGCTGTTTTCCCCTGAATAGATGGCATCGATCAGAGGCTTATACCTCATTTGCATGAATTCCCGGCGCAGCTTTCGCGTCCTGGTCAGTTCCGCTTCGTCGGGATCAAATTCCTTGTGCATGAGCATATATCTCTTGACCCTTGATAAATCAGGCAGGTAGCTGTTTACGCGGGTCAGGTCTTTTTTGATCAGATTGGCCACTTCCTCCTTCTGCGAAAGGTCGACAAACGTGGTATAGGTAATACCTTTGCGCTCGGCCCATTTGCCGACCATAGCGAAATCGATATTAATCATGGCGGCGACGAAAGATTTATCCTTGCCGCCGATAACCATGGCGTCTTTTATATAAGGGCTGAACCTCAAGCGGCCTTCAATATATTGCGGCGCATATCTGGCCCCGGTCACAAGAGTGCCCATATGCTCCACGCGGTCCAGGAAGATCAGGTGACCACTCTCATTTATATTGACCGCGTCGCCGGTATGGCACCAGCCCTTGATCTTGACCGCGCCGGTCTTCTCCGGCTCATTCAAATATTCTTTGAAGAGGCAATCGCTCCGCACGAGCAATTCTCCATCCCGGGCAATTCGCACCTCGACATCCAGGGCCGGACGGCCGACGCTCTGAAAATCGATCTCGCCCTTGGTATGCGATGAAATGAACCCTGCTTCCGTGCTGGCGTAAGTTTGCCTCAATTCAATCCCGATGGCATGGATAAGTCTAAACGTATCCAGGCTCAACACTGAGCTGCCGGTGACCGCAAATCTCACCTTGCTCAAACCGAGCCTGTCCTTGAGGGGCCTGAACAGCAAATAATATGCCGCCAGGTGTAAGCTGTTCCAGAAAGCATCGGCTTTTTTATTTTGAAAGTTAAAATCGGCAATTTTATAGCCGACAGGCAACAGCATGTGATAAAAGAATTTCTTGAGCGGATGTGCGTCCGTCATCTTGACCTGAATCTCACTTACGAGGCCTTCCCACTGTCTAGGCCCATAAATAGCAAAATCGGGACCTACCTCACGAGTATCCTCGGCAATAGTCTCAGGCTCTTCAGCAAAATTCAGGCGGGCCCCGGTAAGGATGTGAGGGATGGTAGCAAAATAGCTGTCTCCCACCCATGCGGCAGGGAAATTAGAGACCAGATCATCGTCCTTGAATAGAGGGTAAACGCTCGCAAATCCCCGGGCAGTCTGAATTAAAGCTCGATGTGTGAGAATTGCGCCTTTGGGCAGGCCGGTCGTGCCGGATGTGTAATAAATGAAGGCTGTATCGTCGGGTTGGCCCTGGTCAAGATTTCTCTCGAATAGTCCGGGGTGGGCGCAGTCGAATGCTTTACCCTGCTCTCTGACAGTCTCGAAGCTGATAAGCATGGGGTGATCATAATTATTCAACCCCTTGGCATCCCAATAAATGATTTTTTGCAGAGCCGGAAGCCCGTCAGAAATCTCAAGAAATTTATCCGCCTGCTCCTGGTCGTTTACTATGGCAAATTTTGCGCCGGAATGGCTGACGATATATTTAAGCTCGGAGGAGATGGAATCCACAAAAGCACCGGTTGCTATGCCGCCAGCCGCCTGTACTGCAAATTCGCCCCAGAACCATTCCGGCTCGTTATCGCCGATGATACAGGCGATATCACCTCTGTTCAGTCCTATGCCAATCAAACCCAGCGAGAAGTATTTTACGGTATCGAAATAATCAGTCCAGTTGTATTTATGCCAGATGCCGCGCTTTTTCACACACATGGCCGTCTGCCCACCCCATTTGCGGTAGTTATCCTGTATCAATTGTGGAATCGTGTGCGCGTTTTTCATGTAAATTTACATGAGGAGGGCGATTCGTAGAAATAAACCGCCCAAGCTAATAGAGTCTAAACTGCTCGGCGGCCTTTTTAAAGCCGAAGAGAGAGCCCTCGAGGGTCTGATGAGTGACACAATATGAAATGCGGAAATAACCGGGGGTGCCGAATCCACGCCCGGGGACGGTTAAAACGTTAAATTTCTGTAACTCGTGAACAAACTCGATATCGTTTTCGATAGGCGTCTTGGGAAACATATAGAAGGCGCCCTGGGGTTTTACAAGCTTGTATCCCATTTCAGTGAGGCTATTATACAGGAAATCCCTCTTTTCCTGATACTCCGGGATTGATACGGTGATATCCTGGAGGTGCCGGATGAGGTTTTGCATAAGGGCGGGAGCATTAACGAATCCCAGTATGCGGTTGGAAAAAATCAAGCCGCTCACCAGTTCGCTTTTGTTCTCAATATCCGGGTTTATCGCAATATAACCTATTCGCTCGCCGGGTAAAGCCAGGTCTTTGGAATGAGAGGTCGCTATCAGGCTGCGGTGGTACATTTTTAAGGCGGGTACATACTTGATCCCATCGTAAATAAGGCTGCTGTAAGCCTCATCGCTGATCAGGTAAATAGAAGTGCCATATTGTTTTTCCTTTTCGGCAAGCACCTCCGCCATTTCCTTGATTAAAGTTTCACTATAGACAACGCCCGTGGGGTTGTTGGGTGAATTGATGATGACCGCCTTGGTATTTTTGCTGATATTCTTCCTCAAATCATCAAAGTCCGGCAGGAAAGCGGCACCGGTTTTGACTACCACAGTCTTGCCCTGGTGATTATCGATATAGTTATCGTATTCCATGAAATACGGAGCAAATACTATGACCTCCTCCCCCGCATTCAGCACCGTTTTCAGTATTACGTTGATTGCTCCTGCGGCTCCTACGGTCATGACTATGTCGTGGCCGCCGAGAGTAATTCCGCTTTCCAGTGATACCTGCCTGGCTACTGCTTCACGTGTCTCCTGATACCCGGCGTTTTCCATGTAGCGGTGCATACCGGGCAGAGGATTCTCAATGAGTCGTTTCAAGGCATGTTTGAATTCCGCGGGTGGTTCTACGATCGGATTTCCCAGCGAAAGGTCGAAAACATTGTGTTCACCATGCTTCTTCTTCAGCATGGCGGCCTCTTCGAACATGCGCCTCGTCCAGGAGCCCTCTGCCATCCTTTTGCGTACATTGTCAGAGATCGACACTTGTTGCCCCCTCACGACCCCTTTCGAAGGCCCTCAGATTAATATTGAGGATTTTGGGAGATAACTGTTTCTCCAGGCAGCTTTTCCAGCCGGGCAGGTCAATGTCCATGGGAAGGAATGTTGATAGAAAACCGAGCATGTATATGTTCAGGGTCCTGGTATCTCCCAGACCGGCTACCTCTGCCGAACCGTCGATAAAATATATCCTTTTCGTCCTCTGCCTGAAAGAATCGAGAATTTCATTGTCTTCTGGATATTTCTGCGTACCCAGGGAGATTGAAAGAGGCGGGATAGCGAGATTATTGATGATGGCCAGCCCGTCCGGTTTCAGGTAATTTACCCACCGTGCCGCTTCAAGCTTCTCAAATGCGAGTAAGATGTCGGCCTCGGCCGGGCTGATTAAAGGCGACCAGACTTTTTGGCCGATGCGCAGATGGCTGGTCACACTCCCTCCGCGCTGCGCCATGCCCAGGGTATCTGTCTTTTTTACGTCCAGGCCCCTGGATAATGCCGCCTCGCCCAGTATGTCGCTGGCCAGGATGATACCCTGCCCGCCGACGCCCACCATTAAAATATCTTGCTTAGTGGAATCCAAATTAATCACCCGCCGGTTTTTGTATGAACGGTCCGATTGCATGCTTGGGGCATAATTGCTCGCAAATCGTGCATTCGCCTCCCATGCAGATGGTTGAGTCGATATACAGCTTGTCATTACGCTTTTGAATAGCCTGGCAGCCTATCATCACGCATACGCCGCAATCGTTGCACTTGTCCAGATCTATCTGCCTGGGATTCTTGCGCACCCTGTTTACGACAGCACATTTTCCTCTAACAATGACTACCGCCAGAGATGGACTGTCCAGCGCCGACCTTATAGCGCCTCTGACTTCTTTGATGTTGAAAGAGTTGACGACCTGGACATCCTTAACTCCTGCGCCGCGCACCAATTTTTCTATTTCGACTTTCTTAGTGACCTTGCCCTGCGCCGATATGCCGGAGCCGGGATGGTCCTGATGGCCGGTCATGGCTGTGGTACCATTGTCCAGAATGATTACCGTAATTTTCGCGTCGTTGTAAACGGCGTCGACAATGCCTGTTATGCCGGAATGCATGAACGTCGAATCCCCTATAACAGCGACGATCCTGCTGCTGACCCCGGCCTTTTCAAGCCCAATGGCCTGTCCGATGCTGGCGCCCATACAGGCGGTGGTGTCCATGGCACGCAACGGGGGATAAGTTGCCAGCGTGTAGCAGCCGATATCCCCGGTAATTATCAGTCTTAGATTCTTTTTCAGATTCTTCCGCTCGGCATCCATATTTTCGCCCGCTGCCCGATTGTGCTCAATACAAAAAACGCGCCCGAATGCGGGCAGCCCGGGCAAAGCAGCGGCGGCCTGCCGGGCAGGTTCTTGACTAGTGCTGACTTCTTCTGGTCGGTTGGCAGCTCCGCCAGCCCTGCCTGCACTGCAGCATGGTGGACGGCTGCCTTGTTCAAGCTCGCCAAAGCGAGGCAGATGTTTCTTGCCTTCTACATGGATTCCCAGGATCTTGATGTTTTCTTCCAGGAACGGGTCCAGCTCCTCAACTACAAAAAGATTTTTTACCTTTCCGGCGAACTTTTGCACGAGGCCGGGAGGCAAAGGATAGGTCATACCCAATTTCAGGAAGGAGGCTTCTGAAAGACTTCCCTGGCATATTCGTAGCCGACGCCGCTCGATACTATCCCCGTCCTGCCATTCCCATGGATTATCTGGTTAATGCGGAGTGGTTTCGGCATATTCCGTTAATTCCACAATCCTTTTGTGCATGTTAGGCACACGATTACGGGCGTTGGTTGGCAGCATTACATATTTCTCACGTCATGATGGAAACGTTTGGTCCTATCTTTTCTGATCCGCTGCTCGTCGACCTCTACCACTGATTTGGAGTGGGCTACGCGTGTGGTAATCCTGAAAAGGACCGGCGTGTCATATTTTTCACTTATGTCAAAAGCAATTTCAATAAAATCGTAGGCTTCCTGGCTGTCGGCAGGCTCCAGCATCGGCACCCTGGCCAGTTTGGCAAAATGGCGGTTGTCCTGCTCGCCCTGGGAGCTGTGTATTCCCGGATCGTCGGCAGAGATGACTACCAGTCCGCCATGGATGCCCGTGGTAGCTGCGGCCATGAACGGATCGGCGGCAACATTTAGTCCCACATGCTTCATGGAGACAAGGGTCCTGACTCCGGCGTATGAAGCGCCAAGCCCGACCTCCATGGCTACCTTTTCATTGGTAGACCATTCGGCGTAGATATCCTTGTATGTTGGATATGTTTTCCAGTATTTCGGTGCTGGGTGTGCCGGGATAGGCCGTTGCGACGAGCACGCCCGCATGGTAAGCGCCAAGAGCTATGGCTTCATTTCCGGAGAGTAGTTTACGGCTTTTATTCATCACGAAACCAGTTATTTATAGAGCCAGTGCACCAGAAGCACAATTATAATAAGGTTTACCGGGTAAATTCAATTTAATTGCCAATTAAAATACTTGAGGTTTCTTTTTAAGGGTCTCAATAAGTTTATCCAGCGGGATTGCAGCCAGTGTCAGGCTCTGCAAGCCCCCGGCGGAAAGATGGATGGCGAGCTCTGCGGCCTTTTCATTGCTGGGCGCTTCCACGATATTGACGAAGTCATATTGTCCCAGTAGCGCATACTGAGCAATGATTTTCACACCCATGTATTCGACTTCCTTGTTCAATTCCTTTAATTTCTCCGGATATTCCTCTATAGCCTTCCTGCCCTCGCCTGTCAGAGTTGAAAGTAACAAATATATAGCCATAGCCACCTCCTCATAAATTAATTCGAGCCTGTTCTACGTTTGACTGGAACCCCCACCTGCACAGTGCCTGCTTAACTTTGCCGATATTTTAACATTAATATTTTAAATCCGTTAACTTGACATAGTTGCACAATTCTAAGGTAATATAATATACTGAAAAAGTTCAATATCAAATTTTACAGAACGCCAGTTTAGATGCACGCAAATAAGTATATCTACCGAAGGTGACTCTGGGCCGGTTGCCGCATCCCCACGGCGACTCTGGAGTCACGTAACCTACCAAAAATAATCCAATAATACTGGCATTTCCAATTTACTACTAATTATTTAATAAAGGGAGGTATATCTATGAAAAGGGCGGTCCTTATTCTTGCAGTCGTTGCATGCATCCTTGCATCTTCGATCCTGGTAGCTTGCAGTCCGACTAACCAGCAGCCAGCGGTGTCGACGGAAGTTAAAACCCTCAATGTGGGGTGCACACTCCCGTTCGATAACAGCCTGGGCATGGACACGAAAAAGGCACTGGAAATGATCGTGCCTGCGTTCAATGCAGCGGGCGGATTAACCGTTCAAGGTCAAAAATACAACATCAATCTAATTATCTATGATGACAAATATACCGCTGACGGCGGACGGGCGGCAGTTGAGAGACTGGTCAACGAAGATAAAGTTAAATTTATCATCTGCCAGGTAGGCTCTGCACCGATCGTCGCGGGCCTGGCCGTTACTGAACCTGCCAAGGTTATGGTACTCTGCGGAGGAGCTTCCTCTAAAATTATCGATCCCGCAAACAAATATACGTTCGGTACTGCAACATGGAGGACCAACCTTGCTCCGTTATTCCCATTGCTAAAAACTGCTTTCCCGAATGCTAAGACCATGATAAACCTGTCTCCGGACGATGAGACCGGCAAAGGTCTGGCGAGCGACAATGCTAAAATCGCCACTGCCCTTGGATTCACCGTACTGGATAACGTTTTCTATCCGCGCAGCACACAGGATTTTGCTCCTTTCGCTACCAAAATCGTTGCAGAAAAACCCGACATTATGGATTATCCGGGTGCTGTGGCTGGAACCCAATTTGGACTTCAGTTCAAGGCTTTGTATGAAGCCGGATTCAAAGGCGCGCATGTAAGTCCCATGCCACCCAGCATGTCTGAAGTACTTCAGGTGACCCCACCGGAATCTATGGAGGGACTTATTTCCATACTACCATCGACCGAGATACCGAACCCCACTGCGATGGCTGCACAATATAAACAGGACTGGACGGCAAAATACGGCTCGTGGTCGACCGTCAGCCTTACCTGGATCCCGGCTTTTTACGCCTTCGTTAATGCAGTCCAGAAGGCCGACAGTATCGATCCCGAGGTAGTCAGCGCATATCTTGCGAAAAATGGCTTGCAGTGGCAGAGCCCCAATGGCACCGCCATGCTGGTAAAAAGGCCGGACTTCAACAACAACAATTTCTGTGATACTTGCGCCTCATTGGATTTCGGCATTTTCAAGAATGGCGCATACCAATACCTGGGCACTGTTTCAGCGGACGATGCGCTGAAGGCCAATCAGAGCGCCTTCGGCGGTGTATGGCAGTAGTTCCGCTATAACAGTTGAATACTTAATAGCAGAACTGGTTTCTATACTGGTAACTAGCCAAAACGGTAGAAGTCACTGTAATATTGCAGTGACTTCTACCTCTTGATGGAAAGGAATAGTTGTGACTCCGGGTTTATTTGTTCAGCTACTTTTAAATGCACTTTCGCTAGGCTCGGTTTACGTACTTATGGTGCTCGGCCTGGATATTATCATAAGAGGCACCAAAATATTGAATTTCGCCCACGGCCAGTTCTATATGCTGGGCGCCTATGTGCTGTTTTTCCTCTTTCAGATGCTTCATATGGACTTCGTTGTCTCCCTCATATTTGCCGGACTTGCTCTTGGCCTGATCGGTGCTATCTGCTACATGAGTATCTTTCACGTTGTCAGGCAGAGATTCAACGTCACCACAACATTTTCTTACCGGCTGCTATTGAGCGCCATGGCGTCGGTCGGTTTGATGATGATATTGCAGCAGGGGACACTACTGCTGTTCGGGACGGAAGAAAGAGGTGTGAGGACTCCCTTCCCCCAGATTATAGATATCCTGGATGTCCGGATTTCCCTTATGCGTGTAATAGTCATCCTGACGGCAGTAGCTATTTGCCTTTTGCTGTACTTCCTTATGTATAAAACGACGCTGGGGAAAATATTGAGGGCCATCAGTTACGATCCGGAAGCAGTAACCCTGGCCGGCATTAATACTATGTGGATACTGGTATTTTGTTTCGCACTGGGTAGCGCACTGGCCGGCATCGCAGGCGGCATCATTGCCCCGCTTTTTTCAGTGACCCCAGACATGGGAGAAAACGTAATATTCCTGTCTTTGCTGGTTTTGCTCGTTGGTGGCATAGGTAGCTACAAGGGTACCATTCTCGGAGGGCTGCTGGTAGGTCTCGCTTTAAGCTTCGGTTTCCAGTTTCTGGGAGGTATAGCCGAGCTTTACGTATTTTTACTGGTAATCGCCATACTTAGTTTTAGACCGGGAGGCCTGCTCGGTGAAGCTGCTGACTAGCTGGAAGCCGGTTCACACGAAGCTGGCAGGGGCGCTGATCCTCATCCTGGCGCTGGCCGCTCTGCCCTTGTTTATTAACAACGACTATATCAAGCATCTGCTGATTATGGCCTGCATCGGGACTATCCTGGGTATGTCATTCAGCATGCTTTTTAGCACAGGTCTGATAAGCCTCGGCGCCGCTTCTTTCTATGCGGTTGGGGCATATATTTCGGCGACCCTGGCTGTGCATGCGGGCATGTCCTTCTGGCTGACGTTTCCTTTGACAATAGTAATGGCAGGCATAATGGCCCTGGGTATCGGTGCTATCTTCGTGAGGAACGGAGGAATTGCCTTCGTTATCATCACCCTGATTTTCGCAAGTGCCATAGTGACAGCGGCCGGACAAATCGAGTTCCTCGGGGGATGGGGAGGGATCATCGGCATACCCAAGCCGACGCCGCTGGGCCCCATTCAGTTCGATAGTAAGATTTCATTCTATTATCTTATACTGGTTATTCTTCTGCTGATAATAGTGGCTTATTATGCCTTATATACATCACATATAGGCAGGGCCTGGAAGGCCATTAAACTGAGCCCTAACCTGGCCGGTACATTGGGCATCAATCAGTATAAATACCGGCTGCTGGCCTTTACCATCGCTTCGACTACAGCCGCCGCTGCGGGAAGCTTTTACGCTCATTATTTTCAAAGCATCACGCCCGATACCTTTGGCGGATGGAGTTCGATCTACATTCAGCTTTATGCTGTTCTCGGCGGACTCGAATTCTACATAATGGGGCCGGCTGTGGGCGCTGTTATCATGACGTTTGTTCCCGAATATCTCCGTCAAGTTAAGGAGTACGAACCTATTGTTACAGGAGTCTTATTATTATTGGTAATCCTGTTCTTCCAGGGTGGCATATTGGGGACGCTAGTCAACGCCGCGAAATCCAACGGAAGGAATGGAGGAGGGGGGATCAAGACGATCAAATCGTGGTTCCAGAAAGATAGAAAGCCGGGGGTCAACGAGGGATAAAGATGGATCTGTTAGAGGTCAGGAACATAACGAAGATTTTCGGGGGGCTGGTTGCCATACGCGATCTGTCGCTTGATGTGCGCCAGGGCGAAATACTCGGCCTGATAGGCCCGAATGGCGCCGGCAAAAGCACGCTTTTCAATATTATCAGCGGGTTTATCGTTCCCAACAAAGGCAAAATATTGTTTAACGGCGAACAAATAACAGGTCTGCGAATTGATGAGATTGCACAAAAAGGTGTAGCCAGGATCTTTCAGGAGCCGACTCTTTTTATGCAGGAAACGGTTTTTGAAAATGTTTTAAGCGGGTTCCATCGGCATTATACTGAACCGTTGTGGAAAGCTTTCCTGCATACGCCGGACGCAAACAGCGAGGAAGCCGATAAGGAGAAGAAAGCAATTGAGATCATCGACTTCATGGGGCTATCCTCTTTAAGCGGCGAACTTGCCGCCAATTTACCTCACGGACATCAGCGTGCACTGGCGATCGCACTGGCGCTCGCTACTGAGCCCAAGTTGTTGCTGCTTGACGAACCGGTTACTGGAATGAACCCGACGGAAACCATGGAGATGGTTGATAAAATTAAGAAGGATACGCGACAAAGGTGTAACCGTTCTTATCGTAGAACACGACATGAAAGCTGTCATGAGCCTTTGCGACAGGATAGTCGTCTTGAGCCTGGGCGTAAAAATTGCAGAAAACACTCCATCGGGAATACGAAAAGATGAACAGGTTATCGAGGCTTACCTTGGAAAGCAGGTGATCTGACATAATGACGTTACTGGAAGTTAAGAATTTAACGGTCCACTACGGTAAAACTCGAGTTTTGACCGACGTGTCACTGATTGTAAATGAGAAAGAGATCGTGACCATCATTGGCGCCAACGGATCGGGTAAAACCACAACCTTGCGCGCTATATCCGGGTTAAAATCGCTCAGCTCAGGAGCGGCTTACTTCCGCGGCAGCAAGATAACGGGACTGCCTGCATATAAAATCGTGCGCCTCGGGTATCTCACATGTACCGGAAGGACGTAAAATCCTGGCCCCTCTATCGGTAATGGAAAACCTGGAGTTGGGGGCCTACCTGTGGAAGGACAAAAAAGAGATAGCAGGCCAGCTTGAAGCCATATTCGAGCATTTCCCTATCCTGAAGGAACGCAGGAACCAGATGGCGGGCAGTCTCAGTGGGGGCGAGCAGCAAATGCTGGCCATAGGACGCGCACTTCTGAATAAACCAACCCTCATTATGATGGATGAGCCCAGCATGGGACTTTCGCCCATCATGGTCGGAGAGGTCGGCAGAACTATAAAAGAGATAAATCGCAGCGGGATTAGCATTATTTTGGTGGAACAGAATGCCCGCATGGCGCTTAACCTGGCCGACCGGGCATACGTACTGGAAACGGGGAGATGCGTACTCGAAGGGCTGGCGGGCGAACTGAATGAAGACGAAAGGGTCAAGAGCGCCTACCTGGGCGGCTGACCTGTTATATAATGTCCTGGAAATTTGAGAAGGGGCTACACTGATCAAAGATGATCACAATACCTGAAATGCTTGCACGCAACGCCAGGAACTATCCCAACGATTGCGCCCTGGTTGAGATTAAACCAAGCCTTGACTATCGCCGGGAGATAACCTGGAAGGAATTCGATGAAGAGTCCAACAGAGTGGCCAATATGCTGCTGGACTCAGGGGTCAAAAAGGGGGATAAGGTCATCCACTGGATGATGAATTCCATTGATTGGCTGACAGCTTATTTCGGAATTCTACGTACAGGGGCTTGGGTTGTACCGCTGAACTTCAGGTTCACGGAGCAGGATTTCCAGTACTGTGCCGAAATATCCGGCGCCAAAACCGCCTTTATCGGAGAGGAATTCTATGGCCGTATAGAAGCTATTCATAGCAAGCTGCGTCATATCAGGAACTGTATTGGGGTTGGAGGCAAAGCGCCCGCCTATATGAGGGAATTTCGATCGACCGTTGCCCGTTTTTCCGCTACAGCTCCCGCTATAGAACTGAAGGAAGACGACAGTTGCAGCCTGTACTTTACTTCAGGAACGACGGGAACGCCTAAGCCGATCCTGCTCACGCACAGCAATTTAAAATGCGCTGCCATAACGGAGAATGCACACCATCATCAGACCAAAGAAGATAACTTCATATTGATCCCGCCACTTTATCATACCGGCTCTAAAATGCACTGGTTCGGCAGCCTGATTGTGGGTGGCAAGGCTACGCTGTTGGGCGAGGTGAGCCCCCAAAATGTGCTCGAAACTGTGCATAGTGAGAGAGGGACTATAGTATGGTTGCTGGTACCATGGGCGCACGATATATTGATGGCGATGGAGAAAGGGCGAGATAAAAAAGGAAGACTACGATCTGAGCTGCTGGAGGTTGATGCATATCGGCGCACAGCCTGTGCCGCCGGCGCTGGTCAAGCAATGGAAAAAGGTATTTCCGAATATGCAGTACGACACCAATTACGGGCTAAGCGAATCTAGCGGCCCCGGTTGCGTCCACTTGGGACTGGAGAATGAGAGTAAGGTGGGTGCCATCGGAATACCCGGTTTTAACTGGGAAGCAAAGATAGTGGATGAACAGGGCAACGCACTGGGTAAAAAGCAAATCGGTGAACTGGCCGTAAAGGGCGACGGCGTAATGAAGGAATATTACAGGAACCCGCAAAAAACTCGCGAAACTCTAAAGAAAGGATGGCTGTATACGGGTGATATGGCAACCATGGACGATGATGGTTTTATTTATCTTGTTGACCGCAAGAAAGACGTAATTATAACCGGAGGGGAGAATATCTACCCGGTAGAAGTGGAGGATGCTTTACATAATCATAATGGGATTTATGATGTTGCTGTTATCGGCATACCGGATGACAGGTTAGGGGAGATAGCCATCGCCATTATCGATCCCAAACCCGGCTCTGTTATAACAGAGATCGAACTGATTGAATTCTGCAAGGAATGCCTTGCCAAACATAAAGTCCCGCGGAAAGTTATTTTCGACAAGGTTCCCCGGAATCCTACTGGAAAAATAGAGAAGCCCAAGCTGAGAGAGAAGTACTCAAAAGGTTTATAATCCGTTACACCTGTCTATTTTCTCATAATCAGCCCTTTCAAATCGGCTAATTTTGTGCAGCGTAATCGTATTAAGATATAATTTGATGCCCAGGAGGACGATTTGCTTAAAACTCATACTTGCGGAGAATTACGCGCTTCTAATACCGGCCAGTCAGTTACCCTGGCAGGTTGGGTCCACCGGCGCCGTGACCATGGTGGGCTGATTTTCATAGACCTGCGGGATAAAGAAGGAATAACCCAAGTTGTTTTTAATCCGGAGATATCGGAAGACGCACATGGTGTTGCAACGGAACTGCGGAATGAGTATGTCCTCCAGGTTGTAGGCGAGGTCTCTAAAAGACCGTCCGGCACCGAGAATTCCAAATTGCCTACCGGCGAAATAGAGGTCCTTGCCAAATCCATTCAAATTTATAACTCGTCCAAGACACCTCCCTTTTATATCAATGAGGAGGTGGATGTGGATGAGGCGCTTTTGCTGAAATACCGCTACCTGCATCTCAGGCGATCTGGCATGCGGGACAATATGATACTCCGGCACAAGGTAATAAAATTTATGCGGGATTTCCTTGACGCCAAAGGCTTTGTCGAGGTGGAGACTCCCATATTGATAAAGAGCACGCCCGAAGGCGCCCGCGACTATGTCGTCCCCAGCCGCGTTCACGCTGGTAAATTCTATGCGTTGCCCCAATCGCCTCAGCAGCTAAAACAGCTTTTAATGGTCGCCGGCCTGGAGAAATACTATCAGATTGCCAGGTGCTTCCGTGACGAAGACCAGCGGGCCGATCGCCAGCCTGAATTTACCCAGCTTGATCTGGAAATGAGCTTTGTCAATGAAGAAGATATCTTGACCCTGTGCGAGGAGCTGTTCACTTCTCTGATAGAGACGTTGACTCCCGATATCCGGCTGATCAAGCCTTTCCCGAGAATGTCCTACGCCGATGTTATCAACCGCTACGGAACTGACAAGCCCGACATTCGCTATGGGCTGGAATTAAAGGATATCTCACCCCTTGTTTCCGATAGTGAGTTTGTCGTATTCAAGTCGGCTATTCAGTCCAAAGGCGTAGTAAAAGGCATCTGCCTGCCCGGATGCGCCAACTATACGCACAAGCAGATCGAGGAGTTGACCGAGATAGCCCGGGGCCTTGGCGCTAAAGGCCTGATTTCTATGGCATGGACGCCGGATGGCGCCGGCGATGACATATCGGCACAGGTGAAATCGATCGCCGCTAAACATCTGGGACCCGAAAAGCTGGTTAAAATATTCGAGCTATTCGAAGCCAGACGCGGCGATCTTATCCTTATAGCCGCCGGGACTCAGAGCCTCGTGCATAAAATTCTGGATGAGCTGCGCCGTGAGATGGCCAGACGGTTGCAGCTTTGCCCAGCTAACTCGATGGCCTTCCTTTTTGTAACGGATTTTCCTCTTTTCGAATGGAACGATGAAAAAAAAGGCTGGTACTCCATGCATCATATGTTTACGGCTCCATTTGACGAAGATATCCCTATGCTTGATTCAGACCTGTCTAAAATTAGAGCCCGGCATTATGATATCGTTTGCAACGGTTTTGAGCTTTCCAGCGGAAGCATCCGCATACATACCAGGGAGCTGCAGGAGAAAATCTTCCGGATACTTGGCTACTCAAAGGAGGAAATGGAAGACAAGTTCGGAGGTTTCCTGGAAGCATTGGAATACGGCGCACCTCCGCACGGCGGCATAGCTCCCGGAATCGACCGTTTCGTCATGTTGCTGACCGGCAGCAAGACCATTAGAGACGTTATAGCCTTCCCAAAGAACCAGGCCGCCATCGATGTCATGACGGATGCGCCCTCGCATATATCAGACCTTCAACTCGATGAACTTCATTTGCGTGTAGTCGAACAGGAGAACCAAACCTAGTCTTTTTTGAAGTCGAATTTCCCAATGTTATAATAATTCAAGGTGATACGAGTATATGAAAACAACCTGCGAAAAAATTGACAACTGCCAGATGGCGCTCAACGTTGAAATGGAGGGCGCCGAAACAGATAAATATTTAGCCGAGGCCCTCGAGCACCTGGCCAAAAGGGTGACCATGCCTGGATTTAGAAAGGGCAAGGCTCCCAGCAGCCTGGTAGAGCAGCACGTAGGTAAGACGGCTATCTTTCAGGAAGCACTGGAGCATCTCATTCCGGAGGCCTATGAAGAGGCGCTGAAAAAGGAGTCCATTGCAGCTGTCGCCGAACCCAAAATCGAACTTCTTCAGGTCGACCCCGTTATATTCAAAGCAATTATCCCCCTAAAACCGAACGTTACTCCCGGCAACTACCGCGATATAAAAATGGAAATCGAGAAAAAGGAGATCGGGGACAGCGAAATCAACCAGGTCATCGAGCAACTGCGGATGCAATTCGGTACGTTGGACCCGGTCGAGCGTGGCATTCAATTCGGTGACATTATTACCTGCGATATAACGGCCAAAAAGAACGGAGAACAGATACTCGACCGCAAGGATGCCGCCTACGAAGTAACTGAAGGTTCCAAATACCCCGCCCCCGGTTTTGCGGAGAAACTGGTAGGCCTGGCCAAAGACGCAGAGACTGAATTCACATTGACCTTTCCCGAGGATTACGAGATAAAAGAAATCGCCGGGAAAGAATACACATTCGCAGTTAAGGTCAAAGAAATAAAGGAAAAGAAACTGCCGGAAGTGAACGATGAATTCGCCAAGAATGCCGGAAGCGAAAATCTCGAGGAGCTCAAGGATAAAATCCGGGCAGGCCTTCAGTCTCGCTCTGACGAAAACCTTAAGAAAGAATTCGAGAATAAACTGGTTACACAGTTGATCGAGCAAAGCACGATAGAATTTCCTCCTATACTCGTTGAAAAGGAGATAGACCACATAATCAATGAAGAAGCCAGGAATTTTGCCGAGGGAGTTAAGGGGCTGGAAAATTACCTGACCAATTCCAAGAAGACGCTGGAGCAGCATCGCGAGGACCTTAAACCGGCAGCCTCTGACAGGGTCAAGGCCTTTCTGATTACCAGCAAAATTGGCGAGGTGGAGAATGTGAAGGTTAGTGAAGATGAGTTGACAGAAGCGATCGAAAACATGATAAAGGATGATGAAAGCAAAGCTGAGAATGTGAGGGCTCTATTCAGCCTGCCACAGCCGCGCGAATCGCTCAGAGAAATGATGATAATTAATAAGACGATGGATTTGTTGACCAAGATAGTTACGGGGACAACCGATAACTCGGAAGAAGGAGAAAAAGATGGAAAGATCACCGCTTGACATAATACCTATGGTAACTGAGAGCAGCGCCAGGGGCGAAAGGTCCATGGATATCTATTCGCTCTTACTTAAGGAGAGGATTATATTTTTGGGCACTCAGGTTGAAGACCAGATCGCCAACCTGATAGTCGCTCAATTGTTGTACCTGGCACGTGAGGATCCGGAGAAGGATATAAGCCTGTATATACATTCACCCGGAGGCGTAGTAACCGCGGGCCTGGCGATCTACGACACCATGCAACTTATACAACCGGATGTGTCTACCATTTGCGTCGGATCGGCTTACAGCATGGGAACAGTCTTACTGTGCGCCGGCGCTAAAGGCAAGAGGTATGCATTACCCAGCTCCACCATCCATATGCATCAGGGCCGGGCGGGAACGCAGGGACAGATAACCGATATCAAAATCGCCGCCAAGGAATTTGAGAGGCTGGATGAACTGATAGCTAAAATTCTGGCCAAGCATACGGGACAGTCTCTGGAAAAGATTCGCCAGGATACCGACAGGGATATCTATTTCAACGCCGAGCAGGCGGTTGAATACGGCCTGATTGATGATATACTGGCGCCTGCAGGCACTAAAAAGAAATAACAGACCTATTATCTGGACTAGCGACGTGAAAAAGGGAGGAAGCTTTAAAGCTTCCTCCCTTTTATTATGCCTTCTAACAATCCGGCGGGGCATTAGGCAATAGATAGAGACCTGTTTATCTCGTCAGTCAGATCATAACCGGATATTGGTTTGCCCCCGGCATCCAGCAACTGTTTATGACCATCTATAGAAATTTTTCCTTCACTGAAAGATTTCAGCGTCAAGATGATCAAAGGAGTTTCACGAATAAATCCGGTCTGCCTGATCTTTTTGAACAGCTCGTTGTTTTCTCCCTGCTTTGCCTTTAAGGTGTCCACGTGAATATTTGCGACAGATTCCCACAAGTCATTAAATTCCGGCCCTGTGATACTATATTTGCAATATGAAATGACCGGCCCCCTGTCGAGGTCAGGCGTCACAAGGTGCATCATAACTCCCGATTCAGTAGCCCTGGTCGCAATTAAATCCCAGATAACCTCCTGCCACGTTCCCTTTGGACCAGTGGGCAGCGCCGGGTGAAGGTTGATCATTTTAAACCGGTCACACATTTCAGGACCGACGATCAACATGTATCCGGCCAGCACGCAAATATCCGGACTATAGACGGCAAGTTTCTTCATCACCTGCCTGTCGTATTCCAGCCTCCAGTCGGGCAGCCCCTCGCCTTTAACAGCCAATAGTCTGAGAAGCCTTATGTGCGAATTGTTTGACGGATAGGCAGACCAGAGGAATATCGTAACCTTTAACCTGCGCTAAGAAAAAGATCCGTCTGTTCGGATTCACCGGGCTCACGGCTGCAAAAAACGAAATCTATTTTGGCTTTTAGTACACCGCCGCGGATGCTCTCAACTGCCGTTGACAATAGTTTGCGTGAGCTCATTCCCCTGGCCGTAGAAAACCAGCCAACTCTTAGCATCCTGATTACCCCGGATTATTTTTTATGCTGCTTCCCCAATCTGGCGGTAGTGCTGATGAGATGTATCAAGGGGCTCGATTTTCTGCAGTGCAGCTCGGCCTTGCTTAGCGAATCAAGAAATTCTTGCTTGGTATCGAAATCCGGCATATCTATAGTCACATAGCCTATCTCGATTGGGCTGTGAGCGTCACTGCCGGCACCAACAACTTTATTGTGCCTGGCAGCCAGATCACGCGCTTTCTTCTCAATGCCCGGAAATAAGCTCCTGGCATTGAAGACTTCGATTAAATCAGCCTGATCAGCCACCGATTCAAGCCTCAGCTTATTGCGAAAGGCGGAAGGCCTTACCCTATCGTAAGGATGCGGGATATTGACCAGCCCGCCCTGCTGCCGTATAAGCTTGACAGTCTCTTCAACACTGATATTATTTGGAATATCCTCTTGCAGAAACATCCCCATTATCTCACCATAAGGAGTCAATATTTCCTCAGAAATAATGATTTTGAAAGGAGCGATCTTACTCAATTCTCTGGCGCCCAGTGTTGTGCCGTGGTCGGACACTGCTATGCAGTTGATGCCTTTGCGCAGACAGGCTGCTATAAGTTGGTCGTAGGACATGTTTGAGTCCACAGAGTGGAAGGTGTGAACGTGGAGATCGGCTTTAAGCAATGGACTAGCTAACCCTTTCCAGATAGTGCCCGTCCGGGTATCTACCTTTATGACATCTCCCGTATTGATGAAGAATGGTACCTGAATGGTAATCCCGGTTTCCATCTTGGCGGGTTTGCTCCCGGCGCTGGCCGTATTTCCTTTAAACCCCGGGCCGGTTTCGACAACTTTCAACTCTACGGATAGCGGTATTTCAACGCCTATGGTCACACCTTTATGCGTTAGCAATTCGAGATTCATATTTTCTTTAAGATAATTCAAGGCATCTCCTACAAGGGATTTGTCAACGGCAAATTGCTCATAAGTCTCATTATCCATGAAATGATACAAGTCGCCATCGTTATACAGGAATTGCGCCGGCCGTTTTTCCAGGAACGCCTTGGCAAATTTTTCACTGGCCTGGAAAGATTTTTCGATGGTATGTCCGGCTTTGATATCCCGAAGTTTAATACGGATCTGGGCGGAGCCGCGGCCCATTTTTATATGCTGAAAGTCCAGCACCTGATAAAGCTGTCCGTCCAGCATAATTGTAATGCCCTTTTTAAGCTCTCCTGCATCAATCATAGCTGTTTAACCTCCATGTACGCGTGCCTCTTTCCCGGCTTGGTGATCGTTTTAAGTTTTCCGTCTTTCAAGGTGACCGTGTCTTCGATCCTGACACCGCCCCATCCCGGCAGATAAACACCGGGTTCGATGGTAAAGACCATATCATC
>CAWKFY010000015.1:0-23061 GCA_963848815.1 uncultured Chloroflexia bacterium
GTTGCTTGCCCTGGGGTTGGTGCTTTTTGTGCTGACATTGATCGTCTTGATCATTTCGCGCTTGATGCTGATGAAGATGCGAGCGCGCGAGGGGGAGAGGACTTGAGCCTCTACCTGCGCCGTCGGGCGGTGAATTGGGTCGGCCTGACGCTGTCGATCCTGGCGACGGTGTTCGGGCTATTCTGGCTGTTCTGGTTGCTGTGGACGTTTTTCGGCAACGGGCTGCGATGGATTAGCCCCAGGCTGTTTCTGGAATCCACGCCGCCCCCGGGAGCCAATGGAGGGCTGGCCAACACCATCGTGGGCAGCCTGATCCTGACGGCTGCCGGCGTGGGAATGGGTGCGCCGGCAGGGATTCTCGCCGGCACCTATCTGGCGGAGTTCGGTCGGACGTCGCGTCTCGGGGCCATCGTCCGGTTCGTCAACGACATCTTGCTGAGCGCCCCATCCATCATAATTGGTGTGTTTGTCTATGGCCTCATCGTGTTGCGAGACCGGGCACTTTTCCGGGTGGGCGGCGCTGGCCCTGGCGCTGATCGTCTTGCCGGTTGGTGGTGCGCACCACCGAGAACATGATGCGCCTGGTTCCCGATGGCCTGCGTGAGGCGGCGGCGGCGCTCTGGGAGCGCCGAGCTGGAAGGTCACTATCGTCATCGTCTACCGCAATGCTGGAAGAACCGAGCAGCGCTCACGCCGCGGTTTCCACTATGCCGTACATAGACAATCCTTATATCTGCAAAACTGTTTACGACGTCTACAGTATTATCACTGGATGCGTCGTCAACTACAATGAGTTCAAAATGCGCGTATGTTTGGTTCAAAACGCTGCGGACCGCACGGGGCAGAAGGAAAGCGCGATTATGCGTGGGGATGATAACGCTGACGCCAGGTCCCGGCAAGGTCAAACTATCATTGTTTCCCATATGCTCAAGAAATCATACCAGCTTTCTACCCATCCCTACATACTTGAATCCAAGATTTATTAATTTCTGTTGCGGCAAAGCATTTCTGCCGTCAATGATCAGATAGGGCGGCAGCATAGATTGTTTAATTAACGGCCAGTCCGCCCCTATAAATTCTTTCCATTCGGTCGAGAGGACAATGGCGTTGACCGATGAGGCGGCCTCATAAATATCCTTTACCACCTTTAGCCGGGCATGGCGGAATACAGGCGCATCGCTATCATTAAACGCAGGATCATAAAGTTTCAAGCTGGCGCCCTGCTTGATCAGTCTGCCCGCTATTTCGAGGGCCGGCGAATTAGTTATATCGTTGGTATCCGGCTTGAAAGTAATACCTAGCAATCCGATGTTGCTGCCCTTGAGCGGATGAAGATGCCTCTTTAATTTTTCGATGACCTGTGCAGTCCTGTTACTGTTCACATTAATTACCGCCCGGATCAAGACGGAATCGGCCTTTCTGTCCTTCCTCCGTGCCATGTTCCCCAGCATCCGGGTATCTTTATATAGGCAGGGCCCGCCGAAACCCAGGCCCGCTTTAAGAAATGAATTGCCTATGCGCTTATCCAGTCCCATGCCCGCGGCAACGTCATCAACGTTAGCTCCGACATTTTCGCATATATCGGCAATTTCATTGATAAAAGAGATTTTAGTTGCCAGGAAGGCATTGCTGGCGGCCTTGATAATCTCTGCAGTAACGATATCTGTAATTACCCATTCACCCTCTATCCCCGTGTATATCTCCCGTATTTCATCTAAATGCGAAATGTCTTCGCAGCCAATTACAATCCGGCTGGGGTGGTACCAATCGTTGACGGCTTTCCCTTCGCTCAGGAACTCGGGATTAGAGACATAAGTATGTTGCGTGCCTTTGAGAAAACGCTCGATTATTTGCCGGCCGGTTCCGGGCGGCACCGTACTCTTCATTATGACCAGCAAAGGACTTGCGGCGGACTCAACCACGCGGTTCATAACATTATAGATTTGTTTGAGATCGAGATTCCCATCGGGCAGCGGCGGAGTATTGACCGTCAAGATCACGGCATCGGCCTTCAGGCCGGCCGGGATAGCATTTACAAATTTCAATGTCTCTTTGGCCAGGGTCTTTTTCAAAAGGATATCGATGCCTTCTTCCAGGATGGGATTAAGGCCTTCGTTCAATTTGCCGAGCTTGTCATTATCGATTTCCACGCCGGTGACCCGATGGCCTGCATCGGCCAGGCAACAGGCCGTGACAAGCCCTATTCTGCCAATTCCGATCACGTATATATTCATAGTGGTAAAATCCTTTTCAGGGCCTGCATTTTATTAGCCTTATCTTGAGACTGCAGGCCGGTATTTTGTCGTACCTAAGCTTTACCATACTAGTGTGAAATCAGCGCAAGATACTGATCGATTACTTTGTTGGGCTCTCCAGATGAAATAACGGAGCCATTTTCCATGAGAACGGCGCGGTTGCAGATATCCCTTACGACATCAAGGGAATGGGAGACGAAGACGATGGTCTTGCCCTGGCTCCTGAATGCGTTTATCTTCTCCATGCACTTCTTTTGAAAGTCTGCGTCGCCCACGGCCAGTACCTCGTCAATTAACATAATGTCGGGATTGACATGCGCTGCGGTCGAGAAGGCCAGCCTCAAATACATGCCGGAGGAAAAATTTTTAAGTTTCATATCCTGGAACCGGTTCAGTTCGGCGAAATCAAAAACTTCGTCATAAATCCGGTCCGTCTCCTTACGCGTCATGCCCAGAATAGACGAGTAAATGTAAACGTTTTCCCGGGCGCTGAGCTCCTGCTGAAATCCCACGCCGAGCTCCAGGAAGGGGGCAACTTTGCCGTATATCGATATGCGCCCCTTATCCGGGTAAAGCACCCTGGCGATTATTTTGAGCAGGGTGGACTTGCCGGAGCCGTTCCTACCGACAATACCGAAGGTTTCACCGCTGTTTATCTCCAGGTTTATATCCTTCAGCGCCCAGAATTCCTCGTAATCCGACTGCCGTTTGATGAAGCCAATGATGTTTTGAAAAAGAGTGCTCCTTTTATGGTGAGGTATTCTGAACCTCTTATAGATGCTGTCTATTAATACTCGGCCGTTCATAGTTCCTCGGCAAACCGGCGCTGTAATCGATCAAAGGTTACATTGCCGACAATATAAACAATGACGGTGGCCACTCCGACCACAGCAAGGTTATAGCCGGTCGGCATAGTGCCGTATATCATCAGGTCGCGGTATATGATGATAAAATCTGTCAGAGGGTTAAGCAGGTAATAAGGCATCATACGGCTGGTGATGGAGACCATGGGATAAAATACAGGTGAAAGGAAAAAAAGTATGCTGGTCAGTACTTCCCAGATCTGATTAACATCGCGCAAGTAGACGAAGAGCGAGGCCAGGAAAAGTGAAGCGCCGTAAACAAACCAGAAATAGATAACGAATACCAGAGGGAAAAATATGATGGTGAAGGGAAGCTGGCCGGTTACCAGGTAAATAAGAGGTATGATGATAAGAAACTCGATAAAAGAGCTGAAAAGATTGGACAGGCAGTTGCTGAGGACGAGTATCTTGCGCGGGATATATATCTTGGTGACGAGGCTTGCTCTGCCAACAATGGAATAGACTGCGGAGCCGGTGCTGATGGCAAAGAAGCGCCAGGACATAAGGCCCACCAGCAGGTAAGCGGCAAAATTCGGCTCCTGGTGCCAGAGATACCTGAATATCACGAATAGTACCAGGGCCATAAACAGCGGGCTGAGCAGTGACCACAGGAAGCCCAAGGCGGTATTCTGATAACGCAATTTAAGATCGGTTATCGTTAGGTTCTTGAGAAGCTCTCTGTATGTCAGGATTTCATTCATGTGTTGAAGTCTTAATCTCCTGTGGCCGCCCTTTATTATACATCGTTTTGTTACGGCAAAGGCAGGCTCAAATACAGCTAATGCTTCTGTCCGGCATAATAATCGAGCACCGGTATCTCTTCGTTGCCGCAGTATTCATCTTCCACATGCAGCGCTGCTTTTAAACTGCCGATACCGATTTCTCCTGTAGCCACGAGCTCATAGCACTCCATCAGGGCATTTTGGGGGAATTCAATTTCCAGGGCGTTGGTACCGAAGATATTCAGCATGTCCCTCTCAAAATCCAGTATGCCCTGATGTATACGGCTTATTGTATTAAATTCATGCTGCGAGATGCCCGGGGCTTTATAGACGGGTTGGACGCCTGCTGCATCGGATGCAAAAGAGAGTAACTGCCCGTCCGGGGAGGTCAGTATCGCTTCCAGAAGCAGGCCATGCCTGTAAATTGGGGCTGCTGCATATATAGGGTCAACCAGTTCGCCAAAATATCCCCTGGCTTCGGCGCCTGTTGAATTGAGGCTCGCCGCCTTATCATTGGTAATGAAATAATAGCCGTTCACCGGCTGTCCGGAGAGCCGCACCAGAGCCTTCTGGATGCTGCAGGAGTAACCTACGTCTACAAGGCCGTTTTTCTCTCCGGGTATGCCATGGCCGGCACAATACCGCAGCAAAGCGCTGCGCTCATCAGCCGCCTGGTTAGCCAGGACGTCAAAAACGGACCGGATGGATGACTTTATTAAATTGTAATCGACGGGCAGTGAGACGGTCCTTTTTAAAGCCTTTGCTCCCAGCCTGTTCTCAACAACCGCCATATTCGCACGGCTTGCATTCAGCCGCTTCTCAAAGAGGTAGCCAAGCGTTCCTATGAATTTGCCTTCCAGAAGCAGGGGTATATCTTCCTCGCTGAAAAGGCTGGCGAACAACGCTGCGCGTCGGGAACACAGGAAATATTCCGACTGCGGCAGTTTGCGGCACCCCTCCCGGGAAACAAGGAAATCGGCCATGAGATTATAGACTTTTTGTAAAACGTAACCTTCCCTGGCGATGAAATTCAGTTGCCTTACTCCGTCGGCTTCCGATTTTGCAATAAGCCATGACATGAAGCTGTGTATCATGGGGCCAAATATGGTATAGCCCAGTGCGTGCGGCTGGCTGAGCGGTCTAATATCGAACCAGAATTTATTGGGATAAGGTGCCAGACAAAAATAATTGCTGATCATGCCGTAAAGCAAATTCTCACGCCAGCCTTTATATGGCTCGATGCTTCTCCACAGCAGTGAGCCGGTATCGCTCTGGCGGAACAGTACAGACGGCTTCATAACGTGCACTACCGGCACCGGCCCGCGGTCAACCAGTTTCTGTACGTCCGATTGCTCGTTGTCCCCGCAGTGTATAAATCCGCCGGCTGCGCCCCTTTCTTTCGCAAGAACGTAGTCCCACATGTCGCCGCGGTCTTTACGCTTGCCAGTATCACTTGAGATGTAGAGTTGATCGTAAGACTTGATGCTTTTCGAGTCCAGGATCTTCTCGATGTGCGCCTTCTCCAAATATGTGTCGGTAACCAGGATAACGCGCTTTCCGCTGTGCTTGACCTCAGCCATCAGGTCTATAACCTCGCGGCGCGGTATCAGCAGCGAGGTTTCGGTAGCTACCTCCAGATCGAGCAATTGGCTCGCCGTTGCCGTATCTATGCGCGCCATGGCAGCCAGCGCCGCGTAAATTTCTGAGATGGTCACGTCCCCCTCGAAGTTTTTTCGCTGACGCACGGTGTTTTCCGCCTCCTTACGCAGCCGGTAAAAAGCGGGAAGGCCGAATTTTGCCTGGATTATCTCTTCGAGATAGTTGAAAAGCATATCGGGACTGGCGAAAGGGCGCGATAAAAGCGTATCGAAAATATCGAAAGAGACGACGCCCACGGTGTTTAAGAATTCCCTTATATTATCGGAGGGAGATTGGGCGAAATAGGGGGAGATCTTATCCACATCCCGGGAGGAGAAGATATTGGCCTTCATATCTGTAATTACGGCAAATTGGAAGCCGCTGCTTTGCGCTGCCAGCGTGAAACATCGTTCGAGCACATGCTGTAATGCGCCGTCGATCTGCCCGCGCTCCGGCGGGAAATCATCGGTTTGAAAGCGCATGTCGAGGAGGGGCTCCAGCGCCTTCCTTTTCACCCAGAACATCGAGCCGGCCGGGAAATCCAGGTATTCGTCAGGGTCGAAGCGGAAACCCAGGCTGTTTACGATGGGCGGCGCAATCCACTTATTGGAGAGCCAGGTGTAGGCCCAGTAGGGCAGGTCTTCTCCCCTCTGTGGATAGACGATGCCGATCTGCTTGTCCCTGGTGAGCACCGTCAGTATGGCCCGTATCCTGTCAGCCGAGCCGAGGAGCATTTTCAACAGGTACTGGCGCCTTTCCGTCCTTTCCGACCCGGTATAGAGCGACTTCTTGGTGTGGATTTTGCAGATATAGTCGTATTTCCTCAGCTCAGAGGCAAAATTGACCAGAAAAGGTGCGATGTCGCGTCCACGATTTTCGACGATTTTGATTTCCAGCTTCTCAACCAGGGGCAGTTGTTGGGCTTTGCTGAAAATTTCCTCCCGGGCAGCTTCATCCGTTAAGGATATAAGCAGGTCGTACTTGTACGGCATCTGATCGAGGAACAGGCAAATTTCATCGAACAGCTCGGTGTAGTAAGCGTGGACAACGACCGCGATACGTGCTTTACTGGGGGAGAGGAATTCCGAATTGCGCACCTGAGAAATCTTGCCGCTGACGGCCAGCTTCTCCGCCTGCCGCTGACGCCTGGCATACTTGATTTTAGTCCTGCGGTAATGCCGGAACCTTCTCCAGAAGCTGTCCAGGCCGTCCTCCATGAGGATCTGGACGCTTCGCATGGCCAGATGGTAGTTGCGATTAATGAACGTCCCGGGCGGAAAAAGCTTGTCTACTCGGACTTCCAGGCGGGTAAGCAAACGCATGACCGCGCCGGTTAATTTCTGCTTGATCAGTATGCCTCCAGCGATGCCTACCTGTAATCTTAAGACGCCCGGGCAAGGCCGGCTTTGCCCAGAGACAGGCCCAGGAACAGACTGCAATCATACAGACACATGTAGGGCAGCCAGAGCCACCCTCCTTCTCGACGTAAATAAGCGAATTTAGAATTCATCATTTCGCCTGCCCAGGCCAAGCGGGACCTGTTCGACCGGGGTAATTTATACGCACCCTGTCGCAATGATACTCCGTAGCTTACCGCTCTTTCAAATATGCCCTTCAAGGAAAAATCGTGGGAATGGATTACTACGGCCAGTGGATCATATACTACGACCTCGCCGCCGGCCCATATGCGTGACGCAATCTCCTTATCCTCCACCATAACTACGGTTTCCGAGAACCTGTATTTGGCCCATGAATCTCTTCTCAAAGCGCAGTTTACGCTGGATATGAAATTATTATCGTGATAGGCATATTGCGAGCCCGGCTCCAGCCGCAGCCTGAAGTCGGGGAAATTATAGTAGTAATAAAACTTCTCCGGGGGCTTGGTATCCTCGCGTGGGACCTGCCTGCCCGTCACCATGGCAACCTGCGGGTCGGAGAAATTATCCGTCAGCTTCTGCAGCCAATCGACATTGAGGGGCAGCGCGTCCTGAGTGATATATACAAGATAACGGCCCTGCGACATATCCGCTCCCAGATTGCGAGTCCTTCCGTGGCCGAACTCCTCCGGCTTAATCTGTATCAGGTTCACCGGAAATTTGCCCGCCGCCTCCAGCGTGCCGTCGGTGGAGCCGGAATCAATAGCTATGACTTCGAAGTTGCCGTTATACCGCTGGCTGAGGATGCGCTCCAACAATAGCGGGAAGCCGGCACCGCCGTTTTTAGTAAGGATAATGATGCTGGCATCCAACTGAGTCATGGCCCCTTTCCTGCCGAGAAAAATTGCCTGCCCGCCAGGCGCCGCAGCCGATTTTCCTCTTTCATGCTTTCCTTAAAGGTGGCAATCACGCCCAGACGGTAAAGTTCGGCATCGCTGCGCCGGCGCTTGCTCTGCACTATACGACGTTTTGCCAGCATTTTGCCGGCATTGCGGGCGAAATCGAAATAGGCGCGGCACATCGCTGCTGCCGCGGGGAAGTTGGCGTTGAGCAGATAGGCGGCCAGCCGGTAAAAATTGAAGCAGGCGCCGATGAACTTGCCCCGCACGACGTTCCATCCGTCGAAATTTTTAATCGTGTTATATAGCCGGTTGCGCGTATTGAGGTATACCTTGGTTGGATCGGCGTTGCTGCGGCTGCCGAAGGTGCCACTCTCCCTGTGGTATATAACTGCGGCGGGTACATAGGCGACCTTGCGGCCGTAAAGCCAGGCGCGCCAGCCCAGGTCGTGCTCCTCGCAGGCGGCGAAATAGTCCTCGTCGAATCCACCGGAGTCCAGGAAAAAGTCCTTCCGGACCAGTACGCCTGCCCCGCTCCCAAAGCCCGTATATCCCCGTTGATTGTAAGGCTCGCTATCCTTATCCCCATAGCCGCGGTAAAAACCCCCTCCCACAATGGTGATCTTGCCTCCCGCTGTGTTGATAGTGTCCCTTCTGTCGTAATAGAGCATCTTGCAGGCGCAGGATACGACATCTTTATCGGCCAGTGCCGGCAAGACCAGCTCTCTGAGCCAATCGCGGCTAACCTCGGTATCGTTATTGAGGAATGCAAGGTAGTCGCCTCTCGCCTCACGGGCCCCTAGGTTATTCGGCTGGCAGAAGCCGTAGTTCTTATCCAACCTGATTATCTTGACCTGCGGAAACTCCTGTGTCACGAAGGATATTGAATCGTCCAAGGAAGCGTTATCGACCAGGATGACTTCGAGCTTTTGCCGTGGATAATCGAGTTCCTCGAGGGACTCAAGGCAAACGGGCAGGAATTGCCTGCCGTTGAAGTTGACGATGATGATACTGATGGAAGGGAGATCTGTATCCGGTCTAATCGGACCGATCCTGTCATTCACGTTGCATTTCCCTCAGGCGGAAGCGTACTATGCCGAAGAGCTGACCCCATTCCAAGTTCCAGACCAGTCGATGAAGCAGGGTGAAATCCGACACGCGGCGCAGAGACTTATAGAATTTTCTCAACCGTCCGATGTATTTTCTTTCATGGAAAGCGGCCAGATAGGAGCCGAACTTGGATCGCGGATAGGGCCATCCTTTGACGAAGCAGTAGACAAGCACCATAGCTTCGACAAGGAATAGCACCGGGGACAGCAGCAGGATGGTGTACCAGTTGAGCGTGGAAAATATCAGGTAAATACGATTCTTTTCCAGGTGGAAAAACTTTTCCGGTGTCATGCTCAGCTGGTAGCGGTGATATATAACCGCCTGCGGCAGGCAGTACATTTCATAGCCCATCTCGGTCAGAAGCCATGAGATTACCACATCGTCATTGTACATGAAGCAATAGAGCGGTGCACCGCCCATGCGGTTGAAAATTTCCTTTTTAATCAGGTAGGAGCATCCGCTGATGCCGCTGACCTTATAGGGAGGTTCGCCGGGAATGTCGGTGCTGTGGAGCAGGCGGCAAAAGCCCAGCCCGGACACGTGGATGTTCAGCCCGCTGCAATTGACCTTATCGCGCTGGTCCATTATCAGTACCTTGGGGCATACCGCTCCCACCTGCGGCCGTGTATCCATAAAATCCACCATGGTCGCCAGCCAACCGGGGGTCACCTCCGTGTCCATATTCACAGGGGCAATATATTCGCCCTTAGCCACGTCCAGGCCGCTGTTGATGCCGCCTGCGTAGCCGAGGTTGACCTGGTTGGCTACATATTCAAGGCCGGGGTAATGTTGGCGAGCCCACTTGAGGCTGCCGTCTGTAGAGGCATTATCGACCAGGATAACCTCGAAGTCGCGAAAGGCTTGCTTCAGGATGGAGTTCAGACAGGCATCCAGGTATTGCAGGCCGTTATAATTGACGACTATAACGGAAACCTTGATGGACATAGGAGAATAATATAATTCATACGGGAGTGAGATGCAAGAACTTAAAAGCTCCAAGCTCCAAATTCCAAGCCACAAACAATTTTATAACTATAAAATCAAAAATAAATTATTTGGAATTTGGCTTTTGCAATTTGGAATTTACCCTGGGTATCAGATTTCCTTGAATGAATAGCCGCGGTCGAACACTCTGAGGCAGGCATGCACAACGTCGGCATCGTAGAGTTTGCCAATATTGCGGGTTATTTCATCGAGGGCCACTCCCAGCCCCAGCGCCGCGCGATAGGGACGATGCGATGCCATTGCTTCCACTACATCGGCTACGGCCAGTATCCTCGATTCCAGCAGGATTTCGTCACCCTTCAGTCCCAGGGGATAGCCGGAGCCGTCCATCCTCTCATGATGTTGATGGACTATGTTAGCTATAGGTTCGGGGAAATCAACCACCCTAATGATGTCGAAGGCGGTCTCCGGATGTATTTTGACGACTGCAAATTCCATATTGCTGAGCTTGCCAGGCTTGTTTAGCAGGTCGGCCGGAACGTTTAGTTTACCTAGGTCGTGGATGGTGCCTGCTATAGAAATGGCATTGACCCTTGTCTCATCCAATCCCATTTCGCGGGCGATGGCGCAGGCCAGGTCCGTCACGCGTTTCTGGTGTCCTGCGGTATAAGGATCACGCTTCTCCGTGATAGCGACCAGCAGATCAACGGTTTTTGAAAGGCTGTTCTGCAGTCTGTGGTAACTTTCGCTGAGGTCTTTCTGTGCCTGGAGCCGGGAGGTGATGTCATGCGAATTGACCACCACCCTCATTCCCGGCCTTATATCAGGAAGCATCCTGCCGCGGGATGAGAATGCAACCCAATGGCCGTCCTTATGCCGTATCCTCGCATCAATCAGCAGACCGGAGGAATTTATACCCAGTTCCGACAAGGCAGGGGCCAGCTTATTTAAGTCGTCCGGGTGAAGAAAATCCGCCAAATTCTTACCTAGTACCTCTTCAGGCAGATAGCCCGTTAGCTCAAATGAAGACGGGCTGGCGTAGCGTATCGTCCCATCGATGTCCAGCACGTTAATCAGGTCGGTCGAGCTTTCTATCAGAGAGCGGTAATAGAGTTCACTGCTTTTTAGCGCATCCTCCGCTTTTTTACGATATGTCCTGTCGATAGTAGTCACCAAAATGCCCTCCGGTACCGGCTGTACGCCCGTCACAAACCAGCCCTTTTTGCCGTCCGGAAAGGTGAACTCATTTTCCATAATTGTTGAGAACCCTTCTTCCATGGCCTGTCGCAGGGTGGCAAACATTGCAGTATCCTCAATGCCGGGGTAGTTTTCCATCATCGTGTGGCCGATCAACTCTTCCCTGCGCTTGCGGGCTTGCTTGACTGCGCTATCATTAAGATAAATGTAGCGCCAATCACGATCAATGATCTGCGCTCCTTCCAACATATTATCCAGCGTGGAATGGTATAGCTTTTCCGATTCCTGCAATCTTATCTCGGCCAGTTTGCGCTCGGTCATATCCGTTGAAATGTTGGCGATAGCTTCGACCTCTCCCCTGCTGTCCAACAGCGGAAATTTGACAACGGTTAGGTAGCGCTCGCCTTTGGGGGTATCGAGTTTGCGCTCCAGCATCTGCGAGTTCAGAGTATTGACGATCTGTTCATCGGTTTCCATGCGTTCGGCAGCTACCTGATGGGGGAATAGCTCTTCATAGTTATGGCCGACGGCACGGTCGGAGCTTATTCCATTGAATTCTTGCCAGGCCTTGTTTACTATCAGGTAATGCCCGTCCGGGGTTACTACCGATATCGGCGAAGGGGCATTCTGCAAGACGGCACTGAAAAACCGCTGCGTTTTGCTTAAATCCTGCTCGAGCTGAATATTCAGGTAGCGAAGCTTCTCCTCGGCTTCCCAACGCCTCCTGTCGAGACGATTAAGTATGATCCCTATGGCGATTATTGCGAACGCGATTACAACGATATCTACAACGGTAAAGATGCCTGCCCTTAGTTCATCCGGAATGGGAGTATTTTTCTGTGCCAGCAACCGCAACCAGCCGAAAAAGATGATGAGCAGTATCAATGAAGGCAGGGTTATCCTCAGCATGGCGCTGCCTGCTCTGTTTCCCAGAAATACAGACATCGGGCCTGAACCTGCATTTGACATAAGGATGCCGCAGAAAAGCAGCAGGAAGGCTATGGCTGTATAAAGAGCAAGAGGTGTCAGATTGGTGGGGCCAAGGAATTCCCTCAGTCCATAAATATATCCGATGATTGCTGTGAGAGCGACCATCAGCCCGGCCAACGACAGGTACTGTGAAATAGAACGTCTATTGGCCGCTTTAAATAAGATGTCAAGTATCGACAATCCGGCCAGCACAAAGCTCAGGGCGGTCGTCAGTGCCAGGCGGCCCGGATAAACTGTTCCAAAAGTCCCCTCGGGCTCTTTGAAGATCACCTGGTCAAGGCCTGGGTTCCAGTTGAAGATATATTCGCTTAGCACCAGCAGGCCTATAAGGGTGACCACTACTGACAGAATTAACGAAGCAAATTGTCTCGATTTATTCAGGATATCGGCGGCTCCGTCAATAGGAACGAGCACGAGGGCCAGCCCGATAAGGACAAAGCAGGCGGCTGTATTGGCTTTCATGGTTACGAACGTGGGTGAGATACTTTTCAGCGCAGTGATGTCATAGGCCCAGCCGATAAGCACCAGCACTCCGATAGCTATCACCAATATTCCGAGATAAGCAGAGATAGTATAGAGAATAGAGATGGTGTGGGCCTGGACCACCTTGAATGGGCTCGTCCTGTCAGCCTCTTCGCTATCCATGTTCGGTAGCCCTCCTCCATAAGTTAGTTCAGGGAAGCGGAACAGGGATCCTTTAGCTATCGGGCATCTAAATTCATGGTATCTGAAGGATTGACATAATGCAAATCAGGCGACACGCTTCTATTGTATAAATTAGAACAAGTGTACTAATATTCATCTATACATGGTGGAGCTGTTGAAGTATGCGCTCGAACGCCGGCTTTACGATGCGGCTGCTTACGCCATCGTATACGGGCTGGTCAAAGTGAAAAAACATGGTAAGAAAGCGAGGAGCAAAGGAAGTAAAGCGCGGGTTTTACGGTCCCGCCCTGGATGAGACCGCCGGGCTGATGCTCGAGGAGGCGGGTGGTGTGGACGGCCTGGACCAGGAGATCGCCGTACTACGCCTCAAGCTGCGCGATCTGATCAGGGATGAGCCGGATAAATGTGAGCTGCACCTCAAGACGGCCAATACCATCGCCAACCTGATCAAGATCCGCTACAGCATTTCCAAGGAGCAGAAGAAATGCCTGAGGGAAGCCATTACCCGCGTGCTGACGGAACTGGCTATACCGCTGGGTGTCAAGGCGTTTATCAAATAGGTCAATAAAAGAAATTCAAAGCTCCAATTTCCAAGCTCCAAACAATTTCAAAAATTTAAAAATTTAGAAAATTTGAATTTGTTTGGAATTTGGTTTTTAGAATTTGGAATTTTGTATTTATTTGGGATTTAGATATTAGAGTTTAGTGTTTTTATAAATCATGCATTTACGGCCTTATCAGCTCGAAATTGCACGTGCTGTGCTGGGCAGCATAGATAACCGCCGCGGCCTGACTTTTTCTGTAGAAATAGCCCGCCAGGGCGGAAAAAACGAGCTTTCCGCCCACATCGAGGTCCTGCTGCTTACCATGTTTATGGCCGGCGGCGGGAGCGCAGTTAAGTGCTCGCCGACTTTTAAGCCCCAGACCGTTATTTCCATGATGCGCTTAAAACAGAGGCTGGACGATTTTGGCTTCGATGGGCTGTGGACCACCGAGATGGGCTATATCATCAGGCTGGGAGCCGCCCGGCAGATATTCTTGTCGGCGGAAGAGTCGTCCTCCGTCGTCGGCCACACCGCCGACATCCTGCTGGAGATAGACGAGTCGCAGGATGTAAATAAAGACAAATACACCAAGGAGTTCCGTCCCATGGCTTCCTCCACCAATGCCACCACCGTTCACTATGGCACGACCTGGGATGACAGCACGCTGCTTGAGCAGACCAAGCTGTCCAATATCGAGCTTGAGAAAAAGGACGGCATCAAACGCCATTTCCGCTTCGACTGGCAGGAGGTATCCAAACACAACCCCGGATATCTCGACTTCGTAGAAGCGGAGCGGGCCAGGCTGGGTGAGGACCATCCTCTCTTCCGCAGCCAGTATGCCCTTCTTCCCATTCGCAGTGGCGGCGGCTTCCTCTCACGCTCGCAGTTGGCACAGTTACAGGGAGTGCATTCGCGCCTGAGCCGAAGGTCTAGCAAGGACAGTCTGTACGTGGCGGGGATAGACCTGGCTGGGGAAGCAGAGGTCACGGAAGAACTGGAGCTGACCCTGGGAGGCCGCGATGCCACGGTTATTACCATAGCCGAAATCGGCTTCCCTGCTGAGGATGATGGTGTTAAGGAACCTCTGATAAACGTGGTTGAGCATTATTGCTGGGTAGGCAAAAAGCACCCTGCCCTCTATCGCCAGATGTCGGATATTTTGAAGAATACATGGGGATGCAGCCGCATCGTGGTAGATGCCACCGGAGTGGGAGAGGCTGTAGCCTCCTTCCTTCGCAACGCGCTGGGCAACCGCGTGATCCCCTTTAAGTTTTCGCAGGCCTCCAAGTCCGCCCTCGGTTTCAATTTCCTGGCTTCCGTAAACTCGGGGCGGTTGAAGCTTTACCAAGGTGACGGATCGGATGACTATCGTGAGGTGATGTTCGAGCTGGAAAGGGCCAGGGACGTCTGCCGTCCTAACCAGACCATCAATTTCTACGTTGACCCGTCGGAAGGCCATGACGATTATTTGATGAGCCTGGCATTGTGTGTAGAGGCTGCTTCCAGGCTGGTCCCCAGAAAAGCCACCGCGATCTACAGGGAATAAAACCAATATCTGACAAAACCCTAAACTATGAACCCTAAATCCAAGACAGTTGCTAAACAAACTCAAAACATAAAATTCAAATGTTTTTAGCTTTGTGCTTTGAATTTATTTAGAGCTTAGATTTTAAGATTTAGAATTTATAATAAAGAAAGAGGGAGCAACGATTTCGTTGCTCCCTCTTTGATATTCTATGATTCTTGCTAGATAAGGCTGGGCAGGCCCTTGGCGGCGTCTTCCATATCGCGCAGGCGGCCTGTGGTTTCCTTCAGGCGGTCTTTCTGCGTCATGGCGAAGGCCGAGGCCCTGTCATAATAGTCCCTGATCTTCTGCACGAAGGCAAGCTGCGAGAAAAGGATGGTCACGTCTACCGAGCCCCTTTCCCTGGGGAAGTCACCGGCGCGTATGACCGCGTTCTCGGCGAGCTCGCGCAGATAATCGCCCAGGCCTTTGGCGATATCCATGCTCATCTCCTTGGAAGGTGCAGCCATGAGGTAAAGCGCGCGGCCCGAATCTTCAGGATTGATGGCAATGGAAAGCTCGCTGACGGCGGCATCCATGGCCTGCATGGCGCGCAACGTCTCGCCGCTCTTCTCACGGAAGTTGGCCTTGGCCATCTCCCATGGGAAGCGGAAGCCGCGCGGGATATCCGTCCTGCCGGTGCCGATGGCTGTCCAGCCATCGATGGACTGCATAATATCACCGGCGTCCATGGTCTTGGCGCCTACGGAGCGCTGATGTGTAACCTCTCCGGCGCACATAAGATCGTAGAAGGGGTCCACTATCTGCCTGTTGATCCGGGAGAGGTTCATGGCAAGGCTGGCATCCTTGCGCACGTAGCGCTGGTTGTCGGCCAGGAATACCCCGTCTGCGATGGAGTGTATCGATTTCAAACAGGTTGCGGTGTTATAGACGCTTCTCAGCTCGGCCACCTCTTCATGTTCGAATGGCAGTACGCATAACGCATAGACCGGTTTGCCGATGTAGCGTTCCTTTAGCATCTGGGCGATGATCGATATCGCACCAGAGCCCGTGCCGCCGGCAGTGCCGGCGACCAGCATGAAAGCATGTGTCTGATAGAATAGTGGCGATGTCCTGACGGCATCGATGACTTTGTCGCCGTCTTCCCGGGCAAGCTCGGCGCCCATTTCATTTACCTTGCCGACGCCGTGTCCCCAGGTCTTGCGGCCGCCGATCAGGATGCGGTGCATGTAATCTGAGCCTATATGAGATAATCCGGTCAGGTCAGTCTGGTCCGTGTTGACTGCAAAGGTACCCGTAATGATGGTTGTGCCCCTGTCAGAGCGGGCACGAAGTCCCAGGCGGGCAAACTCATCGGCTACGCGGGAGCCACACTGCCCCAGCCCGATAACCATTAATTTCATTCTTGTTTTACCTCGCTTTATTATATTTAAAGATAGTAGGCACTCTTAAATTTCAAACATATTATAGCCATCGCACTCATTTGTCAAGGTTTTATAGCTGCTTTTGGCTGTCCTATGCTTATCTGTTTTGAGGTGGGTCGCCGCACTCCCTGAACCCCATGTCTAATGATTATAATATACCGCTTGGCAGGGGAGGCAATTTCCCAAAACGGCCTGCCGCCATTTAATGTACGCTTATAACCTGGGTTGGAGGCAACCTGAGGAAGCCGGCATTGGGCATGAGCAGGAAATTACCTTCGATGGTGCGGTCGCTCAGGCCGAAGGACGTACTGACCACAAATATATCGTCCCTTTCCTGAAGTATCGATGCCAGCGCCATATCCATAATGGCTCCCGCCATATCCAGCATGACCGCCGGCGGTGAGGGATGGAGTGTTACGTTAAGATGGTCCGCCACAGCATTGAGGAAATAAGCGCTGGTCACGTTGCCCATCTCCCCCAGGGCTGATTTTGACATCTCATCCAGACTTTTAGAGGTGCCGATCTTCCTGCCCATAATCAGGTCCAGGATTTTATAGGCGATCTCCGGCTCGTGCGCCAGCAATATATGGCCCGTGGAGGCGCCCGTGCAGGTCAAATATACGCCTATCAGTAGCTGGTCGGGCCCGCCGAACAGTCCCGGTACGGAGCTGGCCGGCATACGCCGCACTTCGATAGTATTAACGACTAAATCGCGTCCGACCATCCGTGATAGTCCTTTGACAGCATTAAGAATGCCTTTCTTAACGATCTCGTCCCAGATCTTTTTATCTTCGTCCGTAAGCAGGACTGTATTATTATCCATTACTTATCAATAGCGTTCTAAAGCGCTTATAAAGTGTTGCAGAAGACTGTATAGAGTGACAAGACGCTTCGGGCTAAACTTGGCGAGCCAACAGGGTCATCTGAAGGTGAATTTCCGGTGGTTCAGGACTTATTCCTCGGATTTCCAGCCTCCGCGCTTGCTGATCGACCTAATGCGCCAGAATATGGCGCCTGCGACTGCCAGTACTGCGATTATAATGAATATTATCCACAGGGAATCGAAGCCGCTGACGGACATAGTTTGAGATGGGCTCCAGTCGCTGGTATTACCGGCCAGGTCGATAGCTCTCACCCTCCAGTAATAAGCTCCCGCTCCGGGCCTTTCATTGGCGGGCATGGAAAATTCGGGTTTATCAAGGTTGTCTTTGCGTATAACAGAACCCGAGAAGTCGGCTTGCTGGCTTATTTCGAGAGCATATATAACTCCGCTGGGGTCTTCAACGGCCGACCATTTAAAGTCGATGGGTTTGTTGTCGAACATGCTGAATTTAGCGCCGGTCTCCGGGGATATTGGGTTGGGTACCGGTGGCGGATTTGACTCGATCGTAAAAGAGGTTGAGCCGCTGGCATGCGAGCCATCGTTGACGGTAACAACATGTGTGCCTGATCCACTGGCGGGTGGTTTGAAAGTGATGCTGAAACTGCCTTTAATATCGGTGGTTCCAGTGGTGCCGGTCTTGGTCGAATCATAAAAGACTGTTATAGGCTGGCTTGATCCAAACCCGTTTCCGCTGAGAACGGAGTTTTCTCCCACGGCGCCGCTGTTCGGGTTGATGGTTACCTGTGGCGTAACAACGACGATATAGTCCGTCACGTCGCCTGTATGTGTCGTATCGCCAAAGGAATCAACCGTGTGGTCCCCTGTGGTCGTGGAGGGCACGGTAAACTGCGAAGACCATGACCCGTACGCATCGGCAACAATACCTGAGGCTACCTGTAATCCGTCAAAGGTGACCTGAATGTTTGCTTCGTTCTCCTGGAAGCCGACACCCTCGACAAAAAGTATATCGCCCACGTGGATGACCTCGCCTAGTTTGCCTGTGGACTGCTCAACTTTTATTCCGGGCGAAACCGTGAAGGAGAGGTTCGGCACATTATCGATACTGGTAGATGTGCCCTTCGCATCGACTGTATGAGAACCTTTGGCCGAGGCAGGTACGGAGAAGGACGACTGCCACGACCCGGTAAGGTCGGCTGAGATGTTGGATTTGACCGCCACATTATCATAAAGAACGACAATATTGGTTTCAGCACTAGCGAAACCCTGCCCGGAGACGTTTATCACCCTGCCCACCCAGCCCGAGGTCGGATTCAGGCTAATGGTCGGAGTAACCGTGAAGGTTTGTGTGCCTACCTCCAGGGCTGATGTGATGCTGCCGCTGGCGGTGATGGGGTGGCTGCCCTTGCTGCTAGCCGGTATTTTGAGTGAATAAAGCCAGCTGCCGTTGGCATTGGCAACGATGCCCGAAGCCAGGGCGTTATTATCGAATAGTATGCTTATGCCGGTCTCGTTGGCGCCAAAGCCCTGCCCCTGCACGGTAATAGTCGAGTCCACCGTGCCGCTCTTGGCCGAAAGAGACATGGAGCCAAGCGTAGAATATTCTTTTTGAAAGGTCTTGGTATTGACCTTTAGCGTTACAACATGTTTGCCCCTGGGCGATTCGGGCACCTTGAAATAAATCGGCTGGCAACTGCTGGTCCGCACAGTCCCTTGAGTAATGAGTTGATTGTTATCTCCCCAATAAAGATAATAGTCTCCCTCGCCGTATTGACAGAAGGCCGGAATCTTGACATCCGAGCCGACTATCCCTTGTGTTGGTTCAAGTGTAAGTGAATCTGCGGCGGCAGGTGCTGGCAGTATGAAAACAGATATGAACGAGAGCGCCAGTAAAGTTGCCAGGGCCTTTACCTTCATCTAGCGAACCTCCAGATCGATTTTGAACTTATGATAACACAATTCTTTTAAAAAGAACCGAGTAAATTCCCAACAAGTTAAAATTCTAAACCCTAAACTCTAACCTAACGCAAGGCGTAAAAATTTGAATTTTTAGTTTTATATTTTTTTAGGATTTAGGATTTTGAGCTTAGGGTTTCTCTATCGGCATTTGGAATAGGGAATTTTCTCCCCTTATACATCCTTGGCAGTCAGTGTATTCAGGAATTCGGCATTGGACTGCGTCTTGGCCAGGCGGTCTATTACACGTTCTGAAGCATCGGTGGGGCTGTTGGAGTCCTCGGCGATCATGCTGACCATACGGCGGAGCAGCCAGATCTTTGCAACTGTAGCCTCGCCCAGCAGCAGCTCTTCGCGGCGGGTCCCGCTGCGTAGAATGTCGATGGCGGGGAAGATGCGCTTCTCTGCCATCCTGCGGTCCAGGTGTAATTCCATGTTGCCGGTTCCTTTGAATTCCTCGTAAATCAGGTCGTCCATGCGGCTGCCGGTATCCACCAGGCAGGTTGCCAGAATGGTCAGGCTGCCGCCTTCTTCTATATTCCTGGCTGCGCCGAAGAACCGCTTGGGCGGGTAGAGGGCAACCGAATCGATACCGCCGGAAAGGGTGCGGCCGCTGGGCGGCATGGCCAGGTTGTAGGAGCGTGTCAGGCGTGTGATACCGTCAAGCAATATGACAACATCCTTGCCTATCTCGGCCAGCCTCTTGGCCCTCTCCAATGCCAGCTCGGCGACCCGCGTATGATTTTCTACCGGCTCATCGAATGTGGCGGATACGACTTCGCCTTTCACCGATCTCTTCATGTCGGTGACTTCCTCAGGGCGTTCCCCGATGAGGCACACCATTAGATGGACGTCGGGGTATTGAGCTGTAATGGCATTAGCTATATTTTTCAGTAAAAGCGTCTTGCCGGCTTTGGGCGGTGATACGATCAATCCACGCTGGCCGCGTCCTATGGGGGCTACCAGGTTGATTAGACGGGCTGACAGGTTCTTGGGGTTGCCCTCAAGGTCGAACATCTTATCGGGGAAGGTCGGTGTAAGTTGCCCGAAATGGGCGCGACCTTTGGACTGGTCGGCATCGAGGCCGTTTACAGTTTCAACGCGCAGCAGGCTGCAGTATTTTTCACCTTCCTTGGGCGGCCTGGCCTGGCCTGTCACTGTATCGCCGTTGCGCAGGCCGAAACGCCTGATCTGTGAATTGGAGATATAGACATCGTTGGGGCCGGGCAGCAGGCTTTCCTGCCTTAAAAATCCGTAGCCCTCATCCATAATCTCGAGTATGCCTCCCAGTCCCATGTAAAAGCCGGGCTGTGGTTCAGGCGGCGTTACAAAATTGGCGAGCTTGGTTATCAGGTCTTCCCTGCTGAGATCGGCGAAGTTATCCATGCCCTGCGATTTTGCCAGGGCCATCAGCTCCTCAGTAGTTTTTGCTTCAAGTTCCGTTAGATTCATCATGGCAACACCTCAAATTAAGTAATTACGGGTTATAAAGACGGGGTGTCTGAATAGCCCCGTTAGAATTATCTTGAAAAATCATATGTTTTTAACGTTTCCCATGACCTTACACCAGTCATCCATGAACCGTGTGCAGCCGGCCTCGGTAAGAGGGTGTTTGGCCATCTGCAGCAGCACGGCGTAGGGGACGGTGGAGATGTGTGCGCCGGCTTTGGCCGCAGCCAGACAGTGCTGGGGGTGGCGTATACTGGCTGCGATGACCTCGGTTTTGATATCCGGATACTGCCGGTAGACCTGCACGATATCCTCGATCAACTGCATGCCGTTCTCGCCGATATCGTCCAGCCTGCCTACAAAGGGGCTGACATATGCGGCGCCCGCCAGTGCAGCCAGCAGGGCCTGGTTAACTGAGAAACATAAAGTGTAATTCACCTTTATGCCCTCTTTGGCCAGGGCGTGAGTGGCCTCCGTTCCCTCTAACCCCGCCGGTATTTTTACGACTACGTTAGATGCCCATTTAGCTATCTCCCTGGCTTCAGAGACCATACCGGAGACATCCTGGCTGATAACCTCGGTGGATACCGGTCCGGGGATAATCGAACATATTTCCTGCACCAGCTTTTTATAGTTAACCTTACCTTCTTTGGATACGAGGCTGGGATTGGTAGTAACACCGCTGATTACTCCGAGCTTCGCTCCAAATTTGATATGTTCTATATTAGCCGTATCAAGAAAGAGGCGCATATACTTCTCCCAACATTATTATCAACCAATCAGGCAGCACGCTAATATCATGATATGGGAAGGGTGACCTGCATGCCTTCGACGAGGGTCTCCTTAGCGGCGCCCATGAAACTGACGAATAGAGGGTGCGGCCGGTCAGGCCGCGAACGGAATTCGGGATGGAACTGGCAACCCACCATCCACCGGTGGTCTTTGATCTCGGATATCTCTACCAGCTTGCCGTCAGGCGAAAGTCCGCTGAAGACGACACCTTTCTTCTCAAAACATCACGGTAGTCATTGTTAAATTCATAGCGATGGCGGTGGCGTTCATAGACAATCGGCTGGTTATAGGCTTCGGCAGCCTTGGTATCGGGCACTAGATGGCACGGGTAGGCCCCCAGCCTCATGGTGCCTCCCTTGCAATCGATAGAGCGCTGTTCAGGCATGAGATCGATAACGGGGCAAGGTGAATCGCAATCGAACTCGGTCGAATTCGCCCTTTTGTTTCCCAGGGCATATCTGCCGAACTCGATCATCATTACCTGCATACCCAGGCAAAGGCCGAGATAGGGGACATTGTTATGCCGGGCAAACGAGGCGGATGTGACCATGCCTTCTATGCCCCGGTTCCCGAAGCCGCCGGGCACGATGATTCCATGTACTGAACTTAGCAAATTCTCGTTAATTCCCTTTTCCAGGTCTTCCGATTGCACCCAAATGATGTTGACATTGCGGTTATGATATAGCGCGGCATGGCAGAGCGACTCGCGTACCGAATAATAGGCATCTTCCAGTTCTACATATTTCCCCACCAGCGCGATATTTATCGACTCCTTGGGCATCTTCATGCGTGTCACCATTTGTCGCCATTCTGACAGGTCAGCCTTGGTAGCATTGAGGCGCAGCCTGCTGATAATAAAATTGCTCATACCGAATTCCTCAAGTATAAGCGGCACCTCGTAGATCGTCTCAGCGGTCACCATGGGTATGACGGCTTCTTTATCAACGTCGCAGAAGAGCGATATCTTGTCCCGCAGACCCTGGGAAATGGGGTAGTCGGAGCGGCAGAGGATTACGTCCGGCTGGATGCCGATGCGCCTCAATTCATTTACACTATGCTGAGTGGGCTTGGTCTTAAGCTCCTTGGTCGTTGCTATATAAGGCAGGTAGCTCACATGAACGTAGAGTGCGTTATCCCTGCCCAGGTCATTGCGCATTTCACGGATGGCTTCCAGGAAGGGCTGGCTTTCAATGTCACCCACTGTGCCGCCTACCTCCACGATCACGACCTGAGCCTTGGAGATCTGGGCCACCTCACGTATACGGCGTTTAATTTCGTTGGTCACGTGGGGTATCACCTGGATAGTGCCGCCCAGATAATCTCCCCTCCGTTCTCCGGCTATGACCGCCGAATATATCTGGCCTGAGGTGACGTTCGAGGCCGAGGTCAGGTTGACGTCTATGAAACGTTCATAGTGTCCCAGGTCAAGATCAGTCTCGGCGCCATCCGTAGTGACGAAGACTTCGCCGTGCTGGTAAGGCGACATAGTGCCCGGATCGACGTTAAGATACGGGTCAAGCTTTTGTACCGATACCGATACATCGCGGCTTTTGAGGATGCGGCCGATGGATGCTACGGCAATGCCCTTGCCGACCGAACTCACCACGCCGCCGGTCACGAATATATATTTAGCCATAAAAATATGAAACAGTTAAAGGGGGGTATTTAACCTGATTCACCACATTATACCTTGGCATTAATAATTTCAATCCACTTATACCGTCTAAAAGCGTTTATGCTTATATTGAAAGCTATTAAGTTAAGCCGGGATAAAGTAACTGCGGAAAGTGTGAATCAAAGGGAATGTCTACTGAACCTTAAATTAATTATAGTAATACAAATTTAAACCTGTCAAGTCGGAGGCATGC
>CAWKFY010000016.1:0-39410 GCA_963848815.1 uncultured Chloroflexia bacterium
TGATTATATTCTGCGGCGGGTTCTTAAGATGAGGATGAGGGTGACGATTACCAGGATGGCGCCGATGGCGATGATGACCCAGACCCAGAGCGGGGTTGCGGGCTGGGCAGGAGCAGGTTCTCCGGCGCCGGCGCAGCTTCGGTCTGGAAGCTGAAGGTTGCCGACCAGTCACTCGGGATGTTCTGGCCGTTGACCTCGAGCGCCTTTACGCGCCAGAAGTAGTTGGTGGAGTAATCCAGGGTGCCGCTGTAAGCGTAAGCGGTGGTGGTGGTGTTGGCGGTGGTAACCATCTGCTTGAACTCGGAATCCTTGGCGAGGTCGAACTCGTACTTGGTGGCCTCTTTCCAGGGGCTCCAGGAGAAGTGGGTCGGTTTGGTTGCTAGCCGAGGCCGCCGTTGTTGGGGCTGAGCAGCTGTACGCCGTAGTAGGGGGTGTTGACGATGAAGCCTGCTTTGACGGTGAAGCTGCGGGCCTCGGACCACGGGCTGTCGGCGATCTGGCTGGTAGCGGATTTGGCTGAGCGGATCCTCCAGTAGTAGATGGCGCCTGCTTCAGGCAGCGATCCGGGAGGAATCCAGGCAGCCGGGGTGGTGTTGTTGCCGGGTCCATCTTCATCAGGAGCGAGCCGGTCACGGCGGAGATAACGCCGGTGGAGCCGTTGCCCCAGTTGACGGAGGGGTTGATCCTCAGGGTGAAGTCCTTGTCTTTGGCGATCTGGAGTTGATACCAGACGGACAGACAGAGCTGTTCCCAGGCCAGGTCGATCTGCTGGTTGCGGCCGGTTACGGGGTCAGCGCCGACGAGGAATTTGTCAGCCGGGCTCTTGAGTACCGGGCCTTTCTTGGCCAGGCAGTCGGTGAATGCCCAGAGCATGCCCTGGTTGGGGTCGGTGTATAGCCGGGATGGTCGTCCCAACCACTTGTAGCGGTGTCGTTCAGGTGGTTGTTCCAGCGGCAGCTTGAAGATCGCCGGGTCGCAACCGGTCGGACAGTTCCAGCATCCGCCTGATCTCATCGTCGATGGCATAGAGGGTGGTGTTGGTATCGAGCGTGCAGCAGCCGCAGGCTTTGAGCGAAGAAGGCTCGAGTGTGAAGAAGACGTTCTTCTGATTGAGCGGAGCGAACACGTCGAGACAGGCCCACAGGATGCCCGGTTTGGGCATGCCGTCGCGCGGTTTAAGCGTGCGGCAGACTGCGCTGTCGTTGTAGCCGTTGGAGTTGGTGATGTTGTCATGGGCGCTGTACAGGGCGGGCTGCGGATCGCCGGTCCAGGCCTGGACCAGGCCGAACTGGCCTACCATGTGCGGAGGATTGTTGGAGCCGCCGGCGGACCACCAGAGTTGCGGTTCGGCCTGGAAGACATAGCCGTTGCCGTTGGCCGGACTCATCATGTCGCCGTCTACCCACCTGCCGGATGACGGGATGGTGTTGCGGTAAACGGTGCCGGGGGCGGTGCCGCCGCTATCTTTGGTGTTGTTCGGCTTATGTAGGTGGCGGAGTCATCGCCCATGTAGATGAACTGGTTGTTGGCGAAGTCCACGTCGAAGATCACGTGCTCGTTGCCGTGACCTGCGATAGGATCGGCAATTATGTTGAAGGTTAACACCCTTGTCCAGAGAGTAGGCCATCGGATAAGGACGCATTCACGCCTGCGCCGACCAAAACCCTTCCTGGATGGATGGCTGCTATGGTGTGCCCGTGCAAGAGCTGGGTATCATAGTTGGGAGGTTGGTGGACCAGGAGGTGCCGGTGTAAGGTAGCCTCTGCACCAGGCCATCCGCACTCAAAACATATATCGTAGTGCTGGACTCAAAGGCAAAATCCTGTACGGGATACCTGGGTGTTATGGTGGCCCAGTAATCGCCGTAGTCGGGCGACCAGGCCATCACGCCGCCGCTGTTGCTGGTGTTGGTGGCTGAGGCGTTCTGAGCGGCCCAGCCGACGAGCTGGCCGTCCTTCATATCGGTGCAGGACTCAACCACGCGCAGGATGGGCAACTCGGACTGGGTGACATTGCAACTGCCGGATGGTCGTATGGCAGAAGACACGCTCCCAGACCGTGCCGATGGGTGGAATGGCCGCAAGCGGGGAAGAGACGTTGGGATCGACGGTTGAGCGCCATACCGAGTCGAACTCGTTGCAGCCGATGCCGGCATTAGCGCTGACCGAAGCCAGATAAATGGTGGTGCAATCGGGCGCTGCGGCCACGTCGTTGAACCAGTCGATGGTGGTATCGATAAGTGAAGCTGGTTCCAGGTGCTGCCGTTATTGCGGCTGATGGCGAAGGCCGATTCATCGTCGTGGATAACCGCTTGAAAAAGCCCCGGGTTAACGGCTAGTCGGCTAAGTGAGAAAGCTGCTAACGCGCGGATTGTAATTGGTTGGCAGCGCAGAGATGTCACTCCATGCCCCCCACCAGGCGCCTCCCATGGCGGCGGAGATCGCAGTTGGGCGCAATTGGGATTTGCTTGGGTAAGCGGGCAGCGAGCCGGTGGAGACCAGACCCAGCGAGCCGTCGGAGTTCCAGCCGACTATGGCTGCGCCCATACCGTTCTGCCGAAATCGAGCATGATCCCTGGTTGGCGGCGCCGGTAGTCGGTTTGAGAGCCGGGTACCAGCATGGGACCGGACAGGAGGTGGGCGAATCGGTAAACCAGGTGGGTACGGTAGCCGTGCAGGGGAAGCCCATGCGTTCTCCCGCCAGCAATTTGCCGGAAGCGTAGGTGCCGAAATAGGCGATGCTGTAGATTGATTTGTAAGGAGTTTGAGTAGGTGTCCATCAACGTATAGACGGTGGTATCGTCGATGCGGTAGATGCCATCCTGGACAGCGATGGCCCAGCCTTGAATCGATACCTGCTGAGTAGTCGAATTATTGATCGGAGTGGCCGTTGATGGTAATCCTGTAGAATATAGTACTGATTGGTTATAATAATTCGCACCTGTTACGCTGGTGTCTTCAGTGCAAACGCCGATATTATCTCCTAACACAGCCAGCCAATATTTAGTTCCACTTGTTATGGTGTAGGTTGATGTAAGTGGAATTGCCCGCCACCCCGTTGCCGTCACACTGGTTCCACTATTGTTTGAAGCTAATAAAATGCCTGGCACACCTCCCGAATCGCTGTAAATACCCACCTTTGCAGAGCCACTGGCTGCACAATAAATATAAATCGAAGTGAGTATGCCAGTTCTTGAAGCAGTAAACTGTTGATAATGAACGATGTCTGCATTCAAATTAGTGCTACCATTATCGGATGTACCTAAAAGTTTATTCACTTTGCTCCCATAGGCGTCAAGGCTAATATAAGACCTTCGCAATGAGGACGTTTGTCCAGAGAAGTCGGAGGGCAGCCGCATGCAAACATTGTTGAGGGTGCTTATAGTCGGGGACGTTAAAGTATATGTGATATTATCCGTATTTTCGGTTACATTATCTGAAAGTCCGCTGTTGCGTAAATTAATCGAGGTCCCGAAAGCCCAGCCTACGGTGAGGTTCTGATTGACGTCGCGCTGTGCAATATTGTAGTAAGTGCCATTGTCGGTTGCAGCCACCAGCGCCACCGACTGGTCACCGTTATAGGTGGGCGAGAACTTGATAGCATAGAAATCCCTGGTGAGGTTATCAACGCCAGTAATGGACAGGTCATTTTGACCGTAGGGCATAGGTATGGAATATGCAACCGTCTGGTCGACCCAGGTGCTGAAGCCGCCGGAAGCGCTGACGAACCATCTGCCGGACTTGGTGAGATCAGAGCCGCCGATCCCGCGGGTTGTTACGAAACCTATATCGCGCTTGTTCCCGTAGTCGACTGAGATATCGAGGTTGCGGATAGACTCATTTTCCGAGAGGAGTGAACCGTCGAAGGCCATTGTCCAGGTGGCGCCGGCGTCGGTCGATAGATAAATTCTCTTCGGGCCGCTGCCAAACCCGGTAGCGTATTCGCCGCCGGTCGTCCCGTCGGTTGTGACGGCCATGATCATGGGGTCGTCCGGCGCAATAACTACCTTATAGCAGTTGGAAGGCAGACCGTTGCCGAGTGGATTCAGAGAGAGGTTTCCCGCGCCTAAAATGAATCCGGCAGTGCGGGTAAGGTTCTGCTCCTTGCTCGTAGTTGCAGTTATACCCGACGTGTTGCTCCCGTAGAGCACATTGCGGTACATAGCGGGAAAGCGGGAATCCAGATATTGAAAATCCCTGACTATCCAGGCGATGGTCTTGCCGTCATTTCCGACGGCCATGCTGATGGTCTCACTTCCCATGGGGTTATCGGCGGTAGCCGCGCCGGGGTAGTGCACGTTGTCAACATCGGTCTTTTGAGGGAAGGCCTCCGGCGTCATGACCGGGTCCCATCTCATAATGCCGGGGTCGGCGGAAACATATGAACTTCCCGGGATGCCGGCTGGGATTACAAATGAGGCAATAGTGAATAGTACGGCCAGGGCTCTGATAATAGATGTAAACCTGGTTTTCATCGGTTCTCCTAGCAATTCAACCCTGAGACTTGTCCCGGCACCAAATCCGCGCCCTCGAACTTAACCCGGAGTACATGGTGTTGACAGGAAGGCATTATACATATTTCCGGCTTAATAATCATCTCCCCTCTATCCCTCTCCCCCGGCCCCTCTTTAACGCCCTTACCAATTTTTCGCCTTCGATCAAAAGATTGCCACGCCCCGATATGATCGGGGCCCGCAATGACGTGAATAGGAGCATCAATGAGGGGAAAGTGCATTATATTTCGAGCTTTAAACTTGCCCGGAATTTAGAATTTTAATAATTGTTTGGAATTTGGATTTTGGAGCTTGGAATTTGTTAAGGGTTTAGCGCTTAGAGTTTCCCCAGATGGGGTTTACACTTTTTCGTCGCTCATGATATCCAGGTAGATATCTTCGAGGGCCGATTGCCTGATGGCCAGGTCGACCAGCGCCCAGTCGTTGTCGGATATCTTGCGCAGCAGGTCCGCCATCTCCTCTATATTGGAGGTCTTGACTATGTAGTTTCCGTCTTTGCGCTGGTAGTCGAGATTAGTCCGACTTGAAAACGATCTCGAACTCACGCTGGCCCAGGCTTTTGCGAAGATTCTCCATGGTATCGATATACCATCAGCTTGCCGCGTTTTAAGATTGCTACCCGGTCGCAGATATATTCCACGTGGAAAAGATTGTGTGCGCTGAGGATGATGGTCTTGCCCTGTTGCGGCAGCTTTTTGAGATAGTCGATGATGAAGAAGGAGGTGAGTGGGTCAAGGCCCGAGTTGGGCTCGTCCAGTATCAGCAGGTCGGGATCGTGTATCAGGGTGCGGGCAATGGAAACTTTGCGCTTCATTCCCTTGGACATCTCGCCGATCAGCTTTTTCCCGGCGTCCAGCTTGAGGGAATCCAGCAGCTCCTCGCCGCGCTCGGCGGCCTTCTTCGGGGCATGCCGTAGATATCGGCGAAGAAGCCCAGGTATTCCTGGGCGGTCATATTTTCATAAAGCGGGTTTTCTTCGGGCAGATAACCCAGCGACTTTTTGACCTTCAGCCCGTTTTTCTGAATGTCCTGTCCCATGATGCGTCATGGAGCCGCCGGTCGGGGCAATCAGCCCCACCATCATTTTGAGCGTGGTGGTCTTGCCTGCGCCGTTATGCCCGATGATGCCCACGATCTCGCCACGGTTTATTTCCAGGTCGAGCTCGTCTACAGCGGCAAAGCTGCCGTAGTATTTGGAGATTTTATCCAGTTTGACGATCGTTTCTCGCATTATTCATACCGGTCGAGTATAAAATATCATGCAATGCGCAATGTTCTGATTATAGCAGGTCGGGAGATAATGCGCCTGCGTGGCCGCTTCGGCGGCAAGATGGTCGCGGCCGTGCTGATATTGCTGGCCTGCTGCGGCCGTCGTATCTTTCCTGGTTTACCAGCAGGGCATGGTACTGGCCAAGGATTTTTATATGGTCGGCGTCTCTCCCAATGCGCCGCTGCTGGACGATCAGCGTTTCCATATTAGTGCAGGTTCCCAGCCCGACAGTGCCCGTGAACTTAGGGCCAAACAGATAGATGTTTATTTGACAGGAACGTCGATTTACTATCGTGACGACGACCGCTCGCAATACGCCGCCGGAGCGCTCAAGACCTACCTGGAAAAGCATGAACTGGCAATGCTGGCGGAAGAATACCCGCTCAACCAGGCTTTTCCCCTAAGGGTGGAGGTCAATTACCTCAAGGCGCCTGCCAAGGATATCAGTTCGGCCTCACCCGTGACCGCTGGCGGATATCATGAGCAAAGCTGCCAAGGAGAATGCAGCCATGTCCTCGCCCACAGTCGGGGATATAACGGAAGGCGCGCAGCGTCCAGCCCGCGGCCCCCGGCCAGGCTGTCCCCAATGAAACAGATGACATGGTCAGGCAGCAGCTGCCGGGACTGGAAGCGCGCAATCTTTGCCGGAGTTCAAGGCCGAGTTTGCCAGCCAAGGAGAGGTCATTGTGCCGTCACTCATGACCCCGCCCATACCCCTGGCCCAGGTGCTGCTGGCCTTCGCCTACATACTGCCGATCTTCTTTATCAGCATCTTCTTCACCAGCGGCTTTCTCGAGGAGAAGCTGGGCCGCAAGATCAATGTTTTGCTCTCGGCCCCCGTGACACCTTTCCAGATCATCATAGGCAAGATGCTGCCCTACATCGGCTATTCGTTGCTGATCGTGGTGCTCATAACGCTGGTGCTGCACGGCAACCTGCTGCTGGCGCTGGCCATATTCCTGCCGGTCATACTATTCATCTTCGCCATTTATCTGGGCGTGGCCCTGCAGTACCGTACTTTCAAGGACCAGACCTTCTTCTCTCTGGTGGCGGTAACGGGCATAACCGGTTACCTGGTATTTCCCGCCATGTTCGTGGGCATCAACGACTTGAGCTATATTTCGCCCGCTCACACTGGCCGTCCAGATGTACCGCGGCGTGGATATAACACCCTATCAATACATGCTTTCCGCCGTGCCCATGCTGCTGATTTTCGTGCTGGCGCTGACGCTGGGCACCCGCGTTTTCAATGAAGAATACCTGCTGAGCTTCCGCCCGATACACATCAAAATACGCGAGGCCATCTATTTCGCCATGGACAAGCGTCACCTGGCGATCTCCTACTGCCCTTTTCGCCCTTCTCTTCATACCGATCGTCTTCATGATGGAGCTGGGCATCATCACCATGTCCTTTAACCTGCCCAGGGCGCTGGCGCTGGCTTTCATCTTCCTTTGCGTGATCATCGAGGAGATGGCCAAGTCACTGGCGGTGGCGGTGGCCATCGAGCACAGGCTGGTCAAAAAATGGTTGCAGGTGCTTATGCTGGCTGTGGTGTCGGCGGCCTTCTTTTTCATCGGCGAGAAGCTGCTGCTTTTCATGTCGCTCAAGGTCATATCCGAATCGATCTTCACTGCCGCCATCTTTGCCTCCAATGCGCTGTGGATTCCTCTGGTGGTGCATATCGGTATGCACCTGGTTGTCTGCCTGATGACTTACCGCCTGGGCATGAAGGGTTATCCGCTGGCGGTGCTGGTCGGCTCCATGCTGCACGGGATATATAACCTGTTCCTGATAGGAGCATTCAGATGAAAGGTTTCCTCTCTATGGTCTGGCGCGAGATGAAGGCTTGCGCAAAGAAAAGACCATCATGTTCGCCATCTTGATCCAGCTTTTCATCGCGTCGTTTTCCTCGGTCATACTGCTGGGCATAATGGTCTACTACGATCCCGGATCGATCGGGCAGAATCGCCAGGTCGGCACTCAATGTGGGCGTGCTCGGGAATCACAGCAGCAAGTTCATCCAGTTACCTGCAGGACCGCAACCACCACGTTCTGCTTTACGATGATACCTACCAGTGCCGAGGCGGCCTTCAAGTCGGGCAGGCTGGACGCCATCGTGATTTTCCCGATGCGGATAAAGGCGTGGTGATATGAAACTGGTGTTGCCGGATATGGATGCCCAGGCCACCCTGGTCCTGATGCTGTTAAAAGAGCCTTTGGAGCGCTATGAGAATTATTTGCGGGACCAGAAGGGAGTGGCGCTAAGGTACCAGGATGTAAAAGGCAAGCCTTTCACTACCTATGAGTTCCTTTACACGCTCATCATACCCATCTTCATGTTTTTCCCGGCATTTATCGCGGGCAGCATGGTGATCGACTCGATCTCGGAGGAGATCGAGAATAAGACACTGGATACGCTGCTGTCGGCGCCGGTATCCATCAACTGGATCACCGGCTCCAAAGATTATAGCTTCGGTGGTGGTGGGGGCTTTCCAGTGCATGCTCTGGATAATACTGCTGGGATTCAACGGATTTCACATTCAGAATGCCGGGATGATCCTATTGTTGTCCGTGATGGTGACGGGCATTATAGCCATGCTGGCGTTGATGGTGGCGCTGGTTTTCCGCGACAGGGAGAGGTCGCAGTTCATCTATTCACTGGTAATACTGGTCCTGTTTGCACTGACCTATTTCATCAGCCCCTCACCCTTTGCCCTGGTGGCCCGCCTGGCCACCGGCGACCCATTTGTCGGACCCGCCCAGTTGCTCACTTACGTTGGTCTTCTGGCAGTGCTGGCGGCGGCTACCCCCTGGGTTACCGGGAAACTAATGAATAACTCATGAAATTCCAAGCTCCAAGTTCCAAATTCCAAGCTAACTTTTAAATTTTTAAAAAGTTGAATTTCATTGGAATTTGGCTTTTGGAATTTGGAACTTCTTTTAGCGATTTGGGAATAGCCTATCAGCTATTTCCCTGATCCCCGGCAGGCCCTTGATTTCGTGAGGGAACAGGGGAAGTTCGGTGATTTCAAGGCTGCCGTTGTATTTGCCGTGTATAAGGTCCAGGTAAGCTTTCTGGAGTGCGCCGCGCTCCCGCAGGAAATCCGAATCATTCGACCGTACCACGTTGTTGATGATCAGCCGGCTGACCTTGAAGCCGTGTTTTCCGGTCTCACTGAAGATTCCATCGAGCTGGTTGACCGAAAGGGCCTCCGGAATGGCTACGATGTTGAAATCCACCCCAGTGCGCAGAAATTCCATGTCAAGCGCCGATAGTTTTTCCCAGCGGCGGATGATTTCCAGTATGGGCTCCCTGGTCCCGGCACCGGCCTTCATTTTCGTATAAATGCGCGGCGCCATGCGCAGGTGCCGGCTGAGCAGCGACGGAGTTTCCAACAAAGCCAGTGTTTGACCCAGAGGGGCTGTATCCCAGACTATGATATTGTATTCACCCTTCAAAGTGAGCTCACGGATATAGTCGACCATGAACTCCTCGGCCAGCCCCGGCAGCATCGATGACATGAAATCCACGAACTCCCGATAGTCCAGGTCTACGAAGGAAGAAAATACCTGGTAAACCTCCTTGCCGAACCGGTGGTCCCACATCTGACGAGCCTCGACAATCCCAATCTCATTGAAATACAGGTTGTCGGCGACGCGTACGGGGGTGGGGGCGGAAGAGGCCTCAAAGATGTGCGCAAGCGAGGGCGTAGCGTCAGTGGAGATGGCCAGCGTTTTACTGCCTGCGGAAGCATAGTGAAGGGCGGCCGCCGCTGCGCAGGTGGTCTTGCCCACCCCTCCCTTGCCGGCGAAGACCTTAACCGGGGGAATATTACTACGGGACACCCGGATATTGTACAAAATTCCGAGTTCCAAATTCTAAAAAGAAAACTTTAAGCTCTAAGTTATATGTCCGTCAGCCCCGCCGTCTATCCCCAGGAGGATGTAGGGATGGGTCTTAAGACCCGTCCGGGAAAAGCGGGCGCACCTGAAGGTACGCCCCTATAAAGCAGAGGTGGACATTATTTCCTAAGAGGAATGCTTTACATTGACGTCATCGAGAAGCCCCCGGGCTACGTTGCAATCTTTTGGCAATGGGGCAGACCTCATGCCTTGATCAAAGGTTGCTTCGCTACGCTCGCAATGATACTAGTGGGGAATTTTGTTTGGCTTAAGTTTAGAAATTAGAGTTTGGGGTTTTATAATTAAATTACCATTTTAAACCTATTGACAGATGTTACATATTGTTTTAAAGTACGGAAAAATTGTCCCGGATTTGCCGCCATTGGCAGGGTGTGGCTGAAGGAGATGTAGGAAATGTCCCCCATTTTGTCCAAGACCAGCTTCCTGTACGGCCTGCAGTGCCATAAGTACCTGTGGACCCAGTTGCACGATCAGAAAAGCATCCCGCGGGTCGACGCTGCCATGCAGTTCATCTTCGATCAGGGCCACGAGGTGGGCGAACTGGCCAGGAAGCTTTTCCCCAACGGCATCAATGTCCCGGTGGACGATTTTGCAGCCAACACCCGGGTAACCCGTGAAAATTTGAATGGCGACAGGCCGCTCTTCGAGGCAGGCATCTCGGCCGGGAACCTTTATTGCAGGCTGGATATACTCAATCCTACCGGAGACGGCGCCTGGGATATCATCGAAGTGAAGAGCGTCACCAGCGTTAAGGACGTCAATATCTGGGACGTCGCCTTTCAGCGGCTCTGCTGCCAGAATGCGGGGCTGAATATACGAAGCTGCAAGGTGGCCTATATCAACACGCGCTATGTGCGGCACGGCGAAATCGACCCTCACAAGCTTTTCATTATCGAGGACATCACCGGCAGGGTCATCGAGTTCAGCGATACTTTGAAAGGTAAGATAGAGGAAATACTGGATGTCATGAACCGGACGCGATGCCCCGAAGTGGGTATCGGACCTCACTGCACGGCCCCCTATGAATGTCCGTTGCAGGAGGTATGCTGGGCCTTTTTGCCGGAGCATAGCATCTTCGACCTTTACTGGGGAGGCAAAAAGCGCTACGAACTATTTGAAAGCGGTGTCGTGAATATACTGGATATCCCCGGGGATTGCGTCCTGAGCGGCAAACAGCAGATACAGCTCAGATGCGTGGCCAGCGGTGAGCCGCACGTTGACAGGGAAGGTATACGCAGCTTTTTGGACTCGCTGGAATATCCTGTTTACTACCTCGATTTCGAGACCTTCAGCACGGCCATCCCGCTTTTCGACGGCACACGTCCATATCAGCAGATACCTTTCCAGTTTTCTCTGCATGTAGCAGAGGAACGGGAAGGTGAATTAAAGCATTTCGGCTACCTGGCGGAAGGCAGGGACGATCCGCGCCCGCGATTGCTGGAGGCGCTGAAAAATGCCCTGGGAGATAAAGGCAGTATCGTGGCCTACTACGCGCCTTTTGAGAAACAGGTGCTGGCCGAGTTAGCCGGGGCTTTCCCCGATTACAGGGAGTGGGCCGACGGTTTGCAGGGGAGAATGGTTGACCTGCTCAAACCCTTCAGCAGCTTCTACTACTACCACCCGGAACAAAGAGGCAGCGCATCGCTCAAAAAGGTATTGCCGGCGCTGACCGGTATGAGTTACGACGAACTGGACATCAACGACGGCAAGCTGGCCGGCGTGGCCTTTATGGCGGCGACCTACGGCAGCGCAGACGAAGATGAGAGGCTGAAGATCCGCAATGGCCTGGAGGAATACTGCGGGCAGGATACCGGCGGCATGGTGGAGATAATTAAGAAGCTTAGAGATATGACGGGCAAGGAATATCAGAATCCACTGCCGCTATAGGGCGGTCAGCTCGTCGATGGTCATCTCTTTCACGTCATCGTGAAGCATCAGGAATAAATCGAGCGTGTAATCGGCATCCTTGTTGGGGTCGTGCATGATCAGGGGGCCGAAGTCGGGCGCCTGGGCCAGCACGGGGCGGTACGCATTCACCATCTTTTCCATGGCTTTCAGGTCGCCTGTCTGCTGGAAGACCTGCATATAATGCATGCCGATGTAGTAATAGGGTGGGAATACATTGGGGTTGATCTTCATAGCCTGGTTGAAGACTTCGAAGGACTCCTGAATCTTGCCCAGGTTAAAAAGGCAGATGCCCTTGTCGGTAAGCGCCATCACATTGTCCGGTTCCCTTTCAAGCGCTTTACTGAAGCAGCCGGTGGCCTCGGCATCCTCTTCCAGCTTAAAATGGCATAACCCCTTTTTGAAGATGTCGTCGAAATTCAACTCTTCTCCGTGTTCAGTTGCAAGCTCAACGCACTGCTGCATCGATTTCAGATATTCCTCTTCGTCGAAATACTGGTCCCTGAGTTTTCGAAGGTCGTCGATTTTCATGACATACTCCTCAAATGCACTATAATAAACGATAACATAAAGGGCGGGTGTCTCCAAATATAAATGAGAGGAAAGAAAGGACTTCCGTGATAGAGGTGGTACAGGGCGTTTATAAGATAAGCAGCGCCTGGGACCATGCCGACCTGGGCGCTAATGTCTACCTTCTGGCGCTGGGAGGCGGCTTTGCACTGGTCGATACCGGATACCGCGGCAAGGCCAGGAAGATATTGAGAAGGATTTACAGCCTGGGCTTTGCGCCAACCAGGATCCGCCATATCATCATTACACACCACCATCCCGACCATACCGGCGGACTGGCAGCCCTCAAAGAGGTAACCGGCGCCAGGGCAATCGCCCATAAATTGGATGCTCCTTATATCGACGGCAGGCTTCCGCAGGCAGGCCCCTCAAGGCCGGCCTGGCTTAGCCGCCGGGCAGGCATGTTCAGAGGCATGCTGGCCACACCGCCTGCCGCTGTCGATATTGAGGTGGAGGACGGCGATGAGCTGGCTGTGGCGGGAGGCGTCCGGATAATTCACACACCCGGCCATACGCCTGGCAGCATCAGCCTGTATTTCGCGCAGGAGGGCCTGGTATTTACCGGCGACCTGCTGGCGCGCCGACTGGCGATAAAGCTGCCCTCGATGGTCTTCACCGCAGATATCCCGCAGGAGATAGCCTCTATTAAAAAGCTGGCGGCGCTGGAATTCGAGACCGCCTGCTTCGGACATGGCTTTCCCATTCGGAAGGATGCCGGCAAAAGGGTGGCCGAATTTGCCGGCAAATTATAGGTGGATATTGGGGACGGAATTGAATAGAAAAAAGACTGTAAGGGCGTACCTTTCCCGATGAGAATCGGGACGCCCGCCAGCTATCAGGGACGGGTCTTCAGACCCGTCCCTATAAAATGATTTGAATTTCAGAGTTTTTAAATTATTTAAAATTAAATCTGGCAGGAGGTTGTTATGTCGGGAATGACCAGGAGAGAGCGTTTAAAGGCGGCGCTGGCGGGAAAAGAAGTCGACCGTGTGCCGGTTGGGTTCTGGAGGCACTGGCCGGTTGACGACCAGGAATCGAAGCCGTTGGCTGCCGCGGCGCTGGAATTTCAGAAGCGCTACAATCTCGATTTTATCAAAGTGCCGGTGGCCTCCACTTTTTGCGTGGATGATTACGGCGTGAAGCATGCCTGGCGCGGGAGTTCAATGGGAGACCGTGACTACCTGGAGTACGCTATCAAAAAGATCGAAGACTGGGACCGCGTCGACCCTCTGGATATCAACAAGGGCACCTACGGGCGTATGTTGCAGGCGCTACGCATCATCCTTGATAAGAAAGAGAAAGATACGCCCGTTATCTTCACCGTCTTCAATCCCCTGAACATGGCCTGCTACCTGGCGGGCGATGATACCTTCCTTGTACATGTAAGACGGGAGCCGGATCGCGTGGAGCGCGCACTCAAAATGCTGACCGAGACCTGTGCACGTTTTGTGCACGCTGTTGTTAGAGAAGGGGGCGACGGCATATTTTTATCGGCCCGCGCTGCCAGTTATGACGTAATGAGCGAGGAAGAATATCTGCACTTCGGACGTCCGCTCGACCTGAAGGTATTGAAGGCGGCCTCCAGTGGCTGGTTCAACGTTATGCATCTTCACGGCAGATATCCTATGTTCGCTGCGCTGTCTAATTATCCGGTGCAGGCCATGAACTGGCACGACCGTGCTGCAGGTCCCGGCCTGGCTGAAGCCGGCAAACTGTTCAAGGGCGCTCTTATGGGAGGAATCGAACAGTTCAATACGCTGCTGAAGGGCAGTACGGAGGAGATTACGGCACAGGCCCGGGATGCCATCCGGCAGATGAAAGGCCGCCGGCTGATAGTTACACCCGGCTGCACCTACCCTGTTACCGTCCCGCACTCCAACCTCATGGCATTGAGAAAGGCGGTTGAGCAGAAAAGATAAAGAGCATCTGGGAAGGTAAAAGGTTTATTTTATTCTCTTCTGAATCTTCCCCCACGACCCTGTAGTCAGGAAGCTCTCCTCCATATTGTCCACCATGGAGAGGAATTTCTTCATCGGCGCCGCAAACGACAGCTCGTATTTATCCACATAAGGCCTGGCTGAGATATCGAACATGCCGATCACCGGCTTGGGGTGGCGGGACTCAGCCTGCATGAGAGGGTGATGGACGATTGAGGAGCAGCCGGATCCGAAGGGCGATATCACGCCGTTGGGCTCGGCTTCATCGAAGCTGGCCAGCGTGAAGAGTCCGGCCAGCACATCGGGTTTGGCGAAAAAGATTACTATCAGGGGATTATCGGATTCATCCAGCAGGTCCCAGCGCTTAAATACAATATAGCGCCCCGGCGCTTTAAAGGGCTGCTGAAGCGCCATGACCTCCTTAACAAGCTCGGGTGATTTTTTATAGCGCTCGCCTTCCAGTTTGCCGGGTATGCCGCAGGATAGGAAATACTCGAAATTCGGCATGATCTCGGTGGCGAAACCCACATACCTTTTCCCGCCGAAGCATCCTATGGATTCCACGCCGAAGGCCATGGGATTTCCTTTCCTGGCTTTCAGAAGGGCGGCAATGATGCATCTGTTCACCGTGCCCGGCTTCACCACGTCGGCGCGCCCCTCCTCATCCGTATAATAGAAGGTCAACGGCAATTCGGCATCGTTAAAATATTTTTTCCATAGTCCGATGAACCTCTCTTTATCCGCTTTCTTCATAGCTTAACCTCCTCCTATATTTCACGGCGCGAGATTCAAAATGTGCGCTGCAGCCGCGTCTACCTGCTGGCGTGTCCATAGCATAGGATGGTATTTGATACCTGCCCAGGCGTCGATCATATCGCCGTACCAGGGGCTGCCCGGGTTGCCGCTCTGGCCGGTGGAGTTGACCGCCACACACTTCGACAGGTCGCTCATATCAACTATCATGCGCATGGAGGGTATGTACAATGGGGCAAAGGGGTTGGCCGGCGCCATCAGGAAAGGCCCCGTGCCGGCGAACCACATAGTGGCATTAACGCAGTCGCCGTTGCCGCTTGCCGGCACGCTTTTATTGACCAGCGATTCCAGCAGGCCGATCCCGCTGGCGCCCAGCGGGTTGCTGACAAAATCGGCGACGTGCAGGCTGCCCCATCTCCAGTTGTTGCGGTCTTCGCCCAGCGCCGCCACCGTGGCGGCATAGCCCTCGCTGAACGACTCTGTCAGGATATCGTCCCTTGTTTCGATAACCGAGGGGGTGGACGGGTCGTCCCACCATTTGTCATCCGGCTTCTGCAGCAGCAGGTTAATGGCCCATGCATCTTTCGAACTGCCGTCCGCATGGATCACATCGCCCAGCTTATTCTGGAAGGTATTCTTTATCAGCCGCATCCAGAACTCCATATAAAGCGCGGCCTGCGGGCTATCCTGCGTTGCAAACACTGTCCCACTGCAGCAGCCAATCACGGGCAGCGGCAACATCCGGGTCGGTGAACTTGAGGTTGGCCAGGTAAGGCATGATTTCGATGGCCGGCAAATATTTGTCGTCGCCCTGTATGGACTCGAAGGAAATAACGGTATTGGGGGCAAGCTGCGTCAGCATCTGGTTGATGCGCTGGGCGCGATAGCCGTAATTCCATTTGCTGTAGCGGCTGCCGAAGTCGGCATTGGCGTCCCGGCCCGAGCTTCTGATTCAAGAAATCGTAATATGACGGCGTGGCGACTTCCTTGTTAGCCGCCACGATGTAGCCGCGGGAGGGGTTGAACATGGTCGGCAACAACTCATAGGGTACATAACCCTTCCACATATATTTGTCATCCAGCCCGGGGTCGGGATCGTGCCCGTTGTAACCCTGCGGCCGTATAGGTATCTTGCCGGGCATCTGGTATCCGATATTGCCCTGGGTATCGGCGAAGATAATACTTTGCGACGGCACATCCCAGAATTTGAGGGCGTTGCGGAAATCGTCCCAATTGGCCGCCCTGTCCAGCGCGGAGATGGACAGAAGGAGGGTAGAAGGCTCCAGCGCGGTCCAGCGCAATGCCAGCGGCTCCTTGCTATTGTAGCCCTGGACCGTGCCACTCTTTTCATCGTACTGGTTATCGTTGATTATTGGCCCAATATGAGTCTCTCGAACCTGTATGGTAATAGGCGGCTTGCCGTCGCCGAAATCAATTTCCTCCCGGCGAAGCGTCATATCTCGCCACTTGCCGTTCCATTGGTACTGCAGAGGGTTATCTGGGTTTATTTTGATCATGTACTGGTCGTTGACGTCAGGGTAGACGTTGGTGCAGCCCCAGGCGATATAGTTGTTATGCCCGATCACGACGCCCGGGCAGGCTGCAAAGGTGAAGCCGGCGACATCGAAGGGCATTCCAAACCCGTCGTCCGGACAATGCAGGGCTATCTCATACCAGATAGACGGCATCTGTATACCCAGGTGGGGATCATTGGCCAGCAGGGCCTTGCCGCTCTGCGTCATTGCGCCCGTGGCGACCCAGCTATTGCTGCCCGCACCCGATTGCATGCCGGTGACGGCGCCCAGGTCGGGCGTCGGGACGTCATAATTAACTTCTGCCGATGCGGATGCTCCGGCCGTCGAACTTGTGCTGCTAACCTGTACCGTAGCGGCCGGGATGGATTGGATAAGTTTCTGGATATCCTCAGACTGCATGATAGTTGGCTTCTGGCCGTAGGGCCAGGGGGGTAACAGGAACATTGAGGTCATATTTTCGCCGAGTATGCTGTTTAGCTCGCTGCGTGCCTGCTCGGTGTCTTCACTGAGGCTCAGGTCGAAGGCCATGAGCTTGGCGAAGACCAATGTATCCAGCGCGCTCCAGGGTTCGATCTTAAATTTGACGCCTGACAGGCCAAGTATGGTGTAGTTGACTGATAGCTGCTGCGGGCTGCGTCCGGCGATGCAGGCATTGACGCCCTCGGTGAAGGAGTCCAGGGACAGCCGTTGGTCAGGCGAGTAGAGGCTGTATTCTTGCTGGGCCACCTGATACAGGCCAAGGGTGCGTAAATAGATATCAAGCGGGAGGATGTAGTCCTTTTTCCCCGTTAGCTCTTCTATGCGTCCTCCGCAAACGTGGCGGAAGAACTCCATCTGCCACCAGCGGTCCTGCGCCTGCACATAGCCCTGTGCAAACAGCAGGTCATGCATATTCTGGGCGTAGATGGTGGGAATGCCCTGGGAGTCCCGTATGACCTCGACTTTATGCTGAAGGCCTGCCACATGGAGGTCGCCATCGATCTGCGGCTGGGGAACCTGGACCAGCATGTAATAGGAAAAATAGCCTCCGCCCCCCAGGAGCACAACCACCGCCAGGATGATGCTCAGCGTAATAGTGAGTCTTGTGGAAAGGCCGCTCTTCTTAGCCAGGGTTGCCTCCTGTTCGATCGTATTTACAACCGGGTTTTGACCGCGGAAGATATTTTAGCATTTTTATGACCTTGCCGACCCGCGATTACATGACGATTACAGCTTTTAATCTAGAGAGCAGCCTGCTATTTGGATGCCAGCTCAGCGTGGACTTTCTTAAGCCATTCGGCGATAGGAATTTTCTGCGGACAGGCCTCCTCACACTCCCCGCACTCTATGCATTGGTCAGCCCGCCGGTCCGCTCTCATGGATACGGGACTGTTATAGTAAAATCGCGCTGACTTCAGGTCATTATACATAATGCCGTTATTGTAAAACTGGAAGATGCGCGGGATATCCACACCGCTGCTGCAGGGCTGGCAGTAGCCGCAATTGGTGCAGGGAATTGGACTGAGTCCCTGGAAAGCCTCTTTGGCACGTTGGATAATCTCTATATCAGCCTGTGTAAGCGATCCGGGGCCGCTACGGCCCGCAATCGCCAGATTATCCTTGACCTGCTCCATCGTGCTCATGCAGCTGAGGGCCAGGGATACCTCCGGTTGCTCCCATACCCAGAGCAAAGCCCACTCGGCCGGAGAGCGCTGATGTGCGGCCTGTGCCCATATTTTGGCCGCCGGATCAGGCGGCTGTTTGGCCAGGCCGCCGCCCCTTAACGGCTCCATGACCACCACGGCCAGTCCTTTGCCGGCAGCGTATTTCAGTCCCTTCTCTCCCGCCTGGAAGTCCGTATCCATATAGTTATACTGGATCTGGCAGAAGGTCCAGTTGTCATAGCCGTCCACGATCTGCTTAAAGAGGTCGAATTCATCGTGGAAAGAAAATCCCAAACGGCCAACCCGTCCGTCAGACATGACCTTCTCCGCCCATTGAAATACTTTGAGTTTAAGCAGGTTGGGCCAGTAGTCTTTATTCAGGCCATGCAGCAGGTAGAAGTCGATGGTATCCGTTTGCAGGCGTTTGCGTTGCTCATCGAAATAACGGTCGAAATCGTCAGCAGACCTGATGGCCCAGGAAGGCATCTTAGTGGCCAGCTTGACCTTCTGCCGGTAGCCGTCGCACAGCGCCTTGCCTACCACAACCTCGCTGCGGCCGGCATGGTAAGGGAAAGCCGTATCCACATAATTGACGCCGTTATCGATCGCATGCCGGATCATCCTGACAGCTTCGGCCTCATTTACATCAGCGGGATCTGAAGAGTTCTGGGGCAGGCGCATAGCGCCGAAGCCCAGGGCCGAGACCTGCCACGGAAGCTTTTTACCGAAGGGACGGTATTTCATATCGTTTTAATGTTACTACTTACAATAATGCGGATGTCAAAATTCTCAAAATCCATGCAAATACTTTGTCGCTCCGTCCTTCTTGTTGCGGCCGGTTGGGCGGAATAGAATTAATGAAGTTGATATCAAGGCGATTTTTATTATGGCGAACGAAACAAAGAAGATTACAGCGGGTAAGATGGCCTATGCAGCAGTCTGGATCTTAGTCTGGCCGGCATTGCTGCTGTGGCTGTCGGGCGACTGGCTGTGGCTGGAGGGCTGGATATTCAATATATGGTTCCTGGTGCTATGCTTCACAATTGTCATATACCTGTACCTCAAGGACCCGGCCCTGCTGGCTGAAAGGTTTAAACAGCCGGGCGAAGCGGGGCAGAAGGGCTGGGACCGTTATGTAGTTTTTGGGCTGACGCTGGGGTTTATTGTATGGGCTCTCATTATGCCGCTGGATGCAAAAGGTTTATGTGGAGCCCCGGTTTCCCGCTCTGGGTGAAGGCTGTGGGTATATTGGGGCTGGTTTTATCTTTCCTGCTTTTCTGGAGGGCTTTTGCGGAAAACACTTTCGCTTCGCCGCTGGTGAGACTACAAACAGAACGCAGGCAGCAAGTGGTTTCCAGCGGGGCTTACGGCCTGGTCAGGCATCCCATGTACCTGGCCGGTGTATTGATGTTCCTGGGAGCGCCTTTGCTGATGGGGTCGCTCGTCGGCCTGCTCATCGGAGTCTTGCTGTTGTTTTTGCTGGCGTTCAGGATTACGGGTGAAGAGAAGATGCTGATTAACGAACTGCAAGGCTATGCCGATTACAGAAAGAAGGTGAAATACCGTCTTATCCCCTTCATCTGGTAGCCTGTTTACGCGCATTAATTATGTGCAGTGCAACCTCGGCAAATCCGTCACCGGCGCCCCGGTCGCTGATATACGTGGCAGATTTGCGCAGCGCCTTTTTATCCGGTTCGGGCAGGTCCGGATTGGGAATCAGTACACTTTGTGTGAACAGTTTGAAGAGGGAAAGGTCGGTCATGGAATCGCCCACCACCATCACCTCGTCCTTCTTTATATGCATGTTGTCCATCGATTCCAGCAGCCTTTTGAGAGTGGTCCCCTTGTCGACTCCTTTCTGCATTAGGTGAAGTATGTAAGTAGAGTCTAGCAACTGGACGTCTTTCACCAGCTTTTTAAGCTCTGTCACGGCCAGATCATTGGCCCTGAATACAATGTCTATCAGCCTCTCAGCATTGTCTTCCCGTTCGTGGATGCGGCCGGGATATTTAGCCTTGAGCTTCTCCAGCGCCGCGAGGGCAGGTTGGCGTGAGTAGCCCAGGTCCACCAGGCCCCCCTTGTACGACATCCTGGCAACCGCACCATTCTCAGCGATGAGGGGCCCGCCTATATCAAGGGCGGCGGCCATCGCTACCAACATGGGGTCCGTGCGGCCGGAGACCAGTCCCACCATCATGCCGGTCTGCCTCAAACCCTGTATAGCCTGCGAGACGACCGGGCTAAGCGCATCCCCGCCGCTATTGAGCGTGCCGTCCACGTCCGTCATTATAAGCTTCAGGCGCCGGGCTGTTTCGGGCGTAATCGTGGTGTAAGGTCGGGTCATTTGGGGTAACATATTAACCTAGTTTTTCCTTCATGGTCAAAATATACATCTGCTGGTTGAGATGGTTTTCTCCCGCCTTTAAGGCGTGAATGGCTGCAGTCCGTCAAATAACTTTTAATAAATATTTTATTTTTTGACTTGGGATTTTATGCCTTTGTAACGTGGCCGCTGTTAGAATCTATTAAGTTGAAGAATGAATCGGGGAAAAATGTAATTTTCGAGTAAGCAGCTGCCACTCCTCCCTGTGGTGGCGGCGTTACTAATAGTGAGGTGCGTGCCCGGAGCGACCCCGGGCACGACAACTCTAACACCATCAAGAGGCCAAAAAAGCTTCGAGCTCCAAATTCCAAGCTACAAACAATTTAGCGACATTAGAGTTTGTTCGGAAACCCGGAATTTCCAGCAAGGGTTGGAATTTTGAGTTTATTTAGGATTTAAGGACTAAAGCTTAAGATTTCCCCAAAGAGGATCGTCAGGCTCTGGCTTTGGCCCCATTGGAGATTGTGTAGTTATTGCGGCCGTGCTCCTTAGTATAATACATGGCGGTATCCGCCGCCTTGAGCAGTTCTTCAATATTGGAGCCATCCCGGGGATAGATGGCTACACCGATGCTGGCAGTCACCTGGAGCTCTTGCCGGTCGATCGTAAACGGATTTTGAAAAGCCGTGACTATTTTTTGCGCTGTTTTAATGATGTCTTTGATCTTGGTGAACTCCGGGATTAGTACGACGAACTCGTCGCCACCCAACCTGGCCACTGTATCACTCTTACGGACGATGGTAGACAAGCGATCTGCTGTGACTTTGAGGAGCTTGTCACCGGCAGCGTGTCCCAGTGTATCATTGATCGTTTTGAAACTGTCGAGGTCGAGTTCCATGATGGCCAATTTCCTGTTATTGCGCTGGGCCTGGGCCCAGGCAATGTTGAAGCGGTCATACAATAACGACCTGTTGGGCAGGCCGGTCAGTGCATCGTGCATGGCCATAGCGGCCAGCTTATTTTGCAGCTCAATGCGCTCGGTTACATCCCGGCCGACACAGCGGAAGCCTATAACGTTCCCAAGTTCATCCTTTTGCGGCGATATGGAAATCTCGGCGAACTCTATTGTGCCGTCCTTGCGAGCCAGCTTGAAGATCAGCCCCTTATGCGGCTGGCCGGTTTCACGAACGCGGTCGAACTCCGACCGGAGGCTATCTATTTCATCCAGTATGGGGACCGAAATGAAGTTCGTTCCGACTGCTTCTTCTATTGTAACCCCCAGGACCCTGCAAAGCGCTTTATTCACGAAAGTAAAATTGCCCTCCAGGTCCAGTTCAAAATAGGAATCGTTTATCTCCTCCAATATCGTGCGATACCTTTTCTCCGATTCAGCAATTGCGTTCTGAAGCCGCCTGACTTGAGTGATGTCGAACATAGTCGTCCTGCTCATGAGGAAATTCCCTTCCTCATCTTTGAGGGCCGTAGCGCTCACCAGCACCGGCATGATGGTACCATCCTTGCGCACAATATCAGCCTCCACGTCCTTCAGCCACCCGCGTTGCTTAAAAAGAGGAAAATTTCTGACGAAGTCTTCAAGGCTCTCAGGCGAGAGCAGGTCAGAGAATTTCATTTTTCCAATTACTTCATCCCGCGTATATCCGATCCAGGCAAGCTCGGTGTCATTGACCTGCGCATAAACGCCGTCTTTATCCAGTGAGTGGTATCCCGCCGGCGCGTTGTTATAGAGGTCATGGATTCTCTCGGCAGACCTCTGGCGTTCTTCCTCGAGTTTTTTACGCTCAGTAATGTCCCTCACAAAGCCTAGTGCTGTTGGTTGGCCTCCAAGTTGCAGGATACTGGTATTGATTTCTACCGGTACACGGCGGCCGTCTTTGCTAATAAGCTCCAACTCATCAGGGCCCGTGGAATTGCCATTCCTATTGTCCTGTAATAACTCTAAAGCCCTGGCAAGGCTTTTTTCCGGTAGGAGGTTCAACTCTATGTAGTTCTTACCGATTAGCTCTTCACGCTTATAGCCTATTATCTCCTCGGCCCTGCGGTTGCCGTAGAGGAAGTTGCCTTCGAGATCGCTGATATATACACCGTCAGGGGCGTTCTCCAGGGAATTCCTCAAATGTTCCTCGCTCTCTGCCAGCAGTTCCGCTGCTTGTTTGTGTCTGGTGATATCTACAATGGCTCCTCTTACCCCTGCGAGTTTATTCTGACGAATGATACGCGCGGCGTAGACGAGACCGACAAATTTGCTGCCATCTTTTCTGAGAAAGGTATACTCATCGCCGGGGACTGATGTTCCTTCGATTACCTTTGTAAGATTCTCTCTAACCCTTTGCAGTTCTTCGGGTGAAAAGAACTTAAATGCGCTCATTCCCACTACCTGATCTTCTTGACCATACCCGAAAACGTTAAGGGCGGTCTGATTAACGGAGACAATCCTGGCCCCAGTATCAGTTTCAAAAGCTGATATTGGCAGTAAATCGAGCATCTCTCGGTATTGCCTCTCGCTCTCCCTGAGCTTCTCCTCCGCCTTCTTGCGCTCGGTGATGTCCTTGGCGATGTGCACCGTGCCTTCGAGCTCGCCCTCATCGTTGAATATGGGCGAACAGGTTACTTCCAAATACGTCCCTAGCAGCGGCTCAAACACTTCCCCGGTTACGCCCGATTTGCATTTAATCGCCTGTTCATGAGGACAATTCGCGACAGGGCCGGAGGAATATGAACGACCTCGTAACAATGCTTGCCGATAAGCTCCTCCGGCTTCACCTGGAATGCGTCAGCGTAGGCTTTGTTAACCCGGATGAGCTTGAAATCCTTATCCTGGATGGAGACCAGGTCGGAAATGGCGTCAAAAGTAGCCTGCCACTGCTCGGACTCCCTTTTGATGATGTCTTTCGCCTCTTTGGAAGCGGTGATGTCCTGGAAGGTGCCTCCTACTCTGGTTACGAGGCCATTTTCAGTATAAGCCCTGCCCACGGCGTGTACCCAACGGCGGTTGCCTTTGGCTGTAATAATGGGCAACTCCAGGTCGAACGGCTCGCCGAAGATGACGGCATGCTGTACGGCCTCAGATATGACCGGAACTGCTTCCGGCGCATAGTATTTTATTCCGTCGTCCACCGTCATCCGCTGACCAGGTTCCAGCTCGTGAATACGGTATACCTCGTCGGTCCAGGTCTGCAACCGCGTTTTAACATCGAATTCCCAGCCTCCCACGTTGGCCATTTTGCCGGTCTCGTTTAAAAGGTCCAGGGTTCGTGACTCCTCCATCGCGTGCTTTGAACTCGTTGCGTCTGAAAGAATAGAGGCGGCCGGAGGCATAGATGCCGACTATATTAGCCATGAGCAGCCCCACCACTGAGGCGTAGTAGGCCGCCGCGGCCGCCGCACCATGAAAGATCGCCAGATCCAATGATTCAGCCAGGAAGAACAACAGCCCGCCGGTAGCCCTGAACACCAAACGTATGGGTATACCCAGGTAAATTATTAAGATTAAGACAACATCGATGGGGACGTTTCCGATGTAGCCGGGAGGCCTGGTCAGGTTGATGCCGGTCACCACGATACCGCTTAATATCAGCCAGGCGAATAGGTTCCAATCGAACCTGGCGGGGCTGCGGTTCTTCCAGAGGAAAACGATCAGCCCGATGTTATAAACCAGATATATGCTTCGCAGCACTGTTAGATAATAGAAGGTCGGAGTAAAGCCAAATAAAACGTAATCGTTGTAGGCAAAGGCCACCAACAGCATAGTGAGGAAGCCCACGGAAATAGAGGCTATCTGCTGATCGTCCTTGAGGTGGTACAGCCTGTAGTCCCTTTCCGTGCCTTCAGGCAGGTATCCGTCAAGCCGTGGCCATTTCATTTTGAGCGAAATCTTATCAAGCTTATTCTAATTTAAACCTGCCTTCCCTGAAAAGCTTCAGGCAGGCATCCACCACGTCGGCATCATAGAGCCGGCCTCTTCCCGCTGTTATTTCTTCCAGGGCTTTCTCGGGACCGGCGGCCGGCCGGTAAGGGCGGTGAGACGCCATTGCCTCCACAACATCCGCCACCGCCAGAATTCTGGCCTCGATAGCAATATCCTGGCCGATTAGCCCGTTGGGATAGCCGGAACCATCCATTCTTTCATGGTGCTGCAGGACGGCCTGAGCCACTCCGCAGGGAAAGTCCATGCCTTTTATGATATCGTAACCTCCCTGGGGATGGGTCTTGATGATTTCGAACTCCAGCTTGTCCAGTTTGCCCGGCTTGCTGAGGATGTCGGACGGCACATAAATCTTACCGATATCATGGATAGTAGCGGCCATCTTGAGTTGCTCTATCTGGGCATCGCTCAATTTCATCTCTGTTGCAATTGCAACCGATAGGGCGGCGACTTTGTTCTGATGCCCTGACGTATAGGGGTCTCGCATTTCCACTATCCGGGACATGGTATTGATGGCATCGTCCAAAGTCTTTTTTAAAGCGGCATAGCTTTTCTCAAGTTTTTCCTGGGAACGCTTGCTCTCAGTTACATTTTCGAAGAGGGCAACAAAATATCCCTTTTCCGTGCTGTAAACAGAGATCGAAAACCATGTGCCCAGCCCGCTTATGAAAGTCTCGAATTTTTCAGGCTGGCCGGTCAGGGCTACCCTGCCGTAGATCTCCAGAAGTTCGGGATTGGATTCCCGTATGCCCGGTATGACTTCGGTTACGTTTTTACCAATGACGCCCTTCAATCCGGTTAGCCGCTCGAAGGCGTCGTTAACAGCGATATAGACGAAGTCCTGCGGACGGTCATTCTCGAAAACCATTTTACAATAGGCCATGCCGTTCAGCATGTTGTCGAATAATGAGCGGTAACGCTTTTCGCTTTCCTCAATTTTTTCTTCATCCCGTTTGCGATCAGAGATATCTGTAGCGAGGGTCAGCGTGGCCGGGCTGTCTTCCCATTTAATGCCGGCGGAGCTGATCTGCACCCAAATAGTGTTTGCCTCCCGGTCGATAAGGCGCACCTGGTAGGTTTCCTCGAATTCCTCACCCGACAGCCGCCTTAAATGCCGGTCAATAACCATGGGCCGATCGTCAGGATGGACGAAATCGATGAAATAATGGGGTTCCGTCTGGTCGAGGCGATAGTTTACCATGGCAAAGGCTTTGGGGTTGGCAAACACAACCTTCCCGTTCTGGATGACAAATACAGCTTCTGCCGCATTATCAACCAGGGTGCGGTATCTCTCTTCGCTTTTATTCAGGGCTTCTTCGGCTGTTTTACGCCCTGTGATATCTATATGCTGGATAACAGCATTGGTAACCTGGCCCTTATGATCGATTATGGGGAATATTGTTACATCCAGGTATACAAAAGCATGTGTTTCAAGGGTAAGCTGTGTCAATTGAGAGGTATCATATTTCAGCTCAAATCTTGCCGCCTGCTTCTCTTTGAAGACATTCTCCACCAATGGCATGAACCCTTGCTCCTGCACTAAATTGTCTTTAAAAATATTGTATTTACCGACCACATCCTTTTCGGCTACATTTAAGAGCCGGCAGCAGGAGGGATTTATACGGATAAGAGTGCCTTTATCATCGGAAATCCATGTAGGCGTGGGGCTCTGCTCGATCATACGGTTAAGAAAGGCCAGTGATTCCATAAGCTCCGTCTCGGCCTTCTTACGTGCGCTGATATCGCTATAGGCTATAACGACTCCATAGCCTTCCAGCGGAATAGGTGCAGCTGTTATATTGATCCAGGAAATAGTTCCATCTTCCCTGACAGCACCCAGTTCAACGTTTCGGACAATATGCTTCTCTTTCAATGCCCGGGTACTGGGATATTCCGCAGGTGGCATAATAGAGCCGTCCGGCTGCACTATGTGCCACTCTGTGCCGTCGATCTTCCTGCCTGCCTGCTGGTCTTGCGATAATGCCAGTAATCGCTGGGATTCCCAGTTACTTTCCCTGATTTGTCCGTTTGAGTCGGAAATCGTGAGGCCCACGGGCAGCGATTCGAAGAGTACCCTGTATTTCGTCTCGCTGATTCTGAGATCTTCCTGAGTCTTCACTAAATCGGTAATGTCGTGAAAAAATTCCAGCTTTGAAATGCTGCCGTCAGGGTTTCTCAGCGGTGTATCGAAAAGGTTGTAGGTTTTCCCTGTTTTAGGATTACGCCATTGCCAGGTCACCGATTTGCCCTTGAATACCTGCTGGTTTACGCACCAGGGGCAGACCTGGCTGAGGTCGTGGAAATACTTGTAGCACTTAATATTATCCGGCTTGCCAAACTCTTTTCGAATGGCCGGATTGACGTATTCTATATCGCAGTGCCGGTTGACGATATATATGCCATCCGTCATGACGTCAAAAATGTCTTTCAAATAGTCCAGATAGTCTTTTGTTTTGCTGTTTTTAATATTTTGCATAGCCCTCCCCATCGAGGGGATCAGAAGTTAATTCCTCCGGTCTTTATCGGATCGCCCCTTGTCCCTCCTTGCCTCTGTTAAAATATAAAACCGACCGCCTGCAGGCGGTCGGTTCCAATTTAGCCTATCTGTTGTCTGGGTTAATAAGTTGCAGCTTTCAAGTATCCGTCGCCACCCACAAATCAAATTGCATTTTGTTCATCACTCCTCTTACATTCAATGTTACAAGATATTTACATAAAATGACAAATTTTTCCTGATTTTACCCAGTGATCAATTGGGTAGAGGTCAGCCTTTTTTGTCCAGCATAAAGGGCGTATCCCATTTTAGAAATGCATAGGGCGCAAAGGCAATCGGGTCCAATTCAGCTACAACATCCCCTTTAAGCATGACATTATCGCCTACCGTGTAGGCGCCGCCCAGGACCCTGACGACCTCGACCTCGTTCCAGGGATCGTACTCGGAAGGTGAAAAATTCACCTCGGCTATACCCAGCTCCGCAACCTTGGGCTGCATAGTGACTTTCTCCCTGATGAGGCGTGGGTTGTAGTCGAAACCGCTGCCGTCGGAGGCGGAGAAATGCTTGACGTTATAGGATATTGCCCCATCAGCCGAACCGGCACTGAGGATTATATCTACAAATTCGGAAGTATTGGGCGTACCGGTGAGATTAACGCTCAGCTGGAAGAATGTCAGTCCGTGGCGTTCCAGGCTTCCTGTCATCACATTACCGTTTCTTTTCAACTGGATATTGGCCATCTTTTCGGGATATCCGAAGATCTCCCTGCCGCCCGCCATGGCAAGGTCTCCCGTCACCGGCATGGCCAGGCAGTAGTTTCCTTCGATGCCCTCATATACCGCCCTGAGGAAGAGAGCGCCCTCGTGATAAGGGGGGCCGAAACTGGTCTTGGGATAATAGGCCACGAAGGCTGTAGCAATTGGTTTGGGCGCGGGCGCCAGAGGGGCGGGCAGCAGGCGCTTGACGATCTCCGGCTTGGTCTCCCACATTACGGACAACATCTGCGCATCCCAGAAAGACGCGGTCTGTCGTGCCTCTACCATTTTGGCAATGTCATCGTAGCTTTGTACAAATCCCATTATCGTCCTCCTTTTTAGCTGACCCGGTAAATATTGGCTAACCGTGCTTGTAAGAAGTTCAGGCTGAGAACCGTCAACTAGCTATATTGACAGTATATAGTCTCCAGCATTGGGAGAGTCAAGCGTACTTGTTTTAGACTCGGTTTGAGGTGGTCGTCTCATCCCCTGGCGGGAGATTGACAGGCGGGCGCCGTGGAGCCTACTATTATCGGAATAGCGGTCCAGCTATAACAAGACTACTAATTTTGCCTCGTATAAACGGCCCGGGAGGTAAGTGTGAAATTTGTCGGAAAAGATAGCAAAGAAGTCATCGTGAGGCGATTTGCCGAATATGTTTCGTCCGGCAAAGCAGAGACTTTCAAATCCTATGACATGGAATTCGTCTTCGGGCGTCGTGAGGGGCCGTACGTCTGGGATGCCACCAGCGGGAAAAGACTGATCAATTGCCACAGCAACGGTGGAGTTTTTAACCTTGGACATCGCAATCCCGCCATCATCAAAGCACTGCAGGATAGTCTGAAAGAGCTGGACATAGGGAACCATCACTTGATAAGCGAACAACGCTCTCGGCTGGCCGAGAAGCTGGCAGAGCTAGTGCCGGGAAATATAACCTGCACGGTCTTCGGCGTTGGGGGAGGAGAGGCCATCGACCTGGCCATCAAGCTGGCAAGGGGCTACGCGGGAAGGCACAAGGTCGTATCTGCTGTCGGGGGCTATCACGGGCACACCGGCTTCGCCCTTGCGACGGGAGACGAACAGTATCGGGCGCCTTTCGGCCCCAACCTCCCTGGCTTCGTTCAAATACCGTTTGATGACGCTGATGCGATCGAGCGGGCGGTCGATAAGGACACGGCGGCAGTTATTTTCGAGACCATTCCTGCGACGCTGGGTATGCCCGTGCCACACAAGGACTATTTCCTCCACGCCGGGCAGGTCTGCAGAGAAAGGGGCGCCCTGCTCATTATGGATGAAGTCCAGACGGGTTTGGGACGTACCGGAAAGCTCTGGGGAATCGAACATTTCGACGTGATTCCGGATATTATAGTGATCGGCAAGGGTCTATCGGGTGGCATTTACCCCATGAGCGCAACCTGTTTTAAGAAAGAACTGGAGAGCTTTTTCCATCAAAACCCTTTTATTCATGTGTCGACGTTCGGAGGAGCGGAAGTTGGCTGTCCGGTTGCCCTGAAAGTTTTGGAAATATCGTCGAAACCCGAGTTCCTGCAACATGTAAATGATTTAGCCTGCGTATTTAAGGAAGGCTTCGAAGAACTAAAAAATAAGCATTCCAGGATATTGACCGGCCTGCGGCAACTGGGGTTGATGATGGGCATAGAAATGGTCAATGATGGCTGCGGACCGATTATGACCAAGGCGTGCTACGACCATGGCATCCTGGCAATATATGCCAACAATGATAAACGGGTCTGTCAGCTATTACCCCCGTTGATAATCGATAACCATACGGCGGGTGAAATAATTGAGAGGATCGACGGGGCCCTGAAAGATACTGCTGATTTCCTCGGGCTTTGAATCCGGTCAGGAGGTTACGGTGCAGGTAGATATCGAGCTAATGAAAGAGTTTGAAAAGGGATTGGACCCGGCCCAGCCGGAAAAAAGCAAGATACCCGCCAGGGTGCTTGGCTATGGCGAAATCAGTACAATCTTCGAGATACAGTCCGATTCGGTTAAGGATTTGGCATGCAAACGCCTTCCCATCTTTGAGGCGCAGGATGAGGTAACGCGCTGATGAGCAGATATACCGTGACTATAATGACCTCCTCGAAAAGAGAATTGGTATTAGTGTGCCTGACTACGGCTTTGCCTGGTTTTCTTCGGATTCCGGCAGAATAACCGCTTACGATGTGCAGCAAAAACTGCCGTCAGCTTCCATTGGCAATCGCGCCATCGCATCACTGGATGTGGAAGGTATCCGGTTGCTGTTTTTACTCGTGCTTAAGGAACTTAAAAAGGTCTGGATTTTCAATGCGGAAAATCCTCAAGAGGCTGTAGGCATAGACGGGCAAATCTCGAACTGGGCGATTTCAGGATTCGATCCGGGAAAACCCCATATCGACACCGGTATGAAGCTGCTCTATTTCGATACGAGCACCCCTTTAATGAAGAAGGGTGGAGTGGAACAACTGGACCCGGAGCTATTCATGCGAAGCGCTCCCTCTTTCCTGGTATGGCTGATCCGCTGGTTGTTTCTGGAAGGAGTGATGACCCGCTATTATGATGCCCGGCTTGTGACTATGGATTTGATAGCCAATTTTTATAAAGAGCAACGGCCGGAAGTTGTCCCCCAGTTAGTGCAAGCTGCCAATGATTTCTTTGCTGACGAGGGCAAGTCATTGGGAGTAAAACCCCTGACAGAGAAGGAAATACGATCGTATTATAAAGAAGACGCTCAAATCTGGACAATCTTTTTAGCCCTGCGCCGCTTCGATCGATGGCTGCATAAATACATTTTGCGCAAGCCCTACGTGTATATATTACCCGGCAAGATCAAACGGTGACTTAGCGACGGTATTTTGAGCTTGTAAAATCGTGGCGATGGCGCGCCTGGAGGGATTCGAACCCACGACCCCCGGTTCCGAAGACCGATGCTCTTGTCCGCTGAGCTACAGGCGCATGCCAGAAAATGAAGCTAAATATGAAGCGAAATGACAAGTAGCCTTATTTTTCAGCCGAAGTATACTGGTTGGTAAAAGCCCAGTCAAAGCGTTCAGTTGTGCGATTGATTGAGCGGCTATTTACGGCTGCCTGTAAAACGCCTTGGAGTGGAACGGCGGCCGTTAAACGATGAGGCGGAAGGCCTTTTATCCGCCAGTGGTGCAGGAGCCGAGTAAGCGAAGCCTTCAAGCGTCTTTCGCTCTAAGGATGCGTGGAGGATTTGCTCTATCTCGCGGACCAAAGCCGCATCTTCACGGGTAACAAAGGTCAAAGCATCGCCCTTTTGTTCCACACGGCCGGTGCGGCCTATGCGGTGAGTATAGGCGTCAACGCTCTCGGGCATGTCGTAGTTAACTACGTGTGAAATGCTCAAGATGTCGATACCCCGGGCCGCAATATCGGTAGCCACCAGTATTTTTATGGAGCCCGAACGGAATGCGTCGAGGGTGGCCTGGCGCCTGTTCTGTGCTAAATCTCCGTGTATGGGGGCTGCTTTGAAACCGGCCCTTATAAGCTGTTGAGCAACGCGGTCGGTGCGATGCTTGGTGCGTGTGAATACGAGAACCGATTCGGTCTCATTGCGTCTCAGGAACTCTATCAAAAGATCGGTTTTGCGATGCTGATCGACCGGGTATAGCGCATGCGATACGGTGGAGGCGGGTGCGGACCGACCGATTTGCACCGTGACAGGGTCATGCAGCGCGTCTCTGGTCAACCTGCGTATATCGTCCGGCATGGTAGCCGAGAATAGCATGGTCTGGCGGGGCTGTACGACACATTTGAGTATGCTTTTAATGTCGGGCAAAAAGCCCATATCAAACATACGGTCCGCCTCGTCGATTACCAGCATCTTTACGTTGGATAGATCGATAGTGCCCTTCCAGACATGGTCGAGAAGCCGCCCCGGGCAGGCGACCGCGATATCCACGCCGCTGCGCAGCCTGCGGACCTGCTGCTCCATACCGACGCCGCCGTAGATGGAGATGCTCTTGATACCTGTCTTTTTGCCCAGTTCATCGATAGCCTCACAGGTCTGTTCCGCCAATTCACGCGTGGGGGATATGATGAGGGCGCCGATACGGCCCCTGGGGAGCAGCATCAGCCGGTGCATTATAGGAAGCAAAAAAGCAGCGGTTTTACCTGTACCGGTCTGCGCCAGACCGATAATGTCCCGGCCTTGCATGATAAGCGGTATGGCTTGTGATTGGATTGGAGTGGGCGCAGTATAGCCGAGCGATTGCACTGCGGCTACCATGCTGGGATTAAGATTGAAACTCTGGAAACTCAAATGGATGACCTCTTAAATTATTAATTTAGCCAGGCTGGGCCATCCAATAACTTAAGATAAATCAAAATACGATTATGAGAAGCTTGTGAATAACCTAAACTTGAACTATGCAATAGATTATAGACTATGTAAACCTGGAAGTAAAACCGGGTTACGCTATAGGCGGGCTTTTCCGAGCGTATCAGCAGACTATTTTATGAGAGGGCTGATTTGCTAGATGCAGCTTTTTAGCGTAGAGTTAGGAAGGTGGTTTAGTTCCGGTTGTTTTTAACTGAATTATATTAACGCATCATCCCGCCTTAATTTATTCACTATCAGATGACCCCGACTTTAAGCCATTGTAAATATTAAGGAGGTCATCATATGGGTTTCACAGATAAAAATGTCACTTGCGCTGATTGTGGAAAAGATTTCACATTCAGTTCAACGGAGCAAGAATTTTTCGCTTCCAAAGGTTATACCAATGAACCGAAACGCTGCCCCGATTGCCGGCAGGCCAGGAAATCTTCGCGGGGTGGAGGCGAGGGTAGGGGGCATCAGCGGCAAATGTATCCGGCGGTGTGCGCTCAATGCGGCAAATCGACAGAAATACCTTTCGAACCAAGATCAGACAGGCCGGTTTATTGTAGCGACTGCTACACTGCCATAAAGCCCAAAAGGTAGGGGCTCTAACAAACGCACAAACCTATCAATGCTTGCAAATAGTAATAATTTAGGGAGAATTTCAGACAGAGTGATACCTGCACAACAGTCATCATTAGATGATGCCGCCGAATTGTCGGTTTTCGACGAAAAAGAAGTCGAGGAATTCGTGCGTACTATACCTCGCTGGGACGATCTCGCATCCGGCGCGCCTGAGGCTGAATGCCCCGGCCTATGCTGATCCCGTCGCTAACCAGCCTCCTCCCCCGGGCATAGCAAATGAGGTAATCGAATATTATGACGACCCGATTCACCTGTATCTGCGCGAAATTGGAAGGGTTGACCTGCTTACATCGCTCGAAGAAAGATCGTTAGCCGGCAAGCTTGAGGATGGGAAGTATCTGGCCAAGTTAGAAAAGCATTACAAGGCTCATCCTGACGAATACGATCTTGAGATCAGCGTGATGATTGCCGGCTTGCGGAAGCTGGTTTCTTTGCGGCCAATTATTTCTGCTGTGTATAAGAGCCTTGGCATCAAGTGCGGGAACAGCTTTAAAAAGTCCATTCTTAATCCCAAATTGAGGACTGCTATTGACGGCGTAATGGCGTTCTCTTTTGTCGAGGAAGTGGGCGCAAATTGCGGGGGGAGCTTAGTAGATGTCTGGCATGATATTGCAGACGTGTCCGTTTGCAGCCGCATGATACCGGCGCAAATCTATGACGTAATAGGGGACACTACTTCCTGGGAAGAGCTTGAGTTACTGTTGAAAGAGCCTGTAGATAAAAAATTACTTTCCAAGTTAGAGCCGCTCAAAGAACAATTCAAGCGCCATTCGTTTTCTACGAAGAAGGATGCTGATAAATCAGCCCGGCATCTTATAGAGGCCAACCTGCGGCTGGTAGTCAGCATTGCCAAGAAATACAGCCTGCGTAATATGCCTATCCTGGACCTTATACAGGAGGGTAATATTGGTCTGGTGCGTGCCGTGGATAAATTTGAATACAGGCGAGGTTTCAAATTCAGTACCTATGCCACATGGTGGATAAGACAGGCGGTTACCAGAGCCCTCGCTGATCAGTCACGTACCATTCGGATTCCCGTTCACATGGTTGAAAATATTAACAGGCTATTTAAGACCAGGAGGCAGTTGGCCCAGGAAAGTGGCGGCGAACCCAATATAGATGAGATAGCTCTGGCGATGGAGATTTCGGTCGAGAAGGTCGGCGAGATAATGAAGCTCATGAAGGTCCCTTTATCTCTGGAGACACCCATCGGAGAGGAAGAAGACAGCCATCTGGGCGATTTTATTGAGGATAAGATGAGCATGCCCCCAAGCGAGGCCGCCGCTATGGGATTACTCAGAAAACAGATAAACGAAGTGCTGGCCGAGCTCACCGATCGGGAGACGAAGGGTAATCTCCTTGAGGTTTGGTCTGGAGGATGACAGGGCAAGGACACTGGAGGAAGTTGGGCAAGAGTTCAATGTTACCAGGGAACGTATTCGTCAGATCGAAGCTAAAGCATTGCGCAAATTGCGCCATCCCAGCCGGAGCCGCAAGCTAAAAGACTATCTGGAATAAAACGGCATTTTCTTTCATTTAAAGATAGACTGTTAGCACATGCGGATGGTACAGATCGCAAATAAGCTGAAGAGGATGGGGTGAGTGGAGGGATTCGAACCCTCGTTATCCAGGGCCACAACCTGGCGCCTTTGGCCTCTGGGCTACACTCACCACAGCGTTACGGGGTGAAATTATAGCGTAAGGGGCACGGTTTGTGCTAATGCCTTGGATTGCCGCAAGCTGCGGCCCAGCGTAGATAATTACTTGACCTTACCTAGATAACATGTTGCCGCCAACAATCGAGAGGGCATCATTGGTACCGTCCTCGATGAGGCCCGCCCTGGCATCGCGAAATAGTTTCTCTATGGGCAGCTCTTTGCTCAAACCCAGCCCGCCGAAAATCTGAACAGCTTCACTGGCCACTTTAAATGCGGCGTTCGTACAGTAGACCTTGGAGGCAATGCCATGCTGAGGAGATGGCGGGAATGTTTTAGTGTTGTAAACCATTACGCTTCTGGAAAAGGCACGGCAGGTCTCGACGGTTACAAACATATCGAAAAGCCTGGCGCGGATCCAGGCATGCTCGCACAACCTCCTTCCGCCCTGTACCCTTTCCTTCGTATACTGTAAAGCCAGGTCGTAACAGGCCTGGGCCAGGCCCGTGAAGAATGCTCCCATGCCCATATTGGCGCTCGCCAGCGTATACTCGCCTATAAGCTCATAGGCAGTCTGGTCCATGATCATCTGGTCTCCCGGGCATATAACATTGTCGAAGAAGATCTCGCCCTGCGGCAGCTCCCGCTGTCCCAGCTTGTCCAGCGGCTTGCCGCGGCTGATTCCCGGTAGGTCGAGGTCGAGCAAGCAGCTTCCCCCACCCGCCATGCCCATCTCGGGGACGATGTTGACCGAAAGTATAATGTTGGTTGCAACAGGACCGTTGGATACCCAGGCGGCCTTCTGTCCATTGATCACCCAGTCGGAGCCTTTTTTCACCGCTTTGCATTGCTGGGTGATGTTTTTATTGTGATAGATGTCGGTGCCCATCATCAGGTTATCGGAACCGTGCTCCGGCTCGGTAGCGCCCCAGCAGCTCATGATGCTGGCATCCTTGCAGTTAACGAAGGGCGTGTAAAACTTGTCTATCAGTTTGGGATTACCGACGGTTTGAGCGACAGTAGCACAGAAAAAGCTGACTCCGAGCGCCACAGCAAATCCAACACTGCCGTAAGCCAGCTCTTCCCACAGGATATGAAGGGCAATCGGGTCTTGTGCCAGGCTGCCCGGATGGTTCAACAGAGCAGCCGTGTGATACCCGTTCTTATACATCATTGCCATCGTTTGCCAGTATAGTGAACCTTTTTCTACTACTTTCTCTGCCGGCATTTTATCCAATGCCAGGGCTGCCGGACGGAGTACCTCCACGGCGAACTTATGTGCTTCGGTTTTAAGTTGTCGCTGTTGCTCTGTAAGGTTAACATCAAGATCAAGATATGCCATGTCAAGCTCCTCTAATAGAATTCAACTATTTGTTTACGGGATAAGGCAGGGGAGGGGTCTTCCATTTTGTAACCGGCTCCCCCTTGTTTAAGCGTGAACGAAAAGCGTCCGTTGTCTGAATGACGAACGGCTGTGCGCTATTCAGCCCCAGGTCCCTTAAGTTGTCAGTCATCCTGTGCTTGGCCGGGCCGATCTTTATCTCGGCGGGTCTGTTCAGGTAAGTTTTATATTTTACATCTACGTTCACGACGGTTTTGAGAATCCAGTCATTGAGGTTCGAATAAGTCACCAAATCAAATCCGCGGGCATTTATGCCTTTGGCTTTTCCCAGGTCAACCTTAACCGACACTATTGATTGACCCGAGTCCGGATCGAGTGCGCTGAATTCGAAGCCGGTTTCGCTGAATTTGAAGGGGAGACTGGTGACGAACTTGGGGTAGCCCCATATCTCGCGGCCGCCGGCACGTGCTATATCTGTGGTTACCGGAAGCTCCAGCACATAGGCACTGATTACCCCGTTGATTACGGGTATGCCAAAAATATTCATCAAACGACGCGTTTTATTTTTAGGAGATTGCGGCTCAGCGGTAATAGCCAGGCCAAGTTCCTCGTATGATGAAACAGTCGTGTGCCTATAGTTGTAGAAGACCATACTTACTATGGTTTTGCCGTTGGAGAACCTTATCGGCTCGAGTCCTGTTCCTTCCAGCTTGGGCAGCGCCTTCTGGTATTCAACCCAGAAATTCAGCTGTCTCACTGAGACATCGAAATACAGGATTGGCAACTCAAGATCGCCTTCAGAAGTATTTGCTATTGTTTTCGGTACATCGAAGAAATCTTTTCCGGCCATATCCTCTGCCCCCCATTGCCGTGAATATTTGCCATCAGTTTATCAGGCAAAACACTTTATTAAAAGAGCTTGTCAGCGCTGGAGGGTTTTGATTTGACCTCAGTGCAGCCTTCTTTGATAGAGGATGACCTGTATCGACAGGCCAAAAAGGATGACTAGGATCAGAGCAATCAGCAGAGCATTGGTCGAATTATTGTCCTGCGTAATCTTCCTGGATGGAGACGCCGGGCCGTCGGCCGTGGTAAAAGAGAAGACCGCGCTGGGCTCGCCCGGCAGCGGTTCAGCGGGTGTCACCTGCCAGAAATAAGCCGTCCGGTAGCTCAGTGCCCAATTCAGATGGTAAGCTGTTCCCTTAACCTTTTCGTCGATGATTGGTTTAGCCAGGCCGGGATCTGTGGCTAAGACAAAGCGGTAAGACGTCGAATCCTGTGACGGAGTCCACGAAAAGCTTACAGGGGAAACGGCTGTGTCATGAGGGCTGACCGCCGGTGTCAGAGGCCGAAGTCCCGGGTAGTCCGTTGCTGTTACGGGATAACCCGGGCGGATGTTGAAACTAACTCCGTAGGACCAGCGGCTGCGTATAACCTGACGTGTATATGCCAGTAGTAACTGTTCTCGGCCTTCAATTTCCCGATCTGTGCTTGCTGCTTCTGAATCTCGGCATCTTTCTTCAGGCTCAGCCGGTACAGCGCCTGCACGCCTGCCAGCGCCACGCCTTGTCCGTCAATGTCGTCAATGTGCTTGTCGTCTTCGCCGAGCCCGAAGGCCCCATAGAAGTCCTGCGCCATGGGCCCCAAATGACGAAAGCGCGAGTCTTGCGCCTTATAGTTCCAGGTGCTCATGGGCAGGGCGTTCAGCCGCGCCAGCAGGTTCTCGCCATTCACCGGATAAAGTTCGCCTTCGCGTTGCGATCACTCACGCTCGACCAGGAGCCGCCGCCGGCGGCCAAGCTGACGCCCGCCGAGAGGGCGGTATTGGAGTAAAAAGTCACCCCGCCGGGGGCCAGCGCCAAAAACTGCCCGGCGGCGGAAGAAGTGACGGTCGTGCAGTCGCTTCCATCATAGCCGCTCCAGACGAAGGAGCCATCGTTGGCCGCCGGTGCCTTGCAGCCGGCGGCAAAGCTGAGATCGCCGCTGGCGGTATTGAGTCGCCCCCGGCGACTGTGGCGAAATAGCCGCTGGCCGTGTTGTTGTAGCCCCCGGCGACCGTCGCGTCGCCACCGCTGGCAAGGTTGGTCTCGCCCCCGCTCATGCTTTCTGCCTCTTTTAATTCTTCTTATTCTACCCCTCGGGTGGGTGTGGTGTTTCGCTATAGCACACTTTTATCATATTCCTGTGCATCACACAAGTTAGGCTCTCTGGGAATCGCCAGAGGGAGAGAGGAAAATGGAGGTGTTGGGCAGGCTCCGCCTGTCCACCCCCCCAGACTGCTTTGATGGTAAGACTTCTATAAAACGCTGCTCATTATGGAAGTTTGTGCACCCTGACTGTCTAAATTAAATGTTGCATGAGCCAAATCGTTGATAGACAAATGTGGTCTGAAGCGTTGAATAGAGCGGTTTATACCCAAGATTCGTTCCCCCCTTGATGAACTTTTAAACCATAAACTACATTCTTACAGAAAAATCAGAGAATTTCGTTTATTCCTAACTTGAAGGAGGTGTCGTTGTGGTTATCTGACCCTACCCCGCTTTGCTTTCGGCCTCCACACCTAACAGGCCTGCATTCATGCGCCTGGTCCTCATGCTTTACTCATTGGTTGGCGAATTAAATCGGCACCAAGCCCTCAATCCGGCCCGCACAAATTCGCACTGGATTTAATTCATTATCCCACAAACCGAGACCCTTGACTCAGTCTTCATTTTCAGCTAAAATTATTTAGGTAAGACTAAATATATATTTAGTTTTAATATTTCTTTTTTATCAGGTGACATATGCAAGTCAACGTAAAACTGCAAGTGGGTGAGATCATCGGCTTTTTTGTGGCATTTGCCCTGGCTCTGTTCCTTCCAGCGGGCACCCTCGCCTGGCCGGCGGGGTGGGCTTTTCTCCTGTTATTCTTCAGCTTCTACCTGGCAGTAACATTATGGCTGTTCAGGCACAATCCAGGGTTGATGCAGGAACGTCTGCACCTGGGTACATCTGATCAACAAAACTGGGATAAAGTGCTTTACCCCGTGATGCTCGTCATTCCATTTGGAGCGATGGTCTTTATGTCATTTGACGCAGTCCGCTTTCACTGGTCTTCCATGCCGGCCTGGCTTCAGGTGGTTGGAGCAATCATCCTGTTGGGATCGTTCTACCTGCTGTTTCTTTCGTTCCGGGAAAACTCTTACCTCGCAGCCGTTGTTCGCATTCAGGAAGAGCGTGGGCAGGAGGTGGTCTCTACCGGGCCTTACCAGCATGTGCGTCATCCCATGTACGCCGGCATCATTATCTTTATGGCGGGAATGTGTTTCCTGCTTGGTTCCTGGTATGGACTTCTTTTTGGGATACTCTTTACCGTCATTCTCGCCTGGCGGGCAGTGCTGGAAGAAAGGACTTTGCAGGACAAGCTCCCCGGCCATGCAGTCTATATGGTGCAAGTAAAATATCGTCTCATTCCACATGTCTGGTAAAAGGAGAAAGGCGACACCAGGGCGAACAATTATTGTCGCCTGACACAGCGTTATGTCAAAACCTCTGACTGATTCGGTTCAAGACTATCTCAAAATCATTTACGAGTTGACCCAGGATGGGAAAACAGCCAATACCAACGCGCTGGCAACACGGCTTGGGATTGCCCCCGCCTCTGTCACGGGTATGGTTCAAAAACTGTCATCGGTCAAACCTGCGCTGGTCACCTATCGCAAACATCAAGGCGTCACCCTGACTACAGACGGCGAACGCGCCGCGCTGGAAGTCATCCGGCACCATCGCTTGATCGAGGCCTGGCTGGTTCAGTCGCTGGGATATTCATGGGATGAAGTCCATGCTGAAGCCGAGAAGCTCGAACACGTGATCT
>CAWKFY010000017.1:0-82721 GCA_963848815.1 uncultured Chloroflexia bacterium
AAGAGCCCCTGCGCTGGATCGCCATCAATGCCGGCCAGGAAGGCTCGGTAGTAGTTGACAAGGTGAGACGCAGCAAGAAGGGCGTAGGCTACGATGCCCTCAATAACGATTATATCGATATGGTAACCAAAGGCGTCATCGATCCCTTGAAGGTCGCCAGGACCGCACTTGAGAACGCCGCCAGCATCGCCTGCATGATCCTGACAACCGAAGCGCTGGTCCTCGACATCCCCGAGAAGGAAAAGATGCCGCCCATGCCGCAAATGCCCGAGTACTAATAGAACGATCGAATAATAAAAAAGGCGCTTTTACCGGCGGCCTTTTTTTATGCCTGTTTTTATTAGGCGAGTATACCAATCGCGACACATGTTCTATTATTTACAACCTATTATATAATGGAAGCAGATTATGTGGATATGTAAATTGTGTAAAAATCTTTGGATGTGCTTTTTACATTTCCATCAATCTTCGACGGAGTTCATACTGACAACCGTTAAAACATGTTATTACATCAATACGACGGCTTAGTCGTTGGGGTATTATTTCCTTGTTTTCAGCAGTTGCCTTATCACTTATTGCTATCGCATTGGGAATACAAGCATTGGCGTTTGCAATGTACGGAGCGTATGGTGGCATGAGTGATAGCATTAAATCGATAGAGATATTAGCTTAGTATTACCACACTAGCGGATGGTGTTAGGAATAATGGTAGTGTGGATAGGTTGTTATTTTGCTAAGATTCCCACTTAAGCCAAGTATTGAAGAAAGTCTAGTAATGAATAGAACGAATTCGCGATATGTTCGCTAGGAGTGATTTTAAATTGAAAGTAATATCTAAAAAAATACCGGGGGTTGATGTAAATATATCACAAGAAAATAAAAAGCATAAACATTACTAAAGCCAATTCGTGCTTTGATTAGGAGACTTTCACGAACTATAAAGAAGCCTTAACGAATCTAATAAAAGTGAGGCGGATAAAACTGCTACGCAGCAGTAACTGAAAAAGAAATTTGCTATATTATTGCTGCATATTTCTCATTTTACACCACAATAACATCATCCATTATTGTCATAGAGTCCATATTTTAGAGATATTGATGAAATGGATAGGAAACTAATAGCAAATTGGAATAGTGTAAAAAGTTCCGATAAATATATCGCTTGGGTGATTTTTGTTTTATGCGTGATATCCATAACTGTGGTGAGATAGTGCGCAGAGTTCATGGAATGAAGATTTTTTTAAAGGGGAAATCACGATAGTGGATTGCAACATGCCGATTATTATTGGCGGAGAATAGAAGGAATGAAAATATTTATGAGACATTGGCCTCCTTGGTATCATCCCGCTTAGACTCATGCATTCGTTTGAAATTCCTAATGATGTAGACATTATACTTTTGCGAGGTCATGTGCATGACAAATGGAAATCTCAGTACATAAGTGGGGCAAAGAAGTGTTCCAGTAATTAATATCGGGATAGATGTCTTCAGGAAATCCAATTAAGTCTGGATATCATCATGGAAGAAGTAGGAAGGTTGGTATTCTTCCAAAGTAAATAAGTAGAAAATAAAAATGATTAGCGAATCTGATTCAGGACAGTTACAACCATCGGGTTTTATCATTCCGATGGTTATGGTGAAACTGGTCTCGTTAAGATAAGATCGAGGAGATATTTAGGACTTACAGCAGGATAAACACCGTTTACCTATTATTTTATGCTCATCAGGCCAGCCAGGGCGCTTTCATTCTGGAAAGGGCCCACCACTGCCAGGTTCAGCTTATCCGTGATGAATAGGTCACCGGGCCACGCGCCGTATATCCTCCGCCGTGATATTTTCGATGATCTGAGTTACATCGTCCACGCTCATGATCAGGAACGCTTGGCCAAGCTGGCCGGCGGCGTAGCCGTGATCAAAGTCGGCGCAGCCACCGAGGTGGAACTTAAAGAGAAAAAACACCGCGTCGAGGACGCCCTCTCAGCCACTAGGGCAGCCGTCGAGGAAGGCATACTGCCCGGCGGCGGTGTGGCCGTCATCAACGCCAGCCCCGTGCTCGACAAACTCAAGGTCGAGGGCGACCAAAAGACCGGCTGCGATATCATTAAGAAAGCCGTGGAAGAGCCCCTGCGCTGGATCGCCATCAATGCCGGCCAGGAAGGCTCGGTAGTGGTCGACAAGGTGAGGCGCAGCAAGAAAGGCGTCGGCTACGATGCCCTCAATAACGATTATATCGATATGGTAACCAAAGGCATCATCGATCCTTTGAAGGTCACCAGGACCGCACTTGAGAACGCCGCCAGCATCGCTTGCATGATCCTGACCACCGAAGCGCTGGTCTGCGACATCCCCGAGAAGGAAAAGATGCCGCCCATGCCGCAGATGCCCGAGTATTAATCAAACAACCGAATTAAACAATAAAGGCCGTCCCGATTAGAATCGGGACGGCCTTTATATTATAAGAACTTACTATTTATTTATGGTCAGCAGGCCGGCCAGTGCGCTTTCATTCTTGAAAGGTCCTACCACAGCCAGGTTTAGCTTGTCCGTGATAAATAGGTCGCCGGCCACGCGCCGGATATCTTCCGCCGTTATATTTTCGATGATCTTGGTTACATCGTCCACGCTCATGATGCGGCCCATCAACATCTCCTGGGCGCCATACCAGCCGGCCACGTTGCGGCTGTTTTCCATGCTCAAAAGCAGCCTGCCCTTGGCCATCTCCTTGGCTTTGCGCAGCTCCGTTTCGGAGATGCCCCCGGTGGAGCGGCCAAGCTCGTCCAAAATGGCGCGGGTAGCCTTCTCCGTCTGGCCGGGGTCGATCCCCGCCTGGACGACAAAAACGCCCGTCTCAAGAAAGTGCTCGACATAGCTGTGAATATCATAGGCCAGGCCGAGCTTTTCCCTGATCTCTGTAAACAGCCTGCTGCTCATGCCTTCGCCCAGCATCATGCTCAGCAGGTCTATAACGAATCTGTCCGGGTGGAATAATGAAACGCCCTCCACTCCCAGCATCAGGTTTACCTGCTCGGTCTCACGGTATTCAATGCGCACCCTGGGTTTTACCTGCCCGGATCTGCTCGAAAAATACTCCGGCTTAATGCCGCCTTTCCATCCGTCTGTGAAGCGCTCAATAATATCCTTCGCCTGCTCAGGGTCGAAATCCCCTGCCAGGCTGACCAGCATGTTGTCGGGCGTGTAGTATCCGCCCATGAAACCCAGCATCTGCTGGCAGTTGATCCCCGATACGGTATCTTTGTCGCCTGCCACATCCCTGCCCATAGGGCTGCCCGGCCACATGATCTCATCGAAGATCATACCAACCCTCTGCTGAGGCGAATCCAGGCTCATGTTGATCTCTTCGATAATTACCTGCCGCTCTTTATCGACATCCTCACTGCGGAAGAGCGGATTGCGCAGCAGGTCCACAATTACATCCACGGCCGTCTCCATGTGCTGGCTGGCCAGCTTGCACCAGTAAGATGTAAGCTCACGATCAGTGCCGCCATTCATGATGCCGCCCACGCCTTCGATGGCCTCGCTGATCTCCCGCGAGGTCTGCCGCCTGGCGGTGCCTTTAAAGCACATATGCTCGATGTAATGCGAGATACCGGCTTCCTCGGCTTTTTCGTAACAGCTTCCGGCCCTGACGAAAAACAATACGGAAACGGAACGCGTATGCGGCATGGGACACGTAATCATGCGCAAACCGTTATCAAGGGTGGTTCTCTTGTAATCCGGCATCATTTTTTCTTTCTGCGAGGAACTATTTGAAGGTATATGCCCATCCGACTTCCGCCGATTCAACATTATAACAAATTCAAATCGCTTCGGATAAATGCTATAATTCATTTACAGATATAAATCAATCGTATATCTACTGAACTTCAAGAGGATACTGAAATGACTGACACTGGAACCTGGAAAGTAAAAACGGGTCTGGCCCAGATGCTCAAGGGCGGGGTTATTATGGATGTGGTAACTCCCGAGCACGCTAAAATAGCCGAAAATGCCGGCGCCTGCGCCGTGATGGCGCTGGAGCGGGTGCCGTCCGATATCCGCGCCGACGGCGGCGTAGCCCGCATGGCCGACCCAACGGTCATTACGGCTATTATGAAGGCGGTTACCATACCGGTGATGGCTAAATGCCGCATCGGGCACTTCGTCGAGGCCCAGGTGCTGGAAGCGCTGGGCGTGGATTTCATCGACGAATCTGAAGTGCTGACCCCGGCCGATGAGAGCCATCACGTCTGGAAACATGATTTCAAAGTACCATTCGTATGCGGCTGCCGCGACCTGGGTGAAGCCCTGCGCCGCATCGCCGAAGGAGCGGCCATGATACGCACAAAGGGAGAAGCGGGCACCGGCAATATCGTCGAGGCCGTCAGACACATGCGCGCGGTACAGTCGGCCATGCGTAAAATACAGTCTATGTCCGAAGATGAGCTGCCGGCCGAAGCCAAGGCGCTGGGCGCCCCGCTGGAGCTGGTGATCGATGTGCACAAAACAGGCAAGCTTCCCGTGGTCAATTTCGCGGCCGGCGGCGTAGCCACGCCCGCCGATGCAGCTTTGATGATGCAGCTCGGCGCCGAGGGTGTATTCGTGGGGTCCGGCATCTTTAAGTCCAGCGACCCGCAGTCCCGCGCCATATCCATTGTCAAGGCAGTGACCCATTATAAAGACCCGGCCATCATCGCCGAAGTCTCAAAGGCGCTGGGCGCCGCCATGCCCGGTCTGGATATCAAGGCCATACCCGAAGACAGGCTGCTCGCTACCAGAGGATGGTAATATAAAGTCGTGTTCTGAGCCCTGCTGGGCTGTAGACACTGTTATATGATAAGAAGGCAAGCACCGGATTACTCAACTTTTCTACAGCTTTACGCACCTCTCCGCCCGATACCACACCTTCCCGGGCTTTGCGAAGCTCGATCAAATCTATTCAGGAGGATATTATGCAGACGGTAAATATCGATGACATACAATCGCTGCTGGCTGTTATGCCGCATAATATCTCCGATCAGCTTGCCAGGGAGCTTGAAAACGGAGACCTGCTGGAAATAGTACTGGACCTGGGACGGCCCCCTGAGGCGCGCTTCCCCGGCCGCGAGATTTTCCTGGGAGATCGCGAGGTCACGGCAGCCGATATAGAGCACGTCGTATCGAGGATCGGCAGCTTCAGCGGCGACAACCGTGCCGGACTTACACGCACACTGCACCGCATCTCCGCCATACGTAACAGGGAGGGCAAGATCGTAGGCCTGACCTGCCGCGTAGGCAGGGCCGTAATGGGAACGGCCAGGATAATACAGGACCTGGTAGAAACGGGTAAAAATGTCCTGCTCATGGGTCCCCCGGGCATCGGCAAGACCACCATTCTGCGCGAGACCGCACGCGTGCTGGCAGACGACCTCAAGAAGCGCGTCATAGTAGTGGATACCTCCAACGAGATCGCCGGCGACGGCGATATCCCACACCCAGCCATCGGCCACGCCAGGCGCATGCAAGTGCCTACTCCCACACTGCAGCACGCCGTGATGATAGAGGCAGTCGAGAACCACATGCCCGAGGTCATCATCATCGACGAGATAGGGACCAGCCTGGAGGCCGATGCCGCACGCACCATCGCTGAGCGCGGCGTGCAATTGGTCGGCACCGCACATGGCAACAGCCTCGAGAACCTGATGATGAATCCCACACTGTCGGACCTGGTCGGCGGCATCCAGACCGTCACACTGGGAGACGAGGAAGCGCGGCGCAGGCACACGCAAAAGTCCGTGCTGGAACGCAAAGCGCCGCCCACCTTCGATATTGTGGTTGAGATCCAGGAGCGCTACAAGGTGCTGGTGCATCCCGACGTAGCAGTGGCCGTGGATTGTATTTTACATGGCGGCCAAAGCCAGTCGGAGATACGCTGGATGGACCAGGAAGGCCATATAGTCAAGGAGCAGGGCGCGGCCATGCACGAAACTCATGGCTCCAATGAGACCAAAAAACAGAAATTACGCGTATATCTTTTCGGCATTAACCGGCCCATCCTGGAGCAGGCAGCCCACGAGAAGGCGATGAATATCGATATTACCGATGACCTAAAGAAATCCAACCTGCTGATAACCACTAAAAACTATTTCCGCCGCAAGCCTCAGAAATTGAGGGATGCCGAGGCGTTGGGCATACCGGTTTATGCCATCCGCGGCAACAGCCTTCAGCAGTTACGCCATTGTCTGGATATGATTTATACAGGACCGAGGGACAAGGTTGTCGATACCGCCCTTGACGAGGCCATGCGCGCCATCGAAGAGGTCAAAAACGGCAAGGCGGAAGTTGAGTTAAGCCCACAGAACGCTTTCATCCGGCGCCTTCAGCACCTGCTGGCCGAAAGGCATGAAGTAGCATCTCACAGCGCTGGCAAGGAACCGTCGCGCCACGTTAAAATAGTAAATAACTGAGATCGCATATATTTAACGCTGAATTATGACTCCTTATCCCGGCTTGTTTATTACCCTTGAAGGGTGCGAAGGCTGCGGCAAGAGCACACAGGCCAGGCTACTCTCTAACAAACTCAGGCAGCACGGCCTCCCGTATATATTGACGCATGAGCCGGGCGGGACGCCGCTGGGAAACAAAATCAGGGATATATTGAAGGTGAAGCGTGATTTTTCAATTGCGGCAGAGGCCGAGCTATTTCTTTTCGCTGCCAGCCGCTTCCAGCTGGTATCGCAGGTCATCCGGCCCGCCCTCTTCAGCGGAAAGGTGGTGATCTGCGATCGTTTTTCCGATTCGACTTTTGTCTACCAGGGTTATGGCCGCGGGCTGGACGTGAAAATGATCGAAACCGTCAACGAGCTGGCATCCGCCGGCCTGAGCCCTGACATAACCATTTTGCTTGATGCGGAAGCTGAGATCGGTCTGGGACGCAAGCGCAACAGCGGCGAAGACCGCTTCGAGGCGGAAAATATTAATTTCCATCGCAAAATACGCGATGGTTACCTCGAATCGGCAAGGCGTCAACCCGAAAGATGGCGTATAATCCAGGCGTTACAGCCTCAGGATGAGATAAGCCGCCTGGTCTGGGAAAATCTGCTGCCCACCCTGCAAAAAAAATATCCTGACTCCATCCTGCAATAGCGGGGCACTTTTATACAGTCATGAAAATTAGCCAACCGCCGGTGCGGCAATTGAAGAAAGTTATAAAGCGGATTAAAGGCCTGCCTGACCGGGGCGAGGAGATGGCCCTTTTTGCGGCCGGATATCGCCGCGTGGCGGGACTCGATGAGGCCGGGAGGGGATCGCTGGCCGGACCGGTGGTAGCCGCCGTGGTAGTTTTGCCCGAAGATGCCGATTATCACTGGCTATCGATGGTAAAGGATAGCAAACAACTGCAGGAGAATATTCGCGAGAATATCTTCGCACTGATGGAGGACTCGGGGCTCGAGTTCGGCGTCGGCATAGTCTCCTCGCAGGTCATAGATAACATCAATATCCTTAATGCCACCAAAAAGGCCATGAAGCAGGCCATACAAAGTCTGAAAAAACCTCCCGATTTTTTACTGACTGATGCCGTGCCCCTGCCGCGGCTGCGCATTGCACAAAAGGGGATCGTCAAGGGTGACTGCTCCTGCCTTGTGATCTCCTGCGCTTCGGTGGTGGCTAAAGTAACGCGCGATCATATTATGCTGAAACTGGATGCCAGGTATCCCAAATACAAATTTGGCGATCATAAGGGCTACGGCACGAGCGGGCATCTCGAATGCCTGCAGCGCTATGGCGCCTGCAAAATCCACCGTATGACTTTCTCACCGGTGCGTGACCTGGCCAGGATGTTATGAACAGGCAGGAGAAAGGAGACCGCGGGGAGAAGCTGGCCTGCTCTGCCTTGAAAAAGAAGGGCTACCACATCCTCGATAAGAACTATCGCTGCCGCTACGGTGAAATAGACATAGTGGCCCGCCACAAAGATTTCCTGGTGTTCATAGAGGTCCGCAGCAAGACGGGTTCATCCTTCGGATCGCCGGAGGAATCGATAACCGGCCGGAAGAAACAAAGACTGATCTCGACGGCGCTCGACTATCTAAGCAATCATGATAAGCCCGATGAGAATTGGCGCTTCGATTTTGTATCCGTGCGTTTCGACGCCGCTACGGGCAAGCAGTCCGGCGTCGATATCCTGCAAAATATCATAGACTGACAAAAATTTAACATTAGCCTCTATCAAGCCTGCTTCAACAGTGTTATAATTCTGTCCGAAAAAGCAGACCCTGTTTCGAGGGCCCCGCTCATTTTAGCCGGGGGAGGCATTTGACCAAGTTCGGATTGACCTGGCGTGTCCTATTGGGCATCATTATTCTGGCCGCTATCTATCTGACCAGCCTGTATAATTATCTTTTGTTCCATACGGTGATCGAGCTTTGCGCCATAGTAGTATGCTCCAGCATATTTGTTATAGCATGGAATTCCCGCAGCTATACCGACAACCACTACTTCACCTTCCTTGGCATCGCTTATCTTTATGTAGGCATACTTGAGCTGGCGCACACTCTGGCCTACGAGGGTATGCCACTTTACCTCACATACAGTTCGAATACGAATTACCAGCTATGGATAGCCGCCAGATATCTTCAAAGCATCGCCCTGCTGGTGGCCCCGCTTTTTATTCAGCGCAAGTTCAGGGCGAGCTTTGCTTTGCTGGGGCTGGCTTTGCTCACGGCGCTTATCCTCTTCTCCACTTTCATCTGGAATATTTTCCCGACAGCCTACGTCGAGGGCCAAGGACCGACCCTGTTTTCCGTAGTCAGCGAATTCGTAGTCTGCGCCTTCTTTATCATGGCGGCCGGCATGCTCTGGCTGTCACGTAAAAAATTCGACCGCGACGTATTGTTTTATCTACTTCTCTCTATAGCATTCAGCGTCGTAGCCGAGACGTGCTTCATGTTGTATAAAGACCCGACCAGCCAGTCCAGCATAGTGGGCCATATTTTTTACCTTATTTCATTCCTTCTGATCTACCGGGCCATCGTCGTAGTGCACCTCCTGAAACCCTACGATATCCTTTTTTATAACCTTGCTCAGAGCGCCGGCCTGCTGAAACAGGAGCGAGATAAGCTGCAGAATATATTGGACCTTGAGGAATCCGTCCTACTGGCGCTGGACGCCGAGCAAAAGGTCACACTGATTAACCGCAAGGGCAGGGAAATCCTGGGAGCGGAGGAGGCCGACATCCTGGGCAAGCCCTTTGACATGTTCCTTCCACCCGGCACCCGTACGGCCGCTCATAATGATTATGTCAACATAATGTCCGAGCGAGCCGAGCTTGAAAAATACCAGGAAAGGGCCGTTATCTCCTCAAGCGGCGAGGAAAGGATCATCACCTGGCACAACGAGCTCCTCAAGGATGAAATGGGGAAGATTGTGGGCACCTTCAGCTCCGGCCAGGATATCACAGAACGCAAGGAAGCGGAGGACCTTTTCCGCGCTATTTTCAGCAGGTCACCCATCGGCATGTACATCGTCCAGGACGGCAAGTTCAGGCTGGTCAATCCGCAGTTCCGCAACTACCTGGGATTCACCGAAAGCGAACTCATCGACCGGGAATCGCTTTCACTCATATTGCCCGAGGACGCGGCCCGGGTGCGGCAGGAAGCCATCAAAAGCGTTGAAGTCGCCCAAGGACGGCTTTCAAACCTACGACTACCGCGTCAGGACCGCCAGCGGCAAACTCAGATGGTTTATGGAATCGGTATCCTCCATCCACTATGAAGGCCGGCCCGCGACACTGGGCACGATCGTAGATGTATCGGAACGCAAACAGAACGAGGACCTTTTCAGGTCGCTATCCCTCATTGACGACCTGACGGGTCTCTATAACAGGAGGGGTTTCCTCACGCTGGCCAATCAGCAGCTAAAGCTGAGCCACCGCATGGACAAAGGTGTCACCCTGTTGTTTGCCGATATAGACAAGTTGAAATGGATCAACGACAACATGGGACACCTGGAGGGCGATGCCGCACTGGTCAACGCCTCACACATGCTCAAAGATACCTTCCGCGAATCGGATATCGTGGGGCGCATCAGCGGAGATGAGTTTGCGGTCTTCATGGCCGGGGCAGACCAGGCTTACTCTGAGGCCATTGTCAGACGCATGGAGGGCAAGTTGAGAGATTATAATGCCCGCGAAAAGAAACCCTATGAGCTTTCCCTGAGCTTCGGGATAGCCTGTAGCGCATCCGGCGAGCCCTGTAATCTCAGCGAGCTGCTGAACACCGCCGACAAATTTATGTACGAAAATAAGCGGGAGAGCCGCCCACCCGAAGAGTAAGCCGGTCCCCCGCTCATTCACGAAATAATTTAATACCAATAGCTGAACTCGGCTATTTTAGACCCCCAGCCTGAAAGGTGGATATTTATCGGTGGTCAGTAATATGGCATAGGCCGCCACCCTAAAATCCCATCTTAAGACGTCTACCACAAAATTAAACATGCTGCGGGGATAAAATCCTGTGAACAGTATGGCAAACCAGGCAATCACCGTAACTACCAGAGCGGCCAGCGCCAGAAAGATCAGTACAAAGATGTGCGGGATGGCCAGGAACCATTTCACCAGCGGCAGCCAGCGGTTGAGCTGGACGGCTGCATCGGGATAAGGCAACTCCAGGTGCACGGACTGTTCCTCGTCAGTCGAGGGATAAACGTCCGTCAGCAAATAAAAATAAGCACTCCACCCTGTAGCAGAAACCGCTCAGATTGAAATTCCAGTCGTACCACCACTTCGGGTACTTCTTTCTGAACAAAAGCATCAGCAAGACGGGTAGGAATAAAAGCCAATGCCTGCAGCCCAAACGGGAGCTGATTCCGGGCCGGTGTTTCGGAGGCTGCCGCCCAACAGCGCCATTAACACGATCATGATAGGTATAACGGTAAAGATACGGAAAAAACTGGTCAACCTGTTGAGTTTACGATCGGGATAGTCGATAGCCAGACTTACCGGATATGCATCCGCCATGGTGCCGCCTCCTTAATTAATCGATGGTTATCCCAAATTATAATTCTATTGGGTTGCCGTCACCAGCCTGTATTAAAAACCACAATTTATAGGAAGTATTCACCTGTGTAATTGCGGCTGCTACCCGGGATTAAATTCGACTCGATTATAAAATCGCAATTATTATTTTCCAAAAGAAAAATGATCCTGCCTATGCACTTAGAATTTAAGGTCAAAGTTCATGCATTCCATAATAATGCTGCCCGGCGCAGTAATAATGTAGCCCCACTGTATCCCTTCAGCCGGTATCACTGAGAGTAAAACCATGGCGCCTTTTTCTGCAAATTTCGATACAGTCTCATCGAAATCTTTTACTTTGAAAGCGATATGATGAATTCCCTCCCCGTGCCTTTCAAGGTGCTGCCCCCATACTGAATACGGGCATGCCACCGGTTGAATAAGCTCGATGGCAACCGGTCCCAGCATGGTCCCGGCAACCTTGATATTGAACGGCTCTCCAACTGCCATGGTTTCCTTTTCGGCTGCATAATCGAATGTGGTCCATTGATCCAGGCCAAAGACTGCAGAGAGGTGTTTTCTCGATTCATCTATATCTTTTACCACAATCCCAATATGGGCTAGATCTCCTGGATCAATATTACAGCTACTATCGGGCATTATTATTCCTCCTACCTAGATAAGTGTGAGCCGCAGCGAGAGAACCGAAAGATACTCTCAAGAGAGCCGTTGTTATGTTATAGATGGAGCACGGCATCATGTGCCTCCTCAAAGGCATTTAATATCCTGCGGGGCGCGATGCAGTCCCCGATAACATATACCTGCGGAGACGCAGCCCTGAATGAGTCGGCCAATTGATTTCTGGCTTTAAGTCCCGTGCAGATTATCACAGTGTCCGAATCTATCCCTTGTCTCTGACGGTTTACATCCTCACAAATCACCCCTTTATCATCAATTTCAACCACCTTCAGTCCGGTCCGGATTTCCACCTCGGCCCTGGATAATCTCTCCATGAGCTCTATCATGTGTAATATCTCCATACCCTCGAGAATCTGGTTAAGCATTTCTACTATGACAACCTTCTTCTTAAATGCTTCAGCCATATATAGAGCAGTCTCACAACCGATCGAACCGCCGCCGATGACTACTATTTTGTCGCCCATCTCGGCCTTTCCCAGAAGCACATCGCTGCCCGATACAACCATCGGTTTCTTACTGCCGGCTTGCTCCTTCCATTCGGAGCCAACCGCCACAATAAGCGCATCCGGCTTTTCTTTCCTGACCATGGCGGGCGTGGCCTTGGTGTTTAAAAGTACCTTAACATTACTTGCATTGAGCTGGTTCAACGACCATTGCAGCAACTCCTTCACCGGCTGTTTAAAAGGTGGTACCGATGCCTCCATTAGATGCCCGCCCAGGCCGGCAGACTTTTCTACCAGCGTAACGTCATGCCCGCGCAAGGCTGCCAACCGGGCGGCCTCCATGCCTGCAATGCCGCCTCCTATGACCATCACCTTTTTCTTTTTGCCCGCCTTCCGAACCTGATATTCCTTTTCCCTTCCGCACACGGGGTTGACAGCGCATCTCATGGGCCTGCCGCTGGCTATATTAGTGAAACAAGCTTCATTGCAGCGTATACACGGACGTATATTCTTTAGCTGACCGGCGGCAATTTTCTTGGGCAATTCAGGATCGGCAATGAGACCCCGTCCAATGGCGACCATATCTGCTTTCCCTTCCAGCAACGCCTTCTCCCCCGTCTCCGCATCTATCGCGCCTACAGCAATTACCGGCACGTTACCGCTGAGCTTTTTAACACCTTCGGCAAGATGCAGCAGGCAGCCTTTCTCGGAATACATTAATGGATATATTTTAACGACTGATTCGTATGTGCCGGCAGATACGCTGATGTAATCTACCTTTCCCGTATCGGCAACCATCCTGGCATAGAGAGCCCCTTCGCCGGCGGTAAGTCCCCCGGGTAGATATTCGTCGCCGCTCATGCGGAACCCTACGATAAAATCCTGTCCGACCTTTGCCCTGGTTTTTTCTATCACTTCCAGGGCAAACCTGGCCCTGTTTTCCAGCGAGCCTCCATATTCGTCATTGCGCTTATTGGAAATTGGCGAGATAAATTGACCGATCAAGTAGCCATGTGCGCTGTGAATTTCAACCCCGTCCAGGCCAGCCTTCACCGCCCTCTCGGCGGCCCTGACAAAAGAATCTTGTATCTCGTGTATCTCATCGATGCTAAGCTCTTTGGGTGTTACACCCCAGATAAAACATGGTACCGGTGAGGGCGCTACATGTTGAATATGCGGAGGAATGGCGTCCGGATTACACTGGCGGCCTCCATGCCCCAGCTGAATTACCGCCATAGCTCCACCCTGATGAATGGCATCCGCCAACTTGCTCAAGCCTGCAATCATATGTCCTGTGGCAATGCTCAGCATCCCGTAAGCCGAGCGGCTGGCAAACGTATCGATATGGGCATTCTGAATTACGATGAGACCCACGCCGCCGGCAGCTCTCTCCCGATAATAGTCGATTAAACCATCGGATACTGACCCATCGGCATTGTTATAAATATTCTCCATGGCAGGCATAACTATCCTGTTACGTAAAATCTTGCTGCCGACCTTTATCGGCTCCAAAAGTTTCCAGTTTATATCACTCATGACGCTTGACTCCTATTAATATATTGGGTTTGCAGCGCGTACCAGACCCGGCAAATCATCGGACTCCTCCGGCTTGGAACGGATGGCGCCGTCCCAGCGTATGCCTTCTACGATCCGTTTGGTATTGTTGTCTTTGTCTTCCAGAAGGGAATAATAAAGGCTGAATATAATTCCGCGCAGGCCGATATCAAGCTTCCTTAGATTGGCGCCGATGGCCCCCGGAAAATACCTGTCGGCCAGGGTCAGTTTCACCAGCAGGTATATGAAGCTATTGGGCAAGTACCGTAGTAAATTCATCAGCAGACGGAGCATGGCGACATCACGCGAGGGCAGAAATGCAATCATGCGATCAATGTGATCTACAAATCCGCATTCTGAAAACCTCGGCAGCACTTCGTCGCCGGGTATAAAGACATCCCCCAAACGTTTAACTACCTGAAGCTGATCGGCCGAGAAATATTTCGAGGGCATTACCTTACCTCCTTCATTATCTGTTGGCTTGCCTTTATTGATAACGCAAGTATGGTGAGGACAGGATTCATGCCGGGCGCATTGGGAAAGGCACTGGTGTCAGAACAAAAAATATTCGGGAAACCGTGCAGGTGAAATTCCGGGTCCACACAGCTTTTCCCATGGTCTACCCCCATTACCAGGCCACCGAAATGATGGGGACAAATGCTGAAACGGGACGTGGCCACCCATTTAGCGCCTGCACTATAGAGAATACTGTAAGCCAGCTCCTGCGCTTCTTTCGTTCGCCGCTCCTCATCATCCGTAAACCCGCAGTTGATTATCAGACTATCATGCCGGTCCAGACGTAGCGACCCGGGATGTTTGCCTCGAATGGAAGTTTCAACACATGAGAGGTTACGGAAGTTACGCATTATCTCCTGGTGTATTTTGCCGTATCTCGGGAAAAGCCAGGCCAGGCTGGCAGGCGGAGCGAACGTGTTCTCCAATTTAAATCCCTTCTTGCGAAGCTTGACATCCTGCGAACCATAGACCTGGAAGGGCCCCTTATGCGCATTGATCTCGCGGTCGTACATGCCAAAGTTAAACCACTGCGTGTGCACATAAAAATGTTCTCCCAGGTCCGGCAATTTAGGTTTAAAACCTGACTTCAATAAAAGTTTGGTATTCCCCAGTGGCGCTCCTGCAAGGACAAGCTTTCTGCCCCTGAAGCTCATCTTTTTACTTTTTTGATATTCGCCGTGTACAGCGACACCGTCATTTTCAACTTCGACCCGCTGGACCTCGAACTCGGGCAAAAGACGCAGACCCTGTTTGAGAGCGGATTTTAAGACCGTATTGGGCATGCTTTGCTTGCTATCCAGGGCACAACCACCCAGACACATCAGGCAGTCGTTACCCTCCTCCCAATGGCAGTTATGCTGGGCGCGCAGCTCGGGCTTGGCCTGATAACCGAACCTGGTATGGCCTTCCTCGAAAATTTTAGAGCATTCGTTTCGATATCTTTCATCAACGGGCGCCACGTGCAGCAGAGGATCAGCCTTTTTATACCAGGGTTCCATCTCCTCAATAGTGAAATATTTTATGCCGGACTGCTCTCGCCAGGGACCAAATGCGTACTCATCAAAACGATAGATAATGGCCTGATAAGCAAGCGTGCCGCCGCCAACTGCTTTCCCGCGCATAATGCCATTTTTACACGTGGTATCCAGCTCCAGGCCACCCGACCAGTATATCTGCGAGTTATAATCGATCTCTAACTGGGGAAAAGTATCCCGTGGAAAATATCTCCCAGCTTCCAGCATCAGGCATCGTATGCCCTCACGCGTCAGCTCATTGGCGATAGCCGATCCCGAAGGACCGGAGCCGATGATTATTACATCGTAAACAGCCTTATTAGCATCCTCCATAATTAACCTCCCTTACTCCCCATTATTAAAAAGAATAGGAACTATATTTTCTGCATGGCGGGCACACCCGGTTTGCCTATAGGTTTTCTGAAAGGCTTGATCATTAACTGAATAGCTTTAACGGCACTATAGTAGCCCATCGACAGAACGCTCGGAAGCGCCCAGGCGGCGCTCCTTATCCCCAGTTTGGGGAAGAGGAATAATGCTTGATCCATACCCTTCGCCGGGCAGCCGTGAAAACGTATGATCTTGCCGGCCTCGAGTTTCCCTTCCACTCCGGCACAGGTGCCTATAAGGGCAACCTTTTCACCCGGATGTATAACATCGCCTTTATAGTACCCGATCACCAACCCCATACGGGGGAGGCCGGCGATTAAACCGGGCCAATAGAGTTCCGACGTTGCCAGCGACCCGGCCAATGCATTCTCACAGCCGGCCGTACATTCCCTACCGGTCTGAGGATTTACTCCTACGTAAAACTTAACCGGCGTCTTCACCTTGCGCACATCCCACTGCACTGAATAAGGCGTATCAATCTTTCGAACCCTTTCAGCAAGCTCATCCATGCCCACATCGCCGCCCACTTCTATATCCTTGAAATCAAGAGAGCCGTACCCGCGATCACGCGCTTCCGCCAGATGGACAACTTCATCAGGTTCGAAATTGAGAATTTTGGCCGCCACCATATCGGCCGCCAGAGGTTCGTTAGCTATGAGAATAGCTCCCAGATCATAGCTGTAAGAAGCAAACTCTTGCCCGTGTCCAATCTTTATTGCATCCGATACGATCAAGTTAGGGTAGCCAGCCTCCAGCAGATCGACCATCTTCTCGTTCAAGCGGTCGTCGTGATATAACATTCTCTCTTTATGTGTCAAGATGCCGATGTTGAGCTTAACGGCGTTGGTGATCTTGCACCCGTTATGGAATTTCATCTTGGGCATCCAAATCTTATAGTTGGCCTCATACAACGATTGGGCCGCAAGCATGGTCTTATGCCATTTGCCGCGGGACAACTTGATCCTGACCTGCCGTTCCTCGTTAAAATCCTTCAGCGGGACACGGATCCTCTTGGCCATCTGCAGGTACCCTCCGTAATGGAAGAAAAGCCTGGTGGGAATGGCCATACCGCCGGATTCACCTACCGTGATGTCCGCATCCGCGTTCCTCCCCCGTAAGACCTTAACCATAGCCTCAACTATGGCAGGGTTAGTGTGAGCCGCCTGCACAACATTGGTCGAGCATACAACATTCGGTTTAATGAGTATCTTGCCGGAAGGATTTTCGTTTAACTCCTCGATTCCTTCTCCAATGATCCGTGCCATAGTTTGCACATCATAAGCCGAACATCTTCGTAAAATGACTTTGCGTTTTGCCACAGCATACCTCCAATCTTATTAGCTTTTATCTAAATATCGACTATTATTGCGCCAGGTGTATCATGGGCAACTTTTTATAATCATTACATGCCGTAACAATGGCTTTTTCCACAGGCACTCTTTCAACGGCTGATGCTGCGACAAAACCCAGCGCATCAGTTTTTTCGTATATGACCCTGGCACTTTCCGGATCGTAAAAAGGGCCGCCGTGAATAAGGCAAATTACATCCGGATTTGCCTCTTTCGAGGCCTTTATAACGTCCTGCGCCTTGCTGAGTAACTTATCGGTATCTTCCAGGGGAGCATAGCCCGTCATTCCACCCATACTCGGGCCGGTGTGAATGCATATAACATCCGCCCCGGCTTTAACCATGTCGACGGCATCGGCAGGCGTGAATACGTAGCACATAGTGAATATGTCCCAGTCATGCAGAATCTGCATCATTTCTACTTCTCTGCTCCATCCCCAGTGCTTAACCCCGTAGCCACCGGCCATAAATTCGGTAAATTTTCTTAAAGCCATACCGCCTTCGATCAGATTTTCGTAGATACCGACCGTCGGGAAGTTGATCACACCGCTGAATCCTTTATCGATGAAACGCCGTAATGACTTTTCCTGATTGAGACAGAAAATGTCATTAGCCTCGATACCGGCTATGATAGGCGTGTTTTTTACGACGTTCAGCAGCTCATCCACCATTTCCAGGGTTATAGGATTGGATGTTCCCGATATCATAGTGGTCGGCAATCCCATCATTCTGGTTTTACCCGTGCTATATACTATTATCAGATCGGCTTTGCCGATCTCTGCACATTTGGCGATGATACCCGCGCTGCATCCGGCTCCCAGGATGGGCCTTCTCTCATCAATTTCCTTTCTCAGCCTGCTTAAAATGTCTTTTCTTTTAAATTTTTCAGCCATCTTTTCTTACCTCCCTGAAACAGCTATTTCATCAAAGGCTTTCGCCACTTCGTCGGCAAATTGCTCGTCGTTAATGTCACAGTCCACTTCCTTTATTTTTATCTTCTTATCTGCCGATCCTTTTAATGTTTCGATAAAGGCTCTATCAGCTTCGGGGTCATAGAGCGGTGCTCCTTTCTTACTGGCCTCGGAAAAGCCGCGCAGTGGAACTACTATTGTTACCGGCCCCATCGCGCTTTTGGCTTTTTCAGCTATGGCCCTGCCTACTTTTTGAAGCTCCTCTTTGCTCGTTCTTACAAGAACGACGTTCGGTCCATGCATCGACCACGCCCTTCCTTTGAATTCATCGGGAACCCCGTCGATTGAGGTCAGGCCCGGGAATATATGCATATCGAGGCCTCCCGGAGCGATGACCAGCGGCATATCCCTTGTCAAAATACATTCCAGCCGCGACCTTTCGGTATTAATTGAGCCATAAAACCTGGCGACCAGCTCATCCGAATAGCACACTTTCGGAATGATTTCGAATGGAGTTATATCCAGTATTGCATCAATCGTGCCGTCCTTCGCCATCCTGTCTAGCTTTGCCGCCGTGGCATGAAATACCAGTGAGTCATAGCCCCTGGTTGTCATTCGTGAAATTATCTTTTGAACGGCGGGGGTAGTAACGCCCAGGGCTGTTATTCCGGCAAGCCTCCTTTCCGCAACCTCAGGCAATTCATGCGCAATCATGCCTGCAACGGCGCCGGCGGCGTTAAACAGCGTTTTTACAACAATTTTATTGAGCCCCACCAGATCCACAGGAGACTGCATCACAGTAATATCCTCCTCACCGATGGGCGCCAGCATCATGAATGTGGTGATCAGGAGTTTGGGAAATCCTATGGGCAAGCTCTTCATTATTGAAACTGAGCTTGCACTGGCAGTCGTTCCACCCAGACATAAAATTGCATCCATGGCTCCGGAGGAATAGAGATCTTCTACAATTCTTTTGGCTCCGGCAGTCATCACGTCGGTCGCCGCTTTGCGATCGGCGCCTGCATTTGCTTCATCAACAAGCTGCTGCAGGCTTTTACCCCCCTTTATGGCGACTATCTGTCTGATAAAATTAGACTGGAGCGAGGGTTGGCCCATAACACCTGTGTCGATAGTGATAACACTATATCCCCACCCTTCGATGATCTCCTTAAGAAACTTTACTTCGTCTCCCCGTGTATCAAGAGTTGCTACTATTACGATTGATTTTGTTTTTTCTGCCCCTCTTTTCATTCCCTATGACCTCCAACGTTTTATGCCTCATTAGTACATCAGTCCCCTGCCTCTCTCCATCAGTGCCGATACTTGTCACTTCTTCCCCACCCTGCATTAGTTCCGCGATAAATTCCAGGATCTTTTTCCTTCGCAACGTTGATATGAAGACATTTACTCTTTCTATGGCATTTTCACTTAGAATCGCCACAGCTTCCCTATCATAATCGTGTTTATACTGGATACTTATCTTACGTACGAAATCTTTTACTTCTTCTTTGGCCAGAGTGCTGATAACATCGCTCTGCATACGGAACTGGTCCACCTTAAAACCCAGCTCGGCAGTAAGGCCTCCGCTTCGGATCCCTGCAAAGGCTTCTACAACCTTTATATCGCTATCCGTATACACCCTCCTGCCTTCCTTGTCCTTAATCGAGGCGACCATTTCGCATTCTTCCATCTCAAGGATTTCGTTTTTCGACAGTCCTGTTCTGCGGCTCAGTTCACTAAGCGTATGAGGGCGGTAAGTACGACGAAGTTCCTGCAGCCGCATAAAATTAGTTATCGCCTCTTTGAGTATGACTAGCTCGCTGGCAGACAACTCGGCATTGGCCTGCGCTACAATCTCCCTGATTATCTTCAAGGGCAGAAAATATTTGGACTGCAGTTCCTTTATTTGCTTGATGCGTTTAATGTAGCTGTAGTCATAATAGGCCATATTTTTACTGGTTTTAATCGGTTTTGGCAGAAGGCCGTTATTAATGTAATAACGTATAGTCTCCTTTTGCACGCCGGTTTTACGCACAATTTCACCTATCTTGATAAGCCCGCTGTCGATCTTAGAAACCATGCAATATCCTTCTTTGTATGTAGTGATTAGCAGTGCTACGCACTTTCCGTTTATATGATTACAAATGAAAGCCCAAATGTCAAGCGCCATCGTGTTTGTCATTAATCCTCGGTAGCCGTTACGTGTGCTCCTAATGTATAGGAGCAGGTCTATACTGCCTTGACAATGGATAAATAAGAATCTAAATTTAACGGAGCACCGGCCCGCAAAGAAAACGCAGGAGAAAGTTGAATGAGCCCGCTTCCGCTTAGCTGGTATTCCGCCATCGTCACACGCTGCTCCCGTCGAAGCTACGATAAAAGCAAGGCGGTCGGTAAAGACATAAAAGAGAAACTCCACAAGGCCTGTGATGAATTCCGGCCGTACGCTTCAGCCCGGGTCGAGTTCGTGTCGGAGCCGCCTGATGATATCTTCTATCACGCCCTGGGTTTCTACGGGAATATTAAGAACGCCCCGGCCTTCCTGGCCTTCGTCGCCGATATGTCGGATGATAACGCGCAGGAGAAAATGGGCTACACCGGCGAAGGAATAGTCCTGGAAGCGACCTCCCTGGGACTGGGTACCTGCTGGGTGGCATTGACCTACCGCTCCAAGTCAGCCCTGTCTATACTGAAATTGAGCGGCCGGGAAAAGCTGCTGGCCGTGAGCCCGGTGGGCTATACCACCGAAGCCTGGACATTCGGCGAGAACGTATTCTCAGCCTTCGGCGCCAACAGGCGGCGTAAGCCCCTGGAAAGTATGGTCAGTGGCCTTGAGCGCTCACACCGACCTGAGTGGACACAGAAAGCAGTGGAAGCTGCGCGTCTGGCCCCCTCGGCCACCAACCGGCAGCCCTGGTCCTTCCGCATCGAGCAGGACAGCATCACGGTTTCGATAGCCGCCAGCGGCCCGCAGTATAACGTGTCCAGGCGGCTGGACTGCGGCATAGCCATGCTTCATGTGGAACTCGGCGCCCTGAGTTGCGGCGCTACCGGCAAGTGGGAACTGCTCAAACAGCCCGATGTGGCACGCTTCAAAGCAGACCGGACATGAGTAAGGATGTGTTCTCTTAATCGTCACCGCTTTTGGTAAAATATTCGCTTCGATATAGAGAGAAAAACTGAGATGAACGAGGACTTAAATGGTTGAACAGGCAAGCACGGGACTAAGCATAATTCACTACGAACGCAGTAATTATAACTTCAACGGCCGGGCCACACTGGAAGACTGCAGTGCGGCAGCCAAAAACGGCGGCGTCTTTTGGATAAACGTTGACTCCGTCACCGATCTAAGCCTGCTGCAATCTCTGGGCAATATCTTCGGTCTGCACGACCTGACCATACAGGACATTGAGAATACGGGACACCGCGTAAAATACGAGGATTTTGCCAGCTATCTTCTGATCATGCTTAAGATGCTCGAATACGATAAGAAAGCCAAGGCCATCGCCAGTGAACAGCTCAGCGTAATTTTCGGAGCAAATTATGTGATTACCTTCCAGGAGAGGCCGGGCGACTTTTTCGGGCCGCTGCGAGATGAAATAAGTATCGCCGATTCCATCGTCAGGAAAATGGGGCCCGATTTTCTGGCCTGCCGTATCATAGATACGGTGGTCGATAACTACTTCGGGACGGTGGAGCAGTTCGGTGAGGAGATCGAGGACAAAGAGGATGAGTTGGTCGCCAACCCCACACGCCAGACATTGAATTCCATCCAGGGCATTAAGAAAAACATGCTGCAGCTCAGGCAATATGTATGGCCGGTCAGGGAAATACTCAGCGAACTGAGTAAAAAGGACTCACCTCTCATAAAAGAAGAGACTGTCGCTTATTTCCGCGATGTCTATGATCGCATCTTTGAAGCCATGGATTTAATTGAAAATACACGCGATATGGTCAGCGGCCTGATAGACATTTACCTGTCCAGCATGAGCAATAAGACCAACGAGGTCATGAAGGTGCTGACGGTGGTAGCCACCATATTCATTCCCCTGACCTTCATCGTGGGACTCTACGGGATGAATTTCAAATACATGCCGGAGCTTAATAGCCCCCTGGGATATCCGGTTGTGCTGGCCTTCATGCTGGCCGTAGCAGGCGGCATGCTCATCTACTTCCGCAAGAAAAAATGGATCTAGCCTCTACTCAATCATGGCCGGCTGCCCCGAGGCGCCGTTCCCTTTCCTAATGCGGCCGAACGGCAGGAACATGGCAGGTATAGTCCCCAGCAGCACGATGATGGCGCTCAGCATGTAGTTCATTTCATAGGCAGTTATATTGGCCCTGAGAACGACATACTGGTATAGAAAAGATATAGCTTCATCGTGCGCAATCTGTACGCTGTACCCCATTTGCAGAAGGGCTGACTGCACGTAGGCCAGCCAATTCATATCTGGAATCGAGTTAGGGGTTATGGTCTGTATGATGGAAGCCGTGTTTTGCTTGGTGAAATCATCCAGCATGGTGGCAAAGAAAGCGATGCCCAGGGATGCAAAGACGGTCCGGCATACATTTAGCAGAGAAGAAGCCTGTGCAGTCATCCTTTGCGGCACAGAGGAAAGGGCGTAGGTCATGATAGGCATCATGGCAAAACCTATACCCATGCCCCTGACAAAGAGAATCATACGAAGGGTATTATCGGGCATGGTCAGGTCCAGCCCTTGAAGGAAGAGGGTGGCAAAACCCGTCATAGCCAGCCCCACAACGGCGGGCACGCGCGGCCCGAACCGGTCATAAAGCTTGCCCGCTATAGGCATGGTAATCATAGAGCCGATAGCCTGCGGCAATATCATGAGGCCGCTCAGCAGGGCAGTAAATCCTCGCAGGTCCTGCAGAAAAAGGGGAAGCAGAAAAACCAGTGAAAAGAGCCCCACAGTTGTGACGAAAGTAAGCCCTATCCCCAGAGAATAGCCGGAGCTTTTAAACATGTGAAGGTCGAGCAGCGGCTTCTTCGAATAGAGCTCGGTGAGCGCCCAAGCCACCACGCCGATGATGCCTGCGGTCATGAGGCTTATGATGCGCCAATCGTTCCAGTGCCAGGTAGGCGCATACGAGAGAGCATAAAGTATGGCGCTGAACCCTATGGCCGCCAGCATGAACCCTTTATAGTCAAATGTTACTTCGGAGGTGGGGGTATCTTCGATCCAGGCCAGCCCCATGATAACCGCTAGCAGCACTATCGGCACATTGATGTAGAAACACATGCGCCAGCTCCAGGCATCCACCAGATAGCCGCCCAGGGTAGGGCCGATGGCCGGCGCCAGCATCATAGGGATGCCGAAGAGCGCCATTGCCTCTCCCCTATCCTCTGGAGGAACAGTGGTGAAGAGAAATGTCATGGCCAGCGGGTTGAGAAGCCCTCCACACAGGCCCTGCAGTACACGGAACGTTATAAGCGACGTGGCATCCCACGACAGGCCACACAGGATGGAGCCCATCAGAAAGCCGCACTGAGCGAACAGATAGATGCGTTTTATGCCAAAGCGTTCGACCAAAAAAGCTGCAGCCGGCGTGCTGATGGCATTGGCCATCAAGTAGGCGGAGATGATGAGCTGCGCACGGTCCGGCGTCTCATTGAAGACAGCTATGATATGCGGTAGCGCAGTATTCATGATGGTCTGATCTAAGATCACCATGAATGTGCCGGCAATGGCGATGAGTAGTACCTTGGGCTCGCTGGTTCTCGGCATCGGGAGCCTTTTTCTACCTTACGGCTATCTTAACCTCAACCGAAGTGCCAGGTACCAGGATATAGTGCCCCGGGATTGTCGATGGAAATCTTGACCGGTACGAGCTGGGTTACTTTAATGAAGTTGCCTGTAGTGTTATTGGCAGGCAGCAGCGAAAAGGTCGCAGCGCTGGCCGCCGCTATGCCCACTACATTGCCCTTGAGCTTCAGGCCGCCCAGGCTGTCGATAGATATTTCAACATCCTGCCCCGGCTCAATCTTGTATAGGTCGGCTTCGGATAAGTTTGCTATCACCCAGGGCGATGAAACGTCGTACACAGTTACAATAGGACTGCCGGCTGAAACCCACTGGCCGGGGTAGGCCCATACATACGCCACGTACCCATTGACCGGGGACTCAATGGAGGCGCTGCCCAGCGGATTGTCTTTAACTCCCTGCTGGAGAGTGGGATTGTCATAGCGCGGCATACCTATGGTGGCGATCTCCTGGCCCTTTTCTACGTAGCTGCCGTAGTCTACATCCACGTTGATGAGCTGGCCTACCGTAGAAGTTGCCTTGATATCCACACGCGCGCCCGATATCTGGGCATTATCCGTACTGACATATTTATAGCTCTGATATCCCAGATAAATTCCGGTGATTATACCCCCCACGACTATCACGGATACTACTATAAATATCACCCGGCTGCGGGTGTTGGACCATATCGATTGCATCCTGTCATTAAGTTTATTCGCCATAGGTGTTGCCTCCGCCTGAATTTGGAATGGTCATTATAAACATACCCTTATCTCTATCTCGTAATCTGCAGGGACTTGGGCGGCGTATAGCTTCTCTCAAGCAGCACCTTTTCGCCTTCGCTCAGGCCTGATACTATCTCGGTCTGGGTCTTGCCCTGCAGGCCGATCTGCACCGGCCTCTGCTCGACGATGTTGGTCTTTTCGTCCTTCCAGACACTGACATAATAGCTCCCGGCCTGACCGCCGACGGCCGCATTGGGGACCAGCAGCACACCGGTATGCTTGTCGACCATGATGTCAGCCGTGCAAATCATGCCGCCAGCCAGGTAAACCGCGTCCTTGGGGTCCAATGATATCTCGACCTTGTAGCTACCCATCTTGGCATCCAGTGTCCCGAAGGGAGATATGAATGTCACCCGTCCATCGAAGACCTTGCCGGGAACGACATCTACATAGACCAGTGCCTTCTGGCCCCTGGCAACCTTGAGCACATCGACTTCGCTGACAACACCGGTCATCCTGACGGACGATATATCAGCCAGACGTGCCACATACGAATCGATGGGCAGGCCCTGCACCGAGTACCTCTGGGTTATCATATCGCCGTCATGCAGGTTGACGTCCACCACCTGTCCGTCGAAGGGCGCCCGAAGCTCCGTTTTGAGCAGCGAGAGCTTGGCCCGTTCCAGGTTGATGATGGCGGTCTGCACTCCGATATTGTAATCACGCAGGGCCTTCAGATTAAGGCCCTGCCTGTAAGTGGATATATTCTCATCCAGAATTTTGTTGCTGAGCTCCAGGTCATGTCGCGCCTGGCTGAGTGTCTGCGCAAAGGCGACCGGGTCGACGTCCTTCTGCCCGGCCATGGCTTGCAGCTTGTCCATTGAGGCCAGTACCTCGTTGATCACGGTATAGACCGTGGGGGTATCCACGGTCGTGGCATCGGTCGGCAGATGCGTGATCCGCTTGACCACATCGTGGGTATCGGACATCTCGGTGAGCATATCCTGGATGGCGCTCACGGCATCATCGTATTTGCCGTCCCTCAGTTGCTGCTGGATGGAGCCGATTACATCCACCTCGGCAGACAAGCGCTGGATGGCATTGGCGGCATCCTGGCTGTTATTGATCACATGCCCGACATCATCCATGAGGTCCGGCCTTACGCGGTTGAAGGCCGGGTCGCTGTAGATCTTCCCGGCCGCCTGAATATCATATTTGGCCAGCGAAACCTGTTCGGATGCTTCATCATATTGTCCGGTCTGGATCAGTATCTGGGCTTTCCCCATCTCATTGACGGCAAACTCGAACCTGTAAAGCGCCACGGCATCGCTGTAGAAAGAGGGGGCACGGCTGGTACTGCAGCCAACGGTCTGCACCACATTGTTGATGGCCGACTCCAGCCCGTACTGCGCTGTCTCAACATTCTGTATCTGGGCCGAGTCATCCAGCTTGGCAATCAGTGTGCCGGCCTTGACTATATCCCCCTGCTGCACATAGACCTTTTTGATCTGCGCGCTGTAAGGCTGCGTTACATAGAACATGGACGTATCAAAATAGAGGTTGACGGCGTCGGGCATCTCGATAGCTCCGTCCGCACTGACGGTAACTTCCAGATCTCCGCGCTGGGCGGCAGCCACCATCTGCTGCTGGGTTACCGGCCCGCTGCTGCAACCCCCTGCCAGGAGGGAAACCGCCAGAGCGATCGCTATAATCTTAATAAGCCATGTTTTACTCATAATAGTGATACTCCCTGTATAAACTCGTGCCCGAAACAGTTGCTTTATATTTGATCCTACAATTATGAACCATAGTTTACCTTGCTTACAATGTCGGTAAATGCTTCCAGAGCGCCGGAAAGCGTTAGTAGATCACTCATGTCCAGTGTTGACAGGCTTCTTTTAATCTCGTTTCGCATGATCTTTTTCCTGCCGGTAACAAAACGCCTGCCTTTCTCAGTAATAACTATTTTTTTAATCCTTTTATCAATACTATCAGGTTCACGTTGAGCATAACCCTTTTCGATCAGTTTATCCAGCAAAGAGGTCGTATTGGGCTTGGATATGCCCAGCCTGCGGCTTATCTCCGAGGTCTGCAAAGTGCCCAGTTTCATTATCATGGCCAGCGCATGGAACTGCATATTGCCCGGGTTAACTCCAGCTTTAGTATGAGCAACCTGAAATATTTTGCGATAGAAGAGCGGAAGAAATATAAACAGGCTGTCCACTATGCTATCGAGCTTAACGTCTTCCGGTGTCCTGGCCATCGATATAATATAAACTGCCGGATATTTGTTCTATTTATATAACTTTTATCAGCATATGTCAAAGTTTGCCTCGTGCGTGTCCCCTGTTGTTAGATTATGTGCTGCGGCGCAGATTATACCGGTTATAAGATTTCGTTCATCCGTGTCAACATTTTAATGTGATTTTCCATTGAATTACAGATTTCCTGCATTTCACCCGGATTTAATTTGGCAAATTTATTTATTACATATTCCTTGGTGATCTTCCTTCTCTTAGCTACGAGCCTTCTACCTTTTTCCGTCGCACTGATGATAATTGCCCGCCTGTCTTTATCATCGTGTAAACGCTGGGCATAACCCTTTTCAATCAGTTTATCAACCAATGTAGTGACGTTCGGCCTCGATATGAAGAAGATTTTGCTGATTTCCGAAGGTTTCATCTCACCTGTCGTCAATCCTTCCAATATACGGGTCTGCATGTCGGTCGAGCCAATTCTCGTTTTCATCATGGTACCTAAAAGCACTTTACGCGTGATAATCGGAAACAACATCATCATATCGTCCATGATATTGCTCAGACGGCTGTTGAACTCTGATTCTAGCAATTCTTTCACACGCGCTGATTTCGATACAGGAATCGATCTTTGCGTTGTATTTTGCCACTGCCTGCGATGAAACGCAACCTCATAAATACATCTAATCTTACTTATTACCTCCTCATTTAGTTATTAAATCATAAATTATGCTACTGCAAATGCGCCTGCCTTTTGAGTATCCGTACGCCCATGCGGAAGCAAAAAGGATGGCAGAATACTTATTAATGACAGCAAACCAATAATGAAAAAGTCCTTTTGAAATGCCGTGATGGTAGATCTGAGGATAAAATACTCATAAAGCGCAGCCAGCGCGGTCTGGTAGGCAACTTCGGCGGTTTGGCCGGCCTGCATCAGAGACGCCTGAATATAAGAAACCCAGCTAAGGATCGCAGATGAATTCATGGTAGCAGTTTGGATCATGACGGCATAACTTGTTTTCTGAAAATTATCCAGCAGTGTCGCAAAGATCGCTACAATCATCGAAATGGTTACCTGCTGAATTACGTTAATGGTAGATGATGCCTGGGCCGACATATTTTCGGGAACGGACGACAGGGCACAGTTCATGGCGGGCATCATGGACAATCCTGCACCTAATCCACGCCAGAACATCATCCACTGGAATATGACGTCGGATGTGGTCGTATCCATATTTTGCAGCCAGAGGCCGGTGATACCCATAAGGGCCAGGCCCAGTATAACGGGAAGCCGGGGGCCAAATCTTTGATACATTGCACTGCACAAAACCATTGCGACGATAGTCCCTATGGAACTTGAAACCAATAGCATGCCGGTTTGCATGGCATTCAAACCGCGTAAATTCTCCAGGAAAAGAGGAATCAGAAATATCACGGCATAAAAAGCCGCTATTACGCTTGAGAAAAGTACTGCTGAAAGAGTAAAGGTCCAGTTTTTAAAAATTCTCATATCGAGCAGTGGTTGGCTTTGTCTGAGTTCAATCAGGATCCAGCTAACCAGGAATATAGTGCCAACGATCAATAGAGTGATGATACGCCAGTCGTTCCAGTGCCATGTAGAAACGTAGGAAAAAGCATATAAAATGGAGCCCAAGCCTATTGCCCCAAGGATAAAACCGAGCAAGTCAAAGGATTTTAAAGAGACCTGTGTATTACCAAGCCAGGCCTGGGCAACGAGTAAAGCAGCGGCGATGACAGGAATATTTACGTAAAAACATAAACGCCAGCTCCAGTAAGTCACAAGGTAACCGCCGATGATCGGGCCCAGGGCCGGTGCTATCATCACGGGAATGCCAAAAATAGCCATGGCGGTGGCCCTTTTTGGGTGGGAATGAAAATAACGAGCATGGTCATGGCGCACGGCAACAGCAATCCACTGGCGAGGCCCTGAATAACGCGAAAGAGCACCAGTACATCACTATTCCAGGCTACGCCGCATAATATTGAGCCGATTAAAAAGCCGACCTGCCCAACCAAGAAAACACGTTTCAAACCGAACCTTCCAATCAAGAAAGCGGCTGCCGGTGTGACTATGGCGGACGCCAGTGTATAGGCCGATATGATAAGCTGTGCGCGGTCCGAAGGTACGTTGAATTGCGCCATAATGTTGGGTAAGGCAATATTCATAATTGTCCCATCCAACGCCACCATGAATGAGCCTAAAACCGCCACCGCTATGATTTTGAGTTCTCTACTGGATAATGAACCATTCATGTCAAAGTTTAACGAGTCGAATATATTTTTATTTCGTACCGGCAATAGGCTTTAAGTATCCAACGCAGTAAAACAATTGGTCCGGCAGCAATGCATGGTTCGACGCCAGCCCGTTTAAGATGATTTTGACCCAATTACGTTCTCCCCATGAGATATAAACGTATATGATGGCACTATAACGTTTGAGCCCAGGATGGTAATCCTGAACTCGCGGTGGTTGCGCAGCTTATCTTTAATGCCGATACAGCAATATCCGCCGATCGACACATTGTTTTCCACGAGACAGCCTTCCAACTGGCTGTATTCACCGATGTTTACTGAGGACATGACCACGGAGTTTTTGACTACGGCGTGTTCATTTACGACCACGTCGGGAGAAAGCACCGAATTTATAACTGTCCCTTTGATAGTACAGCCCGGGCTGATGAGGCTGTGAATAATTCTTCGCTCGCCGGACCGATCGCAGCAATAGAAACTGTCATCAGCGTGTCCCGCGTCAGGCAACCCCTTGTTTGCCCTTAGTTGTAATATCTTGTCGATCAGTTCAAGATTGGTACGGTAATACGATTCCACGGTGCCGATATCACGCCAATATCCGTTGAACCTATAGGCAAATACCCTGTCCCTAGCTATCATCTCAGGGATGATAGAGTAAGCGAAGTCATGTGGAGAATAGCTGTTAAGAGCATCCTGGGCCAAAACCTTAAGCAGCTTGCTTTTATTAAAAATGTAAATGCCCATGCTGGCCAGGTTGCTTGACGATTTAAAAGGTTTTTCTCGGAAGCCCAGCACCCTATCCCCGGCATCCGTAGTAACAATGCCGTAGCGGTACACTTCTTTGAAAGGCACCCTGGCAACGGCTATGGACAAATCGGCTTTAACTGAGCGGTGAAACTGGAAAAACTTGTTATAGTCCATCTTATATACATGGTCTGCAGCAAGTATCAGGATTCGTTCACATTTCTGCTTCCTGATAAAAGGTGCATTTTGCCATACAGCGTCCGCGGTGCCCGTATAGCCTCCATTTTTAGGAGGCAATAAAGTGGCCGGCCACCTGCTGCCGGCAACTGTCCGGTCACCTAAATACCTGGCTATGCTGTCATCATGGTCACTGTTTATTATGGCGATTTCCTTAAGTCCTGAAGAAAGACAGTTTGTCAGGCAGAAATCGATGATTCTTGAATTGCCCGCAATCGGCAGGGTCGGTTTTTGGTTTTCCCGGCACAAACGGCCCATTCGTTTAGCCTGTCCGCCGGCCAGAATTAACGCCAGCGCGTTATTCATAATCTCCTCGAAAGAGTGGATTACGGTCCTGCAAGGACCGGGCTGGACCCGCTGACAGACGTGTATACCCGAACCTGAAACTTATGTTAAGGTACACACTCCGCCAGAGATTATTTCTGAACGGTATTGCCTATCCCAATATTAACCAAAGCCTTGATAGAGAAAATCAGAGCTGCCGGCGACATTAAAACGGCGAAGTATGACAAGATTGCGCCGATCATCTCACCTATATTGAGCATAGTGATACTTTTCAAAGCGGCCGGTAGCAGCAGCACCGCCAACGTTGCTACCACCGGCCTGATAAGCTCGTGTTCCCGGATATGGATGAGGCCGATTAGGGTACCCACCAATGCCAGGACCAAGACTACAAAACCGTTATCAGGAAATGCTACTCCGGCTACAATAGCAAGAACTGCTCCTATCAAGAACAGTATCAAGCCTATAATACGCCATGCATTTTTCATTGCTTATGCACCCGGCATACTGACATGCAAAATAGCGGAATCGTTTTCCGATAACGCTGGAGCTGGTTAGCTCTCGGCGACCTGATGCTGCTTTATTTTTTTTCCGACTTCATCAAGTTTTTCCTTGATCATCTGCCTGGTTTCTTCGCCTGGCCTGGGCGCACTGAGTATGCCGATGGCGAGTCCGACTACTGCGCCGATGATCAAACCTGTAAAAAATTTTTCTCCTTCGCTGCTCATTGTTACATCTCCTTTTTATTAAATAATTTATTGACGAACGAAATACCCTGATTTATACCGCGTAAAAACGTTCCGATCCGGCCCAGCGGAACGAGTACCTCTTCCTGTGCATGGTCGGCAATCTCTTTGACCTTCAATGCCGCCTGATTCATCGACGCCAGTAAAGTGCTTACACGCTTGTAGAAGAGGCTGCTGATGACGCACAGGTAAATTATGGCTATTGTTGCTACCAGACCCCAGATTATCAGTACCAGATCGCGAAAAGATGCTAGTTCCAATAAATGTCCTCCTTATAAAAAGTTATCTCCCGAAGATAGATTATGTAATTAAAACTGTTATACTTTACTTATTGTTATATTTATATAACTATCAGAGTCGTTTTGTCAAGTGGCGGAATATACTTGAAATTATCTCCGGCCTTCGGCAAATTTTGTAGCAATATAAATACTCGCCGGGGCGCAGATCATGTGGGCAATGCCGGGCTTGCGGATGCCTTTATCTTTGATGCGGATTTCCTGCCGGCTCGTGGAAGTTTTCTGCTACTTTTTTCCCGCCGTCTTACTCCCTTTATCCCCCATCGAGATTTTTACCGGTCCTTTCTCGCTTTCAGGACTCTTCTGCAAGTCCTCCCAAATAATCTCGGCCCTCAACCAGTGCTCCAGATGGTTCCCCTCGCCATAACCCTCCTCCTCCCATATACGATAGGCAATTATCCTGATCTCCTGTTCCCGTTCCATGGTAATACCTCCGGTGTTTTTCTTATATTGCTTTAATGGCGGCATGACTGCATTGACCCATCACCGATATATTAAACTTCTTTTATTAAATAATTATTGGTAAAAGGCTTGGAATATTATTATATTTTTATAATTATTATATTGTTATAACTATTATAGCTGATCTGTCAAGTGCTTGCCCTTGAACGTGTGATGCTGCTATACTATCCGACGTTGTGAACTACGAAACTATCATCGGGCTGGAGGTACATTCGCAGCTTCTGACGCGCAGCAAGATGTACTGCTCCTGCAGCGCCGATTATGCCAGCGACCCTCCCAATACCCACGTCTGCCAGGTGTGCATGGGCCTCCCGGGTGTGCTTCCTACGATTAACGAGCAGGCTGTCTTGTTTACGGTCAGGACGGGCCTGGCCCTCAACTGCACCGTCCCCGGGCATGCCAAGTTCGACCGGAAAAACTACCCCTACCCGGACCTGATGAAGGGCTACCAGATATCGCAATATGACATGCCAATGTGCGTCGGAGGCTGGCTGGAAATCGATATCGACGGCAGGAAGAAGAAGATCGGCATTACACGCGTGCACCTTGAGGAAGACGTGGCCAAGCTGACACACCGCACTTCGCCGGAAGGCGAAAGCTACAGCCTGGTAGATATAAACCGGGCCGGCATGCCGCTGATGGAGATCGTCAGCGAGCCGGATATGGCCTCACCCGAGGAAGCACGCCTTTACCTGGTGAAGCTGAGATCGATTTTGCAGTACCTCGGCGTGTCTACGGGCAACATGGAAGAGGGCAGTTTCCGCTGCGACGCCAATATCAGCATTCGACCTGAGGGCAGCAAAGAATACCTGGCCAAGGTCGAGGTTAAAAATATGAATAGCTTCCGCGCCGTTTACCGCGCACTGGAATACGAAGCCCAGAGGCAGCGGGAAGCCATGAAAACCGGAGAAAAAATCGTCCAGGAGACGCGCGGCTGGGTCGACGATAAGGGCGTCACTGTGAGCCAGCGCAGCAAGGAATATGCGCATGATTACCGCTATTTCCCTGAGCCGGACCTTCCACCGCTCTCCTTCAGCAGACAGATGGTGGATAAAATCAGGGCCGGCCTGCCGGAACTGCCGGAACAGGTCTATGCAGACCTGATAGCCAAATACGACCTATCTTCATATGATGCGGAGCTGATAACCCAGTCGAAGCATTATGTCGCTTATTTCAAGAACAGCGTGGCGTTAGGCACAGGCACATCCGCCAATATGAAACAGAGGGCCAAGATCATCAGCAACTGGATGCTGGGCGAGCTTACGCGGCTGCTCAACGCCCAGAATGTTAAACCCGAAGAAGCGCATGACAAGGTGCCGGAGGCCAACTTCGTCGAGATGCTGGACCTTATCGATAAGGGAACGTTAAGCGGTCCTCTTTCCAAAACAGTATTCGAAGAGATGTTCAACAGCGGAAAAAAAGCGAGCGCAATTGTAGCTGAGAAAGGCTTAAGGCAAATCAGCGACAGTGGAGAACTTGCTATAATTGTAGATAAAATTATCGCTGATAATGAGAAAGCGGTTGTCGACTACAAAGCGGGCAAGGAGGCGTCGCTGACCTTCCTCATAGGACAGGTCATGAAAGCCTCGAAAGGCAAGGCCAACCCCGCGGTAGTCAGGCAACTGATCGTCGACAAACTCGGAGGAAATTAACATGCCTATTTATCTTCTCATAGCACAGATAGTGATATCGCTGGCGCTGATCGCTGTGCTGACTTTACAGGTTAAGGGCGGCGGCCTGGGCGGCATTTTTGGCCAGGCCGACGGTGTATATAGGACCCGCCGCGGCGTAGAAAAAACACTGTTTCAGGTTACTATCGTATTGGCCGTAATATTCGTGGCGCTCTCTATCGTGATCGTCAGGGTCAGCGCTTCGTAACTCGGGGTATCAGGATGTCAAGGGTTGTCACTTTGACGACCGACTTCGGTATCAGCGACGGTTATGTTGCCAGTATGAAAGGCGTCATACTCGGCATTAATCCGCAGGCCAAGATCGTCGATATTACCCACGCCATAGCTCCCCAGTCCATTCGCGAGGCTTCTTTCATCCTGCATACCTCCTGGCGCTATTTTCCCGAGGGGACCATACATGTAATCGTGATCGACCCGGGAGTGGGCAGCCACCGCCGGGCGGTCATCCTCAAAACGCCGACCGCAACTTTTGTTACACCGGATAACGGCACACTCAGTTATATTTTGCACGAGCTTTCCTCCGAAAAAGCGGCGCAAAGCATCCCCATGTCCGACCTGGTTGCCAAACAGGCGCTGCCCGAGGGATGTGAAGCGGTATCTATCACGAAGCAGGAATACTGGCGCCATCCGGTGAGCTCCACTTTTCACGGACGCGATATTTTCGCCCCTGTGGCGGCACATCTATCATTAGACCTGCCGGTGAGGGAATTCGGCGAGAGCATCGAAAGCCTCAACGCCTTCCATGTCCCTGTACCCTTTAAGGATGCCATGGGCCACATAATAGGCCAGATCATACATATCGACAGGTTCGGCAACCTCATTACCAACCTGAAGAGCCGCGATATACCGGCTGGCGGCGCTGCGGTAGAAATAAAAAATCAGAGGATAATCAACACCAGCAACTATTACGCGCAGGGTAAAGGATTGATGGCTATCGTCGGCAGCAGCGACTACCTTGAGCTTTCATTGAAGGACGGCAGCGCGGCCGCCTTCCTGGGCATAACTATCGGGGATACCGTAAAAATTCTCAGCAGCCTGCCGCACTAACAGCTACTTGGCTATCTTCCAGGTCGTGTCCTTGGGAGTGTCAATTATTCACCACGCCACTGCGGTTCTCTTTTCTCCAACCAGGCAACGGGGCCCTCCAATACATCAGGTGTCGTATAGTTAATAAGCATAGCCATCTCAGTCAACTCAAGATTAATATTCCTGAACATATCCATTCCCCTCCACAACAAACGCTTGGCAAACTGCGTTGCCACAGGAGCCTGAGTAAATTGCCTGCAATATTCTTTCGCTGCAGATAAAAACTCATCGTCGGGGAACACCTTACTCACATAGCCTATTTTTAAAGCTTCCTCAGCATCAATCATTTTACCCGACCATATTAGCTCTAGAGCTTTAGCAGTGCCCACTATACGGGGTAAAAAATAACAACCGGCATCACCGGGAAGGAGACCCATTCGTACATAGGTCATGCCCACCCTGGCTTTGTCTGACATTATTCTCATATCCGCCATACTTGCCATATCCATACCGGCGCCGGCAGCCGGGCCGTTTATTGCGGCGATGTAAGGTTTATCCAGACTTTCTATAGCACGTGGTATCCTGTGTACAGTCATACGAAAGTAGTTACGCATCGAATAAAGCGCCGGCACTTCTTTGCGGCTGGAAACAGCCTTGATATCCATTCCAGAACAAAACCCTTTACCTGCTCCAGTTACAATTACAACTCTGACTTTCGGATCGGTCTTTGCCAATTCAATTGCGTCAACCCACTCGTCGAGCATGGTATCATTGAACGCATTGAGAGTCTCAGGGCGATTAAGAGTGATGGTGGCGATATAATCCTCAACTGTATATATAATATCCTTGTATGACATAATTCTCTCCTTTTACTTTATCGATCCACGTTTATCACGAAATTACTCCGGACATCGGCCAAAAATTTTACTGTGAAGATACCGAGCTACGACAGCCCCAATAATCCGGCCGGATTCACTTTTACCATTAATTCGACTTCGCTTTCCGTCATGCCGTACTTAAGCATGGTTGCAATGAACATCCGCATGCCCTCGGGGGGTGGCGGATTATCGTTTTGTCCGAAATCTGTGCTCATTATGCAATGCTCAGCACCGATCAGCTTCATAGCCTGTACCATTTGTGCCGGATCACGCCGTCCTCCACTGGATACAATTTCCAGAAAACAATGCTCAATTACAGCCCCTTCTTTGACCAGTTTAACCTGATCCTCTACTGTCAAGGACTTATCAAGCCCATGAGAACACATAGCATGAGTTATGACTATCTTCGTTAATCCTGCCTGTTTAGCCTCTGTAACCAGTGTGAAAATCTCAGCCGGAGCGAGATGGCCGGTAGCCAGGACCATATCATGCTTTTTAATGACAGGGAATATCTGTCTTACGGTTGCCTTATTCTCCTCTTCGAGGATATTGAAACCTTTTTCTTTAAAATCAACACCTAACAGCCTGGTTAAGGCCAGCCTGGTATTTTGGGCAGAGAAGGTGGGCATCCAGATTACCCTTGCGCCCAGTTCTCCGGCCGCTTCCACAACCGGGACATTTATACCACCAGTTTCATACTCAAGACAGAGACTTCCATAGGTTGATATACCGGGAACCGCCTGATTAACAATGTAGGACATTGGAGCAGTTAGATAACTGTGGCTTTTAAACACAATGCCTCCCATGCCGTATTCCCTGGCCAACCTGGCCACCTGCAAAGCATCCATGCGTCGTTCAATGAGAACGTCCGGCCCGGCGTGAACATGAAAGTCAATAGATCCTTGCAACAGTTGGTCTGCTCTACTCATTTATCACGTCCTATCCTTGACGCTATAGGAACGCTCATATTTTCCTACCGCTGCAGCATATAACCGCTGGCTTCTCTATCCCACGCATTTCCAATACCTTCCTTCCTGAGGATCTCTTTCTGTATTTTATCCGTGCCCTTTGTTCTTGGAAATTCTTTGACAAACTCTACGAATCTCGGGATCATAAATCGTGCCAGCTTGGTTTGCAGATAATCCAGCAACTCCTCAGGATTCATGCTCTGCCCATCATGTAATCGCACCATTATCTTGGTCTCTGTTATCTTACCTAACTGCACACCGATCAGAGCCGTCTCAACAATCTTCGGATTCTGTATGCAGGCAGCTTCTACTACCTCCACAGGTATCCACTCCCCTTTAACATTTATACTATCGGCGAGACGTTGTTCGAATAGAAGATTCCCATCTTCATCAAACCTGCCGGCATCACCCGTGTGAAACCATCCATTATTGAAAGCCTGTTTGTTTTTATCCGGCATGTTGTAATAGCCGTCAAATATTACATGGGGTTCCTTGCCCCGGACGATTATCTCGCCCACCTCATTGACAGCTTTTTCTTTATCGTTTTCATCCACAACCTTTATCTCTACATAGTCCACAGGTTTGCCACAGAACTTTATCAACATTTCACCTAGATGGTCCATCTTCCTGGGTATCGGCAGATAATGCCTATGCATGACCACGAAACCCGGAAGCTCCGTCGACCCGTAACCACTTCCTCCTACAGGTATCTTGAAACGTTCCATAACGGTACGCACCGCCGCCACAGGTATCATTCTAACCCTGTGCTGAGTTTCCTCAGGTGTAACGGGTTGTGCCAGCTGATAGATTATCGGCGCTGAATGAAGCACGAGTAACGTGGCTCTATACTTTACCACCTGTTTCCAGAATTGCGACGCGCTGTATTTCTCGACGATGACCACACTGCCGTTGCCGGCCAGAGTATTCATAAGAAAGTAGGTCTGAGGATTGATATGAAATAAGGGCAGGGGGTCAAATGAAATGTCGGTGTAATTGGTCATAGACCATTCCCTTAAATATTCACCCGAGGTAAGATAGGCCTTATGACTCAACATCGCCCACTTCGGAGCACCTGTGGTCCCCGCTGTGTGTATAAAGCCCATCGGTTCCCCATTGTCGATTTCTATTAATGGAGGCGCCGAAGGGGAAGCATTGGAGAAGATCTGATCAAAACCGATTACCTGCTGTGAATCAATCCCCTCAGAATCAGGCATGCAAATCACATGTTTGATCTCAGGCAAGGATTTGCTGACCTGAGCATAATTTCCCCATCTGTCATTATTGATAATAACGAATTCTGCGTCAGCCTGGCTGAGCAGATATTGAAGGCTTTCTCCCTTAAAATCTACATTTACGAATAAGCTGATCGCTCCCAATTTCGCTAAACCAAACCAGCAATAAAGGAACTCGGGACAATTTGTCATAACTATGGCAACCTTCGTCCCTTTCCTCACACCGAGATCGTATAGAGCGTTAGCCACCTTGTTTGCACTGGCGTCGACCTGCCCGTAGGAATACATTTCGTCCCGAAACCAGATGCAGGGTAAGTCCTTACCCAAATCAACTTTTTCTTCAAACCATTGCCTGAAATTAATTTTTGGTATATTCATTTTAAATTCTCATAACGCTTGATATCTATTTTCTCTGAGAAATATCCTTCAGTATTCCTTCACATATGTCGGGTATTAAAGGAACCTTCCGTCAATGTTAAAATCCCTGTAACATCATTACCTGGCTAGCGATATTGTTCAACATAATCTCCGAGGTTCCCCCGCCTACCTGCATAGCCTTAACCCCCAGCAAGAATCGTTCGTACATTGTGCCGCGATAGCATGCATGACTGCCGACCAGTGAAAAACACTTGTTGGCAATTTTTTCGGCTGCTTCACCTGCAAGGTACTTTGCTACTGCTGTTTCCAAAATATGCTCAATACCATTGTCTTCCATCCAGGCGGCGCGGTCTCTGGCCAGCTTAGCAGCTTCCAGGTTGGCATATAACTCAGCAATCGTCCACTTGATGCCCTGAAAATCTGTCACATGGCGGCTGCCGACTACCCTTTCTTTGGCATATTTGACGGCACGGTCCAGGCATCCACGCCCTATACCGATGAATTGAGAGGCATTGCCTATTCTGCTCAAATTGAAAGTTTGCAGGAAAATATCCAGTGCGCCACCTTCCCTGCCCAATATCTGGGTTTTGGGGATACGACAATCCAAATAAATGTCATACATTGGCGCCGTTCGGCCTGCCATGCCCTCGGCCTTAACAAATTTCACACCATCGCTGTCTTTATCAATAAGAAACTCGGTTAGCCCTGACTCGGTCTTCGTTAGCAGAATAAAAACGCCTGCTTCCTTTGCTAAGTTGATATGCTTCTTATGGCCTTTGATCACATAGTATTCACCATCTTTGACAGCTATGGTTTCCAAATTTTTGAAGCTCGACCCCGCATTGGGCTCGGAGATCGCCTGGGCGGAGGTAAATTCACCATTTGCCAGCCGTGGCAAATATCTTTTTTTCTGCTCCTCGGTACCGGCAACAAGAATAGATTTCTCCGCCTGAACATTGGTTTGAGGCGATAGCAAACCTTCCTTGGTCAATTCCTCAATGATAATAGCGTATTCCATGGCGCCCTTTCCCATGCCACCATATTCCAGCGGCACGATAGGGCCTGTCCAGCATTTCTGACCCATGCTTAAAAAAAGATCTTCCGGGAAAATACCTTCCTCTTCTTCGCATTCTCGTTGCGGCTTGGTAGACTCTGCTCTGGCAAATTCAGCAACTTCGTTTTTCAGCTCCAGTTGTTCTTTTGTGTATTCGAAATTCATGTATTTCCTCCACTAATTTATTTCCATCTCGAACTTCGGATTATGCAGCCGATCTACCCTATCGTCAACATAACTCCCGCGTGTATTGAGAAGGTGAGGCTAGAAGGAATAGTTTTATGTATATTACCATTCAAAACATCTATGTCAATATTTTTTACATTTTTATTAACTATTTTTATTGTTTTGATTTTATAGTTATCAATATTGTCCAATATATTTACAATATTTGGAATATATGATATCAATATTGACCATGGGACAACTGGATGATATCGATAAAAAAATAATCGGCGTGCTAAGAACAAATGCTTACATGAGCAGTATCGAGATGTCAAAACATATCGATATTTGCGCTTCAACCATCCGTCGCCGGGTAAATAAGCTCATAAAAAATGATGTCATACGTATACAGGCTGTTCAAATAAATCGCGTAAGAACATCTCTGACAGTTGGTATTCTGCTTAAAGTAGAAAACAGTGCAATCAGCCGGACGGCTGATCTATTAGCTGGCCAGAAGGAAGTAGGATTTATAACGTTGATCACGGGCTACTATAATATAGCCTGCCTTTGCTGGTTTGCATCTGTTCAATCATATTCCCGATTCCTAAACACAATACTTTATCCCATGCAGGATGTGCTGGATACAGATACCTTAATTTGCACTAAATATGTTAAACACGCATCAATTAGACTCGATGATACGGTTGATTTAACTGAACCGGCTAACAAAAAAGTCGACGATATCGATATGAAAATTATTGAAGAGCTCGAAAAAGATGCTCGTCAAAGCATGACAAGGCTGGCAAAGAACCTCAATATTAGCGCTCCTACTATCAAACGCAGAATAAAAGCACTATTAGACAATAACATTATCCGAATACTGGCTATACCCAACCTATGCACCGGAAAAACAGTCGTGGTTTCCATAGCGCTGAAGGTCGAAAATAGCGCACTCAATAACATTGTAGACCGGCTATGCGATTTCGATGAAGTGCGGCAGGTTTTGTTGTTATCAGGCACTTATGATATAAGTGTCTGGGCATGGTTTGAATCTATTGAAACCTTCTCGAAGTTCTTACAGAATGTTATTAATCCTCTGGAGGGAGTAGAAAAAAAGCTAGTTGCCATCCAAACTGAATTTAGGAAATGGACACACCAGCATTAACCATCGTATTCTGTTATGGCTATGTCCTGATATCAAAGGCTTCAATCAGTGCGATATCTTCCAGGTCGTCCCTTTGGGCGTGTCCTCAATAGCTATCCCCATCTTGAGCAACTGGTCGCGCACCTCGTCGGCCTGCTTCCACTCTTTGGCTTTGCGGTACTGGTTGCGCTCGCTCTATCAGCTCCAGGATTTTCTCCTCTTGAGAGTGTTCAAGCTTTCTGGCCTCCTGCAGGGTAAAGCCGATCACGCCGGCCAGCTCTTTAAGCATCTGCTGAGCGGGGCCGATGTCCATCCCCTTCTCGCTGCCGCGATTGATCTCACGCACCAGTTCGAACATGGCAGCCACGGCCTGCGGCGCGCTGAAATCATCGTCCATGGCCTCCATAAAACGCATCCTGTACGGCCCGGCGTCAAGTACTTCGCCGCCCGGCTTACCCTCCGCCTTGATAGCCTGCTTCATTCTCTCGATGCCGGTTTCAGCAGCGTCGAGGGCTTCCTCACTATAGCGCAGCGGCATCCTGTAGTAGGAGCTTATGATAAAGAGCCTGATGGCGTCGGCGCTGTTGCGCTCCAGCGCCTGCTTGATGGTAACCAGGTTGCCCAGCGATTTGCTCATCTTGTCCGCGCCGAGCTGCAGAAAGCCGTTGTGCATCCAGATGCGCACGAAGGGCTCGACTCCGGTGAAACATTCCGACTGGGCCATTTCGTTCTCATGGTGCGGGAATACCAGGTCCTGTCCGCCGCCGTGAATATCCAGCGTTTTGCCCAGATGCTTGATGGACATGGCCGTGCATTCGATATGCCAGCCCGGACGGCCTTCGCCCCAGGGGCTGGGCCAGGCCGGCTCGCCCGGCTTGGCCGCTTTCCAGAGCGCAAAGTCCAGGGGGTCTTCTTTTTTCTCAGTCTCGGAAGTTTCGGTGACCCGCATGTCGTCCGCAGTCTGGTGCGTCAACTTTCCATAGCCGGGGAAGCTTTTTACCCGGAAATAAACGCTGCCGTCGTCCACCCGGTAAGCATGTCCCTTATCCACCAGGGTCTGGATGACCTGGATAATCATGGGTATTTCCTCGGTAGCCCGGGGATAAATCGTCGCCCTCTGGATATTAAGGGCGTCCATATCCGCGAAAAATTCGCCGATATATTTTTCCACCAGCTCTTTCCAGGGTATATGCCTCTCGTTTGAGCGGTTTATGATCTTATCGTCGATGTCGGTGAAATTCTGCACGTATTTGACCTGGTATCCCCGGTATTCCAGGTAGCGCCTGATGACGTCGAACGTTATATAGCTCAGCGCGTGGCCGAAATGACAGACATCATATACCGTAACCCCGCAAACATACATCTTAACTTCGTTATCTTGGGGAGCAAACTCTTCCTTTTGGCCGGACAGGGTATTGAATATCTTCATGAAACACCTCTAGTTTAGTATATGGTCACTCTTCCAGCATGGCTGTGGCATAGGCCGCCATGCCTTCTCCCTTTCCTGTGAAGCCCAGGCCGTCGGTGGTGGTCGCCTTGACCATCACCTGGTCGTCGTCGATTCTGAGCGCTAAAGCTATATTGGCCCGCATCTCATCTATATAGGTAGCAATCTTGGGTGCCTGGGCAACAAGCACGCTGTCGACATTTTTTACTACATAGCCCTTCGGCCGCCACCAGACGTCTCACCTGCTCGAGCAAACCAATGCTGGAAGCGCCTTTAAAGCGCGGGTCGCCGCTGGGGAACTGATGGCCGATATCCTTCAGCCCGGCGGCGCCCAGCAGGGCATCCATGATGGCGTGCACCAGCACATCGGCATCGCTGTAGCCGTCCAGTCCCTGGTTGAAGGGGATCTCAACGCCTCCGATAATCAGCGGCCTGCCGGGTACCAGCGCGTGCGCATCGTAGCCTATTCCCGTCCTCATGATTTCACCATTTTCTTTACGATCGTCTCCGCCAGCAATAAGTCTTCCGGCGTAGTAATTTTAATATTTTCATTGTCGCCCGGATATAATTTTACGCTGTATCCGGCCAACTCCACCATGCCTGCATCATCCGTTACCTTGCTTCTTAACGGATGCGTAGGCCTTTTTGAGGATATCCGTGCGGAATACCTGCGGCGTCTGTACCGCCCTCAAGCTGTCGCGTTCCAGTGTTTGCAGCACGGTGCCATTCTCATCAACCTGCTTGATGGTATCCTTGACCCGGACTGCTGCTGCAGCCGCCCCCGTAGTCCCGGCCGCCTGGATACCATCCCTTATCAGCCTCTCGGTTAAAAAAGGCCGGGCGCCATCCTGTACCAATACCCAGTCACTATCTTTAACCAGAGCCAGGCCTTTACAGACCGAGTCCTGCCGCAATTCTCCTCCCGCGCAAATGTCCAATACCTTGGACCACCGGCGCTCTTCAACCATTTTTTTTCCAGTCTCGATTTTGCCGGCCTGTAAAACCAATATTATATGTTCTATCAGCTTGCTGCGCTGTAAGGCATCCACCGGCCAGGCGATGAGCGGTTTGTCTCCCAGCTTGAGGAACGATTTATCCCAGCCCATCCTCTGCCCAGCGCCGGCGCTTACCACGATCGCAGCTACTCTGGACACGTTTACTCCGGCTCCAGGTCCTTTTTGCGGGAGACTTTTTCCAGTCCCAGCCTGAGCGCGGCAGCTACGTTATCCGCTTTGATTATCTCAATGCCGTTAATGCCGCTAATAGCCTTTTTGAATGTGCCCGGTATAATGCAGCGGGTGAAGCCCAGCCTGGCAGCTTCGGAAATGCGCCTTTCGATCTGAGTGACCGATCTCAGCTCGCCGCTCAAGCCTATCTCGCCGACCGCAGCAGTCCCCGGTATGGCCCTGGCATCACGAAAGCTGGAGGCTATAGCCAGTGCGATGCCCAGGTCTGCAGCCGGCTCCGAGATTTTAATTCCGCCCGTCACGTTTACGATCACATCCTGGTTATAGAGTCCCACTCCGGCCCTCCTGGTCAGGACGGCGGAGATCATCAGCAGCCGGTTGAAATCTACGCCGTTGCATATACGCCGTGGAGGACCGTAAGCCGAAGGGCTGGTCAGCGCCTGGATCTCCACCAGCAGCGGCCTGCTCCCCTCCAGCGTGGGGACAACGGCTGCTCCGATAGTGCCGTTCATGTAGGATTCAAGGAAAAACTGCGAGGGGTTGGGCACTTCCACCAGGCCGGCTCCGCCCATCTCGAACACTCCTACCTCGTTGGTCGAGCCGAAACGGTTCTTGGCGCTCCTCAGGATGCGATAACTATTGAATGCTTCTCCTTCCAGGTAAAGCACTACGTCCACGATATGCTCGAGGGCCTTGGGCCCGGCGATCGCGCCATCCTTGGTCACATGGCCCGAGATAAATACGGCCACGCCCGACTTTTTAGCCCATCTCAACAGTCGCAGGGTACATTCACGTATCTGGTTGATGCTGCCGGGAGCGCCGTTGATATCATCCATATAGACCGTTTGAATCGAATCGACGATAACAAGCGTGGGTTCGGCGGCTTCGAGCCTGGCCATAACGTTATCCATGTTGGTTTCAGGGTAGATGAAGAGTCCCGTTCCATTAACATTCAGCCGGTCGCCGCGCATCTTGAGCTGCTGCGACGATTCCTCACCGGAGATATAAACGACCTGGCCGCCCCTGGAGGCCACGGCATCTGAAACCTGGAGCAATAAAGTGGACTTGCCGATGCCCGGGTCACCGCTTATGAGGACTACCGACCCTGCAACCAGGCCGCCACCCAAGACGCGGTTCAATTCCTCAATGGAAAAAGCGATGCGGGCATAGCTGTCCCGCTGCACCTTGGCCAGCTCATGAAGGGGGCTGCCGGCGTCGGCGGCTTTTGCGCCGGTATGTTTGGTTACCGCCACGGTGCTTTCGACCAGGCAATTCCACTCCTGGCAGCCCGGACAGCGGCCTTCCCACTTGGGAGATTCCCGTCCGCATTTCTGGCAAATATAAACCGTCTTGACTTTAGATTTTTCCAATTTCTTCTTCTATGCTTAAAGACATTCAGCCAGCCAATAATAACAAAAATAGTCGCAATTTGCCCCGGCCGTGCATCAGTGTAAAAAATAAGGGGCAGGGCTGCAGTCTAAAAACTGGCCCCGCCCCCTTCAACTCTTATGCGATTCCGGATTTTTACTTTACGGATTGCTGTCGCTGAGCAGCATATTGCCCTCGCCGGGCAACAACTTGCTTTCTCCGCTCAGCAGTGCGGCGGTTTCAAGCTTGTGAATGACTATCTGCGTGCCGTCATAATCGACCAGCACCTTGGAGCCGCTCTCATATTCACCGCGCAGCACGTTCTCGGAAAGCTTGTCTTCCACCTCTTGCTGGATGACGCGTCGCAGAGGACGGGCGCCGTATTCAGGATCGTAACCTTTCTCGCCTAGAAAATCCCTGGCGGCTTCAGAAATCTCCAGCGTAATCTTTTTCTCCGCCATGGAGGATACAGCCTCGCGCAGCATAAGGTCGACGATCTGGCGGATATGCTCCTTGGTGAGGGCATGGAAGACCACGGAGGCATCTATGCGATTCAGGAACTCCGGCCTGAATTTATTCTTCATCTCACGCATCACGATATCTTTCATCTTCTCGTAAGCGCCCTGGCGGGTTTTGACTTCATCAGCGTTAACGTTGAAGCCCAACCCCTTATTCTTCTTGATCTCATCGGCGCCGACGTTAGACGTCATGACCATGATGGTATTGCGGAAGTCGACCCTGCGGCCTTTGGCATCCGTAAGGTGACCATCATCCATGATCTGGAGCAGGATGTCGAACACGTTCTTATGCGCTTTCTCAATCTCGTCCAGCAGTATTACACAGTAGGGGGTGCGCCTGACGGCTTCGGTAAGCTGGCCTCCCTCTTCATAGCCGATATATCCCGGAGGAGCGCCCACCAGCCTGGCGACATTATGCTGTTCCATAAATTCGGACATATCCAGCCTGACCATGGCATCTTCACTCTTGAACATGAATTTGGCCAGGGCTTTCACCAGAGCGGTCTTGCCCACGCCGGTCGGACCCAGGAAAATGAAGCTGCCGATGGGACGGCGTGCGTCCTTAAGGCCCGCCCGGGCACGGCGTACGGCCCGGGCGATGGTAATGATGGCTTCATCCTGGCCCACAATATCTTCATGCACCGCCTTCTCCATTTTGAGCAGGCGTTCCTTTTCATCCGTGGTGAGGCTGTCCTTGGGTATGCCCGTCCACATGCTGACAACCTCGGCGATGTCCTCTTCGGTCACTATCGGGGTTTCCTTCTTCTGAGTATCCTGCCATTCCTGCTCCATGCTCTTGACCTTGTTCTGGAGCTGGACTTCCCTGTCGCGAAGCTCGGCAGCCATCTCATATTGCTGTGAAGCGATGGCATTGTCCTTGTCGCGCCTCAGGTTTTCCAAAGCCTTCTGCGCTTCGGCGATGCTTATGGGGACAACACCTTTCTTGATCCTGACACGGGAAGAGGCTTCATCCATAATATCAATGGCTTTATCAGGAAGGAACCTGTCGGATATGTACCGTGCAGCCATAGAGGCCGCAGTTTGGAAAGCGTCATCATTAATAATTAATTTGTGATAGTCTTCGTAATGGTGCCGGATGCCTTTCAGGATAGCAACGGTCTGCTCTACAGTCGGCTCGGTCACCATGACGGGTTGGAAGCGCCTCTCCAGTCCGGCATCTTTCTCGATATATTTGCGGTACTCGTCCAGCGTGGTGGCGCCGATGAACTGGATTTCGCCCCTTGAAAGCGACGGCTTCAGGATGTTGGAAGCGTCAACAGCCCCCTCTGCTGCGCCTGCGCCCACTATGGTATGCAGCTCATCGATGAAAACGATGCAGTTGCCTGCGCTTTTTATCTCGTCGATAACTTTTTTCAGCCTCTCTTCAAACTCACCGCGATACTTGGTGCCGGCGACCAGCGATCCTATATCCAGGGTTACCAGCCGTTTATTCCTGAGAGGTTCGGGGATATCTCCCGTAACGATCTGCTGGGCCAGCTTGGCCACGATGGCCGACTTGCCTACACCCGGCTCGCCTATCAGAGCGGGATTATTTTTAGTGCGCCGGCTGAGGATCTGGATGATGCGTTCGCACTCCTTTTCCCTGCCGACGATGTTGTCCAGCTTGCCATTACGCGCCAGCCCGGTAAGGTCAACGCCCAGTTGATCCAGGATGGGAGTCCTGGCACCTTCCTTGGTGACAGCCCTGGCCTGGCCGCTGCCGGTATTGAGCAGCTTGTTGACCTCGGTCATTACACGGTCGAGGGTCACGCCCAGGCTCTCCAGCACACCCGCCGCCGATCCCTCACGTTCCCGCAACAGGCCCAGCAGGAGATGCTCTGTGCCTATATAGCTATGGTTCAGCCGCCTGGCTTCATCCACTGCCAGCTCGATAACTTTCTTGGCCCTGGGAGTGAGTCCCACCTCACTGGTATTGGGACGGCCGCCGCGGCCTACTATAAACTCAACAGCTGACCTCACCTTGCTCACGGCTACGCCGAGATTGGCAAGGACCTGGCTGGCAACGCTATCTTCCTCCGCTATAAGACCGAGTAAAATATGCTCGGTATCGATATAATTGTGACCGAAATGCTGCGCCTCTTCCTGCGCACGGGTAAGCGCCCGGCGAGCACGCTCAGAAAACTTTTCAAATCTACTTGCCATAGTAACCTCGAAAAAGTGTAATCAGATTGGTCTGTAAATTCACTCTTTCATATGAATTATATGTTTAACCATACTTGAAGTCAAAGAGTGGCAGCTTCAAATAAGATCAAAGTCGATGATAGTGTCAGGAAAAAGAGGTATAAAAAAAGCCTCTGGCAGTGGCATATTTTCCCAAGGAATCCCTCCCTCAGTATCGTCTGCGCTGAAGCGTTTCACTTCCGTGTTCGGGATGGGAACGGGTGGTGCCGCCTCGCTCTAACCACCAGAGGACTAATGGAATATAGTTTATAATAAGAGCATATGGTGTCAAATAGCGTATGTGTAATGTTACTGTGACTGATTTGTCGGTCTTGAGTTAGAGAGGCCTTGTAAAACATTATATCGCTATCCTGGTTAGAGATTTCAATATTTCAACCCAAGGACGGGCTGCATGTGGGCCAGATATCGCTGGCATTCCAACATTGAAATAACTCGTGTAATCATATTTTATTGTACGATCGAGCACTCTCCTTATTTGTTTTTCCGGCATTTTTATAGATGTAGTTTCAGCGATGCGGAAGCACAGGCGATCCGCCAGAGTCCCTTCACGTATACTGATTCTCAGCCAGAGCATCCGGCGTATTCCCTGACGTGACCAACTCATGCCCTGATTCTTCATCCTTCGTACGATCAACTTGTCAATATTTCCCTCGATAGCCCCTGTTCTTCGTAAGGTAATTCCCTGTTGTCCCATGCTTTCCCGATAATCCTGCAATCCGGAGGCATTGGAACTGATATATTTGATCACCTGCCTGATGTCTTTGGCCTTATCGTCTGGCGCCCGGTCTACCGCTTCTTTGAGCTGCTTAAGAGCGGCATCATGTTGGCCACAACTGCAATGATATTGAACCGACCGTAAGATAGCTCGATCATGCTTCAGTGCATGACAAAGAGCATGGTTGAGGTGATATCGGCATAGCTGATATTGGCCTCCGAAATAATCAACACCTTCTTTGATCCATGTTGCGCCGTCTCCACCGATGACGTATTGCGTCCCACCAAGATCGTATTTCTGGTGCAGTTTTAAGGCCATTCCTGTCCAGAATCGATCAGTGCTTAATATGTCTGCATAAAGGGTCTTATTGACCGTGCTGTAACGGTCTTTGCCTACTTTCCGCCAGCTCTCATAGGCAATGCCCAGCTTTACCTCAGCCCTACGTGCCGTTTCCCTTTGCAAGGGTAGCACAACGCCGTCCGCCTCGATAATCAGACAGCTCGCCTTCCTGCCTTCAGTCTGTTTCAACTCGCCAGTATCTTCAAACCAAGCCGCACTACGATCTGCATCATCTTGACTGTCGGCAATAGCCAATTGGACTAACCTGTGAATGGTTCTATAAGAAAGGCCGATAGAAGTGGTTCTGTTTAGTACCTCAGCGCTTCTGCGGAAAGGCATCTCGGCCGCCAACCCGCATGCCAGCTCTTTCACAGCCAAGGTGGTGTGACGGTATTTGCCCATACCCATCAATTCATCCAGCGGATATTGATATTTCCCGTCTCGCCCTCGATATTGTCTCCTGGTAACCATGATCGGTCCAAGCCTGGTCCGATACCAGGTGCTTCGCTTATGAGCGACTACTAAATCAGCAGGCCTATGCTGTTGTATCAGCGAGTCGATCTGCTCAAGTACGTTTCCAAATGCCTTACGTGCGCATTCAACTGCTTTGTCGAATAAATCCTTCTCCATTGAGACTACGATCTGTTTGAGTTCCTCAGCGTTTTTGGTTAGACTGGTTTTCAAGAGAATCTCCTTTATAAATTTATTGGTGGTAGATTTATTTTGTGAGGTCTCTCTTGCTTTTTGCAACCTGACCGACAAAACTGTCACTGTATCATGTGTAATAAAGCAGTAAATAATCGAGAGTTATATTTTCTTATATTTAGTAGGATCAGTCGGAGGAATATAATAAGTTGCCACGACAGGGCTTGGCCCCAATGTCTTTGATCTTAAAAATGCAGAGTGATTTGTGGGTGCGAGATGTACTTCGAAAGGAGGGTATATTCGCTTAAACCTACCAAGAATTCGATTTCTCAGGATATCCATTTTAGAAGCTGCCTCAGATGAGATAAAAAATACAGGACAATTTGGATCTTGGCAATTGCAAGGCCTTATCTCTCCCTGCCTTAGACAATCATCATATGTTATCCTTAAAAGATTGAGTTCCTTTACAATTTCAGATAAAGCTTTCTTAAATCTCTGTTTTTTTATTTGGTGTCTGCTCGGTATCCTTCGTATTTCTGTACCGTCCCTTAAACGATGAATACCTGTATTCAATGCCTCAATCGTATCGGTAATTGCTTTCTTAAACGCTGGAATTGAACTTTCACTTTGGAAAGGGGTGTAGAAAGCCGGTCTATCGAATAATTCTGCCATTAGAGCTAAAATCTCGACATCGTTTAATAATTTAAGCTGCTCAATAAATGAACTCAAATCAGATGGAGACTCTGGAAACTCTTCACCTTGCACAAATCGTTTGAGTAGAGATTCGGCTTCTGCTCGTAGCCGCTCTTCAAACTCTTGCCCAGACCATATACTACAACTACGAATACCTTTTTTCGCAACGAAATTTCTTATTTTATCACGTAGTCGCGCTGAAATATTTCCTCCTAAAACAAGAATAAATTCATCTGGAACCCCAAACGGACCGGATACAATAAGGTCCACATCTTGCACGACCTTAGAAATTGTTAACCTTTTCCTATTTGCACATTGAATACAGACTTTGTTGTACTTGCTATTACCAGATTCTCCCCAAATGTCACGTCCCAAATCTGTCCCAAGTTGTCCATACCAATCTAGGGAGCGCCATCTCCGGGTACGCAGCATATAAGCAAAAACAAGTCGTTCAAATTGTATACCACCAAAATCATCAAAATGCACTTTTTGAACCAGTATTGCGGGACTCATTACAATTTACCCCTCTTTATCAGTATAAATATGTTCATTCAGCTCTAGGAGAATTGTCAAATATCAAGAAAAGAATCTGGCTTGAGCGGGCTGGCCTTTCTTATAAGGGATGCCCAGGTGTTCATAGGCCAGGCGCGTGGCCGTGCGTCCCCGGGGGTCCTGTCGAGAAATCCAAGTTGCAGCAAATACGGGTCGTATATGCCTTCGATGGCGTCGGACTCCACTTCCAGCTTGCCCATAGCTTCGAGTGTAACCTCTCTCACCGCCACCAGCGTATGTTTTTCCTGGGGATTTCTTTAACGTCTGGCGGTGGTTCCAGGGCCTTTGTCACTTTATGCGCCATATAACTGATGGGTTTTGTTAACGGATGCAGAGGTCCGAGCCTTTGTCCGAAACTCTGGGCTGTAAGGTCGGTGTAAAGGCTTAACGTCTGGGCTGCCGTCAAAAAATCCCAGCAGACGAAAATCTCTTCGGCAATCCCGAAAGGCATGCTTAGAGGTATAAAGCCCCGCGCGTACTCGACAGCCCATACCCCGTTGGTGAAATTCATGGCGCGCGCCTGGCCCGGACCGACGTAGATGCGGTCACCGGGTTTATAAATCGTCTTCTCGAACTGACCTTCCGCGTAGTACCAGGTCTCTCCATCAATAACAGTATCCCAGAATCCGGCGAAATGACGTCCGGAATGGCCTTCAGAGCCGATGGGAGTTCCCCAAATCATGATATATTCGGTCAGTGGAAGCATAGTAGAGCTTCATCTGGATCATCGCGCCTCCGGCGATGCTGTATATCCAGGGCTGCGAGAAATCGAGCACTTTCGGATAGTGGGTTGCAAGAGCATTGGCGAAAGCATCGAACATCTGCGGCTTGGGCATACCCAGGCACTCCATAGCGCACTTGTGAACGATATCAGGATCAAATCTGGCCATTGGCATCAACCTCTTTCTCTGGTGATTTATACAACGTCATCGAACGGGCCGAACATCTTTTCCATCGATCCGCTTACGATACGAATAGCGCGGGCGCGGGACACCATTTTCCCCATGAAAAAGTATCCCAGCCGGTTAGATCTCCCCGCGATGAGACTTGGTCGTTTCCCCAGCGCTTTCAACGCCTCGGTGACCGTCGGCTTTACGTCCATCACTTTCACGAACCGCGCCGGCTTCGGCTCGTTGGCATCCCAGCCGGGTGTTTTCGTTGACCCCGCCATGAACCCGAGCACGTCGACCCCATACCGGCCCAGCTCGTACCAAAGGCTCTCGGCAATAATCAGATTGTAGGCTTTGGTCGCCGCATAGTTGGCGCAATAGGCGGTCCCGTACATCGCCGAAGCAGAAGAAAGAAAAATGATACCTCCCCGCCTCCGCTCGGCCATCTTTCTGCCGAAGTGATGGGCCAGGATGAGCCCCGCCCGCGTGTTGACGTGCAACTGCTTCACAAGCTGGTCAACGGAATGATTGAGAAAGGGACGGACTTTTGACAAACCCGCATTATTCACCAGCAGGCCAATCTCCAAAGAGTCGGTAACAGGAGTGATCTCTTTAAGTATGTCCTCCCGGCTAAGGTCGAGCGCTATTGTCCGGACTTCTACGCCGTAGTCTTTCTTTAGCGCGTCCGCCCTGGCTTTGAGCAAATCAGCGTTAGTGGCAACTAGAATCGTATTCAGGCCCCGTTCAGCACATTGGCGGGCGAATTCGGCGCCGAGCCCCCGTGAAGCGCCGGTGATCAATGCCCAGGGACCGTATTTTCTTAAGAAAGAAGATGGCATTTTTACTCTTTAAAAGATTAATACCTGGGGCCTCATAGTATTTAATACTTTTTAGCATGCTTTGTAAACCTCGTTTCGCTGGGAGGTATAAAAATAGAGAAATGGTAGCGAAAATTATACTTTCATGAGATGCAAGAATTAAGCATATTTAAAACCTTTAGAAAAGTTCTTGCTTTTATTCGGCACGGTCTAAAACGCTGTATAATGGTCAGAAATCCAACCTTTTCTACTGCAAGCGCCAACAATTCATCGGAGGGTAAGTGGTATGACAGTTAAAATATGTAGCGCCGCTGAAGCTATATCTGTGATAAAGGATGGCGACCACGTAGCTTCTTATATGTGGTCATATGCGGCACGCCCGGGTATTTATATCGTGCCCTGGCTGCAAGCACGCCACGAACCTGACCCTGTATATCGAGAATTTCTTGCCCGGTCCGCCGGGCACTGTGGAGATTGGCTTCCCTGATCCCACCATGCTTCTTGCCCACGTGAAGAAGATCGTTACACCTTTTCTTGGCGGCCGTTTCATCGGCCGCATCGGGAATAGCGGCAGATTTCATGGGCGATCTTATCCACAGCGGGAAGCTTGAAACGGAGGTGACTACTCACGGCGTTTTCATGGAGCGTTTGCATGCAGGCGCTATGGGGCTGGGCGGTTTTTATAGCCCGATAGGTGTAGGGACCATCGTGGCAGCCGGCAAGGAGACAAGAGTTATCGACGGCAAGGAGTATATATTTGAAAAGTCGATCAGCCCTGATGTGGGACTGATCAAAGCTGCCAAGGCGGACAAACTTGGAAATCTGGTTTACCACGGTTCTGCCCGGGGAGCTAACCCGGTCATCGCAATGGCATCAAAGGTGAATATTGTTGAGGTTGACGAAATAGTTGAGCCGGGCGAATTGGACCCGGAGCTAATAGTTACCCCGGGAATATACGTGGACTACCTGGTAAAAATACCCGAGGACGATATCGCAGGCGCCAAGAACCTTAAAGAGCTCGTCAAATTCGGTGTAGCGCTGGTGAATACGAAAGGTGTGAAATGAAAGAGAGACTGGATGAAATAGTGATGGCAATGAGAGCAGCCCGGGAATTGAAGCCCGGAGATTACTGCAACCTCGGCCTCGGCATGCCGCAAATGTGCGCATCCAATGTTCCGGATGGCGTGTACATGTCCAGGCGGAGAATGGCGTTATCGGTTATGGCCCGCTTGTAACGACCGACAATGTTGATGAAGCTGACGTCGGTCTGATCGATGCCGGAGGAAAATTCTATACTCCTGCTCCCGGCATGTGCTTTTTTGACATGGTTACATCCTTTGCCATGATCCGAAGCGGCCGGCTTATATCAATACTGGGCGGGCTCCAGGTATCCGAAACTGGCGACCTGGCCATTCACAGCCCAGCGAGCAGACGAGTATCCGCAGATCGGGGGGAGCATGGATTTGGCGTGGGGCGCCAAAGAGGGTCATCGTAGCAATGACGCATACCAATAAAGATGGGAAACCCAAGCTGGTCAAAAACTTGACCTACCCGCTGACTGCGGCCAAATGCGTTAATTTCATAATTACCGACGTGGCAGTAATTGAAGTGACAGACCAGGTGGACTTGTCCTTAAGGAGTTTGCCCCCGGATGGACCGTTGATGAGATCAAATCCTTGACAGAGGCCCGTCTCTCTGTGGCAGCCGATGTTAAGGTGATGGAGCTATAACCACTTTATCGGGCATGTCCCCTCCGTTATGATCAACCCCACGCCACCCCTGGCACGCTGCTCGTAATGGGATATCATCAGATCGGTGACGTTGCCATAGGGGGCATAACGATACGGTTGCGGATTTTCCTGGAGCCAAGCTTTCCGGGCTCCAACAACCTTGTATAATCAGCTTTATTCAGCATCTCAATACTTCCGAAGGCTAATCTCCTGTTCATCTCATCTATGGCAAGCCAGCACCTGGCACTTCGACCCTCAGGCACTCGACGCGGGATGCTGGCTTGGCCTTGGCTTCCTCCGGAACCGAGCTGTCAGCAGTAAGTATGAATAGCGTGCACCTGTCTGGTCCTCCAAGCATGCATGCGAACGCTTGCCGGTCCAAATCAATTGCATGAAGTACTTTGCCACCTTCAGTAATCCTTACGACCTGCTGTGTGCTGGGGCTGGCAATCCATACCGTGTTTTCCGCGTCAAGACATATACCATCCGGCATAGCAGGGGCTGTATTCGCCCAGACATGCCGTCCAGTCAACGAGCCGTCATTTTCTATATTAAATGCGGTCAGTCTGTTGCCCCAGGTTTCTGCAACGATAAGTGTACTGCCATCAGGTGTAATCACCGAGCCATTGGGGAAACGCATGTCCTCCGCTACGACCTTGGTCGTTCCATCTGGTTTAACCAGCACCAGGTTGGCTGGGTCAGGATTGAAGCTAACTACCCAGTCCGAGCCGAAGTTGCCGATGTAGGCATCGCCGTTGGAGTTGACCACCATGTCATTGCAATGGTAGGTGGCTAAACTGCTCAAGTCTGCAACTTCCACCAGCCCCTGCGGATCCAGCCGCAGTAGACGACGGTCCAGCATTGACACGATTAGCAAACGCCCGTCCGGCAGCCACCCCAATCCCGAGGGATGATTGGGAACCTTAGCAACATCCTCCACCTTCCCTTGCATATCAACTTTTATCACCTTATTACCGTAAAAATCTGATAACCACAATTTGTTCTCATGCCAGCGCGGCACTTCCCCAAAATATAGACCGTCAATGAGGATCTCTGTTTTCGTCTGCATACCCACCTCCTTACGTCACTAGATGTGTTTGTTTTCAACTATAGTACATAATCCTTGAGCTATTAACAATCCACGGTAACATTTTCTCGGATGGCCCTCTGTGAATCAGTCGGGACGATTTGAACAAACACTATGACCAAATGGTGACTCCTTACCCCTCCAGCATTATTTCAGGTGGAGTTCGACTCTCCCTCACTCACTGGAAGACGTCCCAGTACATGATTAAATCAAGTCTCACCTTCGGATTGCAAGTCTGACAACTCAAGTCCTCAAAGCATGCAAAGCATTGACAGCGCAGCGCTGTTATGAAAAAATACGGCAGCCAACGCTCAACGATTTATGATTTTGATGCCCTTGATTGACGTGTCGCCGATTTGTAGGAGGTTGCCAGAACATGAATACCAAGTCGTTTTCTAAGACTCTGATTTCCCTGGTGGTGTTGGCATCATTGCTATTGACGGCACTGGCTGTATTGCCCGGTAGTGCCATGGCAAACCTGGCTGCAACCTCGTGGCCCATGTTTCAGCATGACCTGATGCACAGCGGCCGGAGCCAATATATTGGGCCACAGACAAATAACGTTAAGTGGTCTTATCAGACCGGCAATATAGTAGGTTCCTCGCCGGCCATCGGCGCGGACGGAACTATATATGTGGGCAGCTATGATAATAATCTTTATGCCATCAATCCTAATGGCACCAGGAAATGGACATTTCCAACGGGTAATGCTATTTGGGGCGCTCCGGCAATAGGCAGCGACGGCACCATCTATGTGGGCAGCGATGATGACTATATTTATGCCATTACGGATAACGTGACTGCGGGTATCCAAAAGTGGCGATTTGGAACGCTCGACCATATTGAGTCCTGCCCGGCTATAGGCGGAGATGGCACCCTGTATGTCGGCAGTGATGATGGCTATCTTTATGCTATTACGGATAACGGGGCTGCGGGTATTCAGAAGTGGCGATTTGGACCACTGTATAATTCGATTTCCTCTTCGCCGGCCATCGGCAGCAACGGCACAATATATGTTGGCTCCTGGAACAACTATATTTATGCCATTACGGATAGCGGGACTGCGGGCAATCAGAAATGGCGATTCCAAACTGGCGGAGACGTCGTATCTTCGCCGGCCATCGCCAGCGACGGCACCATATACGAGGGGAGCAATGACGCCTATATTTATGCCATTACGGATAACGGGACTGCGGGTAATCAGAAATGGCAATTCCAAACGGGCGGCGACGTTCTGTCTTCGCCGGCCATCGGCAGCGACGGCACCATCTATGCAGGTAGCCTTGACGATTACCTTTATGCCATTAATCCCAACGGTACTCAGAAGTGGTCATACAGGACGGGAGGATTGATTGTGTCTTCGCCGGCCATCGGCAACGACGGTACGGTATACGTTCACTCGGAGGACGGCAATCTTTATGCCGTCAGCCCTAATGGCACTCTTATGTGGTCTTATATGACCGGTCAACCCGCCAGAGGTCCCATGAATTTCGATTCTTCGGCGGCAATCGGCAGCGACGGCACGTTATATATCGGTGCATTTAACGGAAAGGTCTATGCCTTCAAGAGTGCTGCCGTCGGATCCGCAACAGCCTCTGTCAACACAAGCCTGGGTATTGTTAACTTTAGTACCAGCGCAGGATCAATCTCGGGCCTTGCCAATACGCCTTCGTCAAGCATGCCGTGTTCAAGCGGAGGATATATCTTCCCCTATGGCATGTTCTCTTATAACATAACCAACCTGGCCCCGGGTGCCACTGCTACCATTACAATTACCATTCCTAAGCCATGCCCATGGGCTCAAAGGTATTTAAATGTCAGAACGGCAGCCTGACCGACTTCAGCCAATATGCACAGCAACCAGACCCCAACACCTTCATACTAACCCTTAAGGACGGCGGACAGGGCGATGCCGACGGCCAGGCTAACGGCACCATCGTCGACCCCTGCGGCCCAGCCTTCCTATTCAGCAATCCGCCGCAGTCATCCTCGGCGCAGGTTACAATGTTGGCCACAGAATCCAGCAGCCATAGCAAATATCACGGTGCAAAGCGCTTCGCTATCCAATGCAAAAGTCGCACCCGGCGAACCCGTTACCGTTACAGCAAATATAGCCAATAAAGGTACGGCCAATGGCTCCGCTCAGGTCAAGCTCTATATCAACGGACAGGAAGAGGCCCATCAGGGCATCACGCTATCCAGCGGCAGCCGGGCACCCATAAAATTCACCGTCAGCCGCAATGAGTCCGGCACCTATTCCGTCTATGTGGGCAGCATACCTGCCGGCACCTTCGAGGTCGACCAGTTCACCGATCCCAACCTTATCCTCTATATCAGCGGCGCATTGATACTCCTGGCACTGGTCGGCGGAGTCATTTTCATAGCGATGAGAAGGCACCAATAGCAGTAAAGTTAGTTTAACCAACGGCCGCAGCTATAAATGCTGCGGCTTTGTTTTGGACACCCATTGGAATAATTGATGGGTTTTGTTTAGATATGATATCCTAACAATTAGTTAACATTGTCAATCTGCACAGCAGTATTGCGAGGAAGCAAGGGATATTAAACCTGTATATAAGGGAGGAAAATGAAAAAACTGTTGTTGGTAATGATCTCAATCTTGATCTTAACGTGCGGATGCATATATATTCCATCAAACCCTACTACAACTACTACTACCGCCACACCCGAACAAACGCCGGTGGTAAGTTCGTTCAGCGCCAGCCCGCCGTCCATTGCGTCCGGCGGCAGCTCCACGCTTAGCTGGAGTGTCACGGGAGCAACAAGCGTCAGCCTGGACAATGGGATAGGAAACGTGGCTGTCAACGGCACGAGGGCGGTAGCGCCTATAGCAAGTACGATATATACTTTAACGGCTTCCAATTCATCTGGCAGCACTAATGCCACAACGCAGGTACTGGTATCCGGCACAAGCACACCTACGACACCCGCTACTCCATCTGCAACAGAGGCACCCACGATCAATTCATTCAGCGCATCTCCCAGCAGCATCTCAGCAGGCGGCTCATCAACTTTGAGCTGGAGCGTAGCCAATGCAACTTCAGTAAACATCCAGCCAGGGATTGGCAATGTAGCTGCCAACGGGTCCATGGCGATATCGCCGGGAAGCTCAACCGTATATGCGCTTACAGCTACCAACTCAGGCGGCAGTAGTCAAGCAAGCACCCAAGTGATTGTAGCCTCCAGCACCCCCATAACTCCCGTCACACCCCTATCTCCAGGGATACACCTACTACCAGGGATAGCAGGCCTACTCACAACAACTGTATATGATTTTGTAGCCAAAGCGCCAAATGCTTCCTGGGCGAGCGGCGGTGGAAGCCTGACCTTTCCGGGCGGTGACACAGACAATAGTGGATTTGCACTCTGGCGCAACAACGTCACCTTGGAGGATGACACCGTCTATACGCAGGTACTGGAAACACATCCGCAGTGGATAACCGGCGGCTGGATCGAGGGGGCTTACACAGAACTTGCCAGCTCGTACACCGTACAATCCAGCGATCATTTCTATTCAAAAGTCGGATTCATTAAAGGCGCCGCTGCCGGGAATGTAAGATTCAGGGTAATGATACGCACTGATACCGGCAACACCTGGATTGCAGATGTCCCCAAGTTATATAACGGTTCGCTGTCAACAATTGACATTCCTCTTTCAGCTTATGCGGGGCACAAGGCAGACTTCATTTTGAGAGTTGAAGCCAATAACACCAGCGCCACGCAGGATTGGGCCACCTGGATAGGCACCTCGATTACACGATAGCATCAGAACAAATATTACCCGGGATATCCAAAAAGATGACACTCCGCCTGCGCTAACTGAAATACTACGCAGCGCCTCATTTTCCTTTAGCTGTTTACTGAGGCTGCCGGCTACTTGTCTACGTGGGCCGTGCTTTAATAATGATACGTTGTCAAGCAATACAACTTATTGTGCGAGATAAACTTAGAAGAGGCTGCCCTGCGGGGTTGTGCCTTTCTTATAAGGGATGCCCAGGTGTTCATAGGCCAGGCGCGTGGCGGTGCGTCCCCTGGGGGTCCTGTCGAGAAACCCCAGTTGCAGCAGATACGGCTCGTAGACGCCTTCGATGGTATCGGACTCTTCGCTGATGGACGCCGCTATGGTATCCAGTCCGACCGGGCCGCCTTCGAACTTTTCAATGATCGTCCTGAGGACCTTGCGGTCTATCTCATCCAGCCCCAGCTTGTCCACTTCCAGCTTGCCCATAGCTTCGAGTGTAACCCTGCTATCCACCACCCCGTTGGCCTTGACCTGGGCATAGTCACGGATGCGTTTCAAGAGGCGGTTGGCCACGCGGGGCGTTCCCCTGGCCCGGCAGGCGATCAGCTCGATGCTTTCCTGATCGATCTTTAATTTAAGTATGGCGGCGGAACGCTTGATGATGGCGCCGATGGATTCAACATCATAAAAATCGAGCCGGTGGACAGAGCCGAAGCGGTCCCTCAGGGGAGAGCTCATGGCGGCATAACGCGTGGTGGCGCCGATCAGAGTGAAGCGGGGTAAATTTAATCGCAGGCTCCTGGCGCCGGGGCCTTTGCCCAGGATGATATCCAGGGCATAGTCTTCCATGGCCGGGTAAAGTATCTCTTCTACGATCCTGCTCAGGCGGTGGACCTCGTCGATAAAGAGCACGTCGCCTTTTTGCAGGTTGGTCAGTATGGCTGCCAGGTCGCCCGGCCGCTCGATGGCAGGGCCGGAGCTGACCTTGATATTCACTCCCATCTCGCCGGCGATGATGAAGGCCAGCGTCGTTTTACCCAGGCCGGGAGGCCCGTAAAGCAGGATATGGTCTATGGCCTCGCCGCGCTTCTGGGCAGCCTTAATGCCGATCTCAAGGTTATCCTTGACCTTCTGCTGGCCGATAAAATCGGCCAGCCGCCTGGGCCTCAGATTGGCATCCAGGGAACTATCCTCCGGGCTAAGCTTGCCCGAGACTATTCTGGATGATTCCTCTTCCTGCATTTCAGCTATAGCAAATAGGACTTAGTAGCATTATATCACAGGGCTTTAAACACGGATGAAGCAGTCAGCTCCCAAAATAAAGAGTCCCCGCTTAAAGCGGGGACTCCGTCACTATCTATTAACCGTTAAGGGAACTACTCTTGCTCGCCAGTCGTATCGGGAGCATCCTCCACGGCTACCGGGCTTTCGATAACCTCAAGCATGTTCTCGACCGGCTCAGGGAAGACGATAGGGCCGTCGTCCAGCAATAAGTTGGACGGCTTGCCCAGCCTCTGAGTAAGCGTAATGGTAGAAGGTATAAGCTTGCCGATGATCACGTTCTCTTTGAGACCGTGCAGCCTGTCCGTCTTGCCCCAGATGGCCGCTTCGGCCAGCACCCTGGTGGTCTCCTGGAAGGAAGCCGCCGCCAGCCAGCTATCCGTATTGAGCGAAGCGCGGGTGATGCCGAGCAGCACCGGACGCGCCACCGCCTGGTCGCCGCCTTCGGCTTCCATCTTGGCATTGATGTTCTCAAAGTCGAGCCTGTCGACCAGGTCGCCGATCAGCAGGTCCGTATCACCGGAGAACTCCACCCTGACACGCCTGAGCATCTGCCTGACGATGGTCTCGATATGCTTGTCATTGATATTCACGCCCTGTGAGCGGTACACCTTCTGTACCTCGTCGATCAGATAGCGCTGAACGTCATTGCGTCCGTTGATGTGCAGGATATCCTGCGGGTCCTTTACGCCTTCAACCAGCTTATCGCCGGCCCTGACGTAGTCCCCCTGCCTGACCAGCACATGGCTGGTAACCGGCACTTCGTATTTGCGCTCGTCCTTATCTTCGTAGGTTATTATTACCTTGCCTTCTTCCACCCTGGCCATACCGTCGACACGAGCGACCAGCGGGTGGCTTTCCACATCATCGCCTTTAGCCACGGCCTTGCCCGGCTGGGCCAGCACATCGCCGCGCCTTACCGGGATATTATTCTCCGTGACAACTTTATATCCGGGTGGAATCTCGTGCTCTATAGGATAAGCTTCGACATGGGTAATGGTTATCTCACGCCGTCTGCAGACTGCCGTCCTCGACCACCTCGTTCATATTCACAGTCCCGTCGATCTCAGTCAGAACAGCTTTGCCCTTGGGTACCCTGGCTTCGAAAAGCTCTTCGACACGAGGTAGACCCGTGGTGATATCGGCGCCTACCACACCGCCGGTGTGGAAGGTGCGCAACGTGAGCTGCGTGCCCGGTTCGCCGATGCTCTGGGCGGCAATGATGCCGACAGCGGTACCGATCTTGACCATCTCGGTCGATGACAGGTCACGCCCGTAGCAATGACGGCAGACACCGCGCTTGGAATTGCAGATCAACGGAGACCTGACGTTTACAGATTTAAGCCCGGCCTGCAGTATAAGCTTCAGCTTTTCTTCGTCGATCGTCTCGTTGCGGGCGACGATGATCTCACCGGTTTGAGGATCGACTATATCTTTGGCTGCCAGGCGGCCCTTCATACGTTCGTCGAAAGCCGGCAGTAAACCTTTTTCTTTCTCGTTTATTATGGCAGAGAATTCAAGGCCGTCACCCGTATAGCCGCAATCCTCTTCCAAAACGATCAAGTCCTGGGCAACGTCGATCAATCGCCTGGTCAGGTAGCCTGCATCGGACGTCCTCAAGGCCGTATCTGCCAGACCTTTGCGTGCGCCGTGGGTCGACATGAAATATTCCATGACCGAGAGGCCTTCGCGGAAACTGGCTTTGATGGGGAACGGGATGATACGTCCCGAAGGATCCGTCATCAGGCCGCGCATACCGGCCATTTGCCTGATCTGGGAAATATTACCTTTGGCGCCTGAAAAGGCCATCATGTAAACGCCGCCGTACCTGTCCAGCGATCTCTTTATCTCGTTTTCAATGTCGTTGGTCGCCTTGGTCCAAACGTCGATGGCCTGCGTTTCGTACTCTTCGTCAGTGATCAAACCTCTGTTGAACTGGTTCTGCAGTATGGCGATATCCTCGTCGCCCTTGGCGATAAGCTTGGGCTTGCTCTTGGGCACTTCGATATCCCTGGCCGAGATGGTGGTGCCTGATTTGGTGGTATATTCGAAGCCGACGCGTTTTAACTCGTCGAGCATGGTTACGGTCTGTTCACGTCCGCACCAGCGGAAACATTCGGATACCAGCCTGCGCAGGTCGCCCTTGCTGGTGGCAAAGTTGCAAAAGCCGCCGTAAGGTTCGTGCTGGCGCAAATCGCGCGGCACGATCCTATTGAAGATTATGCGGCCGACGCTGGTATTGATGATCCGGCTCTCCGGGCCTGCCATACGTATTTCCTCTTCCTGTTCTACAGCTTCAACCGGTTTCGCTTCTTCCACGTTTTGAGGAGCTTCTATAGTTTCAACAGCTTCTACAGCTTCCGTAGCCTCTGCTGCCTCGGTGACTTCTTCGACCACGGGCTGCTCTTCTTTTACTTCAGTGCCCTTTATGCGCACCCTGATCTCTTCATGTAACGAGGGGTACATGCTGTCGCCAGTGATATTAAACATATCATAGGCAAGGATAGCCTCGGCAGGGCTGCCGAACATTTTGGGTGTCCCTTCCGTAATCGGCTTCATATTGGTCAGATAATAACAGCCCAGCACCATATCCAGGGTGGGCGTCATGACCGGCTCGCCGGAGCTCGGCAACAGCATGTTATGCACGCTGAGCATCTGCTCCCGCGCTTCACGCACGGCCGACCTGGAAAGCGGAACATGGACAGCCATCTGGTCGCCGTCAAAGTCGGCATTGAAGGCTGAGCAGACCAAAGGGTGTAGCTGAATGGCGCTGCCTTCGATAAGTATGGGTTCAAAGGCCTGTATACTGAGCCTGTGAAGGGTCGGAGCGCGGTTCAGCATAACGGGGCGCTCTTTGATCACTTCAGCCAGGATGTCCCAGACCTCAGCCCTGGCGCGTTCCACCTGCCGGCGGGCGCTCTTAATATTGTGGGCAAAGCCCTGCTCTATCAATCTGCGCATCACAAAGGGCTTGAAAAGCTCAAGGGCCATATGCTTGGGCAAACCGCACTGATGCAGCTTCAGTTCAGGGCCGACGACGATAACCGAACGTCCGCTGTAGTCCACGCGCTTGCCCAGCAGGTTCTGACGGAAACGTCCCTGCTTGCCGCGCAGCATGTCGGATAATGACTTAAGCTTGTGTGTGCTGGCAGCGCTGGGCAGCCTGCCCCTCCTGCCATTATCAATCAGGGCGTCAACGGCTTCCTGAAGCATCCTTTTCTCATTGCGAACAATGATCTCGGGCGCTCCCAGCTCCATCAATTTCTTTAGGCGGTTATTGCGATTGATGACCCTGCGATACAGGTCATTGAGGTCGCTGGTCGCAAATCTTCCACCGTCGAGCTGAACGATGGGTCGCAGCTCCGGCGGCAGCACCGGCAGAACGGTGAACACCATCCATTCCGGCTTATTGCCGCTGCGCCAGAACGCTTCTACGATACGCAGCCGTTTGCTTAGTTTCTTATGTTTCTGGCCTTCGCTGGACCTGATATCCTTTACCAGCTTCTGCCTCAATTCTTCCAGGTTCATGGCCTTAAGGATATTCAGCACGGCCTCCGCACCCATCCCTACCTCAAACGCATCGCCGTACTTTTCCTTATAGTGCTGGTACTCGCTCTCGCTCAGTACCTGCAGCGGCAACTTGGCAATCTCCGAAAAGTCGACCTTGCCGTCGCTCTCAAGATCAGCTAGTTTCTCCTCTATTTCACGTTTTTTATCGGCAGTCTTTTCCGATTCGTTTTCGCCGTTCTGGGCATTGGTCTCGACCTCGCCCAGCGCTTTCAACAGATCCTGTTTCTTAATGGTCTGATATTCTTCCAGCCTTTGCTTGCAGGCTTCGGCATTGACGGAAACTATCACGTATTGTGCAAAATAAAGGACACGCTCAAGGTTGCGCGGGGAAATATCGAGCAACAAGGCCAGCCGGCTCGGCACACCCTTGGCGAACCAGATATGCGCCACGGGCGCCGCCAGGGTAATGTGTCCCATTCGTTCACGGCGTACCTTGGAATGCTCCACCGTGACGCCGCACCTTTCGCAGGTCACGCCGCGATAGCGGACTTTCTTGTACTTGCCGCAATAGCACTCGTAGTTTTTTACGGGGCCGAATATTCTCTCGCAGAATAGCCCATCCTTCTCCGGCTTAAGGGTCCTGTAGTTTATGGTCTCCGGCTCGGTGACCTCACCGTAGGACCATTCCTCGATCTGGGTGGGCGATGCCAGGGAGATGCGGATTGCATTAAAATCGTTTATTTCAAACACTTTTTACCCCTATCTTAAAGCTTTGGGTATGTTAATCATTTTCTTCTTATCTTCGAAGAGTTGTATGCTCTGGTCTTCCTCGTTGAGAAGCTCCACAGCCAAACCCAGGCTGCGCAGCTCCATAAAGAGCACTTTGAACGATTCGGGCACGCCCGGCTGCAGCACGTCCTCGCCTTTAACAAGGGCTTCATAGGCCTTGGCCCTGCCCTGAACATCGTCCGATTTGACTGTCAGCAACTCCTGCAATGTGTGGCTGGCGCCGTAAGCTTCAAGTGCCCATACCTCCATCTCGCCGAAGCGCTGTCCGCCGAATTGGGCTTTACCGCCAAGGGGCTGCTGGGTAATCAAGGAGTAAGGCCCGGTGGACCTTGCATGCACCTTATCGTCGACAAGATGTATGAGCTTCATCATATAGATAACGCCCACCGTTATGGGCTGATCGAACAGGTCGCCCGTTTTACCATCGCGAAGCTGGATTTTACCGAATATAGGAGGCACCAGTTTTTGCTCCAGGTAAACCTTTTCTACCAGCTCATCCAGCTCCTCATTGCTGATGTTCCTATCCAGCGTGGGCATAGCAATGCCTTTTTCCAGTTCGAGCCACAGGATGAGGCTGGCCCTCCTGGCCTCGCCCGTGATATTTACCGCTCCTATCCAGGACTTTGTCGGCATTGAACACATGCTCGCTCAGCCATTTCTTGACATCAGCTAAACCCTGGGCATCCAGCCGGTCTTCATTGATAACGCCCTGCTCGCGGCACTTCTGCACGATCCAGGCTTTCCCCAACTGGTCCTCAATATCGAGATTGTCAGCGCCGTCGAAAATGGGGTTGATGACTCTCTCACCGAAAATGTCGGCGGCCAGTCCCAGATGGGTTTCCAATATCTGGCCAATGTTCATACGTGAAGGCACACCGATGGGATTAAGCACGATGTCAACCGGCCTGCCGTCGGGCAGGAAGGGCATGTCTTCTTCAGGAAGAATAATGGATATGACGCCCTTGTTGCCGTGGCGTCCGGCCATTTTATCTCCCACCGATATTTTGCGGCGCTGGGCGATCCAGACGCGCACAAGCTTAATCACGTTGGCCGGCAGATCAGCATGGTTATCGCCGGAAAACTCTTTGACCTCGATTACCTTGCCGCCTTCTCCGTGAGGTACGCGCAGTGAAGTATCTTTAACTTCCCTGGCTTTCTCGCCGAATATGGCGCGCAGGAGCTTCTCCTCCGCCGTCAGCTCGGTCTCGCCTTTGGGCGTGATCTTACCTACGAGTATATCACCGGGGCCCACCTCTGCGCCGACTCTGATAACACCTTCTTCATCGAGGTCCCGCAGGCTTTCCTCGCCGACGTTGGGGATATCCTTGGTAATCTCTTCTTTGCCCAGCTTGGTCTCGCGGGCCTCCACTTCGTACTTTTCAATGTGTATGGAGGTGAATTTGTCGATCTTCACCAGCCTCTCGCTGATAATGATGGCGTCTTCAAAGTTATATCCGCGCCATGTCATGAATGCGCACAGCACATTCTGACCAAGGGCAAGCTCGCCGTCCTGCGTGGCTGCCCCATCGGCTATGACCTGCCCCTGTTTAACAACATCGCCGTGTTTGACCACCGGATGCTGGTTAATGCAGGTGCCCTGGTTGGTACGGTAGAACTTGGTCAGCGGGTACTCCTGTTTCCTGCCATCGCTCTTAATAACGATCTTGCGGCTGTCGACGGCCACTACTTCGCCGTCTTCCCTGGCATAGACAACCTGGCCGCTGTATTTGGCTACTTCGCTCTCCATGCCGGTACCGATAAGCGGGGCCTCAGGTTTGATCAGGGGGACACCCTGTCTCTGCATGTTCGAACCCATGAGGGCGCGGTTGGCATCATCGTGCTCCAGGAAAGGTATAAGCCCCGTAGTCACGCTGAAAACCTGTTTGGGTGAGACGTCCATATAGTCGAGTCTCTCAGGCGGTTCCATCACGTACTTTCCGCTGCGGATGGCGCCGACGCGTTCCTCGATGAACTCGTCCCGTATATTAAGCGGCGCATTGGCCTGTGCTATACATTTATTCGTCTCTTTATCAGCAGTAAAATATTCGATTTCGTCCGATACGTAAGGGATAATTTTAATCTTGGTCTTGTCCAGAGCCGCCAATTTCTTGGCCACAGCTTCATCCACAAACGTCCCGGCCCGTGCGATATTTTTCTTTTTGCTGTCACTGACATCCTGCTTCAAAATCCTGCCCACCAACTTTTTCGAGTCATTGTCCAGCTCGTTATAAACCTTGCGATAAGGCGTCTCGATAAAGCCGAGCGTATCTATCCTGGCATAAGTCGCCAGTGAACCGATAAGGCCGATGTTGGGACCTTCTGGAGTCTCGATGGGACAGATTTTGCCGTAATGCGAATGGTGCACGTCACGCACGTCGAAGCCGGCACGCTCACGCGATAGGCCGCCGGGGCCCATGGCCGACAGCCTGCGCTTATGTGTCAATTCAGCCAGAGGATTGGTCTGGTCCATAAATTGCGACAGTTGCGAGCCGCCGAAGAATTCCCTCATGGAAGCAATGATAGGCCTATTATTAATAAGGTTGGCAGGCGTGGGATCATCGCTCTGCAAGCTCATGCGCTCTTTAATGGTCCTCTCCAGACGGATAAGGCCTACCCTAAACTGATTCTGAATTAAATGGCCGGTGGTCCTCACCCTGCGGTTGCCCAGATGATCGATATCATCCGACTGTACCCTTTCATTATTTATCTGAATGATCTTGCGGATTATCTCAACCATGTCACGGGGCTTGAGAGCGCGCGAGGTCACATGATAGCCGCGCTCTTCATATTCCAGCCGTTTATTGAGCTTGAACCTTCCGATGCGCCCCAGGTCATAGCGGCGCGGATGGAAGAACATATTAATGATAAGGCTCTTAGCGCTCTCGCCGTCGGGCGGCTCGCCGGGGCGAAGCTTCTTGTAGATATCTATCAGGGACTCTTTTTTCGTCCGTATCGATTCAGGTTCCTTATCAATGGTCGCCTGGATATATTTGTGGTCCGGATTGTCATCGTCATCTGTAAAAAGGGCTAGAATCTTTTCATCCGTTTCACAATCCAGTGCCTCTTCGGGATCGCCCTCGCCGCTGATAGCGCGCGGAGCAAGGTGGTTACGGCAATCTTTCTCCTGCCGTCGATCTTGGCCCAGATCACATCTTTGTTGGAAGTTTCAAACTCAAGCCAGGCGCCATGTTCGGGTATGAGCTTGCCGTAGCAGAGGCGGCGTCCGCTCTCTTCCATGATCGTGGTGAAGTAAACGCCGGGTGAACGGATCAACTGGTTTACCACCACCCTTTCGGCGCCGCTGATAATGAAGGTGCCATTCTCCGTCATTAAGGGTATTTCACCCAGGAAAACCTCCTGCTCCTTAATCTCGCCTGTTTCCTTTATTAATAGACTGGCGCGGACGTAGAGGTTGGACTGGTAAGTCATGTCCCTCTGGCGGCACTCGGGTACATTGTAAGTAGGAGGCCGGAACTCATATCCCGTAAAGGAAAGCTCCATTTTGCCACCGGTAAAATCTTTAATGGGCGACACTTCCTGAAGCAGGTCCTTTATCCCCTCCTCCATAAACCATCTGAACGAGTCAAGTTGGACCTGTATCAGGTTAGGTATTTCCAGCACCTGCGGCAGGCGGGCATAGTTCTTACTTTTAACTATAGGCAGATATTGATTCTCTTTGGCTGCAGAAACAGACATATCTTCTCCTGTCGCGCAAATTCCAGACCGGCTGCGAACTGAATTGACAAATTAATTAAATTGCTGACACACGCGGATTATTATGCGGGAACTAATATTACTGTCATAGGTTGGATTGACATGATCGCAAATTTGTAGTATATCAATAATTCTAACTTTTGTCAAATAGTTATTCACTGCTATTTATATCAATTGATAGACTGGATTTCAATCACACAGACCGGTTTTAATATAACAGCCGCAGTATCGGATAGTGTATAATACCGTCAGCATATATATAAATGATAGCAGAATTTTCCTATGACAGTAAATAGGCTTGAACTATTTCCCCTAACAGTCCGTGTAAACAAGAGCGATCACCTAACGATAGGAGGCTGCGATTGCACCAGCCTGTTGTTAAAATATGGCTCCCCTTTATATGTTTTTGACGAGGCCACCATAAGAAGCATCTGCAGGGAATTTAAAGAGGAGTTTGGATCACGCTATAAGAACTGCGTGGTCGCCTATGCTTCGAAAGCTTTCACCAGCAGGCCGCTGGCCAAAATATTGAACGAAGAAGGATTGGGCCTTGATACGGTATCAGGGGGGGAGATAAGCGTTGCCCAGTCTGTTGACTTTCCGCCGGATAAGGTATTCTTCCACGGAAATAACAAAAGCGAAAACGAGCTTAAAATGGCCCTGGACTGGGATTTGGGCCGCATAGTAGTCGACAATTCTTACGAGCTTGACCTGCTCAACCGGCTGGCCGCAGAAAAAAATGTAAAGGCGAATATACTGTTTCGCCTGAATCCCAGCGTCGACCCTCACACGCACCGCCATACGACCACCGGCATCCTGGACAGCAAGTTCGGCTTCCCCATCGGCACCGGCCAGGCTGAGCAAGCGGTCAAGTCGGCCATGGCGCTGAAAAACATCTCCTTAAAGGGACTTCATTTTCACCTCGGGTCTCCTATCGACGACACCGACCCTTACAGACGGGGAATGGAAATTGTGCTCAAGTTCGCTGCCGACATGAAGGCACGCTATTCATTCACCATGCATGACTTCAGCCCGGGCGGCGGATTCGCCGTCAGGTATACCAGTTCGTCGGAGATACCTCCGGTCTCCGCCTACGCCGAGACCATCATAGGCCAGCTCGATTTCTGGACTTCCCGGCTGGGTCTGGCCAGGCCCAGGCTGATAATCGAACCGGGACGCAGCATCATAGCCAGGGCCGGTGTGGCTCTATATACTGTGGGCTCCATCAAGGAGATCCCCGGGGTACGAACATATGTCTGCGTAGATGGGGGCATGGGTGATAATATCAGGCCGGCTTTATACGAATCCAAATATGAGGCAATCCTGGCTAATAAGGTCTCCAGCCGTCCGTCTGACAAGGTTACCATTGCCGGGCGGTATTGTGAGTCCGGGGATATACTGATAAGAGACATAGAGATGCCTCGGATAACCTCCGGCGATGTGATAGCCATCCCGGTATGCGGCGCATACTGTATTCCTATGGCCAGCAACTATAATATGGTCCCACATCCGGCCATCGCCATGGTCAAGGATGGCAAATCCAGGATCATCCGCAAGAGGCAGAAGTATTCCGACCTCATGAAGTACGACGTCATGGGTAAAATATAAATGTGGCAAACCACCGGTCAAGACCGGATCATTAAAATATTCAAAGATTCCCTGGCGCTCCGTTCACTGGCACATGCCTACCTACTCGTTGGCCCTGCTCATGTAGGCAAGATGACCATAGCTCTGGATCTGGCCCGGGCCCTGAATTGCAGCAGCGACAAAGCTCCCTGCGGTTCCTGCCGCGTCTGCGAGCGCATCGGGCAGAGCAAATACCCGGATGTAGTTATCATAGATAAAAACTCCGGCCGCGATCCGAGGGATAGAAAAAAGGCGACTGAAATCAGTATAGATACGATAAGGGAACTGATGCAGCGCTGCGCAAACCTGCCCCCTTATGAAGGCAAATACAAGGTATTCATAATAGACGACGCCGATTCACTGTCGGAAGAGGCCGCCAACTGCCTGCTCAAAACCCTGGAGGAGCCGCCCGCATACATCCTTATTATATTGCTGACGACCGAAGAGCATAAGCTGCTGCCCACCGTTCTCTCAAGGTGTCAAAGGTTCGAACTTAAACCGGTATCCGTAAAAGATATTGAGGAAAGGCTGGCTGAAAGAGAAGGCGTGCCTGCCGAAAAGGTCAAGCTATTGGCCAGGCTGTCCGGAGGCTGTTTAGGCTGGGCTTTGAACGCCCTGGACGATGAAAGATATCTTGTTGAGCGCAAAGCCAGGCTATCCGAATTCATTTCTCTCATTGGCCAAAACTGGGATGAGCGTCTTGCGTATGTGCAGCAGTTGCCTTCGGACAGGAACAGCGCGGAGGAAATCATCAAACTGTGGATATTATGGTGCCGAGATGTAATGCTGGTAAAATATAACTGTGATGCATCGGTCATCAATATAGATTGTGCCCACGACCTTAAAGCCTGGGCCAATATTATGACCGTGCCTGAAATAAAAGAATTTATTGACGGTTTGAATCAGGCTATTATCAATCTAAATCACAATGCAAACTTGCATCTATTGTTTGAAGTGATAATGCTGGACATGCCGAGAAAGGAGAAGCGGAGCGAATACGCAATCAATTCCGCCCGCTAATAAATAATGGCAATTATAGTCGGAGTGCGCTTCACCCAGGCGGGTAAAATATACAATTTTGATACAGCCGGCTTGAGTCTGAACCTGAATGACCTGGTAGTGGTTGAAACCAACCGGGGCCAGGAGCTGGGAAAGGTCGTGATAGCTGCCAAAGAAATTGCGACCGAGGAGAACGCCGAACCCTATAAGCCCATCATCCGCATGGCCACGCCGGAAGACGTTTCACAGGCGGAGCATCAGAGAGGAAGGGCGCGCAAAGCACTTTCCAAAAGCAAGGAAATGATAGAAAGCCTGAACCTCCCGATGAAGCCCATCTATGCCCAATATAATCTCGACGGCAGCCATCTCATCGTGTTCTTTTACTCTGAGAAGAGGATCGATTTCCGCGAGCTGGTACGCAAGCTGAGCCACGAGCTGAGGACGCACGTGGAACTCAGGCAGGTAGGCGCACGTGACGAGGCCAAGTTGATCGGAGGGGTGGGCAAGTGCGGCTGCCAGCTATGCTGTGTATCATTCCTGAATGAATTCGTGCCCGTTTCCATTAAGATGGCCAAGGAGCAGGATATCGCCCTCAATCCCATGAAAACTTCGGGGCTGTGCGGACGGCTGCTTTGCTGCCTGGGTTATGAATACGATCAATATCGCGACATGAAATGCAAATTGCCGGATATAGGCCAGGAAATCCAGACCAAGATGGGAAAGGCCAAGATAGTGGGAAGGAACGTGATTAAATCAACGTTTGTGGCCGAGCTGGAAACCGGCGTGACTATTGAAGTCCCCATTAGCGAAGCTGTCGTGATAAATCCGTCCCGGACTTAAGAGGCTGCTTAACCCTACCTCGCATGCGGCAGGTATTTCTGCCACTCCTCCCGTGCCCTCAGGAATTGATAAGGTATATAGAAACCCGTATTTCCCGGCGCACGTGGCTGTCTCAGTAAAGGCATGCCGGCCTCCGCAGGGGTCCTTCCGGCTTTGCGCCTGTTACAGGGAATGCAAGCAGCCACAATATTTTCCCAGGTGTGCTCACCTTTGCGCCTCCTGGGAATAACATGGTCCAGGGTTAGCTCCTTGCCTTCCTTGCCGCAATACTGGCAGGTATATTTATCTCTGTTGAATATCTCCAGCTTGGTCATCTTGCGGGGATGGGCGTGTTTGCGAATGAGATAAATCAGCCGGATAACCGAAGGTATCTCGTAGTTACCGGAACTGGCGGCAATATAACCGCGACCATTCTCCACTACTTCCGCCTTGCCTATAAGCACAAGCACCACCGCCCTGCGAACTTTGCAAATATTCAGAGGCAGGTAGTTCTCATTTAAAACTAATACGGGTTGATTAACGATTGTCTCGTTCACTTTAGTGCTAGAAGGTATTTTAACAGGAAATAAAGGCAGCCTCAAAAAAGACGAGACACTAACACTTAGCCTTTTGTCTTCGGCCGAGGCCGCGTTGCCCTTGTCTCTTTTTTATCACGATAGTCAGGTGCCGTGATATTAAGATTCATGCAAATCCCGACGTCAGCCAAGCGAGAACCGACGCTGCCGTCCATCTCATCAAGTGAGAGACACGTAGTTATAACAGTTGCCAATCGGGCGTTGTAGCGATAGTTGATCAACTGGTAAAGCTTCTCCTGGGCCCAGGGCGTGGCCGAATGTTCGCCGAAATCGTCCAAGATCAGAATAGGAATCTTTTTAATTTTTTCAAAAAGTGCATCGTATGAAACGCGGCTTTCGGGACTAAAAGAAGACCTGAGATGGTCGAGGAGGTCCGAAACAACAATAAAAAGTACCTGCTTTCCCGATTCGCGAAGCTGGTTGGCTATGGCTGCTGCCAGATGCGTCTTGCCGCAGCCGTTGAGACCCTGTATGATCAGCCAACCCTGCGGGGACCCGGCAAAATTGCGAGCGATGCCGTAGACTTCTTCCAGGTTACGCAAGACTTCCTCCGGCAGTCTGAGCCGTTTACAGTTGAAGTTTTCGAACCTCATGCCTTTCAGGAGCTCGAGGTCCAGGCTGTCAAGGCTCTGCAGGCTGGAGGACTCCTTCTTCAATATCAGCACTTTGCTGACCTCCGGGTCGTTGATATGCCCGGCGTAATCATTGTCGAACTCTTCGACAGCCATGCTGGTGGTAATCAGGGTAGGCAGCCTGCTGTTGAAGCGATGCTCCAATAACTGGTCGAGCTTACCCTTGGACCAAGCTGTCGTACCCGAATAGCTTAAGTTATCGAGGATGAGCAGTTGACTGTCCTTGATCTGCTCGAAAAGCTCATCGTACTCAATCTCACTGTTGGGATTAAAGGCCGACCTCAGGTGATCGAGCAGCTCCGAAACGGTTATATAGAAGGCCGGATAACCCTGCTCTATACGGTGATTAGCTACCGCACAGGCCATATGGGTTTTGCCGCTGCCGACCGGCCCGACCAGAACGATCCAGCCCTGCGGGTTTTCGGCAAACTTATGTATCTCATCCAGTGCAAGCTGAAAAAGCTTTTGGGAGACGGGTGAATTACTGCGGCCGGCGGGCAGCAGGTTATCGAATGACAGATTGGAAAGGCCCCCCAGGTTGCTCATGGACTGTAGTCGCGACGCCCGCTTTTTGGCGGATTCCTGCCGCGCACAGACGCAGGTTATCAAACGGCTGTAGTCAGGCTCGCCGGAAGGCGTCAGGGGATGGATAAACCTGGTTCCATGGCACCTTGGGCACTCAGGCTGCATTCCGCTATCTGCTGCTGGCGGCTCGGCATTACCGTTGGACCACGTGTCCGTATTTTCCCTTGATATATTTATCAGGGTCTCTTTCTTTCCGAGAATCTCCGAGATGTTTTCCATCTTTTTTCCCTTCTCTTTCCCAGCGCTTTAAAATGCTGTGAATGTATTTCCAGTTTCGTACGTTAGCCCTGATTGCTTCCTTGAAAGCTTCCTGTATCCAGTCCGCCGGGTATTTATGTTCTGCTTCCTGTAGTTCTTCTGCAATGATGGGCGTGAGCATCCCGATATTTTGCTCGTAGAGATTATATATATCGGAGGGCAGTTCACGTACGGATTCCTCGATTTTTCTTATGGCGACGTTGGGGATCTTCAATGCCCCGCTCATAATACTGGCTATGGTCTCCTTCTCGGCCTGATTGTTGAGGAAATAGGCGTCATCGTGCCGGCCGCCCGTCTCTATCGGGATATGAAGCAGAATACCCTGCTTAACCGCCAGGTCCAGGGCATTTCTCAGCAGGTCGCCCGATTTGCCCGGTAAAGATTCCAACCCTTTCATCAGTACAGGGTCATTGATTAATTCCTGATAACTGACAAACCTGGGATAGCCCTTTCTTCTGCTCAGCAGAAACAGTGTCTGCATGACTGTCTTGGCTTCGGCCAGGCTTTCGATGCCGGGCAATACCTCAGTGAAGAAAATGTTGGGCAGCGGCGTAACCTCCGCCCTCGCCGGAAAACCCTTGAAATTGGTTTCGCTCATAGTCTTATCACCCTGGTAACGATCAGGTGACGGCGCCGACTTCAACGATCATGTTATCGAATTTCGTGGTTTCCTGTATGAACCTCAAGGGGACTTCGCCTGTGGGGCCGTTGCGGTTTTTGGCAATGATAATATGCGCAATCCCTTTAGGATATGGTTCCTGGTCGCCGTATTCCCGCTGCCAGTCCGCCTCCGTGGGATAAATCTTGTCCCAGCGGTGTATGAACATAACGACATCCGCGTCCTGCTCGATGCTGCCGCTGTCCCTCAGGTCGGATAGCTGGGGTTTTACCTGCTGCTTTAACCTCTTACCCTCCTGGCGGTGCTCGATATTGCGGCTCAACTGAGATAAGGCCAGCACCGGAGCGTCGATCTCCCTGGCCAGTGCTTTGAGGGACTGCGTGATCTCGGTAATCTCCTGCACACGGTTGTCATTGCGGGAATCGCCGCGGACCAGTTGTATATAGTCCAGTATCACCATATCTATATTACGCTTGAGATGAAGCCGTTTGGCCTTGCTGCGGATTTCGCTGATACGCATGTTGGGCGTGTCGTCTATATATATAGATGTATCCGCCAGCCTGGGAATAATATCGCGGTGCAGTAGTTTCTCTTCCAGGTCTGAAAATCTGCCCTTGCGGAAATGTTGCGATTCGATATTCGACTCGCTGGAGAGCATCCTCTGTATGATCTCACGACGGGACATCTCCAGGCTGAAGACAGCGATACAGGCTTTCTGATTGATGGCAGCATTGCGTGCTATATTCAAAGCCAGGCTCGTCTTGCCGATGCTGGTCCTGGCCGCAAGGATGACCAGCTCCGAACGTTGCAGCCCGCCCAGTGCATTGTCTATGGCATTGAACCCGGTCCTCAAGCTCTGCATATCCTTTTCGTAGGCGGTCTTGCCCGCCTCTTCGAAATAGGTGTTTAAGGCATCTTGAATGGGCACGAATTCGCCCCGGCCCTGTTTGTTTCTCAACCTGAAAATGATATCCTCGCAGCGGGTCAGGGCCAGGTCGACGTCCGGATCAGCTTTGTAGCCTATGGACTCAATCTGACCGGCCGCGCTTATCAGGCGGCGCATGGTGGAGAGCCTGAATACGATCTGAGCATAATGCCGAACGTGCAGCGAGGTCGGAACGATGGAAACCAGGTGGCTCAGGTAAGAAGCTCCCCCAATCTCATCCAGCTTGCCGTGACGCACCAATTCCTGCGCTACCGTTATCTGGTTAATGCCTTCGTCGCGCAGAAACAGATTATGGCAGGCGTTATAAACAAGCTGGTTCTGTTCGCTGAAAAAATCCTCGGTACCAACGATGGTATCGATCTCCGTTATCGCTTCATTATCTATGAGAAGCGATCCCAGGACTGCTTCTTCAGCATCCAGATCATAAGGAGGAAGGGTCTCTTTCATTTATCTCCGGGTTACTCCTCTTCAATTATAACCTTTATAACAGCAACGGCATCTTTGGAGAAAACAACCTCGACTTCGTGAGTTCCCACTTTATGTAATGTAGTCTTAAGGGCTACCTTTTTCCGGTCGACTTCGACATTTATGAGCTTGGACAATTTTTCGGCAATATCGGCGCTGGTGATAGACCCGTGCAGGGTGCCCTTGGCGCTGGCCTTACCCTTGAAATGCAGCTCCTGGCCGTTGAGCTGCCCGGCGATGGTTACGTACTCGTCATGCTGGCGCACGCGTTTTTCTATCGCGTTCTTCAGCTATCTTTTGCGCCGCCTTTACGGAACCGGGCGTGGCCGCCATGGCAAGGCCTCTGGGCAGAAGGAAATTCCTGGCATACCCATCGGATACCTCTTTAATATCGCCTTTTTTCTCCTTGGCCGAGACATCCTCAATAAATACGACTTTCATGATTTGAAATCAAACTCCTTAATTTATATATTGTTTCTTTCAGTAAATATTATATCCAAATCGCCTTTGGGGGATTCGGTTGTTGTCGATACTATTTAAATTAGGTGGTGCGCAAGCCAATGGCCTTTTGCGACTCTTGTGGCGGGTTACCGGTTGTACAGATCGTCTGGCATCAGGTGGGTCATAATGAATTTAAACTTCCAAACCTGCCTGCGTCCCATCGGCCAACAGTTTAAATCGTTTTTGTGCTTATAGTCAAGAACAGGCACAGGGTCACATACGCAGAAGTTCACACACGTTTATGCTACGACTTTATAGCTAAATTGAGAGCGCAAATCACGTTCATTTGCTTGACATTAAACGTATCTCAACATATAATGAGCCAAATTAATATCCGTACCTACTATTATGCAAATTAACGTTGCACAGCTTCTTAAAGAGCCGGTAGGAGCAAAGCGCAACTATAAAGTTGATGAACCAGCCGGCGAAAATAATGATACCCCCGTGATTGGTGATATCGATCTCACTCGCACCAGCCGCGGTATACTGATGACCGGCAAATTGACCGCACAAATCAAAGGGTTCTGCTCAAGGTGTTTGTGCCCTGCGGGTGCTACTGTTAAATTTAAAATGGAGGATGAGTTTTTCCCTGTAACTGATATCAATTCCGGCTCTCATATAAATGTGCCGCCGGATGAATTTACGATCGACGCCAACCACATCCTCGATCTGGATGAAGCTATCAGACAGTATATCATTATGGCAACCCCAACCAAACTGCTCTGTAAGCCTGATTGCCCCGGCATATGCCCGGTTTGCGGGCAGGAATTCGCCAGGGGAGATTGTAAGCATCGAAATAAACCTTTTGACCATCGTTGGGACAAGTTAGTACAGATAGAAAAGGAGAGCAAAGTCTAATGGCACCACTTCCAAAGAAAAAGTATCCTAAAGCACGCCAGGGCAAGAGGCGCAGCCACCTGGCAAAAAGCCCTGCGGCAATGATCGAATGCTCACGCTGCCATAGCCTGAAATTATCTCACCAGGTATGTCCGACATGCGGAACATACGACGGCAGGGAAGTCATCGAAATTAAAAGCCGAACGAAGAAGAAGAAATAATTCCGCTTAATTAATATGCTGATCAGGCATTTCAAGGAGGGAAGTAAATGGTCGAGGAAGTAAAAGTTGCCTATGTGTTTCCGGGACAGGAATCCAGACAGGTCGGCATGGGACTAGACCTTTACGTCCACTATAATGCAGCCAGAGAAGTTTTTGAAGAAGTAGATAAAGCTCTCGGTTTTCCTCTGTCGCGCCTCTGCTTTGAGGGGCCGGAGGAAGACCTGGCTCAAACCATCAACGCACAATCTGCCGTACTGGCCGTAGACATCGCATGCCTAAGGGCGGCGGAGAATATCACCGATTTTACTTTGCCCGCAGCGACCATGGTCGCCGGCCACGGGGCCGGTGAATACGCGGCACTGGTGGCATCCGGCATCATGAAGCTCGGTGATGCTGTACGCCTCATTCGTGAACGCGGCAGGCTGATGAACGAGGCCGGCCGCCGCAGGCCGGGCGGCATGCTCACCATCATGGATGTCGAGAGGGATACGATTGAGGGCATCTGCCTGACCACCGGCGTCGAGATCGCCAATATCAATTCTCCCGACAACATCGTGGTCGCCGGCGAAGAACAAAAGCTGGCCAAAGCCAGAAGGCTGGCACAGGTCAAGGGCGCTCGTCGCATGGTGCCTGTAAAGGCCAGCGGAGCTTTCCATACTTCGTTAATGGAGCCTGCTTTGGAAGGCATGATAAATGCAGTCTCACAATTCAAATTCGAAGCGCCCCAGATACCGGTGGTGGCCAATGTGACAGCTCAACCGATGACCGTTGTCGAAGCGATCAAGGAAGAGTTGATCAGCCAGATCGCCCACTCCGTCAAATGGCAGCAATCAATAGAAGCCATGCTGGCCAGGGGTATCACCACATTTTTCGAAGTCGGGCCGGGTGACGTCTTGACCAAATATATTAAGAATATAAGTCCGGGAGCTCTTACCTTTAACATAAGCAATGCCCAGAGTACCAGCGAAATTATTAAATGGCGAAAGGGTGGCAGATAGCCTGAGGCTCGATTCCTGAGCTATCTTCAGATATTCCGGTAATCGTATGTTCAGGGGTCTTCGGCATCGCGCAAGGATAATCGCTCTGCAGGCACTCTTTGAGTTGGAATTCGCCGCCAATAGCCCCGATAACATATTGCAGCGTACCATCGAAGAACAGGATATGAAAGGGGAGGCAGCTGAATTTTCCTCCCAGCTTTTACACGGTGTAATCGATAATAAACAGTTGCTGGACAGCACTATAGCCCACTTTGCACCAACATTTCCTGTGGACCAGTTGGCGCCCATGGACCGCAATATCCTGCGCCTGGCGCTCTTCGAGATAATGGTAAGTAAAAAGACGCCTCCCAAAGTGGCCATCAACGAGGCAGTGGAGCTGGCCAAGGAATTCGGCGCCGATACTTCTCCCAAATTTGTCAACGGCGTGCTGGGGTCAGCTATTTCCGAAATGCTAAAATAGCGCAATAAATGGATTGATAGATACGCATTGCACATCGTATAATTTATCCGAGGGTTGAGTTGGCCAAAATATTTGACAGCATCAAGAAAATACTGGTTGATGAGTTGGGTGTAGATGAAACAGCTATCATCCCTTCGGCCTCCTTTATTGACGACTTGAATATGGACCCCGATGACCTGGCCGAGTTTTTCACCACCATAGAAGACAATTTCAGCAAGCAGGGCAACAGATTGGAAATTCCCGAGGAAGACTCCGACAACATTGTGACAGTGCAGAACCTGGTGGACTACTTGCTGGAAGCCGGTATCGACGACTAACCTCTATTAATTCAGCTGCACACTGCATCGGCGGCGATTTCGTCAAGTAGCGATTTGAGAATTGACCGCCAGTTTTCTCCCGCTATATCGGTATCAAGCTTGATTTGCCTGTTTCCGATTTTAAGCGCCCGTTTTCTGACTACCAGCGACAACCGGCCATCGGCCGCTGCCCGATCATTGAAGGAAATGGTAACAATATCCTCGTTCATACTCACAGATTCCACGCCGGCCCGCATGGCGGCCTGCTTGAGCTCCGCAATATATAGCAGGTTAACAACTTCCTCAGGCTGCTCGCCAAACCTGTCCACCATCTCTTCCCCGATCTCACGGACAGTGTCAGATGATTCCGCTTTGGCCAGCCGCTGGTAGATATTAAACCTGGTACGCGTTTCCCCGATGTAATCCTGTGGGATATAGGCAGGCAGCGGCAGTTCGATCGATGCAGCTATTTCCTCCGTTTTCTTCCTGACCTCGCGCCCTTCGCGCCTGGCCCTGATCTCTTCTACGGCATCGGCCAAAAGTTGGCAGTAATAATTAAAACCGACGGCGGCAATATTGCCGCTTTGCTCAACGCCCAGCAGGTTTCCCGCACCCCTTATCTCGAGGTCCTTCATGGCTATGGCAAAACCAGCCCCGAGTTCAGTCACACGGGCAATAGTCTTAAGGCGCTCCCTGGCATGCTCCGTCATCATCCTGCCCGAATCGAATAAAAAATAGGCGCTGGCCGTATTGGCGCCCCTGCCCACTCTGCCGCGCAACTGGTAAAGCTGTGTCAATCCCAGCTTGTCGGCATTGTCCACGATCAAGGTATTGACGTTAGGCATATCCAAACCGGATTCAATGATGGTGGTGGTTACCAGCACATCGCTTTTACCATCCACAAAATCATTCATAACCCTCTGGAGTTTATCTTCTTCCATCTGTCCATGCGCAACTGAAATCCGGGCCTCAGGGACAAGGCCGGCAATTTTGGCAGCCAGCTCATTTATGCTGTGGACCCGGTTGTGTACCAGGAATATCTGGCCGTCGCGTTCCAATTCGCGCAGGATTACTTCACGCACCAGCCTGTCATTAAACTCACCTGCGTAAATATTGACCGGCATACGGTTTTCAGGTGGAGTTTCTATCGTGCTCATATCACGGATGCCTGACAGGGCCATATGCATGGTACGCGGGATGGGCGTTGCACTCAGAGTCAGCACGTCCACCGATTGCCTCATTTTTTTAAAATGCTCTTTATGTGCAACGCCGAAGCGCTGTTCCTCGTCGATGATGACCAGGCCCAGGTCTTTAAAAACGACGTCCTTTTGCAGCAGCCTGTGCGTTCCTATACATATATCTGTTGTCCCATCTTTAATCCCCTCTACGATATCCATCTGTTCCCTGTGACTGCAAAAACGGCTCAGGGCAGCCACGTTGACCGGGAAAGCCTTTAGCCTCTCGCTGAAAGTATTCAAGTGCTGCTCCGCCAGGATGGTGGTGGGCACCAGCACCGCAACCTGTTTACCATCCATCACCGCCTTAAAGGCAGCCCGCACAGCAACCTCGGTTTTGCCATAACCTACATCACCGCATACCAGACGGTCCATGGGCTTCGAAGATTCCATATCTGCCTTGACTGCCTTCAAGGCGTCGAGCTGGTCGGCTGTTTCAACGTAGGGAAAAGATGCTTCGAGCTCCTGCTGCCAGAGAGTATCGGGCGAAAATTCCAGTCCTCTGCCGGCCTCCCGGGCGGCGTATAGTTCGATCAACTCGCCAGCGACATCGGCCACCGATTCCTTGACCTTCTGACGCGCCCGGTTCCATTCCTGCGACCCCAGGCGGCTGAGGGCCGGTGTACGTTCTCCCCCTCCTATATACAGGCTTACACGTGATACCTGGTCTACAGGCACATATAGAGTGTCGCCGCCGGCATATTCAAGAACCAGATATTCCTTCTCGACGCCGGCGCTGACCCTCATCGTTACGCCTGCAAACCGGCCGATCCCGTGCTCAACATGCACTACCAGGTCTCCCACGTTAATATCATTCAGGAATAGATGATGCGGCACCGGCCGTGATCTCACCGTCCTGCGCTGCTTCAAGGTCCCGAACAGCTCCCGGTCGGTCATCAGCAGAAGCTCATCGTCGAGCCGCCATCCTCCCCCGACTGAGCCGTGTATAAGTGTCAACGAACCTTCAAGCGGTAGCTGCTCAAGATAGCCGGCCGGAGCAACCTCAATGTTCTGCTCGATGAGCAACTCCTTCAGCCGCTCTGATTGCTGGCTAACAATAACTATCCGCTTATTTTCACGCCTCAACTCGGGCAGACGCTCGGCAAAAGCAGAAAACCTGGCTACAAAATCGGGCGCCTCCTTAAACGGAAGATCACTATCTTTGCTAAACGCGGCGTCATCATCCCAGGCACTGAGCTGGATAACCTTATCACGAGCTTCCACCTTAGCTGTTATTTCATCCCAGGTAAAATAGGCCGCCCCCTGAGCCTCTCCTTTATCTTGATTAATAGAGGACTCCAAATCACCGGCTTCATCTTCAATCTTCCTTATTTCTTCTTCAATCTGCTGTGGATCATCCATGATCAAAACAGCTTTCTCAGGCAGGTAATCCAATATATTGGCATCGCCGGCGGCTAAAATATCCTGCGAAGGCGGGATGCCGACCGACGAAAGCTGTGCCTGCGAGCGCTGCGTCCTGGAGTCATATTCCCTGATGCTATCCACCTCATCACCGAAGAGCTCGATGCGTACCGGCAGTTGGCGGCCGGCGGGATAGACATCCACAATACCGCCTCGTTTTGAAAACGTGCCCGGTATCTCTACCACTTCTTCGTACTTGTACCCCATAGCCTGCAAGCGCTCCAGCAACTGCGCCTGGGGTATACGGCGACCTTTCTCCAGCAAAATACGTGCGGCCTCGACTTTATCCTTTCCCTGCGAACGGCCGGCCAAGGCCAGGGCGCTCGTAACTACAAATGGACGCTTATGGTCGTCATCAGCCTTATCGTAGCAGGAGAGCATGTCCAGAATTTTCATGCGGTCTGAATTAATTACGGGATCTGAGGCGGACGTCCCGCCCAGCAAATCTATTTCAGGAAAGAAGCTTGCATCAATATCGTGAAAAAGCCAGAGCTTCACCTGCTCACAGATCCTGGCCGCCGAATCAGGATGGGCGGCAACCAGCAAAACGGGTACCCCGAGCGAGTTGAAAATCGAGGCGGCGAAATAGCTGTACGCCTGCTCCGGCAAATGCAGCCTTAACCGGCTTCCAGTATCTTTTTGCAACATCTCAGAGATCCGCTTGAATTGCGGAAATTTCTCTACTATGTTGTTCAAATAATATAAATTCATAGTCAAACACATACGGGGCTGTCCCTAAGTGAGACAGCCCTCGTAACGATTTTAGCATAGCCTCCACAGGTCAACAAAGGGAGGAAGGCCGTGGCTTTAGTCTCGGCAGGTTGAGTTAATACGTGGATTCGTATATTATTTGCTGGACTCAGGTAAGTGTTTCCCGATTAAGCGAAGCTGCTATGCATTTTCCGGATAATTGGATAACACAAAATAGGCTGCGCGACTGGTTGAAGCTCCTCATAAGCCTCGCCGTCTGCATAGGCGCCGGCTTATTAGGGTCGCTGTTCACCGGCGGGGCCATACCCAGCTGGTATTCGATGCTGCAAAAGCCATCCTTTACACCTCCCCCATGGCTTTTCGCTTCGGTCTGGTTTCTGCTTTATATCCTTATGGGCGTCTCGGTATTTCTTATCTGGCGCCGCGGTTTCCGGCAGTTTCAGGTCAGGGAAAGCATAATAATATTCACGGTGCAATTATTTCTGAACGCTCTCTGGTCTTACGCCTTCTTCGGACTAAAATCACCGCTCATCGGGCTCCTGGTTATCGTGCCGTTGTGGACGGCCATCCTCCTGACCATACTCAATTTTTATAAGGTCTCGAAGACTGCCTCGTTGCTCCTGATCCCCTATATCCTTTGGGTCAGTTACGCTACCGTACTGAACTTCGCGATCTATTTATTGAATCCCTGATATCATGAAGCGGATGCTCAATGAAAATCGGCGTTTGCGGAATAGCATGTGAAAAGTGTCCCAGGATGACCAAAGGCACTTGTCCCAACGGTGAAACAGGCTGCATGCCCAGGGAAAATCCTCTCTGCAAAATAGCTTCTTGCGCCTTTTCTAAGAATGTCCGGCTCTGCTTCGAATGCCCTGATTTTCCCTGTGATGTGACTAAGACGGGGCCCGTTAGCTATGGATACTGCACTTATCTCGCCAATAAAGATGTTTAGATGATTAAGTTAAATGACTATCTGCCTCAAATCGAAGACCTCGTCGACAGGGCGATCGAAGAGGACCTGGCTGCTGGCGATATAACTACTGATTCTTTAATTCCACCGCATG